>NZ_JYFN01000017.1 GCF_000948395.1 Frankia torreyi | reverse complement strand
GCGTTGGCCGACGGGTTCCTCGACCGGCAGGCCCCCGGGCTGATGGCCCCCGAACACACCCTGACCGTCCACCTGACCACGACCCTGCCCGACACCCCCACCGCCATCCACACCCCCGACGGCGGCCGACTCAGCCTCATCGACTCGATCCACGCCCTCCTCAATCCCGAGCCCCACCGCGGCAGCCGACCCGAAGACCAATGCTGATCAGCAGGCTGGGCTCACAGCCGCGGGTCGACCGGCTCGGATTCCAGGGCGAGCACGGCGAAGACGCATTCGTGCACCCGCCAGAGCGGTTCGCCGAGCGCGAGACGGTCGAGCGCCTCCAGCCCGAGGGCGTATTCACGCTGCGCCAGCGAGCGCTTGTGCCCAAGGCCGCGTTCCCGCAGGCGTTCCAGGTTGGCGGGCTCGGTGTAGTCCGGGCCGTAGATGATCCGCAGGTACTCCCGGCCGCGCACCTTCAGCCCCGGCTGGACGATGCCGCGGCGGCCGACGGTCAGGTTGGCCGCGGGCTTGACGACCATCCCCTCCCCGCCCGCCGCGGTCAGCTCGGTCCACCACGCGGTCGCCGCCGCGACCGACTCCGGCTCGGTGGTGTCGACGAAGATCCGCCGGGTCGGCGCGACCAGGTCGGGATCGGCGGCCACCAGCCGGTCGGCGAGGTCGAGGTGCCAGGCGTGCGGCCGCCCGTGGTGGGCCGCGCCCTCGCTCGCCAGCACCTGGAAGGGGGCGATCCGAACCCCGCGCAGGCCGTCGGTGGGCCACTGGTAGCGCCGGTAGGCGGCGCCGAAGGCGGCCGCGTTCGCCGCCCGGGATCGGGTTCGGATCAGCAGGTCGCCCACCTCCCGACCGCCCCGAGCCGCCTGCTCGAGCAGGTCCACCGCGACCGGCAGGGACGCCCGCGCCGCCGCGCCGACCGCGGCGTACTGCTCGCGCAGGAGCTGCCCGGCCTTGGCGCTCCAGGGCAGCAGTTCGGCGTCGAGCAGCAGCCAGGAGGTGTCGAGCTCGTCGAACAGCCCGGCCGCCTCGGCGGCGGCGCGCAGCCGGTCGACGAGCTCCGCGGTGAGCTCGCCGGGGAAGAACGGCCGCCCGGTGCGGGTCCACACCGCGCCGGCCCGGTCGTCGGGCGCGCCGAAGCGGCCCCGCGCCGCGTCGAGCGACCGGCACACCAGCGCGACCGCCCGCGAGCCCATGTGCTTCTCCTCGCAGACCACCGCGGCGACGCCGGCGTCGCGGTAGGCCTCGAAGGCCTGGTCGGGGTGTTCGAGCAGGTCCGCGACGGTGGAGGTGGCCACCGGGCTCATCGTCGGCGGCAGGTGGAGCAGCCACCGCGGGTCGATCGCGAACCGGCTCATCACCTCCAGGGCGGCGGCCGCGTTCCCCTCCCGCACGCTGATCCGCTTCTGGTGGCGCGTCTCGACGACCCGGGTGCCCAGCACGTCGGTGAGGTCCAGGACCTCGGGATCCCGGCGGCCCACCGCGACGGATCCCGCCGCGGGCCACTCGGCGGCGTCCGCGGCCTCGGGGTTGGCCGGGAACGGCCGCGCCGGTGCCCAGTAGACCTCGGCCGCCGGCACCGCGACGAGCTCACGTTCCGGATAGCGCAGGGCCGACAGGCTCCCGCCGAAGACGCACCCGGTGTCGACGCAGAGGGTGTTGTTCACCCACTCCGGGGTCGGTACGGGCGTGTGGCCGTAGAGCACCGTCGCCTTTCCCCGATACTCCTGCGCCCACGGGTGGCGCACCGGCAGGCCGTACTCGTCGCTCTCCCCGGTCGTCTCCCCGTACAGGCAGAGCTCGCGGACCCGCCCGGAGGCGCGGCCGTGGTAGCGCTCGGGCAGGCCGGCGTGCGCGACGACCAGCCCGCCGCCGTCGAGCACGTAGTGGGAGATCAGCCCGTCGAGGAAGCGTTCGACCTGCGCCCGGAACGGCGCCGGCTCCGTCGCGAGCTGCGCGAGCGACTCGGCCAGGCCGTGGCCGATGCGCACGTCCCGACCGCGCAGCGCCCGCAGCAGCTTGTTCTCGTGGTTGCCCGGCACGCAGAACGCCGCGCCGGCGGCGACCATCCCCATCACCAGCCGCAGCACCCCCGGGGTGTCCGGGCCGCGGTCGACGAGATCACCCACGAAGATCACTCGACGGCCGTCGCGGTGCGCGGCGCCGACCGCTCGGCCCGCCTCGTCCCGACCCAGCGTGTAGCCGAGTCGGTCCAGCAGCGCCTCCAGCTCCGCGCGGCAGCCGTGGATGTCACCGATGACGTCGAACGGGCCGGTCTCGTGCCGCAGGTCGTTGAACAGCGGTGTCCGGGTGATGCCGACGTCCGCGATCTCGCCTTCGCCGCGCAGCAGGTGGACGGTGCGGAACCCCTCGCGCGACAGCCCCCGCAGCCCGCGCCGGAGCTGGTCGCGCTGGCGGCGCACGACGTGCGGGCCGAAGTCGCGATCCGCGCGGCTGGCGTTGCGTGCCGCGCACACCCCCTCGGGCACGTCGAGGACGATCGCGACCGGCAGCACGTCGTGCTCGCGGGCAAGGGTGACCAGCGGGCGGCGCGCGTCCGGCTGGACATTGGTGGCGTCGATCACCGTCAGCCGACCGGCCGCCAGGCGCTTGCCGGCGATGTAGCGCAGCAGCTCGAACGCCTCCGGCGTCGCGGACTGGTCGTTCTCATCATCGGCGACCAGTCCGCGGCAGAAGTCGGACGAGATCACCTCGGTGGCCCGGAAGTGCGTCCGCGCGAACGTGGACTTCCCTGAGCCGCTCGCCCCGACCAGCACGACCAGGCTGAGCGCGGGAACGGCGAGCTGACGCGGCGACGGCAACGGCAACGGCAACGGCGACGGCGACGGCGACGGCTCGGTGCGGTCGGGCGTCATGCGGCCACCGCCCGGCTGAAGACGGCCAACTGCGTCGGCGGCCCGACCTCCGGGTCGTCCGGGCCGATCGGCAGGTGACGGACGGTGTAGCCGTGCTCGGCGGCCACCCGCCCGGCCCAGGCGCGCAACTGCGCCCGGGACCACTCGAAGCGGTGGTCCCGGTGGCGCATCGCCCCCGCGGGCAGCGTGGCGAAGCGGACGTTGTGCTCCACGTTCGGGGTGGTGACGAGCACCAGGGCAGGGGCGGCGTACCCGAAGACGGTCGCCTCCAGGGCGCCGAGCCGCGACGGGTCGACGTGCTCCACGACCTCCATCAGCACCGCCGCGTCCAGTCCGGTCAACCGCTCGTCCCGGTAGGTCAGCGAGGACTGGATCAGGGTGAGGCGGGCCCGCTGGGAGTCGCTCATCCGTTCCACCCCCAGCCGACTCCCCGCGATGCGCAGCGCCCGCGCGGACGCGTCCGCGGCGACGACGTGCTCGATGGTCCCCTCCGCGAGCAGGTCCCGGGCCAGCAGACCCTCGCCGCAGCCGAGGTCGCCGACCCGGCGGGCGGCATGCGACCGCAGCACGGCCAGCACCGCGCCGCGGCGCTGCTCGGCCAGGGAGAGCGGACGGTCCGGCGGGTCCAGGTCGACGGCGCCGGCGAGGGCGTCGTCGAGCTGCTCGGGCTCGGTGTCGTCCACCTCGGCGAGGCGGGCCAGTGCCGAACGGGTCAGCTCGCGGCGATGGGACAGATAACGGCGGGCGATGAGCTCGGACTCCGGATGGCTCGGCAGCCAGTCGGCACCGGCCCGTAGCAGCTTGTCGACCTCGTCACCGCCGACCCGGTAGTGCTTCGCGTCGTCCAGGACCGGCAACAGGACGTACAGGTGGTTGAGCGCCTCGGCGAGCCGGACCGTCCCGCGCAGCCGGACGTCGAGGTAGGGCGACTCGCCCCACTCGGGAACGTCGGGATCGAGCGGGCCGGTCGCCACCGCCACCTGCCAGCCGAGCGGCTCGAACAGGCGACGCGGCAGGTCCGAGCCCGCTCGGGAGGCGACCGCCGGCACGTGGATCTCCAGCGGGATGGCCGTGGCGGCGAGCTCCGGTCGCGCGTCGCACCGGCCGGTCATAGCCGTGCGGAAGACGTCCTTGAGCGCCATTGCGAGCATGCTCGACGCGGCGTACGGCCGGTCGTTGACGTACTGGGTGAGCGCGAACCCCTCCCCCGCCGGCCCGGCGCGTCCGCGCACGAGTCTGACCGGATCCACCTCGAGCAGGAGGGCGACGGTGCACCTGTCGCCGGTCGTCTCCGGGTAGAACACGTGCGCCGTGCCCATCGGCTCGGTGAACGAGTGCACCCGGTCCGGATGCTTGTGCAGCAGAAACCCGAGGTCGCGGGCCGGCGGGTGCGTCGTGGCGATGGTCAGCAGCACGACTGAACAGTCTTGCTCAGACAATCCCCCCGCGTCGCATCAGTTTTCGGCCTGCCTTGAGGGCAAGGAAGCTCCCGAACGGTCCGGATCATGCCCGGCCGGCGAGCACCGCGGCTGCCGCCGACGGCGTGCGCAGGGCGACGGGGGTGACGGCCTCGTCGAGGAGCCACACCGGCCGGTCGCCTTCGGCCAGCTCGCTGCCGAACCAGGACGGCGGACTGGCCTCCCGATCCAGGAACGCCTCCGCCTCGCGGGGTAGCCGGACGTATTCGAGGGTGCCGTCCTCACCGCGGCGGTGGTCGGTGACCGACGTGACGAGCACGCGCGCGGCGTTGGCAGCGGCGAGGAAGCCCAGCAGGGCGATCCAGACCGCGTCCGGGTCCGGCAGGGCGAGGACGACGGGCTCCACCGCCGACAGATACAGGTTGCCCTCCCTGGCTACGAGCTGCCAGAGCAGGAACGTCACGAGCCCCATCGTCCGCGTCAGCACCTCGTCCCGGGTGGCCGGATCGGCGGGATCGGCGCCGGTCACGTCGAACTCGACTCGTTCCCGCCCGCGGGGCACCCAGGTGATCTCGTTGGTGGTGATGACGGCTCCCCCGGTGGGGGTGAGGTCGTCGCGGGTGATGCCCAGCAGCTCGAGGGGGACGTGGTGGACCCGTCCCGTGCGGTGCGGGGCGAGGTGGCGCAGCCCCTGGTGGGAGGCTCCGACGTAGGGCCGCGCCATCATCTCGAGTCCGCCGACAATCTCCCGCTGCAGAGGGAAGTAGTTGAGCCTGGCACATTCCATCCACAGGCGCAGCGCCGGATGGCGGGCGGATCCGACGATCAGGTCGTTGCTGATGCCGATGTCGATCGACAGGATGTTCAGGGTGAAGCCACAGGTGGAGGCGGCGACGGCCGCGAGCAGCTCGGGGACCGAGCCGGGGTGCCCGCCTTCCGGTGATCCGGCGTCGAACCGGATGTCACCGTCGATGTAGAGACCCCCGAAGGTGTGGACGAGTTCCACCCGCAGATGATCGGTCGCGCTCGTGTAGCCGCGGGGACGCTGCTTCGCCATTTCCAGGACGTACTGCGGACGCAGGTACAGCGGATGGTCGGCGTGGAAGACCTCGTCGACGTTGACCAGCGCCACGTCGTTGTCACGGGCCCAGGTCGCCAGGGTGCGGACGTACCGGAGCGGGTCGTCCGCGCCGACCGGGGGGGCGGGCTCGGCCAGGACGGCCGCACACTGCGCACGCGGGATATCCGTCCACAGCACCACGGTGACCTGGCCCGCGTATCGGCGGGCCGCCGCGCCGTAGTTGTCGCGGAAGGCCGTCCGCGCGGGCATCGGCTGGCCCAACCAGATTCCGTGCACCACATGCGGTATTCCGACCACCTCCGGCAGCAGCGGCACCCCGGTGTCGGCCGCCTGCCCCCAGCGCCGCTCGTCCGCCGAGCGCCGCGCCCAGCTGACAGCGCCGCGGTCGGCCTCGAGGGATTCCTCCGACAACTCCTCGGCGCTCGGAACGGGGCGGGTCATGCTGATGCGGCGCAGGAACGGCGCGACATGCTCGGGCCGCAGGTTCCCGATGTCGACGCCGGCGAGGAAGGCCGGCTCCGGGGGTGGTCTGCGCAGGTCGAACAGGTCCGCGCCCAGCCTTGCGGCCAGCACCCGTTCCGCGTCGGGGGTGTGCAGCGGCGCGCAGATCAGACGGCGCAGCCAGGACAGCGTCTCGCCGCGGGGAGCCTCGAGCGGCCAGGCCGCCGGGCGGCGGTTCGCCGCCCGGCCCATCCGACCGGCCAGGTCGACGCCGCCACGCACGCTCGCCTGCCGGCGGCGCTCTGCCTGCTGGTCGGTCAGCCGGGCCTTCGCGGTACGCACCATCGCGGCGATCCGCGCGTGGCCGCTGGCCTCGCCGATGCGAGCGAGCCGCGCCGCGAGCACCGGCCAGTGGACGAGCTCCGACTCCGACAGCAGGCGTGCGGCGAGGCGGGACGGGTCCGTCTCGGGACCGCCCGGTCCCGACGGCGTCAGCACGCTGTCGAGTCGCCGGCGAATGGCCGTGAATTCCCGCTCCACGGACGGTCCGGCAGCCAGCGCGGCCGACCAGCGCCTCGCCGCCACCCGGGCGGCCCGGTCGGTGAGCGAGTCGGCCAGCCGCGACATCCGACCGACGGCCGCGGCCGCGGCGACGACCTGTTCCACGGTCAGGTCCCCGACGAGCCGGCCTGGCGCGTCGCGCGCCGTCGGGTCGAACCCGAGCGTGTGACAGGCCGCACGCACCCGGTCCGCGGCGGACTGCTCGGCGGCGGACGCTGCGCCGGTGGCGAGGGTGCGGCGCACCACCTCCGACTCTGCGAGCAGTCGCGCCGCGCGCGGCGTGTCCAGCGCCAGCGTGAGGGCGGCTCGACCCGTCAGCCGCCGGTCGAGGTCCGCCGCCGCCTGGTAGCCCGCCTCCTTCAGGTCAGCAAGGCCTCGGGCGTAGGCCACCGCCTCCGCGACCAGTGCGGTAGCCCGGGCCGCGCCCTCGGCCGAAGGCCCCTCGAGACCCATCCGGGTCAGAGTGGTCACCATGTGACAAGGAGCGCTCGGATCATCGCGCATCTCCCCTCTGCCCAGGACCGGCCCCGGATGTCGTCGCACATCTGGCACGTTCGCCGGGCACGAGGGAGTTCACGAAGCCCGAGAGAATGTCGACCGTCAGAGCATGCGGTGGAGCCAGCTCTCGGTGGAGCCGTCCACGTCCCGGTCCGCCTCCAGTGGGGTGAGGCTGACGTATCCGTCCTGGACGGCACGGGTGTCGGTACCCGCGGGAGCCGCCTGGTCGTTCGGGGTGAGCCCGATCGTGTAGGTACCCGGCTGTCCCGCCTGCCCGCTGGTCGGCGTGTAGCCAAGGTCGAGGGCCACGCCGGTATCCAGCGTGGTGGGCCGGACCCCTCTGGGGGGCAGCACCGAACCGGGTTTGCCGGTGGCGGGGTCGACGGGGCCGGCCAGGAGCGGGTAGTTGACGTTGAGACCGACTCCCGGGGGCATCAGCGCGCCGTGCTGCGACCGGCCTTCCAGCCGCGCGACGAGATCCGCCACGTAGGCGGCCGAGCTCTTCGCGGCGACGACCGTTCCCTCCCGCCAGGTGCTCGAGGTCTGCAGGCTGACCGCGATCGCGGGCACTCCGAACTCGAGCGCGGTCGCGGCCGCGTTGACGGTGCCCGAGTGGTTGACCGCCTGACCGAGGTTGTTGCCGGGGTTGATCCCGGAGACGACCAGGTCGGGCTTGGCGTTCGTGAAGACCTGGT
The DNA here is from genome assembly GCF_000948395.1 of Frankia torreyi. Taxonomy (GTDB): domain Bacteria; phylum Actinomycetota; class Actinomycetes; order Frankiales; family Frankiaceae; genus Frankia; species Frankia torreyi. Next base: position 112,245 of record NZ_JYFN01000017.1, on the reverse strand, counting down.
CGAAGGCGAAGAACACGCTGTCCGAGGGTGATCCCGGGGTGACCGTCCACACCGATGGCTCGGGCTTGGCGACCGTAAGCTGCAGCGGGGGTGCGGAGATACGACCGCCCNGGCCGCTCTGGTCGGTGCCGGGTGCCACGACGACGACGTCATGACCGGCGGCCTTGAGGGCGTCGCGCAGAGCGACGATCAGTGGGGTGTCGGAGCCTCCGGTGCCCCGCCATCCATCGTCGTTGGTGAGCAGAATGTGCAACGGACGCACGGGGGTGACTCCGTGCACGGGGGCGGTCGCACCGGGACCCGCCGCCGACGCGCTCGGCGCTATGCCGACCAGGGAACAGAGGAGGGCCGCGCCGAGGACGGCCGAGATTCTGCGCTTCTTCATGCCGTGAACCTAGAGCCGGCGGGACGGCGCGTTTTCCGACTTGGAAGAACTTTCCGCAAAGAACAGCGTAACTTTTGGTTTGGAAGTACCCTGGCAGCCGCCGTTTTCTCGCCTGAGCACGATGGAGCTTGCATGCCCCGGCAGACCGGTCGTCACTGTGCACTCGTTCTTCTTGTCCTGGCCTGCATCGTCGGCTGCTCGGGTTCCGGACCCTCGGCTTCTCCCTCGCCGGCGGGTGGCAGCACCACCGCACCTGCCGGGCCGAGTCGTGTCAAGAGCTACCACAACATCGCCGAGCTGAAAGCCGACTCCGACGCGATCGTCCGAGTTCAGGCGACCGACAGGACCCAGACCACGGTCATCTCCGGCATACCATTCACGATCACCGACGTACATGTCACGGAAGTTATCCGCGGCACGTTGCCCAGCACCATCCGAATACGGCAGACCGATACCGGCGGCGTCGGCGGGGACGACATCCTGAAGCCGGGATCCTCCTATCTCCTGTTCCTGGAAAGGTTCGCACGCGACGGCGAGGACGTCACCAACCAGTACGCAGTCGTCGGCGTGGCGGCCGGGCTCTATCTCGAGGACTCGGGCCAGGCCAGCCATCAGGACACGGAATCACCGCAGCTACCCCAGGTACTCCCCGTCAGGGATCTCAAAGCACAGATCAACGGTTGACGGCGGGCCCGGTATCGCTTCCACGTCGACCAGGGCGCCGCCGGACCCAGCGACCGGAAACGGCGAGTGGCGACGGCCGCTCGCCGGCTCGTCGCCACTCGGTTCCTGCTGGTTGATGATGTCGGACTGGTGAGCTGGTGGGCTGGTGGGCTATCAGCCCCAACCACCCCAACCACCCCAACCGCCGTGGCCCCGGTGGCCCCAGCGGCCCCAGTGATGCCGGTGGCCGCCCCAACCACCCCAGCCCCAGCCTCCGAAGAAGCCGATGAAGCCGGTGGCCTTCCGGAACGATCCCTGATCCTGGAGGGCCGGCGCCTCATATGTCGCCTTCATACCTTTCCCATCCGAGTGTCGAGCCAGTCACCCTTGGGGTGCTCGGCCAGCTCTGGTGGCTGCCGTCGCTGTCCGGCCTCCGGCGTCGGCTCCCCACTCATTGACCGTGCAACTTGTGAACCTGCAACTACAAGCCTGCATCTCCGGGGTCCAGCTACGGTTCACTCACGGTTCAGTACCGGCCGGAGGCTGCGGGCGTCATCGGGCGTCATCGGGCGTCATTCGCGGACCCCGGCCAACTCCGCGGGCGGGCGGCGCAGCAGCAGCGCGGCGGGAACCAGGCTGGCCAGCACGGCGGTCGCCAGGCAGGCAAGGATGATGGCGCCCAGCGGCAGCCACGGCACGGCGACCGGCACGGAGGGCGCCAGGTCGGCGAGACCGTGGCGGGCTCCCGCAGCGGTGACGGCGGTGACGACAGCGGCGAGCAGAACGCCGACACAGGTGACCAGGACCGCCTCGATGCCGACCAGGCCGAGTACCTGGCGGCGGGTGGCACCGGCCAGGCGTACGGTCGCGAACTCCCGCGCCCGGTCTCTGGTCGCCATGACCAGTGTGTTGGCGATCGCGATGCCGGTGTAGACCAGCGCCATGCCGAGCATCGCGATCGCCCCCTGCCGGTTGGTACGGGCCTCCTGCTCGCCGGCGGCCGACAGGTAGTCGTCGGTTTCGACCACCGTGGCGCCGCCAGCCGAGGCGATCGCCGCCGCCCCGGCGCGGGCGGCCCCTACGGTGGCGCCCCCCGCGGTGACAACGCTGTCGGCCGCGAACCGCAGGTAGACGGTGTCGGCGACCTGGCTTGCGTGACCGCGCCGCAGGTCCCACGGGAGCAGGACGGTCTCGTCGAGATCGAGCTGGCGGTCGAACACCGCGACCACGCGCAGCCGCACCGGGGTCGCATCGCCCAGCCAGATCTCGGCGGTGTCACCCAGCTTCCAGCGTCCGGCCGGAACGGCGATCGTCGCCGTGCCGGTGAGATCGGCCAAATTCCCGTCGACGACGGGAAGGTCGAGCACGGTGGCGAGATCCGCCCCGGTTGCGTAGCGACCGGTCCACTCCTCGGGTTCGCCTCCTGCGCTGACGTAGACGGGGTCCTCGGTGACCGGGATGGCGGCCGCGACGCCGGGGACGGCCCGAAGGCGGGCAACCGTCGGGTCGGCGAGCCCGGCGCCGCCGCCGGGAACGGCCACGGCGTCGGCCGTGATCCGATCATGGGCGGCGCTCTGCGTGGCGGCCTGGAGGGTGCCGAAACCGGTGAGCGTCGCGCTGGCGATGCCCACGGTCACGAGGACGGGCGCCGCCGTGGCCGCGGTTCGCCGGACGGCGGTGACGGCGCTGTGGCGGGCGAGCAGGACCACCCCACCCGACGACGCGGCCAGCGGCGCGGTGAGCAGCCGCACCACCGGCGGGACGACCAGCGGAGCGAACATGGCGCAGGCCACGACCAGCAGCATCGCGGACAGCAGGACCAGGGCGATCGCGTCTGACGAATGGACGGCTGACATCGCCACGAGCATCGGCACGCAGCCGCCGAGGGCGGCGAGACCGACGACGACGCGCGCAAGGGTCATCGGCCGGGGGTCCACGGCCGCTTCCCGCAGCGCGGCGATCGGTGCCACCCGCCCGGCGCGGCGCGCCGCCAGCCAGGCGCCGAGCAACGCGACGACCAGCCCGACCCCGAATGCCGCAGCGACCGGCCAGAAGACGAACCGGGCGGTGAAGTCGCTCGGGGTGAACCCCGTCCCGGCCAGCCATCGCGCGAACCGGGGGGCGAGCATCGCGCCGAGTGCGCCGCCGACGGCCGCGGCGAGCACCCCGACGACAAGCGCCTCACCGAGCACCAGCCGGAAGACCTGGCGCGGCGTCGTGCCGGCGGCGCGCAGCAACCCGAACTCCCGACGCCGAGCGTCCACCGCGTAGGTGAACGTCCCGGACACCACGAAGATCGAGACGAAGGCCGCCAGGCCGGTGGTCGCGGACAGCAGGGCGATCGCGGTTTCCCGCCGGTCGGCGTCCGGGTCAGGCTCGGCGCGGGCTCGGCTGTTGCCGCGCAGCACCTGTACCGCGTCGCCGTCGCCGACGCCGACGGCTGCGCGAGCCTGGTCGGCCAGCGTCGGCACCGACTCGCCCGGGCCCGCGGTCAGCGCGACCGCCTCGATCCGTCCGCCGGCAAGGTCCGTGACGACCCGGTCGACCATGTACAGCGCGGCCGGTGCGGAGGTTCGCAACACCCCGCTGACGGTGAACGTCTCGGCGCCCCGAGCCGTCAGAACGGTGACCTGATCACCGGGACGGTGCGCGGTAGGCCCGCTGAGCACGACCTCCCCCTCGGTGCGCGGCGCCGCGCCCGCGACCCAGGTGTAGTTGTGCAGCCCGGCGGCGGACCAGGGGTGGACGGTGTCGCCCGGGGCACCGGCCACCACCGCGTACGCCGCGGCATCCGCAACCATGCGGACCGGGCTCGCCGCCGTCGCCGTCGCCGTAGTCGCCGCCGTTGCCGTAGTCGCCGCCGTTGCCGTAGTCGCCGCCGTTGCCGAGGAGAACATCGCGGACAGCCGGTCGACGAGATCGGCGGGCAACCCGCGCGAGCGCTGCGTTCGCACCGTCTCGGTCTCCCGGTCGTCGCCGGAGCCGGTGGTGACACTCACCGTCGTGGCGCCCGCCACGACCACATCCGGGGTGACGTACCACCTCGGGCCGGTGCCGGGCCCGCCGAGCGTGCTGACGAGGGTCAGCGCCATCGCGGCGAGCAGGGCGACACCAAGCCCCAGCGCGACGAACGTACCAACCAGGCTGCTGAATCGGGCGCGAACCGTGTGCCACGCGAGGCTCAGCATGGCGCGCACGCGGTGGCCTCGAGCCCGTTCACCCGGGCGGAGACCGTCTGCGGGGTGGGATCGTTCAGCTCGCCGGCGACCCGGCCGTCGGCGAGGAAGACCACCCGGTCAGCCCAGGAGGCGGCGATCGGGTCGTGGGTCACCATGATGATCGTCTGGCCGTCCCGGTCGACCATCCCGCGCAGCAACGCCAGGACCTCCCGGCCGGTCGCCGAGTCCAGCGCGCCGGTCGGTTCGTCGGCGAACAGCACCGAGGGCCGGGTGACCAGGGCACGCGCCAAGGCCACCCGCTGCTGCTGGCCGCCGGACAGCTCGGCCGGGCGGTGATGTGCGTGACCGCCCAGGCCGACGGCGGCCAGCACGTCGCGGACCTCACTGCGGCGCGGCCGACGGCCGGCCAGCCGCAGCGGCAAACCGACGTTGAGCTCGGCGCTCAGCGACGGCACGAGGTTGAACGCCTGGAACACGAAGCCGATCCGGTCGCGACGCAGCAGGGTCAACGCGGTCTCGTCCAGGCCGCCGATCGGCTCGCCGTCGATGAGGACCTCGCCCGTGGTCGGCCGGTCCAGCCCGGCGGCGCACTGCAGCAGGGTGGACTTGCCCGAGCCGGAGGGCCCCATCACCGCGGTGAAGGTCCCGCGGCCGAAGTCGAGGGTCACCCCGTCGAGTCCCGCCACCGTCGCCGACCTGCGGCCGTACACCTTCCGGACGTCGCGGAGCGCGACTGCCTGCGTCATGGGACCAGCGAACCAGCCCGGCGAACTCGTGGCATTGGTGCCGACAGGCATCCCGAGGGTATGGCTGGCCCCAGGGAGTCCTTGGGGTAAACCGCCGCAGGCCCGGCCGCCGGCCACCGGAACAACACGGTCAGGGCGGCGCCACGGCATTCCTCGACAAACCGTTCACCGCCGCCACCGGCACAGCTTGGAGGGCCTGGACCACAGCCGCCCTAGCCCCAGCGCTGGTAGTCGCCATTGTTGCAACCCTGGGTGTAGACGCGCCCATCGGCGTTGCTGTCCAGGCATTCACCGGTGGCGGCGTTTCGGAAGGTCACTCCAGCACTGTCGCTGGACATGGTCCAGAGCTGCGCGGCCCCGCCGTCGCAGCCGGCGGCGTACACCGTGCCCTGGTATCTGGTTCCGTCCGGCGCGGGATTCACCCTGCTGCCCACGCAGTTATTGGTCTGGAAATTCCTCAGCCGCACCCCACCATTCCCGGCCGCGTACACCCAATGCTGGTAATTACCCTGATTGCAGCCCATCGTGTAGACCTGCCCCTGCTCATTGCTGTCGAGGCAGCTATGGGTCGCGACGTCGGCGTAGGTCCTGCCGAGGCCGCCCTGCGCGGGCGCGGCGGCGGCGGCCGCGGGCGGCGCCGCGGCGACGGGACCGGCCGCGCGCGGCGGGGGCAGGGCCGTCGGGTTCGCCGCGGGCCTGGCGGCCGCCTGTGCCGGTGCCGCCGCGGACCCCGGCGCCAGCCCGGACGCCGGCGCCAGCCCGGACGCCGGCGCCAGTCCGGACGCCGGTACCGGTGCGGACCCCGGTGCCAGTCCGGAGGCCGGTGCCAGTCCGGAGGCCGGTACCGGTGTCGACGCGGATGCCGGCATCGATGTCGGTGCCGGTGGCCCGGCGCCGTCGGCGCGAGCGGAGGCACCGGGACTCGGGCTGGCCGCGGCGGCGGGCTGCCCCGCCATCGCCTGCTGGTCCCTGGCCCGTGCCTGGGTCAGGAGCCGCTTGGACGGGTCGGACGACGAGCCGGTGGTCGACACGACGGCCGCAGCCGTGGCCGCGATCAGCACGACGATGCCGAGGGCGACGACGAAGAGGCGACGTCGGTGCCGCCCGCTCGGCCCGGCGGTGGCATCCCCAGGTCGGTCGGGGCCGGAGCCGCTCGCATCGGCGTCGCCCGGCGGGGGCGATGCGGATGCCGACGGCGGCACTGGCACCTGCTCGTCCGGCACACCGTTGCCGACCGACGGGGGCGGCGTGATGTCAGGCGACGAGGTGGCGGGCGACTCGGCGGCAGGCGACTCGGCGGCAGGCGACTCGGTGCCAGGCGACTCGGTGCCAGGCGACTCGGTGCCAGGCGACTCGGTGCCAGGCGGCAGAGTGGCCGGCGGCAGGCTACCCGGCGTCAGCGTGGCCAGCGGCGGGGTGGCCAGTGGCGGGCTCGCGGGCAACCCGTGCAGGTCCGGCAGGAGAGCCTGTAACTGATCGGCCCCGGTCCGCGCCGCCGGGTCCTTGGCGAGCATGGCGGCGAGGACGGACCACAGTTCGTCGCTGAGGTTCGGCGGGCGGCCGGGCAGGAGGTCGACGTGCGCCCGCAGGATCGCCAGCGGCGCTCGCCCGGTGAACGGCGTGACCCCGCACAGCAGCTCGTAGAGCATGAGCCCCGCGGCATAGATGTCCGCGGGCGGACCGGCGACGCCTTCCTCGATCATCTCGGGTGCCATGTAGAGCGGAGTACCGAGCAGGCCCTGCCCGATGGTCAGCCGCGTCGACGCGTCCGTCAGCCTGGCGATCCCGAAGTCCGAGATCTTCGGGCGATACCCGCCGTCATGCCGGTCGAGCAGCACGTTCTCGGGTTTGAGATCACGATGAATGATGCCGAGCGCGTGTGCGGCATCGAGCCCTGTCAGAATGTCGACAATCGTCGCCACGGCTTCCGAGGGTGGGACCGTTCGGCGCCGTATCAGTTCACGACGCAGGTCGGAACCCTCGATGAAGTCCATGACGATGGCCAGGTCCCCGCGCTCGGCGACGAGATCCCGGACCCGCACGACAAAGGGTGAGTCGACCCGGAGGAGCACCGAGCGTTCCCGCATGAACCGGGCGACGATCTGCGGGTCCACCATGAGCTCCGGCAGCAGGAGTTTGAAGGCGAGCGGCGCGCCGCTCTCGTCGCGGCCCCGCCACACCTCGCCCATCGCACCCCGACCGATCACCTTGTCCAGGGTGTAGGAACTTCCCAGCCTTCTCGCCAACGCCCGCCGCCCTCCCTGCGTTCAGCATCCCAGCGGCGCGATTCTCGCAGACATACCGGTCATATGGCGCACGCAGGTCCGATCGGACGTTAACCAGCGGAAATGCCAATTCACTCACAGCCGAGACGGACAGGCGCCGGTCAGGCGCCGACGTAGGCCGCGAGGTGCTCGCCGGTGCGGGTGGAGCGGGCGGCGACGAGGTCGGCGGGGGTGCCCTCGAAGACGATCCGGCCGCCGTCGTGGCCGGCGCCGGGGCCGAGGTCGATGATCCAGTCGGCGTGGGCCATGACCGCCTGGTGGTGCTCGACGACGATGACCGACCGGCCGGCGTCGACGAGCCGATCGAGCAGGCCGAGCAGGTGCTCGACGTCGGCGAGGTGCAGGCCGGCGGTCGGCTCGTCGAGGACGTAGACACCGCCCTTGGCGGCCAGGTGGGTGGCCAGCTTGAGCCGCTGCCGCTCGCCGCCGGACAGCGTGGTGAGCGGCTGGCCGAGGCCGAGGTAGCCGAGCCCGACGTCGGCGAGCCGGCCGAGGGCGGCGTGCGCGGCCGGCGTGCGCGCCTCGCCGGCGCCGAAGAACTCCGCGGCCTCGGTCACCGACATCGCGAGCACCTCGCTGATGTCGCGGCCGCCGAGGTGGTGGTCCAGCACCGAGGCCTCGAACCGCTTCCCTTCGCACTGCTCGCAGGTGGTGGCGACGCCGGCCATCATCGCCAGATCGGTGTAGATGACGCCGGCGCCGTTGCAGGTGGGGCAGGCGCCCTCGGAGTTGGCGCTGAACAGCGCCGGCTTCACTCCGTTGGCCTTCGCGAACGCCTTGCGGATCGGGTCGAGCAGTCCGGTGTACGTCGCCGGGTTGCTCCGGCGCGAGCCGCGGATCGCGGTCTGGTCGATCGACACCAGCGCACCGACGACCGCCCCGACGACCGCCTCGCCGTCGCCGCCCCGCGTGGACCCGGCCCCCCCGCCCGCGCCGGCCGACCCGAACAGGGCCGGCAGCGACCCGTGCACGAGCGAGCTCTTGCCGGAGCCGGCGACGCCGGTGACGACGACCAGCACCCCGAGCGGGATGTCGACATCGACGTCGCGCAGGTTGTTCGCCGTCGCGCCGCGGATCGCGAGCCGCCCGGTGGGCGTGCGCACCGTCTCCTTGAGGGCGGCCCGGTAGTCGAGATGGCGGCCGGTGAGGGTGCCGCTGGCCCGCAGCCCGGCGACGGTTCCCTCGAAGCAGACGGTGCCGCCCGCCGTGCCGGCGCCGGGGCCGAGGTCGACGACGTGATCGGCGATCGCGATCGTCTCCGGCTTGTGCTCCACGACGAGCACCGTGTTGCCCTTGTCCCGCAGCCGCAGCAGCAGGTCGTTCATCCGCGCGATGTCGTGCGGGTGCAGGCCGATGGTGGGCTCGTCGAAGACGTAGGTGACGTCGGTGAGCGAGGAGCCGAGGTGGCGGATCATCGTGACACGCTGCGCCTCGCCACCCGACAGCGTGCCCGACGGCCGGTCGAGCGCGAGGTAGCCAAGCCCGATCTCCACGAACGAGTCGAGGGTGTGGTGCAGCGCCGCGAGCAGCGGCGCCACCGACGGCTCGGCCAGCTCGCGCACCCACCCGGCGAGGTCGCTGATCTGCATCGCGCAGGCGTCGGCGATGCTGATCCCGTTGATCTTCGATGATCGAGCGGCTTCGCTGAGCCGGCTGCCGCCGCAGTCGGGGCAGGTCGTGAAGATCACCGCCCGCTCCACGAACGCGCGGACGTGCGGCTGCAGCGCGTCGACGTCCTTCGCCAGGAACGACTTCTGGATCTTCGGGATCAGGCCCTCGTAGGTCAGGTTGACGTTGTCGACCTTGATCTTGGTCGGCTCCTTGTACAGCAGGTCGTGCAGCTCCCGCTTGGTGAACCGGCGGATCGGCTTGTCCGGGTCGAAGAAGCCGCAGCCGCCGAAGATGCGCCCGTACCAGCCGTCGACGCTGTAGCCGGGGACGATGAGCGCACCCTCGTTGATCGACCTGCTGTCGTCGTACAACTGCGTCAGGTCGAAGTCGGTGACCGCGCCCCGGCCCTCACAGCGCGGACACATGCCACCGGTGCGGGTGAAGGTCTTCTTCACCGCCTTGGCGGCACCGCGTTCGACCGTGATCGCACCGCTCGCCCGGACCGAGGGGACGTTGAAGGAGTACGCGCCCGGCGGGCCGATGTGCGGCCGCCCGAGCCGGCTGAACAGGATGCGCAGCAGCACGCCCGCATCGGTGACGGTGCCGACCGTGGAGCGGGCGTCGCCGCCCATCCGCCGCTGGTCGACGATGATCGCGGTCGTCAGCCCCTCGAGCACGTCGACCTCGGGACGCGCCAGCGTCGGCATGAAACCCTGCACGAAGGCGCTGTACGTCTCGTTGATCATCCGCTGCGACTCCGCGGCGATCGTGCCGAACACCAGCGAACTCTTGCCCGAGCCGGAGACGCCGGTGAACACCGTCAGCCGGCGTTTCGGGATCTCGATGCTGACGTCCTTGAGATTGTTCTCCCGCGCACCCTGCACGCGGATCAGCTCGTGGCGATCGGCAACGTGCAGCGCGGGCGACTCCGCGCCCGTCCACGTGCCCGTGCCCGTCCCCGGGGCCATGCTCATCCGCGTCTCCATCCGTCGGGCAGCGGTGCCGGCCTGGGTGGCATTCGCTGGGTAGGGTTTACCGTCGACGCCGCACATCGAGCAGCCCTAACGTCGCACCATGGGTTTTCCGTTTGGGTTGACTGTTCCACCTGGGCCGAAACCGCCCGGCACCCCGGGCGACTGCGATGCTCTTGCGGCGATATGCGAAGCGTATGCCCAGGCACTCGGCGACAAGGTTCACGCGGCGGGCAGAGTGCATGCCGTCGTGGGGTCGGAGCTGTGGACGGGTCGGTCCGCCAACTACATAAACAACGCCGTCAGCCGGTGGCAGGACGTGGTCCTGCCCGTCCGCGACGCGCTGTGGGACCTCGCCACCCTGCTGAGCCGTGCGGCCGACGAACTCGCGAGCGACCAGGCGGCGTGGCAGCGCCGCTCGGACGCCTACGAGGATGCCGTCCGGGACCAGAACCGCCGGGGACGGGCATGAGCGAGTACCTCCGGCTCGAGCCACGATCGATGCGCGGCGTCGCCGACGACCTGGACACCGCCACCGAGGTCTCGCACCGGATGGGCGCGACGATACCCACCCTGGCCGACGGTTTCGACCTGCCGCCGGCCGTGGCCCGACAGGTGCACGCCGCCCTGGACCGGCTCGGCGCGGCCATGGGACGGGCGGGCACCGCGGTCCAGGGACTCGGACGGGACGTGCGCGCCCGAGCCGTGCTCGCCGAGCTGGCGGACGCCGCCGGCAAGCCGGGAGGACTGCCGAGCGGGCTGGCCGTGAAGCTGCGGCAGGTCGTGGAGAACTTCGAGTGCCCGCTCGACGACCCGGTGCAGAACCTGATCCACGAGTCCGCGGCCGCCGCAATGGGCGGCGCGAAGGCGGGGCTGAAGCCGATGGAGGAGGCCCTCACCGACATCCTCGACGGGCAGATCGCGGACCAGGTCAGGCAGACCGCCAACGAGCAACTGGACCAGTGCCAGCCGCCGGTCGAAATGCCCGAGCTACCTCCCCCGCCTCCCCCGCCACCGCCGCCACCGCCGAAACCCGGATTTTTCGGGAGAGCCGTCGACGCGTTCACAGACGCGGCCGACTCGGTCCTGGACGGGGCCGAGGACCTTGTGCAGGATCTGCCGTCACCGGGCGCCTCGCACACCGACGGCCCCGCCCCCTGGCTCCCGCTGCCACCGAGCTTGCCGCTCCTGCCCCTGCCCTGAGCGCTTCGCGTTTGGGTTGCGGAATTTTTGGGTTGCGGAATGCGGAATATCGCCCCGCCGGCCCTCGGGCGGTTGCCGCGGCAGTGCGTGGCAACCACCGCCCGAGGGCTGGTGGCACGTCACGGCCAGACGTATCCCAGCGTGAAGTTGTTCCCGCTGGTGTACCCCCGGCCGGCGTAGATGTCGTGTTCGGACGAGGGATCGACAGCCCAGACCCAGGAACTGTCCCCAGGGCTGAACATGGCGGCAATCGACGAGGCACCCGCCGGCGGCTGCGCATAGGCGTAGAAGGCGACCCCGTCGTTGACCCAGCCCGGATTGAAGCTGGCAACATTGCTCATCGAGAAGTAGTAGGTAGTCCCGGATCCGCAGACATTGTCACAGCGGTAACGGTAGACGGCGGTGGTCCCGCCGCCCGGCGACGAGGCGGGGAAGACGTTGCCGAGGCTGCGCTGGTTGCTGTAACCCGCCACGCTTGCCTCCGTGCTCAACAGGTAGAACGGATCCCCCGCCCGCTTGTGCAGATACAGCGGCACCGGCGCGGCATCCTCGTAGACGTACTGCACCTGCGTACCGGACGCCACCGCCGTTGCGGCGGCCGGACTCTGGGAATGGACCACGTTCGGCTGGTTGGTGACCTCGTCCGGCGAAGGGGCGGGTACGAGGCCCTTGCTGGTAAGCGCCGCCTGGGCGGCCGCGGGGCTCATCCCCGTCAGGTCGGGAACAGTGATCTGCGCGGTCCCGTAGTACTGCACGGTGATCGGGCCGGTCGGTGCCGCTCCCGTGCCGACCGCCGGCGTCTGGTTGACGACGGTCGCCGGGGCCTGGCCGGCCGGTGCAGGGCCGATGTCGGTCCCGCTGCAGTTGACGAAGCCCACCGCCTTCGCCTGGTTGCAGGCGTCATCGGCGGCCAGGCCGGTGAGCTGGGGCACCGCGATCTGGTTGGGAAACGTGACGGAGACCTGTCCACCGGTGTCGACCCGCGCACCGGCCGCTGGCGTCTGGGCAGTGACAATGTTGAGCCCGGCCGCACTCGCGGCGAGCCCTGAGGGCGCCTGGACGCAGGTCAGCCCCAGATCGCTCACGGTCCCGCACGCCGCGGCCACGGTGCTCCCGGTGAGGCCCGGCACCGTAATCCGATCCCGGTAGTGGACGACGACGATGTACCTCTCCTGAACCGAGGTCCTGGCCGGTGGGTCGGTGTCGACGACGGACCCGGTGGCGCCACCGCCCTTGCCGTCGGCTTCGGGGCGACAGTCAAGACGCTTCGAGCGCAGCTGGGCGCATGCCTCGGTCTGGCTCAGACCGATGACGTTGGGCACCGCGACCCTCGGCACCCCGCCAGGTCCAGGTCCACCCGGCCCGACGCTGCTCGGCGCCACCGGCCCGGTGGGTCCTACGGCGGGCGACTGTGCCGCGGGCGGCCCCCCGCCGAGCGGCCCCGAGGCGAGCGGTCGCGGGGCGAGCGGTCCCGGGGCGAGCGGCTGCGTTGGCCGGTCGGCCAACGGTCCGCTGGTCGACGGGGCGGCGGGCGGCGGGGCGGCAGGCGGCGGGGCAGCGGCCGGCGGGGCAGCGGTCTGCCGGGCAGTTGCCGACGGGGCGACGGATTCCGGGGCACGGGTCGGCGGGGTGCTCGGGCGGAACGGGTTCGGCACGGTCCGCGGCACCGGTGGGGAGTCGGGCGTGGGTGGAGTCGAAGACAGCGCGGGGCCGGGCAGTGACGGGGCGCCCTGACCAGGCAGGCCCGCCGCGCCCGCGCCGAGTCCAGGGCCGTCTCCCTTGTCGATGTTGAAGCTGCTGCCGTCCGGGTTGATCGCGGTGGCGACCCTCGCGTACTGATCATTGATCCACAGCCAGCCGCCGTCGACCTTGAGCTCGACGTTCCCTGAACCGTTCGCTGGCAGCGGGAGCGGGTCCGCTTTCGTGAGGGACGCCGCGTCGAACCTCAGGACCTGGTGGTTCGTGTCGTCGGGCGCATAGACCCGGCCGTGCACCTCCAGCGGGTCGCCGTACCGGGGGTCCGCGCTCGGCCCCAGGTCGACCGGATCACCGACGGTCTCGCTGTCGACGTCGACCCGTATGAGCTGCCGGGTCGGGACGATGATCAGCCATACCGCCGTCGCGGATTCGCTCGGCGCCGAGACCCGGATCGGTACGCCGGCCGGCAGCGTGACCGGGACGCGGTGCGTCGTGTGGTCGGGCCGCACGACGACGAGCTTGTTTGCGTCCGCGCGTACGACCACCGGCCGGTCGTGCAGGAGGGTCAGCAGGAGCCGGGTGTCCCCGCCGACGTCGATGGGGCTGCCGACCAGGCTGGTGCCCCGCACCTGGACCAGGCTTCCGTCCGCGAGCAGGATCCACAGCGTTCCCGCCGAGTCCGCCACCTGGCCGACGATCTTCTTCTCCAGCCTGATGGGTCTGCCCGTACCGTGGCCGGGCCCGAGCAGGGCGACCGAGCCGGTGGTGCCGGTCTTCGACACGACATAGGCGTTCAGGCCGCCGGCCACGAGGGACCTCTCGCCGCGATCCGACGCCTGGTCGACGACGGTGGTCGCCGTCATCCGGGACGTGTCGACCTGCGACACCACCCCGGTGTCCTTGTTGATCGCGTAGAGCAGGCGGCCGGCCTGTACGACTTCGAGCCGCTGCCGCCCGGTCGCCAACGAGCCCTCGAGCTGCGCGTCAGGTTGCCGGGCGGCCGCGTTGGCGTGGGCGATGCCGTGGCCGGCCGGCAGATACGCGCTCCCGTTCCCGAGCACCGACTTCGACACCCGGTACCCGGTGCCGGTCGAGACGCCGGCCACGACCAGGAGCAGCACCGCCGACAGGGCGAGGCGGCTACGGACCAGGCTTCCGCGCGACGCCACCAGCCGGCGGACGGTTCGCGGGACCCGGCGGGCCGCGGCGGGGGTGGCGGTGCGCGATCCGGGGCTCACAGATCTCCTCTCGGGGCTGGCGGCGATGATACGGACACAGCACGCTGCGGCAGAACGGGAAGGGGTTCCCTCAGATGGCCGGTCAGGTGGAGCTCGACGGTCACTCGTATCCGCTTGTCCCGGGGGAGCGGTTCACCTTCGGTCGCTCCCACGACTGCACGGCACGGCTGGCGATCGGTGACGCGGCGATCTCCCGCGTTGCCGGGTCTCTCTGCGACGAGGGCGGCACCTGGTGGCTGTCGAACGACAGCGGCCGGCGCCTGTTCGCGGTCGTCGACGAGTTCGGTTTCCGCAGTGTGGTCCCGCCCGGTCGTCGAGTCGCCGTCGAGGCGCCGGTGCGGGTCGTCCTGGACGGCGCTGCCGGCACCTACTCGCTGCAGGTGACCGTTCCCCGCAAGGACCAGGTGGTGGTCGCGGCCGTGGTCGGGACCTCGACATCGGCCGGCGAGGGCGTGGTGGTGAACAGCGCGGACAGGCTGGCGATGGTCGCGCTGTTCGCGGGGTACCTCGAGGACCCGCCCCGGCATGACCCGTACCCGAAGAGCTACGGCGCGGCGGCGGCCCGGCTCGACTGGCCTCGGACCACGCTGGTGAAGCGGATCGAGCACCTCCGGACCCGGCTGACCAACGCCGGCGTACCGAACCTGACGGGGTGGAACGCGCTCACCAACCTCGCCGAATACGCCATCGCCACGCGCCTGGTCACCAAGGAGGATCTGCACCTGCTGCGGCGCTAGAAACCATGGGAAGGGTTCCCGATTCCCATCGGCCGCCGCTCTCCCTAGCCTCGGCATCGCGCCACAGACCGTCTGTGGAACACGAGTCCGGAGGTGTCGGATGGCAGTCATCGGTGCCGAGATCGGCGATCTCAACAGCCTGAATGTGAGCCTCAAGCGGCAGAGCGGCGCGGTCGACACGCTCCTGTCGGAGCTGACCACCCAGGTGCACAACGCCAACTGGAAGGGCGGCGCCGCGGACCGGTTCCGCGCCTCCTGGGAATCGGAGTACCGGCCGGCCCTTCGCAGCCTGTCCGCGGCGCTCACCTCCGCCGCCGAGGAGGTCCGCCGCCGCGCCGAGGCGCTGACCGCCGCCGGCGCCTGAAGGCGATCAGGCGACGTCTCCACGCGCACAGCCGCCCACCACCATGGACCTCGACCTCGACCTCGAACTCGTCGATCGCGGCGGAGACCGGCAGGTCGTCTCCGTCGCGATCGGTCCGGACACCCGGGTCGGCGACGTCCGGTCGGCGCTGCGGACGTTCCGCGGCGCCACCCACGAAGTACCGGCCCGCCGCGTCGATGTCCGCCGCGTCGGTGCCGGCGAGGCGCTGTACGCGGGTACGGCGCCGTTGGATGACACGCTGACGCTCACCGACGCGGGGCTGCTCCCGGGCTCGGTCGTGGCACTCGGCCGGCCCGTTCCCGCTTCGCCGCCGAACCGGCAAGAACAGTCGACTGAGCAAGGACAGCCGACCGGGCAAGGGCAGTGGCAGCTCGCCGTGGTCGGCGGGCTGCACGCCGGGTCCACCGCGGCGCTGCCGCTCTCGGGCGAGGTGCGGGTGGGGCGCGACCCGGGCAACGACATCGTGCTGTCCGATCCCGAGGTGAGCCGGGACCACGCGATCCTGACGATCGACTCCGACCGGGTCGAACTGTCCGACGCGGGTTCCCGCAACGGGGTGTCCTGGCATGGCTACCGACTCGACGACCGGGTGGCGCTGCGTGCCGGCGACGTGTTCCAGCTCGGTGAGACGGTGCTCGAGCTGCGTCGATCAGCGCGGGTCAGCGACGTCCTCACCGCCGACCCGCTCGGTCCCGGGTACGTGGTCAACCGACCACCACGAATTCCGGACCTTCGACCGGAGCCCACGTTCGGCGTTCCCGCGGCCCCGGTGGAGCCGCGGGCGTTCCGGTTCCCGTTGGTGTCGGTGGCGATGCCGTTGCTGGTTGCCGGAGCACTGTTCGCGCTGCTGCCGGGCGCCCGCTACTACCTCGTCTTCATGGTGCTGTCACCCGTGATGCTGGTGGCGAACGTCTGGAGCGACCGACGCTCCGGGCGTGCCGACCACCATCGTCAGGTACGGGACCACGCCGACCGGCTCGCCGCCCTGCGGGCCGAGCTCGCGACGCTCGCCCAGGCCGAGGAGCTCCGCCTGCGAGCGCAGCTCCCCGACCCGGCGACGCTCCTGACGACCGTCGTCGCGCCGACCGGCCGGCTGTGGGAACGGCGCGTCGACAGCGACGACTTCCTCCGGCTCCGGTGCGGGCTGGCGACCAGCGCCCTCGACGTCCGGATCGCCGACCCGGACGGGGCGGTCGACGTGCCGATGTGCCGGCTCGTGCCGGTCACGATCGATCTACCGACCGCCGGCGTCGTCGGCCTGGCCGGATGCCGGCCCGCGGTGCTGGCCGCGGCGCGGGCGCTGGTCGTCCAGGTGACCGTCCTGCACGATCCGGACGCCGTGGGTCTGGTGCTGCTGACCGGCGAACCGGACACCGCGACGGACTGGGAGTGGACGACGTGGCTGCCGCATCTACGGCCGTCGTCGACAGCCGCCGAGGCGCCCTGGCGATCGGTCGGGGTCGATGCGGACCAGGCCGAGGCGAGGCTCGCCGAGCTGCGCCGGCTCATCGAGGAGCGGCGTGTCGGGCAGGCCGCCGGCCCGCCCGATCCGCGTCCCGCCGGCCGCCGTTACGTCCTGCTGCTGGACGGCGCTCGGCGACTGCGCGCGCTGCGTGGCCTCACCGAAGTCCTCCGCGACGGGCCCGCCGTCGGGGTGTACGCCGTGTGCCTCGACGTGAACGAAGCGAGTCTGCCCGACGAGTGTCGGGCCACCGTGACGGCCGACGGCCCGGCGGGCAGTCGGCTGCGGATCAGGCGGCCCACCACCGCAACCGTGGACGGTGTCGTCGCCGACGGGATGCCGCGGGAGCTGGCCGAGCACGTCGCCCGGGCGCTGCGGCCGCTGCGGCTGCTCGGTGGCATGGGGCCGGGCGCCGAACTGCCCGAGTCGCTGCGGTACGTCGAACTCGCCGGTCTCACCGAGTCCTCACCCGCCGCCACGCTGGCGCGCTGGGCGGCCGGGGCCAGGCCCGGGCAGGAGGCTGGGGGCGGGGCTGGGGGCGGGGAGCAGTCGACCGAGATGCTGCTCGGCGTCGGTGTGGACGGTCCGCTGACGGCCGACCTCCGCCGCGACGGACCGCACGCGCTCGTCGCGGGCACCAGCGGATCGGGCAAGTCCGAACTGCTCCAGACGATGGTCGCCTCGCTCGCCCTGGGCAACTCCCCGGAGGCCCTGACGTTTCTGCTCGTGGACTACAAGGGTGGCAGCGCCTTCGCCACCGCCGCGGCGCTCCCCCACTGCGTCGGCCTCGTGACCGACCTGGACGGTCACCATGCCGGCCGGGTGCTGGAGTCGCTGAGCGCCGAACTCCGTCGCCGCGAACGGCTGCTGGCGGCGGCCGGCGCCAAGGACGTGGACGAGCTGTGGGTGTCGGGGGCCGGGCGGCTGCCGCGGCTGGTCATCGTCGTCGACGAGTTCGCGACCCTCGTCGAGGAGGTACCCGACTTCGTGCCGGGACTGGTCGGCATCGGCATGCGGGGCCGCAGCCTGGGCGTGCACCTGATCCTCGCCACCCAGCGACCGGCCGGCGTGGTCACCCCGGAGCTGCGGGCCAACGTCAACCTCCGGATCTGCCTGCGGGTCACCAGCCAGGCCGACAGCACCGACGTCGTCGACGTGCCGGACGCGGCCCACCTCTCCAGCCGCACACCTGGCCGGGCCTACCTGCGCACCGGCCATCGCGAGCTGACGGCCTTCCAGACCGCGCGCGTCGGCTGGCCCAGGCCGGCTGCCGCACTCGCCGCCGGGCCAGCGCGGGTCGTGCCCCGGCGACTCGCCGACGCCGGCGGTGCACCATCGCAGCCGCAGCGGGCTGATCAGACCGGCCGGACCGACCTCGACGTGATCATCGACGACGTCCGGGCGGCCGCCCGGCAGACCGGGGCGGCCGAACCGCGACGGCCCTGGTTGCCCCCGCTGCCCGAGCTGCTGACCAGAACCGACCTTGCGGCGGTGCCACGTGGCGACTCGCCGGTTGCCGTGGCGCTGGGGCTCGCGGACCGGCCGGCGGACCAGGTTCAGGACCTCTTTGTCGTCGATCTGGAACGGACCGGCGCGCTGGCTGTCGCCGGGACCGTCCGCAGCGGCAGGTCGACCGTGTTGCGCACGCTGGCCGCGGGCCTCGCCGAGACCGGCAGCCCGGCGGACGTGCACCTCTACGCGATCGACTGCGGGAACGGTGCCATGCGGGGCCTGGCCGCCCTGCCGCACACCGGCGCGGTCGTCGATGGCACCGACCTGGCCCGCCTCGACCGACTCTTCGCCTTCCTCGACCGCGAGATCACCCGCCGGCAGCGCCAGCTCGCCGCCGCCGGGCAGGGATCGCTGGCCGAGCAACGCGCCTGTGCACCTCCGGCCGATCAGCTTCCGTACCTGGTGGTCCTGCTGGACCAGCTCGAGGGGTTTCACGCTCGGTACGCCGACACCGACGGCGGTCGCCTCGTCGACGCCGTCGAGCGGCTGCTGCGTCATGGCCCGTCCGCCGGGGTGTTCGTCGTCCTCAGCACGGACCGCTCCGGGTTCAGCTACCGCATCAGCGGCATGGTCGAGTCCCGGCTGGTGCTGCGCCAGGCCGACCACGAGGACTTCGCCGTCTACGGCCTGGACCGCCGGCGCGTGCCCCGGGGGATGCCCGCCGGCCGCGCGGTGTGGGCGGCCACCGGTGAGCAGGTGCAGGTCGTCTGCTCCGACGCCGCCGCCGTCGTCGACCTCGCCGCCGAGGCCCGCCGTCGCTGGGAGAGCACGCCCGAGCACCGACGACCGCGACGACTCGACCCGTTGCCCGAGCGGATCAGACTGCGCGACGTGGCAACTCCGCTGGTGGCACGGGCGGCGTATGCCACGCCGGCCGCGGGTCACGCCGTCTGCACGCCGGTGGTCGGCGGTGACCATCTCGCGCCGATCGACGTCGATCTCAGCGCGCTCGGCGGCAGCTTCGTCGTGGCGGGTCCGGTGGGATCGGGCCGGAGCAGCGCGCTCGTCTCGATCATCGAGACCCTGCGCGGCCGGGTCGACGGTGAGCTGCCCGTCGTCCTGGCCGCTCCCCGACAGTCGCCGCTGCGGGGCCTTGCCGCGCTGCCCGGGGTGGTGGAGGTCTGCCACCGCGCGGACGATCTGGCCCGGCACGTGGACGAGTGCGCAACGTCGGGAAGGCCGGTAGCGGTGGTCGTGGACGACGCCGAGCTGGTCGGCGACGCAGGCGCGGCGGCCCTCCTCGAACGGTTCCTGCGGACCGCACGCGACAGCGGCTCGATCCTCGTCGCCGCCGGCACCACCGAGGACCTGATCGCGAGCCGCTACCGGGGCTGGGTCGCCGGCGCCCTACGGTCCCGCTCCGGGCTGCTGCTGTGCCCCACGTCGCCGGTGGACGGCGAGGTGTTCGACCTCCGGCTGCCACGTTCGGGGTTCGGGCGGTGGCCTCCCGGTCGGGCCCTGCTGGTGGCCCGAGGAAACCCGGAGCTCGTGCAGGTGCTGGACCCGGTCCGGGAGCCGGCGGTCGACTGGCCCGAGGACCGCGCGGGCACACCCGGGTCGGCCAAAGCCGTGGCGGGACAGTGACGCGGTCGCTCTCCGGCGCCACCCTGCGGCGGTCCGGCGCGGCCACGCTACTTTCTGACTCGCAGCATTCCGCTAGTGCATTCGCCACCGTCGGCGCAGCGTGGCGGGACGGCCGCAGCCAGGACGAGTACCCGGTCGTAGTCACGCGCGCCGACCACCGCCGGGCGCAGTCCGAGCCGATGCGTGGACGGGGGCACGTTTCGACCGTGAGACCACAGGAGACGGCGGCCGCATGCCCGGCGCCCGTACTACCCGGATACCGCGTCGAGAGGACCCTCGCCGCCGGTCGGCTGGGCCCGGTGATCGCCGCCACGCGGCTCGCCGACGACCTCGCCGTGGCGGTACACCTCCTCGGCCGCCTCGACCAACCCGTCCTCGGCCGTTTCCTCGACCAGGCCGAGGATCTTCTGGCACTTCCGGCCCACCCCCACCTCTGGCCCGTGCTGGAGGTCGGGCGCGCCGACGACGGCACCTGCTTTCTGGTCAGCGAGCGGGCGACGGGATCGATCGATGACCGGCTGCGTGCCGAGGGACCGTTGCCCGCGGCCGTGGTGCTGCGCGCCGCGGTCGGCGGCGCGGCCGGCCTCGACGCCCTGCATGCCGACGAGCTGCTGCACGGCAACATCACCCCCGCGAACCTGCTGACCGGGCCCGCGGAGGCTGTCGCGCTGGCACCCCCGCTGCTACCCGCGTTGGCCGACGACGGACCCGGGCCGACGGTCGGCTACCGGCCGCCGGAGGTGCTCGGCGGGGCCGACTGGACCATCGCCTCCGACGTGTACGCCCTCGCCGCGACGGTCTTCACGCTCCTGTCGGGCCGGGTCCCGTACGCGGACCGCGCCGGGGACCAGGACCTTGTGCTGCGGATGCTCACCGGCCCGGCTCCCGATCTCGCGGGGTGCGGCGTCCCCGCCGCGGTCCAGGACGTCGTCCGCCGGGGGATGGCGACCGATCCACGGCAGCGACCGGCGACGGCGGGCGAGTTCGCCGCGCTCCTGGCTCGCGCCTACGACCAGCTCGAGACTCGACCGCCGACCGCGCCGCTGCCGGTGGTCCCGACCCCCGCCGGTGGGCGGGCGCTCGGCAGCAACTACCTGCTTGACAGCAGGATCGGTCGGGGTGCCACCGGCCAGGTGTGGCGGGGACGGCGTCGCGACAACGGCAGGCCCGTCGCGGTGAAGGTGCTGCGCTCCGACCTGGCGGACGAGCCGGAGACCGTCGCCAGATTCCTGCGGGAGCGGACCACGCTGACCAGGGTGCGGCACCGCAATGTGGCCCGGGTCCACGATCTGGTCGCCGAGGGTGAGACGTTGGCGATCGTCATGGATCTCGTCGACGGCGAGGACCTGCGGGGGACGATGGCGGCCGGCGGCCTCGCCGAGGCGGAGGCAGTCGCGCTGCTCGCCCAGGTGGCCGACGGGTTGGCGGCCGTCCACGACGCCGGCATCGTGCACCGCGACGTCAAGCCGGAAAACGTGCTCGTCGAACGCCGCGCCGCGCAGCTGGTGGCACGGCTGACCGACTTCGGGATCGCGCGGGCCGCCGGCGACTCCTCGCTCACCAGAGCCACCCGGCTGATGGGGACGACGGCCTACCTGGCGCCGGAACTGGCGGCCGGACGCCCGGCGACCTCCGCCTCCGACGTCTACTCGTTCGGAGTCATGGCCTACGAACTGCTCGCCGGCCGGCGACCCTTCGACGGCGACAACGATGCGGCTCTCCTTCGGGCGCATCTCGAGCTGCCTCCCACGCGGCCCGCCGACCTGTCCGAACCACTGTGGGCGACGGTCGACAGTTGCCTCGCCAAGGCGCCGGAAGCTCGGCCCACGGCCCACGAGCTGGTCGGCGCGCTGTCCGCCGCCGCCCTGGCACCCGCCCAGCCGACGGCACAGGCGGGCCGGACGAACGGCCCCACCGTGGCGCCCGGCGACAGTTCCCGCCCGCGCCGAGGGGAACCGCTGGCGACCGCGGACGCCACCGTTCCCGCCCCGCCCCGGCCGGCCGCGGATGCGGCCGCCGCCCACGGCCGGCGCCGGCGGCCGTGGCGGCTGCCGGCGGCCGTGCTGGCCGTCGCGATCGTGGGTGCCGGCTCCGGGATTGGGCTGGCGCTGCAGGGCCGGACGCCGGCACCAGCGAGAGCTCCAGCGACGGTTCCGTTCCTCCTGCCGATCCCGTTCGTCGCCGACTCGCCCAGCCCGGGAATCGTCGAGGTGTCCTTCGGCGGCAAAGGGGAACCACTCGGAATCAAAGGGTACCTTGTCTACGTCGATGGCAGCGACAATGGTTTCGAAGTAGAACGGGACCAGAAGTCCTGGCGCTCCGGCAATCTCGACGGCAGTGTGCACTGCTTTTCCGTCGCCGCGCTGGTGACGACCACCGGAACACCGCCCCCGGCCGCTGCGAACTCGCCGCAGTGCCTGGTCGCCGACGGCCACTGAACGCCCCGGACCATATTCACATGAGGGAACGATGACCTATACTTCCCAGCCGGAAGCCGCCTACCCGCCACTCGGTTCGCCTGGCGATATCGCCTATCCGGGCGGCAGCGGGGCGACCTTCGCGCACATACACGACGCCATCGTCGCCAGCGTCGAACGAGTTGTGCACGGCAAGTCGGAGGTGGTCCGACTCGCGGTCGCGTGCCTGCTCGCCGGCGGCCATCTGCTGGTCGAAGACGTCCCGGGCGTCGGCAAGACCTCCCTGGCCAAGGCGCTTGCCGCCACCATCGGCGGCACGTCGCAGCGCGTCCAGTTCACCCCCGACCTGCTTCCCTCGGACATCACCGGAATATCGATGTGGCGATCCGACATCGCCCGCTTCGAGTTCCGCCCGGGCGCGGTCTTCGCCAATGTCGTCATCGGCGACGAGATAAATCGGGCCTCCCCGAAGACACAGTCGGCGCTGCTGGAGGTCATGGAGGAACGGCAGGTGACCGTGGACGCCGAGACCCACCAGGTCCCCTTGCCGTTCATGGTCGTCGCAACCCAGAATCCTATCGACATGGAAGGCACCTACCGGCTGCCCGAGGCGCAGTTGGACCGCTTCCTCATGCGCCTTTCGGTGGGCTACCCTGATCTCGCGACGGAAATGGCGATACTCACCGGAGCCGACTCGGCCGGGGCCGCCGCGTATCTCGAGCCGGTCACCTCGCCCCAGGTGGTGAGCCAGCTCGTCGCGGCGGTCCGGCAGGCACACACCTCGCCCTCGATCGTGCAGTACGTGGCGACCCTCGCCGCGAGGACACGGACACGACCCGAGCTGCGGTTGGGAGTCAGCCCCCGAGGCAGTATCGGCTGGCTGCGAGCCGCGCAGGCGCTCGCCTACGGCCAGGGACGCGGGTACGTCGTCCCCGACGACATCAAGACCGTCGCCCGGCCGGTGCTGGCCCATCGGCTCCTGCTCACGGCCGACGCCGACGTCCGCGGCATCTCCGTGACCGACGTCCTGGACGACGTGCTCGCAAGCGTCCCGGCGCCGACCCGAACCCAGGCGAACTAGCTCGTGGCGACGTCAACGGCCACCCGGGCGGCGGACGCGGCACGGGCGACGGCCGCCGTGGTCACGCCCGTCGGATGGGGATTCCTCGGTGCGGTGGTCGGAACGTATGCGTTGGGGGTCGCGGCGGGATNCCCGATGCTCGTCGGCCTCGCCGTGACCGCCGCCACGACTGCGCTGCTCGCCGCCGCGACCGTGCTGGTGCGACCCCAGCTCACGGTCAGCCGCACGGTGCTGCCCGACCGGCTGACGGTCGGCGAGTTCGCGCTCGGCCGGCTGGTCGCCCGCAACGACTCCCGGTGGCCGGCGCCGCGCCTGGTGGCCGTCGAGCGGATCGATGGTGAGCCGCTTGAGCTGGGGATCGAGACGGTGGCTCCCGGCTCCCGGCGAACCGTGCAGTATCCCGTGCCCGGAGCGCGACGCGGCACGCTCGTGCTCGGCCCGGTCACGGTCGAGCGCCGGGATCCGCTCGGCCTGTTTCGCCGGTCCCGTCTGGTCGAGGGCCAGTTGACCGTCTGGGTGCGGCCACGGGTACATCCGCTCCAGCACCCGCCGGCGGGTGTCGTCCTCGACGTCGAAGGACAGGTACGGGGCACGGCCACGGCGGGCACGGCGGCGTTCTCGTCGCTGCGGGCGTACACCCTGGGCGACGACCCGCGCCACATCCACTGGAAGCAGAGCGCACGCACCGGCACGTTGATGGTCAAGGAACACATCGACGCCGACGAGCCCACGGTCACGGTGGTACTCGACGCGCGCGCGTCGGTGCTCGACGAGGCACGCTTCGAGGAGGCCGTCGAGGTCGCCGCCTCGTTCACCCTCGGCGGGGTGCTCGGCGCCGCCTCCCGGGGGCGGCCCGCAACGTTGCGGATCATCGGCGAGAACGACACCGGCGCTCCGGTCGCCGCCGACCCGCTGGACCGTCTCGCCGCGGCCCGCCCGGTCCAGGGCGAGACGGCCCCTGTGGTCCTGCGCGCCGTGGACCGGATCGACCCCGGCGGGTGCGTCGTCGTCGTGACCGGCGATGACGACGGGGTCACTGCCCCGTTGCTGTCCCGGCTTGGCCGGCACGCACTGGTCGTCGTGATCTCACTCCGAGCCGACCTCGAGCGGCCCACCGCCCTGCCACGCCCCGGCGCGGTCGTGCTGCGCGCTCCGACTGCCGTCGACGCCGTCGCGGCATGGCGCCGGTTGGGCGCCTCGTGACCGCCGCCTCCGTTCCTGACTCCGCCTCCCGTGCCAGCTCCGCCTCCCGTGCCGGCTCCGCCTCCCGTGCCGGCTCCGTCCGCGTCCCCGCCGAACAGCGGGGCGGTCGCCTGGACGTCGTGCTCTCGACGGCGCTGTCCGCCGCGCTGTCCCTCCTCAGCGGCCTGGTGTTCGCGCCGGTGTTCGGCGGCTACCGGTCGGACGGCGCCATCGGACGGTTCGACCTGGCGATCCTCGGCGGGGTCGTGGTGCCGGTCGGACTCAGCGGGATCTTGTTCGTCCGCACCCGGCTCACCGCCGCGACCCGCACGGCAACAGCGGCTGCCGGCCTGATCGCCTACGTGCTGGTGGTGCTCACGCCGGGCCGCCACGTCCTCGACGGGCCCCGCCGCTTGCTGACCAGCGGCCTGCCGGTGCAGGCGAAAGGACCGGAGCTCGCCGCGGTCGTCCTGGCCGTGGGGGTCGCAGCCCTGCTCAGCGCCGAACTCGTCCAGCGCCGGCGCAACGCCCTGCTGCCCGCCCTTCCCCCGCTGGTCTGTGCGGTGGTCGGCCTGGCGGTCGGCGCCTCCATCGGCCCCCCCGCGGGCTGGCTCGGACCCGGCTTCGCACTGGTCGTGGCGGCGCAGCTTGCCACCCGACAGATCATGGCGGGCGGCTGGCGCGAGGCGTCGACGACGATGTTCGGCCGGACGCCCGGCCGGACGTCCGGCAGGGGAGGTCGGCGCGGGGTGCCGGCCGGTCCACGCCTCGCCGGCACCCGGCCCGGGCCCGGACCCGGCCGGGCCGTGAAGATCCTTCGGGGTCTCGCTCCGCCGGCGGCCGCCCTCACAGCCATAGTCCTGGCGCTGCTGTTCGTGCCGATCGTGCCCGGTGGCTCGGGCGACACCGCTCGCTTCGACGCCCAGTCGCTCGTCGCCCAGCCCGTGACACCGCGCTCCACCATCAACCCACTCGTCGCGTTCCCGGCCCTGGCGCACGGCAAGGACCCTGACCTTGGTCCGGAGCTGGTTGTCCACTCCGCGACGGCGGTGGACAAGCTGCGTGCCGTCACCCTGACGGACTTCGACGGCGTCTACTGGACGGCCTCCGCCGCGTACCGGCGAGCGGACCAGCGGCTGCCGTCGCCACCGGTCACGGTGCCCAGCCGCGAGGAGGAGATCGGCGTCACCGTTGTGAAGCCAGGGTCTCTCACCTGGCTTCCGGCCCTGGGACGCCCCCTGCGGCTGTCCGTCAGCGGCATGGGGGTGGACCCGTCGACGGGTGACATCGTCGTGCCGTCCGACCGACCCGTGCCCGCCAGCTACTCGGTCGTCGGTGCGGTCCCGGTCGTCGACGACGACGACCGCCTGGCCGTCGATGTTCCGGTCCGGATGACGGAGCGGGCCGACTACGACGTTCCCCGGGCTGTCCGGGACGCCGCCGACCGGGCCGCGGCGTCCGCGCGTACTCCGCTCGCGCAGGTGCAGGCGGTCCGTGACCTGTTTCTCCGCAGCGGTCAGTACCGCTACGACGACAGCGTCGATGCCCCGGCGGGACACGGTCTCTACCAGATCAGCCGGCTCCTCGCCGACCGTCGCGGCACCTCCGAACAGTTCGCCAGCGCGTTCGCGGTCATGGTCCGCTCACTCGGCTACGAGGCCAGGGTGGTCTTCGGGTATCTCGCGCCGCGCCCCGACGCCCAGTCCGGCGAGTTCCGCATCACCGGCCGCGACGTCCACGCCTGGGCGGAAGTGCTGTTCAAGGAGTCCGGCTGGGTGTCGTTCGACCCATCCCCCCGCAACGACCGGGCCGACGCGCAGCCACTACCGCGCCCGGACCCCGACCCGGCCGGCGGTCCGCCGTCCGCGGCGGGAGGTGCCGGCGGAGCATCCCAGGCGGGGCAGGTGCCCGGTTCCCTGCCCCACCGGTCCGGCGGTACCGACGACGCCGAAAACACCGAGGCACGCGACGGTGACTGGCCGCCGGTCCTCGTCGCTCTGCCGGTCGTCGTCGGCGCGGCGCTGCTCGTGGTCGGCGCCGTCCCGGTCGCCAAGACGATCCGGGCCCGCCGGAGACGCGGGAACAGCGACGTTTCCGCGCGCATCGAGGGGGCGCGCCAGGAGATGGTCGACCGGCTGGTCGACGCGGGTATTCCCCTAGTGCGCAGCCACACCGGGAAAGATCTTGTCGCCGCGACGGAAAGCCACGCGTCGTCACGTCTCGCGGAACCGGTCGCGGACCTTGTCGCGGTCCATGAAGCCGCGGTGTTCGCCCCAGGGCCGGCCAGGCCACAGCAGTCCGACAAAGCCTGGACCCTGGTGACCAGGGTCAGCCGGCAACTCCGGGCAGAGATCCCGTGGAGCCGTCGGGTTCGTGCGCACCTGGCACTCACCTCGTTTCGACGAAGGTAGCCCCCGTCCCGCCGCGGCGACCAGCGAGTCTTCGCTGGTCGCCGGCTCCGCCGCCGGCGAATGGGACGAAAGTTTCCCGACGGAGCAACCCGCGGGCCACTCGGCGGGATCTGGGTGGCTGTGGAGGGGCGCATGGATGAGGACAGACACCGGGAATTCCGCGAGTTCTTCGCACCGCGGCTGCCGCGGCTGCTGGGACTGGCCTACCTGCTCTGCGGGGATGCCACGGAGGCGGAGGACCTGACCCAGATCGCGCTCGCGCGGGCGTTTGTGGCGTGGCGTCGGGTCCGCGACAGCGACCATCCGGACGCGTACGTACGCCGCATCCTGGTGAACGCGAACAGGCGGCGGTTCAGCCGGCGACGGGTGGCCGAGGATCTCGTGGCGACGGTGCCGGAGGCGGCCGGGCACGGCGGTGGGTTTACCGCGGTGGAGGACCGGGCCGGGCTGGCCGCGGCGTTGGCCACGCTGCCGCCGGGCCAGCGTGCGGTGGTCGTCCTGCGCTACTGCGACGACCTTTCCGAGGATCAGGTGGCCACGGTGCTCGGCCGGTCGGTCGGGACCGTGAAGAGCCAGGCATCCCGGGGACTGGCGAAGCTGCGGTTGCACCCCGCGCTGCATTCCGAGTGGGCCGAGTCGCCGAAGCCGCCCGATCAGGGGCGTCACCACCAGCAGGTGACATCGGCGCAGGACACCGCGGCGTCCGACGCTGCGGCCCATGGCACCGCGGCACATGAAATTGGATCGATGACGGGAGGTTCCGCATGACAACCGACGAGACCACCGCCGCGTGGCTGCGCGCGGCGGCCGGGGATCTGCGTGCACATCCCTCGGAGCACATCTGGACCAGCGTCGAGGCGCGGGTCTCCGGGGAACGCCGACGCCGGGCAGCGAGGCGGACGATCCTGCTGGTCACGGTGTTCGCGGCCGCCGTGACCAGCGCCGCGGTCGCCTTCGGCGGTACGAGGACGGGCAGCGACGATCACGTGTCGCTGCTCCCGGCCGCGCCACCCCCCAGCCACACGATCACCAGCTCCACGAACACGGCCGTTCACCTCTCCCCGGCCGAGAAGGCTGCGATCCCCCTGGAATGCGCGCAGTCAGGTCCCGGCAAAGCGGATCCGGCCCGGTCCCCCACCTTCGGCCTGATCCCGCGAGCGGCGGTCCGCGACAATGTGGGGATCAGTATGAGTGTGCTGCTGGCCATTGACTCAACAACGACCGAGTGCGAGATCCCGCTCGACGCCGCCGGCCGGCCGGACATCTCACTGGCCTATGGGTTTATGAGCATCACGGCGCCCACTCGCTCCGCCCCTGACCCCGTATCCATCGACGTTTCCGGCAGCCACGAATTTGGCGGGCTGGACAGGCCTGATGACCCACGAAGGGTGCACACCGCCGGTGGACTGGTGAGCACCGAGGTCGCACGGATCACGGCGACCACGCCCGACGGGCAGACGATTCAGGTCCCGATCCAGGACGGCTTCTTCATCATGCGATCCGTTCAGGTGGACGGACCTGAACCGACCGACAAGTACGCGGTCCGGCACTGGCTGCAGTCAAGGGCGCCCGTTCTACGATTTTACGACGGCAGCGGCCGGCTACTCAAAACCGCCACCGCAGGATAACCGCCTCGGCCGGGTCCGGAAGCGGATCGATACAGGGCCGCCACCCGCAGGCAACCGAGCTGTCAGGACGGGACCTGCACCGCGAAGACCTGCTCGTGGTCCGCGGGTGTCCACATCCAGCCGGCGCCCGTTCGCGAGCCCAGCATCTCGGTCGCGTTCACCGGGTACGGCTCGTCGGGATTGGTCATCCCCCAACGTTGCGCGATCGTCTGGGCGGTACTGCGGGCGGTGGCAATGGCTTCCTGCTCGTCCGCATACACTCCGATGATTCTCAGCGCCGGGTCCTCTATCATGCCGCACTCGATGCAGCCGACCTTGCAGACGAGCCAGTTGAGCTTGCTGCTCACGGGAATTTCCTTCCGGAGTATCCGCGGACGCCGGTCACGACTGGACTTCTCGACCGCCGGGCCTCGGCGCTGCCGCCCGCGCGCCGATCCTAGCAAGCAATCCGACGACAACCTTCGGGCTCGGCGATGCTTTTCCACTCTGGTGGCGGGGCCTTATGGCTCCCCGCGAGGTTCCCATTTGTGAAGCACCCGGGGCGGGGCGGCTCGTGGCCGCCGGGTCGACGGCCGGCCCGGGTGGATAGTCTTCGTGGCCCGAGCCCGGGATCCGCGCACCAGGCGATGCGGATCGCGCCACCGGCGCGGTGCGGCCCGGGAGGGGGAGGCGGGCAGGGATGGGTGTGCGGGTACCCGTGATCGCGCTTACCGGCTACCTGGGCGCGGGAAAGACGACGGTGCTCAACCACCTGCTCCAGGCGCCTGGGGCGCGCCTCGGGGTGGTGGTCAACGACTTCGGCGCGATCAACGTCGATGCCGCACTGGTCACCGGCCAGGTGGACGAGCCGGCCTCGATCGCGGGTGGCTGCCTGTGTTGCCTGCCGGACACGGACGGCCTGGACCAGGCGCTGGCGAAACTGACCCATCCGCGGTTGCGGCTGGACGCGGTGATCGTGGAGGCCAGCGGCGTGGCCGACCCGCCGCATCTCGCCAGGCTCATCCGGTTCAGCGGCGTGGACCGCGTACGCCCCGGCGGTCTCGTCGACGTGGTCGACGCCGCCGCCTACTTCGACACCGTCGACACGGGCGGCCTACCGCCGGCCCGGTTCGCGTCGGCCTCACTCGTCCTGATCAACAAGACTGACCGGGTTCCGCCGGCGCACCGCGCCGAGACGGTGGCGCGGATCGCCGGCCGGATTCGCGCGAGCAACCCCCACGCCCACGTCGTCGAGACCACCCATGGCCGCATCGACCCGGTCCTCGTGTTCGACGCCGCCAGCCCGCACGACCCGGTCGACGAACTCCCGCTCGCGGCCCTGGCCCGGCACGACCACGACGGCGACCACGACGGCGAGCCGCACCCGCGCGTCAACGCGGTGACCGTTCCCGCCACCGGCCCGGTCGATCCCGGCCGGCTGGTCGACCTGCTTGAGGACCTGCCCGCGGACATGTACCGGCTCAAGGGCACCGTGACCGTGGACACCGGGCGGAGCCTGCGCGGCCACGTCGTGAATGTCGTCGGACGCCAGATCCACGTCGCGGCCAGGCCCGGGACCGGAAATCCCAGCGGTCTGGTCGCGATAGGCATGCATCTCGACCGGTCCACCGTCCGCACCCGGCTCGAGGCGGCCCTGGAGCCCTGCACCGGCCGCCCCGCCGCGGACGGGGTGCGCCGTCTTGCCCGCTACCGCCGCCTGAGCTCCTGAGGACCCGCCCGCACTCGGTGCCATCCGGACCTGGCCGACCCGAGAACCGGCGGCCGGCCAGCGGCGGCCGTCAGAGCGGGACCTTCGGCTCCGCCTGCCAGGAGCGCAGCCGGCGCATCAGGGAGGACTTCTTGTGCTGGTGGGCGCCCATCCGACCGAGCAGGTCGGCAAGCAGGGCGACGGCGTCGGCGACGTAGGGCCCCTTGTTGAGCATCACGCACTCCGCCCGTTCGGACATCGCCGCGTCGGTGATCTCGGCACGGGTGGGCTGGCCGGTGCGGGCGAGCTGGTCGAGAACCTGGGTGGCCCAGATCACCGGGACGTGCGCGGCCTCGCACAGCCAGAGGATCTCCTCCTGCAACTCGGCGAGCCGGCGATAGCCGCATTCGATGGCCAGGTCCCCGCGGGCGATCATCACGCCTACCCGCCGGTCGCGCAGCGCGGTGAGCAGGATCTGGGGCAGGTGCTCGAAGCCCTGCAGGGTCTCGATCTTGATGATGATGCCGAGGTCGTCGCGGCCGAGCGCGGCCAGCCGGGACTGCAGGTCCTCCACGTCGTGTGGTCGACGGACGAAGGACAGCGACACGATGTCGGCGTTCGCCGCGACGAAGCCGAGATCGGCCACGTCCTTGTCGGTGAGCGCGGGGATGGGCAGCGTGCTGTCGGGCAGGTTGATGCCCTTCCCGGCACGCAGTCGTCGTCCCTTCGGAGCGACGTCGGTCACCCGCAGGCGCAGGGCGTCCGATTCGGTCGCGATGACGACGGCGCCGATCTTCCCGTCGTCGAACCACACGCGGTGGCCCACGTGCACGTTCTGCAGCGGGAGGGTGCAGCCCACCCGACGCACCCTGCGACCCGACGCCGACCTCGCCGGCCCCGTCGGCTGCGCTGGCCCCGTCGGCTCCGGATCGCGGGCGAGGAGCAGTTCGTCACCCGCGTGCAGGCGGTGCGGCTCGTCGCCGTCGGCGACCGTGGTACGAGGCTTCGGGCCGGCGAGGTCCATCGCGACCAGGCAGGATCGACCGGTCTCGGCCGCGGCCCGGCGGACATTGTCGATCATCTGATTCCAGGCGGGCGGGCCGTCGTGCGCGGTGTTGATCCGCGCACAGTCCATACCGCGTTCGACGAGCTCGCGGACCAGCCCGTAGTCGTCCGCGGCGGCCGCCGGCAGCGTCACCATGATGCGCGCCGTGCGGCCGACCGGTGGCGGACCGAACAGGGCGTCGGTGTTCGCCGTCAGTAGCTGGCGTCCCTGCGCGAAGGTGAGCCAGTCACCGGTTGGCGGGCTGGTCGCCTCGCCGTCCAGCGCGCGCAGGGCGCGCAGCACCGCCTCGATCGTGGCCCGGACGTGACCCTCCGCGCGGCCGAGAGAGGACAGTCCGGCCTCGGAAAGCCGGACCTGCAGCTCGCGGACGTCGTGCTCCCGCAGAGCCACATAGTGCAGCAGGTTCTCCGCGCTACGCACATGCCCCGGGTACACCCGCGACAGATCCACCGCGTGATCTTCCGAATAACGGATCAGATCGTCCCGCAAGGTCGTGAGGGCGACGGTCAGATCGGCCGAACATTCGGATTCGCCCGCACGTTTGCTATCGACATCACAGGTCATCGCAACGCCCCCTCGGGGTGGCCTGACTCCACGAGCAGATTTTGCTTGTGGCCCGATCCTGCACACCCCGGACGGGATGTGCAGGGAGTCGGACGGCGGGCAAGGGCGAGACGTTCGGCACGGTGCCGTCGCCCGCCGTCGCCCGCCGTCGCCCAGCCGTCCGGTCAGCGCAGCCAGCGGCGCACCGGGGAGCGGCGCAGCTGGCTCCACAGGGCGGCGAAGTCCCGCTCGGCGGCACGGAGCCGACTGATCTGGATACCCAGCAGGACGCCGTAGGTCAGTGGATCGCCGTCGCGTTCGTGGGAGACCTGCGCGGCCCATCGACGCAGCAGGCCGGTGGCGACGATCGCGTCCTGATGGTCACCGAGAAGGTTCTGCGCCTGTTCGGCGAAGGCCGCGACGGCGAGGGCGTCGGTGCCGTAGAGCGGGACGAGGGCCTCGGCGGCGTAGCGCACCTGCTTGGCCTGCTTGCGGGCCTGGTGGTAGAGAAGGTCGCGGGCCGGGCCGGGCGGGGTGGCCTCGATGGCGGTGACCCGGCGGGCGAGCTTGTGGCCCGCCCGGTGGGCGAGTGGGAGCAGGACGTCACGGGCGGGCCGGGCCGCGGCGCCTTCGTAGGGTGTGGTGACGAATGCGCGCAGATCGGTGACCAGCCGTAGGTAGGACTCTGCCCGCAGGGCCGCCAGCGTCTCCTCGCGGGAGCGGGCGAGGTCGGCGGTCAGCTGCCCGGCGATGTGTTCGGCGACCGGGCCGACCACCAGGTCGGCGGGCAGCGCGGCGAGCTCGGCGGTGAGGTGCTCGAGCATGACCTCGCGATCACGGCTGCCGGACAGGGCCGAGGCCAGGTCACGCAACCGGCCGGCGAGGTCCTCGGCGACGTCGGGGTCGAACAACGGCGCGAAGGTGCGCAGCGTGCTGCGCAGCCGCCGGCAGGCGACCCGCATCCGGTGGACGGAGTCGGGCTCGTCGAGGCGCACCCGTGGATCGGCCTCGACCAGCGCGTCCACCTGGCTGACCAGGTAGGCGCGGATCACCGCGCCCGCCGGGGACCTGCCCCGCAGCCGCGTGCGGCCGCGGTCGGTGGACGTCGGGCGTGGGCTCGTGCCCAGCACCCGGGCCAGTTTCGACGCGTCCCCCGCCGGGGCGGCACCCGCCTCGATCAGCGTCCGGCCGGCCAGGTCCAGGATCTTGGGGTCGGTGTCGCCGATCAGCTCGGTCTCGATCTCCCGCCACGCCTGTAGTTCGGTGGTCGAACCGAAGGTCGCCGAGTGGACCTGATCGTCGGCGATCTCGACGAGGTCCCGGCCGCCGGCATCACGCAACCGCCACACCGTGCGCTCGGTTGTGATCTTCGCGATGGGCCGCAGGTCGCTCGGGCGCACGTGGATCAGGACCAGGTCGGCCAGGTCGCCGGGAGGGACCGCGGAGTCGTTGAGCGGTCGTTGGACCTCGAGTCGTTCGTCGGAGCGCACCGGCAACTTCAGGTGCCAGCCCGCGTCGTGACCGCCGGTGCGGCGGCGCAAGGTGATCTGGTTACGCGCCAGCCGCAGGTCGTCGGAGTCGTAGTAGACAGCGTCCAACGTCACGGTCCGGGGAGCGGTCACCTCCGCCACCCCGGCCAGCCGGTCCCAGGCCGGCGCGCTGAAGGCCGGTCCGACCTCGTACTTGTACTCGACCTCGTGAACTGTCTTGGCGCCCATCCTGCCCTCCGGCGAACACCCGATGTGTCATGTCCAGCTGACGTCGAGCGGGGTCAGCGCTCCGAGACCCGGCTGGGCACCCCGGCACCATCCATGTTCGGCCGATGGACAGGCCCCGGACAGCGGCGAATGTCCCCCTTCACCTGGACGTTCGGCTCTGGCCTGACACAGCGGCCCTGGCCGCGGGAAGGCCTCGCCGCGGGAAGGCCTCGCCGCGCGCATGACGCGCCATCCGGCGAAACGCATCGTGGTTGCCGATCACCAGTCGTCAATGCTAGGTTGCTGTGCACCGGACATGGAACTTCAAGTTCCAAGTTCAGAGTTCAGATTTCAGAGTTCAGAGGTTGCGATGTCTC
This sequence comes from Frankia torreyi, assembly GCF_000948395.1. Taxonomy (GTDB): domain Bacteria; phylum Actinomycetota; class Actinomycetes; order Frankiales; family Frankiaceae; genus Frankia; species Frankia torreyi. Next base: position 78,497 of record NZ_JYFN01000017.1, on the reverse strand, counting down.
CGGACGGGACGAGGAGCGGGGCCCAGCCCCGGGAGCTGAGCGGCCTGAGCCGCAGAAGTCGCCGCCGGTCGGGGCAGGAGACCGAACGGCGGATGCTGCGTGCGGCCGTGGACATGGTGAACCGCACCGGGCTGACGGTGAGCCTGGACCACATCAGCATGGAAGACGTCATCCGGGACGCGGGTGTCTCGCGCAGCGCCGTCTACCGTCGCTGGCCGTACAAGGACCTGTTCGTCATCGAGGTGGTGCGCGAGCTGGCCCGGCACGCCACCCCCACGATCGAGCACGACGAGGTGGCCCTGCTGCGACGGGTGCTCGCCGAGCGGCCGAACTGGTTCGAAACACCCGAGCTCCGGCGGGATCTCGTCGTCACGCTGTTCCGCGAGCTGGCTCTCCTCGACTTCCAGATCGTCTACGAGTCCGCGGACTGGCGAACGTATGTCGCGCTGCATGCGACGTTTCTGAGCCTGACCGACAGTGAGCTGCGTGACGAGGTCGGAGCGGCGCTCGCCCAGTCCGAGCGGGACCACACCACCCGGGTCGCGCGGTCCTGGGAGCAGCTTGCGGCGCTGTTCGGCTACCGGCTGCGGCCCGGCCTCGCGGCCACCTTCGAGACGCTCGCAAGCCTGCTCGGCGCCAGCATGCGGGGGCTGTTCCTGATGGCGCTGTCCAACCCGGACATCGCCGCGCAGCGGATGACGGCGCGCCCGTTCGGCGCGTCGGAGCCGGGCGAATGGTCGCTTCCGGCCTTCGGCGTCGCCAGTATCGCCTCCGCCTTCCTGGAGCCCGACCCGGCGGTCGACTGGGGCGAGTCACGGATCATCGACGTCCGTCACGCGCTGGAGCGTTGGACGGTTCCCGACTTACCCGCCGACGACCCGGGAGACGAGGACATGCCAGGCGACCCCAAGGTGACGCGAGAGGAGCGCACATCTTGACGGCACCCGCTATCCGCGCCGTCGGACTCGGCAAGCGTTACGGCGAGTTCCACGCGCTGCGAGATCTCGACCTGGAGGTCGCCCGCGGCGAGGTCCTCGGCTACCTGGGCCCCAACGGGGCCGGGAAGACGACGACGATCCGGCTGCTGCTGGGGTTCGCGCGGCCGACCTCCGGGCGGGCCGAGATCTTCGGGTACGACTGCCAGCGCCGGACCGTGGAGGCCCACCGGCACCTGGCGTACGTTCCCGGCGAGGCCAACCTGTGGCCGTCGCTCACCGGAGCCGAGGCGCTGCACCTGCTGGGACGGGTGCAGGGCAGGGTCGACGCCGCCTACCGCGACGAGCTGATCGAGCGCTTCGCCCTCGACCCGTCGAAGAAGGTGCGGGCCTACTCCAAGGGCAACAAGCAGAAGGTGCTCCTGATCGCCGCCCTGATGAGCCGTCCGGACCTGCTCCTGCTCGACGAACCCACCAGCGGGCTGGATCCGCTCATGGAGCAGGAGTTCCGGCGCAGCGTGCGGGAGGCGCGCGACGCCGGGCAGACGGTGTTCCTGTCGTCGCACATCCTCAGCGAGGTCGAGGCACTGTGCGACCGGGTGAGCATCCTGCGCGAGGGACGCCTCATCGAGATGGGAACACTGGGCGAGATGCGCCACCTGTNCAGCCTGACGGTCGAAGCCACGTTCGACGGTGTGCCCCCCGACCTGACCCGCGTGCCCGGCGTGACCCGGGTGGTGGTGGACGGTCATCGCGCCCGGCTGGACCTGAGGGGGCCGATCCAACCCCTCGTCGACGCCCTCACCGGCTCGGGCGTGCGGGAGCTGCTCAGCCGCGAGCCCTCACTGGAGGAGCTGTTCCTCGCCCATTACGGGCCGGACGGCGCCGCGCCGGACCAGTCCCCGGCGGCCGGGAAGGTCCCGGCCCCCGCGAAGGCCCGGACATGACCGAGCTGACCCTCCCCCGACCCGGCGTTCTGCGACCCGCCGGCGGCGGTCCCCGGCTGGTGGTGGCCGGTCAGGTGTCCCGCCGCGCCGCCCGGTCGGGCGCGCTGTGGGGCCTCGTCTTCGCCCTGTTCATCGTCGTGCAGACCGTCACCTACACCTCGGAGTACGACACCCAGGCAGCACGCGATCAGATGGCCCGCGTCTACGGGACGAACGCCGGCATGAACGCGATTTTCGGCCAGGCGGACGCCATCAACACCATCGACGGATGGGTCACCTGGCGCTTCGTCGGCATCGTGGGCCTGCTCGGGTCGGCGTGGGGTGTGCTGACCGCCACCCGTCTCCTGCGCGGTGACGAGGAGTCCGGGCGCTACGAGCTGCTGTTGGCCGGTCAGACGACGCGCCGCCGTGCCGGCGGTCAGGCGATCGCCGGGCTCGGCGTGGGCCTGGCGGCCATGTTCGTGCTGACCGCGCTGGGGACGATCGCCGTCGGTCGGCGCTCCACCGTCGACTTCGGCCTCGGCCAGTGCCTGTACCTCTCGGTCACACTCGTGGCCGGCGCGGCGATGTTCCTCGCCGTCGGAGCCCTCGCCTGCCAGCTCATGGCCACCCGGCGTTCCGCCGCGGCGATGGCGGGCGGGGTGCTGGGCGTCGCGTACGCCCTGCGGATGGTGGCCGACTCGAACCCGAGCGTGCACTGGCTGGTGTGGCTGAGTCCGCTCGGCTGGCTCGAGCAGGTCCGCCCGCTGACCGAGCCGAATCCGACGGCGCTGCTCCCCGCGCTTGTCCTGCTGGTCGGGGCCGCCGCCCTGGCCCTGCACCTGGTCGGCGTCCGTGACGTCGGGACGGCGGCCCTGCCCGACCGGCACTCCGCACGGCCCCGCCTGGCCCTGCTCGGCGGCCCGACCAGGTTCGCCGCGCGCCTGCAACGGCCGGTGGCGCTCGGCTGGCTGCCCGTGATCACCGCGTTCTCCGTGCTCCTCGGCGCGGTCGCCGAGTCCTCGACGGAGGATGCCACCGGTTCGAAGGACGTCGAGCAGGCGATCGGACGGCTCGGCGGACACGGGTCGTCCGCCGCGCTCTACCTTGGCCTCACCTTCCTCGTCGTCGCGCTCCTGGTCGCGCTGGTCGCCGCCGGGCAGAGCACGGCCATCCGGGCCGAGGAGGCCGAGGGGCATCTGGACAATCTTCTGGTCCGTCCCGTGCGCCGGGCATCGTGGCTCGCCGGACGGCTGGGACTGTCCTGCCTTCTGCTCGTCGCCGCCGGCCTGCTCGCGGGGGTCGGAGCCTGGGTGGGGACGGCCGGTCAGGACGACACGGTGCGTCCAGGTGCGCTGGTCACGGCCGGGCTGAACGTCGTCCCGCCCGGGCTGCTCCTGCTGGGTCTGGGCACCCTGGCGTTCGGTGCCTGGCCACGGCGCACCTCGATGGTCGTCTACGCCTACCTGACCTGGTCGGTCCTCGTCGAGTTCGCGGGAGGCACCGTCCACCTCAGTCACTGGCTGTTGGACACGTCCGTCTTCTTCCACATGGCCCCGGCTCCCGCCGGCGGCCCCGACTGGTCGAGCGCGGCGATCATCACCGGCCTCGGGGTGGTGGGCGCGCTACTCGGCGGTCTGCTGTTCTCCCGTCGTGACCTGAAGGACGAGTGAGGCGCGCGGTAACAGCCCCAGGTCCTGGGCGACCGAAGCCACCAGTCGGGTCGCGGCAGAATGCAGGAAGAAGTGGTCGCCGGGGAACATTTCCAGGCGCGATCCCCGACGTGACAGCCCGTGCCATTCATCGAGTTCCGACGGTGGTACCAGCCGGTCCTCGGTCCCACCGAAGATGGTGATGGGGACGTCGAGCGGCGGCCGCTCACGATACCGATAGGTCTCGACGAGCGAGAAGTCCGCCCGCAGCGTCGGCAGCATCAGCTCCATCAGTTCCCGGTTCTCCAGGAGCACCTGCGGCGTTCCGTTGAGCCGGCGCAGTTCACGGATCATCGCCGCGTCCGAGGCCGCATGGATCGGCGGCCGGCCGGACTGCCGCCCGGGCGCGGACTTCGCCGCGACGAACAGGTGCGCCGGTTGCGCCCCTCCCCGCTCGCGCAGCTCCATGGCCAGCTCGAACGCGATGAGTGCCCCCATACTGTGACCGAAGATCGCGAAGGGGCGGTCGAAAGCGGGCGTGAGCCGATCCGCGAGGGCCCTGACCAGGGGTGCGAGCCGCAGGAAGGGCGGCTCCTGCAGGCGCCGTCCCCGGCCGGGCAGTTCCGGCGCGCAGATGTCGAGCGCCTCGGGGGCGATGTCCGACCAGCCACGGTAGACCGCGGCCCCACCCCCCGCGTAGGGCAGGCAGAAAAGCCGGAACTCAGCGTGCGGGTTCGGCGCCCGTCCGGCTGACAGCCAGCTGTTCATCGGGGTTCTCCTCCTGTCTGATCTGACCCTGGTCCAGCCGGATGACCCGGTCGGCGACGTGGAAATAGCGGTCGTCATGGCTGATCACGATCACCATCCTGCCGCCGGCCTTCAGCTCCGCCAGGAGTTCGGTGTAGAAGAACTCCTTGAACATCGGGTCCTGGTCCGCCGCCCATTCGTCGAACAGGCAGCACGGACGGTCCTCGAGGTAGGCCGCGAGCAGGGCCAGCCGTTTCCGCTGCCCCTGGGACAGCGCCGTCGTGGAGAACCGGTCGCCCACGATGGCCACCTTGTGATCGAGCGCAAGGCGCTTCAGATGGTGGCGCGCCTTCTCGGCACGGCCGCCGTCCGGCAGGCCGAGCAGGCTGTCGAACAGGAAGAAGTCCGCGAACACGGCGGAGAAGTGCTGCCGGTAGGCGTCCCGGTTCGCCGCCGTGACCTCGGTGCCGTCCACCCGGATCGCGCCGCGTTCCGGGGGATACAGCCCCGTGAGGACCTTGCCGAGCGTCGACTTCCCGCTGCCGTTCGCGCCGACCACAAAAACGATCTCTCCGCGCCGGAATTCCAGATCAAGCGGGCCGAGCACGAACTCCTCCCCCGCCGGTCCCGGATAGCGGTGGGACACACCGCACAACTGCAGCCGTGACCAGTCCGGCGACGCCCCGGCACCGGACCGGTTCGCCGACTCCTCCCGAACGCCGTCATCCCGGTCGCCCTCCTCCCGATCGCCGTCCTCCCGATCGCCGTCCCGCAGCAAGCCGATCCGCTCCTCGATCGTGCCCAGCGCCACGGACGCGCGGCCGAGCATGGGCAGCCAGGTGAGGCCCCCCTGCAGGCTCGAGACCAGGAACAGCACGACGAGCACGCTGTCGGTCAGCGTCTTCGCCGAGATCGCCGTGTACGCGGGCAGGACGAACAGCAGCACCCCGATGAGCCCGAAGAACACGGCCTGCCCGCTGGCCGCCGCGCCCTCGAAGACCGACAGGCCCACGACACTGTGCCGGCGGTAGGAGTCCGCCGTCGCGTTCAGTTCGGTCCCGGCCAGCACCTCGCGCCGCCTGCGGTTGAGCTTCAGCTCCTTGATCCCCTCGGTGACGCCGCGAAAGTGCTCGAACAGAAGGTCCTGCTGTTCCCGGGCGGCGGCGAGGGCGCGCAGGCCGGAGGAGGAGAACAGCCGATAGACGACGACCCCGACCACGACCGCCACGAGTGTGGCGAGAGCGGCCGTCGGCGAGACGATCACCAGGTACACCAGGCACACGATGGTGAAGGCGACGCTGGAGCACACGATGGGCAGCCCGGGCAGCGCGTCGGCGATCACGACCACGTCGTCCGACAACGCCGAGTACAGCGGCGCGGTGCCGATCTTCTCGACGGTGCGCAGCCGGGCGCCCAGAATGTCGTCGACGAGCCTGCGGCGCAGGCCGGACAGGACGCCCTGGGACAACCGGAACAGCAGGTGCTGCGAGACGAACCGGGTCACGACGGTGACCAGGCAGAGCGCGGTGAACGCCAGGATCAGCGCCGCCGAGGCGTCCGCCGGATGTCCGAGCGCCTGGTTGACGACCGCGATGAACGCGGCGCCGGTCGCGCCGCTGACCACGCTCGCGGCGACGGCCAGCAGGAAGGCGCGTCGCGACGATCGCAGCAGATAGCTGAAGAGGATCATCGGTCAGACCGTCTCACCGGCCGGGGCGCCCGGGCGGTCCCGGTGAGCGGTGAGCACGGTCGCCCGGAGCAGGTCGCGCAGCTCCCCGACCTCGCGTTCCGGGTCATCCACCACCAGCCCGAGCAGCGGCGCCCATCGGTCCATGAGCACCGCCATCGCCACGGGATCGATGTGCTCGGACGAGTACAGCCACATGCCGCGCAGTTCGTCGCCGTCCTCGCGCATGATCAGCGTCAGGTCGACCGCGGAGGGCTCCATGGTGATGATGACCTCGGAGAAGACGTAGTCGTCGCCGATGTTCAGCTCCAGCGGCGAGGCCGCCAGACCGTGCAGGTCCAGGGCCGGCACCTCGGCGTTGAGCAGGTTGAACGCGATCGCGAACGGGCTGCGGGCGGCGTCGGTGACCTCGTCGAGAGACCAGACCGGGACGTCCTGATGCCCATAGCCGCCGAGCGTCTCGTNGCGGACCTGGCGGACCAGGTCCCGGAACGTGGGGGCGCCGGACAGGTCCGTCCGCACCAGCAGATGGTTGACAAAGAAACCCATCATCTGCTCGGTCTCCGGCCGGTCGCGCCCGGCCACCGGGAAGGCCACGACGATGTCGTCGCTGTCGGCATAGGCGGCCAGCAGCAGGTGGAAGGCCGCCATCAGCACCATGAACAGGCTCGCCTCCTCGGCCTGGGCGAGCTCGGCCAGGCCCCTGGCCGCCGCGGCGTCGAGCACGAAGCCCCGGGTGTGGCCGGAGGTCGCGGCGATCCGCTGGTGGTCCGGCACGGTCAGGTCCAGCGGGGCCGGAAGGCCGGCCAGGCGCCGCCGCCAGTAGCCGATGTGGTCGTCGAGCGCGCCGTCGGCCAGCCGCCGCCGCTGCCAGGCGGCGTAGTCCAGGTACTGCACCTCGATCTCGGGCAGCCGGGACGGCCGGCCGAGCGTGTGCGCCTCGTACAGCTCGCACAGCTCGCGGACCAGCACGCCGTAGGCCCAGTTGTCGGTGACCAGATGGTGGATCACGAAGATCAGCACGCTCTCGTCCGCGGTCAGCCGCACCAGAGCGCCGCGTAGCAGCGGCTCGTCCCCGATCCTGAAGGCGCGGCGCTCCTCGGTCCCGATCAGCCGGCGCAGTTCCTCGAAGCGGGCGGTCTCGTCGTGGTCCCGCAGATCGACGACGGTCAGCGGCCACCCGCCGGTGGGCCTGGCCGTCTGGTACCAGCCGGCCGGGCCGTCGACGACCCGGATCCGCAGCGCCTCGTGCCGCAGCACGATGTCGTCCAGGCTGCGACGCAGCGCCCTGTCGTCGAGTTCGCCCCTGAGCGTCACGGCGGTCAGGACGTTGTGGTACGGATCGTCCGCGGCCACCGGGTGGTTCGCGCACAGCCATTCCTGGGCGAAGGAGAGCGGGACGGCACCGCCGCGGTCGGCGAGCGGCGCGATGGCCTCCATGGCGGGCGCGTGGACCTCCCGCGCCTCGGTCCGCGCGGCCAGCCGGGCGACGGTCGGGTTGTCGAACAGGTCTCGGATCGGCAGGTGGATCCCGTGCACCGAGCGAAGCTGGGACACCAGCCGGGTCGCCAGCAGGGAGTTGCCGCCGAGTTCGAAGAAGTCGTCGTGGACGCCGACCCGGGCAAGGCCGAGGATCTCGGCGAACGCCGCGCACAGCAGTTCCTCGGCGGGGGTGGCCGGGTCGCGCGACTCGGTCGTGGCCGTGCCGTAGTCGGGGGCGGGCAGCGCGGACCGGTCCAGTTTCTCGTTGGGGGTCAGCGGCAGCTCGCCGAGGAGCACGACGGCGGCCGGGACCATGTACTGCGGCAGCCGTTCGGCGAGGAAGTCCCGCAGCTCGGCCGGGTCGACGCCGCCCCGCACCGACTCCGCGGGCACCACGTACCCCACCAGCCGCCTGTCCCCGGGACGGTCCTCGCGGACGACCACGGCGGCCTGTCCCACCGCCGGGTGGGCGGCGAGAACCGCCTCGATCTCGCCCGGCTCGATCCGGAAACCCCGGATCTTCACCTGGTCGTCGGTGCGGCCGACGAACTCCAGTACTCCTTCGGAGGTCCAACGGACCAGATCGCCGGTGCGGTACAACCGGGCGCCCGCCTCGCCGTAGGGATCGGCCAGAAAGCGCTCCCTGGTCAGCTCCGGACGCTCCAGATACCCCTGCGCGACGCCTGCTCCCCCGATGAACAGCTCGCCGGGGACGCCGGGAGGAACCGGCTTCAGCCCGCCGTCAAGCACATACACCCGAGTGTTGTCCATGGGCCGGCCGATCGGCACGGTCGAGTGCACCGGTCCGCGGGTGGGGTGGCAGGTGGCGAAGGTCGTGGTCTCGGTCGGGCCGTAGACGTGCACGAACCTCGTATCCGGGCAGGTCCGCAGGGCCCGCTCGAACGCGGCGGGCGAGACGGCCTCGCCGCCGGTCCACACCTGGCGCAGCCCGGCGAGGGCGCGGGGGCGCTGCTCGACGACGAGGTTGAACAGCGCGGTGGTCAGGAACGCCGCGGTGACGCCGTGCTCGCGGACCGTCTGCTCCAGCGTCTCCGGGTCGAGCGCACCGGGTGGCGCCACAACCACCCGGCCGCCGGACAGCAGCGGAACCCACAGTTCGTAGGTCGAGGCGTCGAACGCCGACGGCGAGTGCATCAGCACCCGCGTGTGGTCGCCCTGCCGCCATCTCCGGTCCTGGGCGAGCGCGACCACGTTACGATGTGTGACCACCACGCCCTTCGGGGTGCCGGTCGACCCGGACGTGTACATCACATAGACCGGCTGGTCCGGGTCCGGGTCCGGGTCCGGGTCCGAGGCCGGATCCGGATCCGGATGTGGATGTGGATGTGGATCCGTGGCGGGCGGTCCGGCCGCGGCGACGGCGCCCTCGTCGACGGACTCGTCCGCGAGACCGTCCACCGTGATGACGTGGACGTCCTCGTCCACCGGAGGTCTGCGGGCCGAACCGTCCACCAGCAGCACCGAGGCCCGCGTCTCCGCCATGATCATCTGTATTCGGGACGGCGGGTACCTGTCGTCCAGCGGCACGTACACGCCGCCGGCCTTGACGACGGCCAGGACGGACACGACCAGGTCGACCGAGCGTCCCTGCAGGATCGCCACCCGGCTCCCGGCGCGCACCCCGAGTTCCGCCAGCCGCCCGGCCAGCCGGCCGGCCACCGCATCGAGTCGCGCGTAGGTCAGCGTGGTGTCGGCGCCGCGGACCGCGACGCCCCGCGGATCGCGTGCCACCTGGGCCTCGAACAGCTCCCGCAGGGTGGCCCGCGGCAACGGCTGGGCGGTGTCGTTCCACCCGGTCAGCAGCCGGTGCCGCTCGTCCCGGCCGAGCAGGTCGATCCCGGTGATCGGCAGGTCGGGGTCGGCGGTCACCGCCCGCAGAAGCCGGCGCAGCCGGTCCAGCAGGGACTCGACGGTGGTGGGGTCGAAGACATCGGTGTTGAACTCGACCGTGCCGTCGATCCCGCCGTCCCGCGGCCGCTCGGCCAGCGTGAACGCCAGGTCCATCCGGGCGGTGCCGGTGGCCGCGGGCATCGGCTGCACCCGCAGCCCCGGCAGGTCGAGCGCGGCGTCCGGGGTGTTCTGCCAGGCGATCATGACCTGGACGAGCGGGTGGTGCGCCAGGGAGCGGGTGGGGTTGACCGCGTCGACGAGGTACTCGAAGGGGACGTCCTGGTTGGCGTAGGCGTCCAGGCCGGTCTCCCGCACCCGGGCGAGCAGGTCGCGGAAGGTCGGGGCGTCGGCGAGGTCCACCCGCAGGACCAGGGTGTTGACGAAGAAGCCGACGAGGTCCTCGGCAGCGGAGTCGGTGCGCCCGGCGATGGCGGCGCCGATCGGGATGTCCTCGCCGGCGCCCATCCGGCCGAGCAGCGCGGCCAGCGCCGCGTTGACGACCATGAACGTGCTGGACCCACCGGACCGGGCGAGGCTCGTCAGGCCGGCGTGCAGATCGGTGTCCCATTCGAAGGCGAGGGTCCGTCCGCGCAGGGAGGCCTGCGGCGGATGCGGGCGGTCGGTGGGCAGGGCGATCCGCTCCGGCAGCCCCTCCAGCGCCTTGCGCCAGTAGCCGAGCTGGTCGGCCCACCGGCTGCCGGGGCCGTCCTGGTCACCGAGCAGGGCGTGCTGCCACAGCGTGTAGTCGGCGTACTGCACCGACAGCGGCGGCTGGGCCACGGCCCGGCCCTCCCGACGGGCGGCGTAGGCGACGGCCAGGTCACGGCCCAGCGGCGCCAGCGACCACGCGTCGGCCGCGATGTGGTGGACGACCAGCACCAGCACGTGCTCGTCGGGACCGAGCGCGAACAGCCGGGCGTGGATGGGCGCCTCGACGGCCAGGTCGAAGGCGTACCGGGCCGCGGCGCCGACCGCCGCCGCCAGGTCGGCCGCCCCGACGGCGGTCACCTCCAGGCGCGGGCGGCTCTGCTCGGGGCGCAGGATGCGCTGGTACGGCACCCCGTCGGTGTCCGGGAAGACGGTACGCAGCGTCTCGTGCCGGGCGACCACGTCCGCCAGCGCGGCACGCATCGCGTCGACGTCCAGCGGGCCGGTCAGTCGCAGCGCGATCGGAATGTTGTAGGTGGCCGAGGGCCCTTCCAGGTGGTGCAGGAACCACAGGCGGCGCTGGGCGAACGACAGCGGCAGGGGGTCCGGCCGGACCGCTGGACGCAGCGCCGGTCGAGCCGTCCCGGCGCGTCGCAGACACGGGGCCAGACGGGCCACGGTCGGATGCTGGAACAGGGTCCGCACCTGTAGTTCGGCCGCGAAGGCGGTGCGGATCTGGGCGATCAGGCGGGTGGCCAGCAGCGAGTGCCCGCCCAGCTCGAAGAAGTCGTTGTCGATCCCGACCTCGGGCAGGCCGAGCACCCCCGCGAACAGCGTGCACAGCCTCGCCTCGGCCTCGTCGCGGGGCGCGACGTAGTGCGCGCCCAGATCGGTGAGGCCGCCGTCGGGCACGGGCAGCGCCCCGCGGTCGATCTTGTTGTTCGGCGTCAGCGGCAGCGCATCGAGGAACACGAAGACGGACGGGATCATGTAGTCGGGCAGCGTCGCGCCCAGCGCGGCACGCAGCCCGGCAATGACGGCGGGCCGGTCCAGGGCGTCCGCCGTCGGCACGAGGTAGGCCACGAGACGCTGGTCCCCGGGAACATCCTGGCGGATCACCACCGCCGCCTGGCCGACCGCGGGCTGCCTGGCCAGCACGGACTCGATCTCGCCGAGCTCGATCCGGAAGCCCCGCAGCTTCACCTGGTGGTCCAGCCGGCCCAGGAACTCCAGCGAGCCGTCGGACAGCCGGCGGACCAGATCGCCGGTGCGGTACAGCCGGTCGCCCAGACCGGTCTCGAAGGGGTGCGCGACGAACTTCTCCGCGGTCAGCTCGGGCCGCCCCAGGTAGCCCCTGGCCAGACCCGCGCCGCCGATGCACAGCTCGCCGGGCACGCCGAGCGGGGCCGGCCGGTCCAGGTCGTCGAGCACGTGCAGCTCGGTGTTGGCGATCGGTTCGCCGAGCCTGACCGGTCCGGCGTCGATCCGCGCGACGGACGACCAGATGGTGGTCTCGGTCGGCCCGTACATGTTCCACAGGGTCACGCCCGTGGCCAGCAGCCGCTCGGCGAGCTCGGCGGGCAGCGCCTCCCCGCCCGTCAGGACCCGCATCCCGCCTCGGCCCGGCCAGCCGGCATCGAGCAGCATCCGCCACGTGGACGGTGTCGCCTGCATCATGGTGGCGCCGGAGGTCGCCAGCACCGCCGCCAGCCGTTCGCCGTCGGCGGCGACCTCACGGCTGGCCAGGACCACCCGGGCGCCCTCGACGAGCGGAAGCAGAATCTCCAGCATCGAGATGTCGAACGACAGGGTGGTGACGGCGAGCAGCACGTCGTCGGGCTCGATGCCCGGCCGCTCCTTCATTGCCCTCAGGAAGTTCGCGAGCGCCCCGTGCGGGATCTGCACACCCTTGGGACGCCCGGTCGAGCCCGACGTGTAGATGACGTAGGCGAGGTCCGCCGCGGCGACGGGCGCGTGCAGGGGGCCGTCCGACTCCGCGTCGAGCCCGGCCTCGTCCAGGCACAACACCTGCGCCTCGGCCGTCCCCAGTTCGTTCGCCTCGGCCAGCACGCGCCGCCGGGTCACCAGCACCGGCAGCCGGGAGTCCGCCACCATGAACGTCAGCCGGTCCGGCGGGAAGGTCAGGTCCAACGGCACATACGCGCCCCCGGCCTTCAGCACCGCGAGCATCGCCACGACCATTTCGGTCGAGCGCTCCAGGCAGATGCCGACCAGCGTGTCCCGACCGACGCCGAGCCGTTCGAGCCGGTGCGCGAGCCGGTTGGCGCGCCGGTCGAGCTCGCCGTAGGTCAGGACGCCGTCGTCGGCGCGCACCGCCTCGGCGTCCGGCGTCAGCGCGGCCTGGCGGGCGAACCGCTCGTGCGTAAGCAGCGGTTGCGGCCAGTCCCGGCGGGTGTCGTTCCATTCCAGCCGGAGCCGTCGCTCCTGCTCGGCGGTCAGCATCGCAACCCGCGCCACCGGCTCGTCGGGGTCGGCGACGAGCCGGGTCACCAGCAGTTCCAGCTGCTCCGACAGGCGCTGGACGGTGGCCGCGTCGAACAGGTCGCTGTTGTACTCGAGCCAGCCGCGAAGCCCATCCGGCCGGTCGAAGACCTCAAGCGTCAGGTCGAAGCGGGAGGTGACGGTCTCGATCTCGACCGGTTCCACCCGCAGCCCGATCCCGTCGAACTCGGGAAGAGGGATGTTCTGGAAGATGAACGAGACCTGGAAGACCGGGGAGCGCGACAGGTCCCGGCGCGGGTGCAGCTCCTCCACCAGCCGCTCGAACGGCAGCTCCTGGTGCGCGAAGCCGTCGAGGCAGGTCCGCCGGACCCGGGCCACCAGTTCCCGGAAGGTCGGCTCGCCCGACAGGTCGGTCCGCAGGGCGAGCATGTTGACGAACAACCCGATCAGCCGCTCGACCTCCGGCCGGACCCGGCCCGCCACCGGCACCCCGACGACGATGTCGTCCGTGCGGCTGTAGCGGTGCAGCAGCACCCCGAAGGCGGCGAGCAGGGTCATGAACGGGGTCGCACCGGCGCCGCGACTCAGCTCGCGTACGGCGTCCATGGTGTGCGCGGAGAGCCGGAACGGACGCGAGGCCCCGTGGACGCCCTGCACGGCCGGACGGGGACGGTCGGTCGGCAGTTCCAGCGCGGCCGGAGCGCCCTGCAGCGCCTGCGTCCAGTAGGCCAGGTCATCGGCGAGCGCACCGCCGTCGAGCCGCTCACGCTGCCACACCGCGTAGTCGGCGTACTGGACGGGCAGGTCGTCGGGCAGCGCGTTCGCGGCCTCGCCGCCGGCCTGGAAGGCCCCGTACAGCGCGACGAGCTCGGCGAAGGCGACGGAGGTCGACCACAGGTCGCCGACGATGTGATGCATGGTGAGCAGCAGGACATGCTCGTCGGAACGCAGCCGCAGGAACTTCACCCGTAGCAGCGGGCCGGTGCGCAGGTCGAAAGGGCGCGCGAACTCCGCGCGGGCGAGCCTGGTGATCTCGACGTCGCCCTGCGGCCCCGCCAGGTGCCCGCACTCGACGACGTCGAACTCGGGCTCGCCGGTCTCGGCGATCACCTGGACCGGTTCCCCGTCGACCTCCTCGAAGGTGGTGCGCAGCGACTCGTGCCGCCGCACGATCTCGGCGCAGGCCCGCCGCCACAGGTCCAGATCGATCGCACCGTGCAGCCGCAGCGCGCCGGGAATGTTGTAGGCCGCGTTGCCGGGTGTCAGCTGATCCAGGAACCACAGGCGCTGCTGGGCGAACGAGGCGGGGAACCGGCGCAGCGGCCGTTGCCGGCGCTTTCGGTCCTTGAGGCGCTCCGCCAGCAGCGCGCGCTTCTCGGCCGGTGACAGTCCGCCCAGGTCGATGGTGCTCATGCGGTGTCGCCCTGCCGTTTCGTCTCCGCGGCGAGAAGCGCGTGCAGTCGCGCTTCCACCTCCTCGTCGGACAGTCCGTCGATGTCGTCCAGACCGTCCAGACCGTCCGGGGCGCCCAGGTCGGTCGTCTCGCCGTCTTCGGGCAGATCGCGGCTGCGCGCGCGGATCCCCTCCTGCGCGGCGTCCTTCGCCGGCCCCGCCGCCGCGAGCGCGGCGACCGTGCCGGCGACCGTGGGCGTGTCGAAGAAGGTCCGCAGGTTCAGCTCGGTGCCGAACCGGCTCTGGATCTTCGCGCCGATCTGGACGGCGGCCAGGGAGTGGCCGCCGAGGGCGAAGAAGTCGTCGTGGACGCCGACCCGGTCGATGCCGAGCACCTCCTGCCAGATGCCGGCGACCGCCTCCTCCGGGCCCGTCACCGCAGCCACGTACGGCGTGTCCAGGTCGGGCCGCGGATGCGTCCCGCCGATCGGGACGAGCCGCTCCACCTCGCGGGCCAGCAGCGCGGGCGTGATCGACCGGGCCAGCCGTCGCAGGGACGCGGGATCGGTGTGGGCGACCACCAACTGCGCGGGCAGGGACGGCGCGGTCAGGATCCGGGCGAACGCGGCCACGGCGTCGGCCTCGCTCATGCCCTCGCCCAGCGCGCGCAGCGCGCCGGGGACGGCGTCCTCGCCCGCCGCGCCGCCGTCCTGCTCGGCCTCGTCCTGCTCGGCCTCGGCCTGCTCCACGGCGCGCTGGATCTGCCCGAGCAGGCCGTCGATGTCGTTGATCCGCTTGATGGTGAACTCGGTGATCCGGACGAGCGACCGGCCCTGCGGGTCGAGGATGTCGAAGTCGCAGGTCAGGGTCTCACCCGAGGCGTCCACCGCGTCCCTGCGCTCCACCAGGCAGTGGACGGTGCCGGTGAGGCCCGCCGAGACCCGCAGGCTGCGGTAGGTGAAGGGCAGGTAGAAGACGTCCCGCGCGTGGATGCGGGCGGAGGCGCCCGCGACGTCCAGCAGCGCCGGATGCAGGCCGTAGTCGTCGAGGTCGGGCAGGAACTCCTCGTCGAGGGCGAGCGTGACGAGCAGCCGGCCGTCGCCGACCAGGATCCTGCGCAGGCAGCGCCAGCGCGGGCCGAAGGCGAACTCGATCCGACCGCCCTTCTCGACCAGGTCCAGCTTGAACCGGCGCTTGATCTTCTCTTCGGTCTCGATCACCTCGGTGGCACCGAGATCCCGCACGATCGCGTCGAGGTCGCGCACGCGCGCCGCGTCCCGCGCCTGCTCACTGTCCGCGTCGTGGAAGGAGACCAGACCGCTCGCGTGCTCCTGCCAGGCCGGGCCGGTCCCGGTGTCGGCGAGGCTGCGCACGGTGAAACGCAGGCCGCCCTCGTGCGCGGAGACCGTCGTGTAGATCTCCCGGCGCCGCCCGTCCGGCACAATGATCGGCGTCAGGAACAGCACGTCGTGGAGCTCGATGATCCGGCCCCGCGCCTGCTCGGCCACGGCCGCCCGCACAAGCTCCAGATAGGTCGTCCCCGGAACGAGACCGTGCCCCATGATGCGGTGGTCGTCGAGGATCCAGCTGTCGGCCGTGCGCAGGACGGTCAGGTAGGTCCGCGCCTGGTCGGTCCTGCGCACCAGCCGCTGGAGCAGCGGGTGACCGGTCGGTTCCCCGGCCGGCCCGCCGCCGTCACCGCCGAACCGTGCGGCCAGGTCGGCGGCCATCCCGACCCCGCGCCAGGTGTCCCACCCGATGGACGTGAAGGGCGCCCCGGTCGTCTGCCGCTTCCACTCGGCGTACGCGTCCAGGAACGTGTTGGCCGCCGCGTAGTCGCTCTGTCCCGGACCGCCGAGCAGGCCGGTCAGCGACGAGCACAGCAGGACGAAGTCGCACTCGCCGGGGTGCTCCTGACGGCCGAGCACCTGTTCCAGGGCCTGGTCGAGCACCAGCGTGCCCCGGGTCTTGGCCGCCAGCACCGCGTCGGCGTCCTCCCGCGACTTACCCGCGATCATGCTCACGGACGGCCGGCCGGCCGCGTGGACGACCCCGTTCAGGGCGCCGAAGCCCGTGCGCAGGTCCCGCACCGCCCGGACGGTCTGCTCCAGGTCGGTCACATCCGCCTGCAGCACGCGCACGGTGGCGCCCAGCTCCTGCAGGCGGCGCAGCCGGCGGATGCGGACGCTGGTCGGATCCTGCTCGTCATGGGAGTCCAGCCAGGGGACCCACTGCTGCTGCGCGGGGAAGGACGACCGGCCGAGCAGCCCGAGCACGGGGCCGTCGACGGCGCCGGCGATGTGCTCGGCGAGCGCAAGGCCGACCCCACCCAGACCACCGGTGATCAGGTAGACGCCCCCGTCGCGCAGCCGCGCCGGACCGGAGCCGAGCCGGGCCGGGTCGAAGCCGCGGACCCACCAGTGCCGGCCGCGCAACGCCAGCTCGCCGACCGCCTCGTCGACCGCCTCGTCATCGTCGTCGGCGGCGGCGACCCTGCCGAGGAGCGTGCGCACCGCCAGCACCGCCTCCTGGCGCGGCGCCCGCGGGTCCACGCCCGTCACGTCCAGAGTGCGGCACGTCACGCCCGCGACCTCCTGCGGGATCACCGTGCAGAGCCCGAGCAGCGTCGCGTTCTCCGGCTGCAGGGCCTCCTCGCCGGTCACGCTGTGAACGCCGCGGCAGAGCACGTCGATCGCGATGGGGACCGCCGGGCGGGCGTCGTCGATCCCCTGCGCCAGCGCGAGCAGGCCGTCGAAGCCGAGGGCGCGCGCCGCGGCGAACCGGGCCGGGTCGGGCCGGGCGGCGTCCGGTCCGTCCAGGGGGTCGTGTCCGAGGCTCCACAGGTGCACGATGTGGACGGACTTCGGCTCGCGTTCCGCCGGGACCTCGGTCAGCGCCCGCAACAGCGCCCCGTGGTGGTCCCGGCGGGACGGGTCGAGCGACCACGACCCGCCGTCGCGTCGCGGTTCGGCGCCGGTGCCCGCACTCACCCGGACGACCGTCCGGCCCTCGGCCTCCAGCCGCTCGGCGAGTTCCCGCCCCAGCGCGAGATCGGCGCCCAGCACCAGCCACACCGCGGCATCGTCCTGACCGGCGGGCTCCGTCGGCGCGGGCAGTCGCCGCCAGCCGACGCCGGAGAACCCGGCACCGGAGAACCCGGCACCGGAGGACTCCACACCGGAGGATCGGCCGCCGGGCGCACGGGCCTGTCGCGTACCGGCTTCGATCCAGTAGCGCTGCCGCTGGAAGGCGTAGCCGGGCAGCGGCACGCGCCTGCGGTCCTCGCCCGCATAGTGGGCGGCCCAGTCGACCGGCACCCCCGTGCTCCACAGGGCGCCGAGTCCGTTGCGCAGGTGGTCGCGGTCGTCGCGCCGCTGCTTGGGATGCCGCAGCGAGCCGAGCACCGTCCGGCCGTCGTAGGCCCGGTGCCGGCGGACGAAGTCGCCGAGCGACTGCCCCGGCCCCACCTCCAGCATCACCATGGCGGGATCGGCGAGAAGCACGTCCAGGGCGTCGCCGAACCGCACCGCCTCGCGCAGGTGGGCGCCCCAGTACTCCGGGCTGGTCGCCTCCCGGTCGGTGATCCAGGTTCCGGTCACGTTCGAGCAGAAGGGGATCTGCGGGGCGCGCAGGCGGACCCGGCGGACCAGGTCCACGAACGGCGCGACCGCGTCGTCCATGCTCGGCGAGTGGAACGCGTGCGAGGTGCGCAGCCTGCGGCAGGCCACACCGTCGGCGGTCAGCTCCCGGTGGAGGTCGTCCACCGCCCCGGCGGGGCCGGACGCCACGCACAGCCCGGTCGAGTTGACCGCCGCCACGCACAGGTCGTCCCCGAGCCTGGCGGTGAGCTCGCGCTCGGGCAGGAACACCGCGAGCATGGCGCCGGCGGGCATCGCCTGGACCAGGCGGCCGCGCTCGGCGACCAGGCGGACGGCGTCCTCCAGCGAGAACACCCCCGCCAGGCAGGCCGCCGTGTACTCGCCGACGCTGTGCCCGACCATCGCCGCGGGCCGCACGCCCCAGGCGGTCCACAGCCGGGCCAGCGCGTACTCGACCGCGAACATGACCGGCTGGGTGATCGCGGTCTGCTCCAGCCGGCGCGCCGCAGCCTCCCGCGCGTCCGGCTCGTCGTCGGGGACGAACAGCAGGTCACGCAGGTCCGCTCCGAGGTGGCCGGTGAACAGCCGCGCGGTCCGGTCGAGCTCCGCCGCGAACAGCGGCTCGTGGCGGTACAGGTCGCGGGCCATGTCGACGTACTGCGCGCCCTGTCCGGGGAAGAGGAAGGCGACCGGGACCTCGGTTCCGTCGGCCGTGGCGGAGTCGGACCCGCCCGTGCGGTGCAGCCGGCGCAGTGAGGCGACGGCGTCGTCCACGTCCCGGCAGACCACGGCCTGGCGGCGTTCGAAGGCCCTGCGGTTCGCCAGGGTGAAGGCGACATCGCCGAGGTCGGCGTCCGGGTGCGCCGCGAGGTGGTCGGCCAGCCGCCCGGCGTTGGCCGCCAGTGCCGCCGGGGTTCTTCCGGAGATCGGCAGCAGGCGGACCGCCCGCGCCTGGCCAGGGTCGTGAGCCTCGGTCGCGGCGGCCGCACGGCCGGGGGCCTCCTCCAGCACGACGTGCACGTTGGTACCGCCGATGCCGAAGGCGCTGACCCCGGCCCGGCGCGGCGACGTCGCCCGCCGCGGCCACGGCCGCAGGCGCGTGTTGACGAAGAACGGGCTCTTGTCGAGCTCGAGCCCGGGGCTCGGGGCGGTGCAGCCGAGCGTCGCCGGGATGGCCTCGTTGCGCAGCGCGAGAGTGGCCTTGATCAGGGCGGTGACGCCGGCGGCGGCGTCGAGGTGACCGACGTTGCTCTTGACCGATCCGATCGCGCAGAAGCCGGTGTCCTGCGTGTGCTCGCGAAAGGCCCGGGTCAGCGCGGCGATCTCGATGGGGTCGCCGAGCGCCGTGCCGGTGCCGTGGGTCTCGACGTACTCGATGGTGGCGGGATCGACGTCGGCCACGGCCAGCGCCTCCGCGATGACCTCGGTCTGGCCGTCGACGCTGGGGGCGGTGTAGCCGGCCTTGAGCGACCCGTCGTTGTTGACCGCCGTGCCGCGAATGACCGCCCGCACGTCGTCGCCGTTCTCGACGGCCTCGCTGAGCCTGCGCAGCACGACGATGCCCACGCCGTTGCCCGGCACGGTGCCGCCCGCGCCCTCGTCGAACGCGCGGCAGTGCCCGTCCGGCGAGAGGATCCCGCCCGGCTCGTACACGTACCCGCCGCGCAGCGGGACACCGACCGACACGCCGCCGGCGAGGGCGAGGTCGCATTCGCCGTTGAGCAGGCTCTGGCAGGCGAGGTGCACCGCCGTCAGCGAGGTGGAGCAGGCCGTCTGGACGGTGATGCCGGGGCCGCGCAGGTCGAGCTTGTAGGACGTCCGGGTGGCGAGGAAGTCCTTGTCGCTGGCGAGCAGGGTCTGGTAGGCGGCGCTGGACTCCACCGCCCGCGGGTCGGCCATCACGTTGAACAGCAGATAGGAGTTGAGGCTGGCGCCGGCGAACACGCCGATCCGCCCACCGAAGGCGCGGGGGTCGCCGACCGCCGATTCCACCGCCTGCCACGCGCATTCGAGGAACACCCGGTGCTGCGGGTCCAGCAGCTGCGCCTCCCGGGGGGAGAAACCGAAGAAGCCCGCGTCGAACAGGTCCGCGTCCTCCAGCACTCCCTTGGCCCTGACGTAGTTGGGCAGTTCCAGCAGGGCGGGATCGACGCCCGAGGCGAGCAGCTCCTCGTCGGACAGGACGGCGATGCTCTCCCGACCCTGCGTGAGGTTGGTCCAGAAGGCGTCGACGTCGGGGGCCGCGGGGAAGCGCCCGGCCATCCCGACGATCGCGACCTGTTCCAGGTCCTGGGCTGCGTCTGACACGTGGTCACCTGCCGTTTCGTGGGCGCGCCCGGCGAGCGGCCGATTGCTGGCGTTGGATCTGGGAGCGGCGACGGCTCTCCGCGTGGTCGCGTGCGGCGTCCGTCGCGCCGTCCCGCGGGGCGGCCGGCCGCCGGAGGTGGTCGGCCAGGGAACCGACCGTCGGGTGCTGGAAGAGCTCGACCATCGACAGCTCCCGACCGACGGCGGCGGTGAGCCTGGTCCTGAGCTCGGCCATCAGCAGCGAGTGACCACCCAGGTCGAAGAAGTTGTCGTTCATCCCGACCCGTTCGACGCCGAGCAGCTCCCGCCACAGCGCGGCGATCGCACGCGGCAGGTCCTCGCGGGGGGCCACAAAGGGGGTCCGCACCCGTGATCGGTCGAGTTCGGGCTCGGGCAGTGCCGCCCGGTCGACCTTGCCGTTGGGGGTCAGCGGCAGCGCGGGCAGGACGACGAACGCCGAGGGCACCATGTACTCGGGCAACCGCCGCTGCAGATGATCGATCAGCTCTCCCGTCCCCTGCGGGCCGAGGTCCGCGGGCTCCCCCGCGGCGGTCAGGTACGCGACCAGACGGGTGTCGCCCGGCCCGTGCTCGCGGGCGACCACGATCGCCTCGCGTACCCGCTCGTGCCCGGCCAGGGCGAACTCGATCTCGCCGAGCTCGATCCGCAGGCCGCGCAGCTTGATCTGATGGTCCAGTCGCCCGAGGTATTCCAGGGCGCCGTCCTCGCGGTGGCGGGCAAGGTCGCCGGTCCGGTAGAGACGCGCGCCCGGGGCCGCGTCGAAGGGGTCCTCGACGAACCGCTCGGCGGTGAGCTCGGGCCTGCCGAGGTAGCCGCGGGCCAGGTTCCGTCCGGCGATGTGCAGCTCGCCCGGCACCCCCACGGGGACCGGCCGCAGCCGCCGGTCGAGCACGTGGATCCGGGTGTTGGCGATCGGGAACCCGATCGGGACCGGACGCGGGTCGTCGTCGCGTTCGCAGGCCCAGGCGGTGACGTCCACGGCGGCCTCGGTCGGGCCGTAGAGGTTGTGCAGCTCGGCGCCCGAGCGCTCCAGGAACCGGTCCTGCAGGTCGCGGGGCAGCGCCTCGCCGCTGCAGATGACCCGGCGCAGCCCGGTGCACTGCGCCACGTCCGGCTCCCGCAGGAACACCTGCAGCATCGAGGGGACGAAGTGCAGGGTGGTGATGCCCTGGTCGCGGATCGTCTCGACGAGGTAGCGGCTGTCCCGGTGCCCGTCCGGCCGGGCCACGACCAGCGTGGCACCGGTCATGAGCGGCCAGAAGAACTCCCAGACCGAGACGTCGAAGGAGAAGGGGGTCTTCTGCAGGACGCGGTCGGCGGTGTCCAGGCCGTAGGCGTCCTGCATCCACAGCAGCCGGTTGCGGATCGCGGCGTGCACGTTCATCACGCCCTTCGGCCTTCCGGTCGACCCCGAGGTGTAGATGACGTAGGCGAGGTCCTCGCCGCCCACGGCGACGCCGGGATCGTGGTCCGGCTCGGCGCGCAGCTCCTGCTGGAGTTCCTCGACGCAGAGCGTCTCGGCGCGCACCGGCGGCAGCCGGTCCAGGACGGCGCGTTGGGTGAGCAGCACCGGGACGGCCGCGTCCTCGAGCATGTACCGCAGGCGTTCCCGCGGATAGCCGGGGTCGAGCGGGACGTAGGCCCCGCCGGCCTTGAGGATCGCGAGCAGGCCGACGACGAGTTCCGGGGACCGTTCCATGGCGACGCCCACCAGGACGTCGCGCCCCACTCCGAGCCGCCGCAGCCGGTGCGCCAGCCGGTTCGCGCGACGGTTCAGCTCCGCGTAGTCCAGGCTCTGTCCCTCGAAGACCAGGGCCGTTGCCCGTGGAGTTCTGCCGACCTGTTCCTCGAAGCACTCGTGGATCAGGCCCGCGCCGGGCCAGTCCCGCCCGGTGTCGTTGAGATGGACGAGAAGGTGCCGTCGCTCGTCGTCGTCCAGCAGCTCGAGGTCGTCGACGGGCGTCTGCGGACGGGCCGCCACCTGCTCCACGACGCGGCGCAGGTGCCCGGCCATCCGGACGATGGTGGCCTCGTCGAACAGATCGCGGTCGTACTCGAACCAACCGCGCAGACCGCCGGCGTTGTCGAAGAACTGCAGTTCCAGGTCGAAGCGGGCGCCCCGAGCCTGCAGCGGGACCCGGGCGAACTCGACCCCGGCGACGGCGAGCCGCGGCATCGGGTCGCTCTGGTACGACAGGCCCACCTGGAAGATCGGCGGCCTGCTCAGGTCCCGGGGCGGCCGCAGGTCCGACACGATCTTCTCGAACGGGATCGCCTGGTGGGCGTACGCGCCGAGGCAGGCGTCCCTGACCCGCTCCAGCGCGGCCACGAACGCCGGGTTCCCGCCCAGGTCCGCCCGGACCGGAAGGGTGTTCACGAAGAACCCGATCAGTGGCTCGACCTCCGCGCGTTCCCGGCCGGCCATCGGGACGCCGACGACGATGTCGTCCTGATCGCTGTAACGGTGCAG
This sequence comes from Frankia torreyi, assembly GCF_000948395.1. Lineage (GTDB taxonomy): Bacteria > Actinomycetota > Actinomycetes > Frankiales > Frankiaceae > Frankia > Frankia torreyi. Next base: position 56,257 of record NZ_JYFN01000017.1, on the reverse strand, counting down.
CAGGACCTGGAAACAGGCCAGGAGCACCATGTAGACGGTGGCGCCGTGGCGTCTGCCGAGCTCGCCGAGCCCGCGCATCAGGGGTTCCGGCAGCTCGAAGGGCACCGACGCGCCGTCGAATCCCTGCACGGCGGGCCGCGGGCGGTCGGTCGCCAGCGCCAGGAAGTCCGGCGCGCCCGCCAGCTGACCACGCCAGTACTCCAGGTCGGCTTCCAGGTTCTCCGCGCGCGTCTCCTGCTGCTGCCAGACGGCGAAGTCCCCGTACTGGATCTCCAGGTCCACAAGCGGGGACGGACGGCCCGCGACGAACGCCGCGTAGAGCACGGACAGTTCGGACAGCAGAATGCCCACCGACCAGCCGTCGGCGACGAGATGGTGCAGCGCCGCCGCGAGCACGTACTCCTCGGGCCCGATCCGCAGCAGCCTCAGCCGCAACAGCGGTCCGGTGGCCAGATCGAACGGCCCGGCGAGCTCCTCGGCGATCCGCGCTTCCAGCGGATCGTCCCCCAGCTCCACCTCGGGCAGGTCGATGGACATCCGCGGGTGGACGATCTGCGCCGGCCTGCCGTCGCGCAGTCCGAACGTGGTCCGCAGGGCCTCGTGCCGCCGGACGGTCTCGGCCAGCGCGTCGCGCAGGGCCCGGACGTCGAGCGGGCCGCGGAGGTGCGCGGCGGCGGGGACGACGTAGGCGGGGTTGCCCGGCCTGATCTGTTCCAGGAACCAGATCCCCTGCTGCAGCACCGACAGCGGGAAGGTGTTCTCGGACCTTCCGCTCTGGGCGAGCAGTTCCTCGAACCGGGCCCGCTTCTCGGGCGACAGGGCGGCGAGCCGCTCGGAAAGCCCGGCCGCATCGGTCAGGTCCGCCAGGTCGGCCATGTCACCGCTCCCCGTCCGTCCCGGTGCCTGCCTCGCCCGCGGGCGTCTGCTCGAGCTGCGCCAGCAGGTCGCTCGCGAGGTCCTGGACCCGCCTGACCCGCCGGATGGCCGTGGTCGCACCGGCCACCGCGCCGTCCGGCCCGGCGGCAGCGTCCCCGGCGGGGGTGTCACCGGTGGCTGGGTCCGCGGCGGCTGCGTCCCCGGTGGGTGCGTCCCCGGTGGGTGCATCGTCTGGGAGGGCGTCCACGATCCGCTCTGCCAGCGCCTGGACGGTCGCTCCCCGGAGGAAGACCGAGATCGGCAGGGAGACGCCGAGCCGTCCCTCCAGTTCGTTGCGCAGCTCCACCGCCATCAGGGAGTCCAGACCGAGTTCGATCAGCGGGCGGTCGAGCCCGACCGCCGACGGTTCCGACCGCAGCGTGACCGCGGTGGCCAGCAGGAGCCTGGTGGCCAGCGCGTCCGCTCGCTGCTGCGCCGGCAGCGCGAGCAGGTCCGCGCGTGCGGGCAGCCGCCGGCCGGGGGCTGCGGTCGCGGCGGCCGCCGGCGCCCCGGCCGGGGCGTCCAGCAGCTCGCTCAGCAAGGCCGACAGGGAGACCGCCTGGTAACGGTGGCCCCATTCCGACCAGTCGACCGGCACGACGGCGACCTGCGCCTCGTCATGTCCCGGCAGGTCATGGCCCAGCAGCCGGTGCAGGACGCGCAGCGCCTGGTCCGGCCGCAGGACACCCATGCCGCGGCTGTGGCCGGGCGTGGCCTGCGCTCCACGGGCGGCCATCCCGGTCCGCTCCCAGATCCCCCAGTTGATGCTGAGGCCGGGTCTACCGGCGTTGCGTCGCTGCAGCGCCAGCGCGTCCAGGAACGCGTTGGCGGCCGCGTAGGCGGCGACGAACGGAGAGCTGAGGATGGAGCTGGTCGAGGAGAACAGGACGAAGAAGTCCAGCGGCCGGTCCGCGAAGAGCCGGTCCAGCACCCAGGCGCCCATCGCCTTGGGCCGCAGGCACCACTCCAGGTCGTCCGGCTCCAGGTCGGTCAGGGGCGCGACGTCCCCGGCCCCGGCGGCGTGAACGACGCCGAGGATCGCCGGCCGGCACTCCCGCTCGTGACGTTCCAGAAAGGCGCGGGCCGCGGCCTCGTCCGACACGTCGAACGACTCGACGGTGACGCTCGCGCCCAGGGACTCCAGTTCGCGCACCGCCGCCACGCGGCGGCCCGGCTCGCCCGCCGGGTCGAGCCCGGCCCACTGCTCGCGCGGCGGGACCGGGGTACGCCCGACCAGGATCAGGCGGCGGGCTCCCCGGCGCGCCAGGGATCGCGCCACCTCGAGCCCGAGACCGCCGAAACCACCGGTGATGAGGTAGCTGCCCTCCCTGCGCAGGACGGCGGGCCGGGGCGGGGCCTGCGGCAGGCGGGTGTGGACGAGTCGCGCGACGTAGCGCCTCCCCTCCCGCAGGGCGATCTGGTCCTCGGCCCGGTGGTCGGCCGCTTCGAGCTCGGCCAGCAGCGATGCCGCGACCGCGGCGGGTTCGGCCGCCGGGTCCAGATCGATGAGCCCGCCCCAGACGGCGGCGGCCTCCTGCTGCAGGGACCGGCCCAGGCCCCACAGGGTCGCCTGACCGACCGCGAGCGGGGTCGTACCCGGCTCGGTCGGCTGGACCGCCCCCCGGGTCACCAGCCACAGCCGCGTCGGCATGGTGCTCCTGGCCTCGACGAGGGCCTGCACGACGCGTACCGCGCTCATGCAGCCGGCGTTCTGCGCGCGCAGCGCGGCCTCGACGGAGTCCGGCTCCGTCGCGGCGCCGGTGAGGCTCCACAGGTGCACTACCTGAAGCTCCTCGCCGACGTCCAGCCCCAGGTCGTCCACGAGCCTGACGAGGTCGGCGCGGTCGGCGAGGCGGACACCGGCCGAGGCCGTGCCGTCGAAGCGGTACTCGGCGGCCCGGACGACCCGCACGACGCGTGCACCGCGGTCGACGAGGGACGCGGTCACCTGGTCGCCGACCTCCCCGTCGTCGGCCAGCACCAGCCAGGTTCGCGGGACGTCCGGCGCGGCCGAGGCCGGGGCGGGCTCGGCGGGCCGCCAGGCGAGCCGGTAGAGCAGCTCGTCGTCCTCGAAGCCGGGCAGCTCCCCTTCGCCGGGCAGCTCCGTGTCACTGGACAGCTCCGTGTCACCTGGCAGCTCCGTGTCACCGGGCAGCTCCGTGTCACCGGGCGCAGCGTCGTCGTACTCCGACGGCGACGGCTCGTCGGCGGTGCGGCGGCGCGGCGGCGGGCCGCACCTCGTCCGGTCGAAGGGATAGGTGGGGACGGGGACCTTCGCGCGCGGCCAGCCGCGGTCGAAACCGCGCCAGTCGATGTCCGTACCGTGCGCGTAGAGCAGCGCGACGGTGGACAGCAGGACCTCCCAGTCGTCGTGCTGCGACCGCAGGCTGGGTGCGAGCAGGGCGTCCCGGCCGCCGGGCAGCCCGTCTTTGATCAGGCCCAGCAGGATGGGCGCCGGGCCGAGTTCGACGAAGGTGCGGTAGCCCCCGGCCAGCAGGGTGCCGATCCCCGCGGCGAAGCGCACCGGCTCGCGGGCGTGCCGGCACCAGTAGTCCGCGTCGGGTGCCTTGTCCCACGGCCACAGTGCCCCGTCCACGTTCGACACCAGGGGGATGCGGGGCGGGCTGAACCGCACCCGCTCGGCCGCCCGGCGCAGCGGTTCCAGGATGGGCTCGATCAGCGGGGAGTGCGACGAGGTCGTGATGTGCAGCCGCTTGGTCTCCACCCCGAGCCGCTCGAAGCTCGCGCACAGCGACGCAACGGCCTCACGGTCACCGGAGATCACAATGTTGGCCGGCCCGTTGACGGCCGCGATCGAGACCAGGCCCTCGTGGTCGGCGACCTCCATGGCGACGTCCAGCTCCGGTGCGAACACCGCGGCCATCGCGCCGCGGTCCGCCAGCGTGTTCATCAGCCGGGCGCGTTCGACCACCAGGGTCAGCGCGTCTTCCAGGGACATCGCGCCCGCGACGCAGGCGGCGACGTACTCCCCGAAGCTGTGGCCGAGCACCGCGACCGGCTCGACCCCCCACGACCGCCACATCTGCGCCATGGCGTACTCGACCGAGAACAGCGCCGGCTGGGCGTACGTCGTCACGTTGACCAGGTCCGACCCGGGGTCGCCAGGGTCGAGGAGGTCGGGGTGGAGGACGGCGAGCAGCGGCACCTGCAGCATCGGGCGCAGCAGCTCGTCGCAACGGTCGATCACCTCGCGGAACACCGGCTGCGCCTCGTAGAGCCCGCGGGCCATCCCGGCACGCTGCGGTCCCTGCCCGGTGAAAAGGAAGACGACGTCCGAGTCGCCCGCCTCGCCCACGGCGACCTCGTGATCGGGCCCGCCCCTGACGAAGTCGCCGAGGCGGTCCGCGATCTGCTGACGGGTCGCTCCTTCGACGGCGAGCCGGTGGCGGAAGTGAGTCCGGCCGGTGTTGGCGGAGTAGCACAGGTCCTCCACCGTCTCGGGGCCGTCCCCGTCGAGCCGCTCCTGGTACCGCCGGGCGAGTTCGGTCAGCGCGGTCTGGCTCTTCGCCGACAGCGCCAGGAGCGACCTGGGACGGTGACAGCCGGCAGCCGGTTCCCCGATCTCGCCGGCGGCGGCGGGCTCGGCGGCGGCGGGCTCGGCCCGGGACGGGCCCTCCGCCACGATGAGGTGGGCGTTCGTCCCGCTGAACCCGAACGCGCTCACCCCGGCGATCCGCCGTCCCGCCGCAACCGGCCAGTCCGTCAGTTCTGCGGGCACCGCGAACGTCGTCCCGGCGAAGGACAGATGCGGATTGAGTCGTTCGAAGTGCACGTTGCGCGGGATGGCGCCCCGGCCGAGGGACAGCACCACCTTGATCAGCGCGGCGATCCCGGCGGCGGCCTCGGCGTGCCCGATGTTGGTCTTCGACGAGCCGAGGTAGACGGGCGTCCCGTCCGGCCGCCCGTAGACCTCGGCCAGCGCGTCCACCTCGATCGGGTCGCCGAGCCGGGTCCCGGTGCCGTGCGCCTCGATGTAGGAGACCTCGTGCGGCCCGACGCCGCTCGCGGCGAGGGCGCGGCGCAGGACGTCGCGCTGCGCGTCCCCGTTGGGCGCGGTGATCCCGGAGCTGCGCCCGTCCTGGTTCACGGCGCCGCCCCGGATCACGGCCAGGACCCGGTCGCCGTCCCGGACGGCGTCCGACAGCCGTTTCAGCACGACGACACCGCACCCCTCACCGCGCACGTAGCCGTTCGCGGCCGCGTCGAACGCCTTGCACCGGCCGTCCTCGGAGACCATTCCGGGAAACTGGGAGAAGGCGATGTTGGGCAGCGGCGAGATCACGGCGTTGACGCCGCCGCCCAACGCCAGGTCGCACTCGCCCGAGCGCAGGCCCTGGCAGGCATGGTGGACGGCGACGAGAGACGAGGAGCAGGCGGTGTCGATCGCCTCGCTGGGTCCCCTGAGATCCAGCGTGTAGGAGATCCGGCCGGTGACCATGCTGTGCGCGGTTCCGGTGCTGGCGTAGGCCGTGATGTCACGTGGCAGCCGGAAGGTCTCGGTGCCGAAATCGTTGCTGCAGACCCCCATGAACACGCCTGTGCGGCTGCCGGCCAGCTCACCCGGTGCCTGTCCGGCGTTCTCCAGCGCCTCCCAGGCGACCTCCAGGGACAGCCGCTGCTGGGGATCCATGGCGACGGCCTCGCGCCGGGAGATACCGAAGAACTCGTGGTCGAACTCGTCGATGCGATCGAGGAAGCCGCCCCACCTGGTGTTCATCCGGCCCGGCCGGCGAGGCTCCTTCGAGTAGAACGCATCGGCGTCCCACCGGTCCGGCGGGACCTCGCCGACCGCGTCGATCCCGTCGCGAAGAACCCCCCAGTAGGTCTCGGCGTCGACGGCCCCACCGGGGAACCGGCAGGCGAGGCCGATGATCGCGATGGGTTCGGCGTGACGCCGCTCGGCCGCCTCGAGCTCGGAGACCCGGCGTTGCAGCCGCCCCATCGTGCGGTAGGCACGCCGCAGCGTGTCGGCCGAGGAAGGCGCCTCGTTCACGGAGGTCATGATCATTTTCCTTCGTCGATCTGCGTGAGCTTGGCCAGCAGCAGCGCCTCGACGTCGCCGTCGGGGACGTCGTCGAGATCGGGGACATCGTCGAGATCGGGGACATCGTCGAGATCGGGCTCGTCGTAGAGAGCGAGCCCGGGGCCGGGGGCCCTTCCCGCGGTGGCGGGCGGGGCGGTGACCTCCGGTCCGGCCGCCAGGTCGATCTCCAGGCGGTCGGCCAGGAACGGCACCAGAGCGTCGATGGTCGGGAACCGCCAGGCGACGGTGGCGGGCAGCTCGATCTGCAGCGACGTCTCCAGCCGTCGGCGCAGTTCGAGCGACATCAGCGAGTCGAAGCCCATGGCCGCCAGCGGCGCGGTGACATCGACGCGCGCCGCGTCGAGCCTGAGCACCTGGGCCGCCACCTCGGTGCAGTGCGCCACGAGGACCGCGCGGCGGAATCGTCCGGGCGGAGCCGCCAGCAGCCTCCGGCGGATCTCGCCCGACCGCTGCGGGCCACCCGCCGTCCCGGCCGAGGCGCCGATGACGCCGGCGAGCAGACCTGGCAGCGAACCGTCCTCGGCGGCCGCCCGGAGCCGTCCGCGGTCCAACGGCAGGACGCAGACCTGGGGGACGGGGACGCCCAGCAGCCGGTCGAGGGCGTCGATGCCGTCCCGGGGGCTGATACTGAGCAGGCCCTGGCCCGCGAGCGCGCCGCCGCGGTCGGGTCGGGCCGCGAGCCCGATGTCCGACCAGGGACCCCAGTCGATGCTCAGCGCCGGCAGCCCCCGTGCGTGGCGGTACTGCGCGAGGGAGTCCAGGAAGGCGTTGGCCGCGGCGTAGTTGCCCTGGCCCGGCGAGCCGAGCAGCGCGGCGGCGGAGGAGAACAGGACGAAGAAGTCCAGGTCCCGGTCGGCGGTGAGGCGGTGCAGGTGCCAGGCGCCGGCCGCCTTCGCCGCCGTCACCGTGCGGAACCTCTCCCGGTCCAGGTGGATCAGCAGTCCGTCGTCGAGCACGCCGGCCGCGTGCACGACTCCGGCCGGCGGCGGCATCGAGGCGTCGATCTCCTTCAGGACCGCGGCGAGGTCGCCGGGGTCCGCGACGTCGACGGCGCGGGTCTCGACCGTGGCCCCCCGGGCGGCGAGGTCCTCGATCACCCGCTGGGCCGCCGCCGACGGCACGCTGCGGCCCAGCAGCATCAGCTGGCGGGCGCCCTGTGCCACCAGATACTTCGCGGTCTCCAGGCCGAGCGCCCCGAGCCCACCGGTGATCAGGTAGGTCGCGTCGCTGCGGATCGCGCGGCGGCCGGGCGGGACGGCGACCGTCTCGGTCCCCTCCGGGCGGAGCACGACCTTGCCGATGTGCCGGGCCTGCGCCATGTGGGCGAAGGCGTCCGGGGCCTGCGCATAGCCGAAGATGGTCACCGGGAGCGCGTCGAACTCGCCGCCCTCGAAGCCCCGGACGATCTCGGCGAGCAGTTCGGCGATCAGCTCCCGCTGCTCGGCGAAGGACCGTTCGAGGTCGAGGGCGAAGAAGAAACGGTTGTGGCGGAGCAGGCCGAGCCCCAGGTGGTTGTCCTGGTAGATGTCCTGCTTGCCGATCTCGACGAACCGGCCGTTCGGCGCGAGCAGACCCAGGCTTCGGGTCAGCGCCTCCCCGGTCAGCGAGTTGAGCACGACATCGACGCCCCGGCCGGCGGTCGCGTCCATGACCTCGTCGGCGAACCGGAGCGAGCGCGAGTCCATCACGTGCTCGACGCCGAGGGAACGCAGCAGCTCCCGTTTCTCCGGCGTGCCCGCCGTCGCGAGGACCTCCGCGCCGCGCCGCCGGGCCACCTGCAGGGCGGCCAGGCCGACGCCGCCGGTCGCCGAGTGGATGAGCACCTTCTCGCCCGCGCGGAGCCTGGCCAGATACTCCAGCCCGTAGACGGCGGTCAGGAAGGCGATCGGAATCGCGGCGGCCTCGGCGTCACGCAGGTCCGCCGGGCTGGGCGCCACCAGCTCGGCCCTGGTCGTCACGAAGGCCGCCATGCTGGACGGCGCGACCGCCATCACCCGGTCGCCGACCCGGCAGGTGCCGACGCCCTCCCCGACGGAGACCACCGTGCCCGCACACTCGCCGCCGAGCGGGGCGATGCCGGGTGGCACCCCGGGGCAGATGTCCATGGCCTTGAGGACGTCGTTGAAATTGAGACCGGCCGCGCTGACCTCGATCTCCACCTCCCCGGGGCCGGGCGGGGTGCGTTCGGACAGCGTGGGTCTCAGGCTGCCGAGAATCCCTGGGCGCGTCGCCAGAACCCGCAGGTTGGCGTCCCGGGCCGGGACATACGGCCGCTCCCGCCAGGTCAGGTCCGTCTCGGCCGGCGGGCTGGCGGGCCGCAGTTCCGGCGCGTACCGTCTGCCCGCGCGCAGCGCGAGCTGCCCGATGCCGTCCTGCCGCGACAGCTCGGCGAGCAGCGCGGTGGACTCGGCGGCGTCCGCCGCGCTGGCCGGATCCAGATCGACGATCAGGGGACGGAGCTCGCCGTGCTCCAGCGCGATCACCCTGGACAGGCCCCAGACCTGCGCCTGGCCGAGCGCCGCAGCCGCCTCCTCCCGTCCCACCCGCTGCGCCCCGCGCGTCACCACCACGAGCCGTGGCGCCGTCGCGCCGGGCCGGTCCTGCTGGACGAGCGCCTGCACGAGGTGCAGCAGCGAGATCGCCCTCGGCTCCTCGCCGCCCCGAGTCAGCGCCGCGCCATCCAGTGCGCCGCCGCCAGCCAGCACGTCGCCGCCAGCCAGCACGTCGCCGCCCTCGGCGGGCGGGGCGTCGAGGCTCCACGCGTACAGCACTCCGGCGCAGGGCACCGGCCTGGTGCCGCGCAGGTCCGCGAGGAGGGCGGCGAAGTCCTCCGGGGCGAGCGGATCGATCTCGTACCGGTCGTCGGCCGGCCTGCGCCAGCCGTCGGCGGCGGTGACGGTCACGCACTCGACGCCGCGGGCACGCAGCGCGCCGCGAAGCGATTCGCCCGTTCCGGTCTCGTCGGTGAACAGCAGCCACCAGCCGGCCACGTCGGCTCCGGCGGGGTCGGCGAGGTCGGTGTTCTCAGGCAGCTCGCGCCAGCCGACCTCGAACAGCGCGTCACCGACCGGGTCCGGCGCGGCGCCGCCCAGCCGGCGCAGAGCGATCTCGTCGACCTTCCCCACCGGCTCGCCGGACTCGCCGAAGAGCGCGACGCTGCCGCGCAGCTCGCCCGCGCCGGTCTGCGGCCCGTCCGCGCAGACCGTGGCATGCGCCCAGCGGGGAACCGTACGTTCGGCGTAGAGGGTGACCTGGCCGGCGGCGACCGGCAGGTAGGTGGCCTCGTCCGGCTGCGCCCCGACCGTGGCCGCCAGGACCTGCAGGCAACTGTCGAGCAGCGCGGGGTGCACCAGGTACGGATCGGGGTCCGCGGCCAGGTCGGCCAGGTCGGCCAGGTCCCGCAAGCGCGCGACAGCCTCCCGTTCCCCCTGCCACATCTGTTGGATCCCCTGGAACGCCGGGCCGTACTGCAGGCCGGCCCGGTTCAGCGCCGCGTAGTGCTCGTCGCAGTCCACCGGCCGCGTGCAGCGCCGCCGGATCTCCGCCGGCGTCTCCTGCGGCCGGCCGGCGGACGCGGCCGGGCCGCTGCCGCCGTCCGGGCCGCTGCCGCCGTCCGGGTCGCGGTATCTGCCGTCGGCGACCTGAGTCCAGTCGGTGTCACCGGGTCCGCCGCCACGGGTGAAGATCTGGAACGTGCCCGCGGTGGCGGCCTGCGGAAAGAGCACGAGCTGGAGCGTCGCCTCCGCGGCGGTCTCGGGGACCACCGTCATCCGCTCGAACCTGACGTCCGCCAGGACCGTCCGGCTCTGCGCGAGCACCTCCCTCGATGCCGCCAGCGCCGCGTCCAGCAGCATCGCGGCGGGCAGGACGACGCTTCCCGCCACGCGGTGGTCGGCGAGGTAGGGGAACCCGGCCAGGTCGACGGTCGCGGACCAGTGGTGGGCACCCGCCCCGGTGGCGGACCGCAGGTGCGTTTCGAGCACCGGGTGGCCGGCGTGCGCGGAACGGCGCCGGCGACGGCGCCCGTCGTCGAACCAGTACCGCTCCCGCTGCCATGCATAGGTCGGAAGGGTGACCATCGGCGCCGCCGCGCCATGGATTCTCCTCCAGTCGACCGGGAATCCCGCCGTGTAGAGCCGGCCGAGTTCGGCGAGCATGCTCTCGCGGCCCGGGGTGCCGGGCCGCAGCGACGCCGCCACCACGCCGTCCGCCCGCTGGTGCGACATGCGCTCGGACACCGCGGCGCCGAGCATCGGCTGCGGGGAGATCTCCACGAACACGTCGTGACCGACGTCCACCAGGCCGGTGATCGCGCGGTCGAACAGCACCGGGCGGCGCAGGTTCGCCGCCCAGTACCCGGCGTCGAGTTCGGTGCCTCCGACGCGCTCCCCGGTGACGGTCGAGATCATCGGGATCGCGGCCGGAACGGCTTCGAGGCCCGCCAGCAGGCGCCGGAACTCGTCCGCCAGCGGATCCATCAGCGGGCAGTGTGAGGCGAAGTCGACCGCTTCGAGAACCCGGCAGAACACGCCGGCCGCGTCGAGGGCCGCCGCCGTCCTCTCGACCGCAGTGGCCTCCCCGGACAGCACCGTGGAGTCCGGCCCGTTGCTCGAGGCCACCCACACCGGTCCCGAGTCCAGCTCGGCGAGCAACCGTCGCGCCTCGGTGTCGGAGACCCCGGCCATGGCCATCCGGCCCCGGCCGGCCGCGCCGCGCAGCACCTCACCACGGCGCAGCGTGATCCGCAGAGCGTCGGTGAGGGTCAGCACCCCGGCGACATGGGCGGCCGCGATCTCGCCGACACTGTGGCCGACGACCGCGGCCGGCTCGACGCCCCACGACCGCCACAGCGCCGCCAGCCCCACCTGGACGGCGCACAGCGCCGGCTGGCCGACGGCCGCGTCACCGAGCCGGGACTGTCCGGCGCCGGCCGTCAGCTGTTCGAGCAGGGACCAGTCCGTGTACGGCCGAAGGGCCGCGTCACAGCGTTCCAGCACCTCGCGGAAGACGGGTTCGCCGTCGAGGAGGTCGGGGGCCAGCGGCCACCAGCGGGGGCCCTGGCCGGAGAACACGAACACCGGCTTCGGGTTGCCGCCGACGTGCCGTCCGCCCCACGACAGGCCGGGCCGCTGCGCACCGTCCCGGAACGCGGCGAGGGCCTCGCCCAGGTGCGCCCACGTCGTGCCGACGCCGGCCATCCGGAACTCGTGGTGCGATCGCCGTAGGGCCGCGGCCGAGCAGAAGGCTGGCAGGGAAAGGCCCTCGTCCCGCCGGGCGATCAGTTCTTCGTACCGTCCGGCGAGTTCCCGCAGCGCCTGCGCACTGCGGGCCGAGACGGTCAGCACCTGCGGCTGGCTGTCCGCCGACCGCTCGTCCGGGACGGCGGCCGCAGCCTGGGCAGGTTCGGGCCTCGGTGCCTGCTCGACCACGACGTGCGCGTTGGTGCCGCCGAAACCGAAGGAGCTCACGCCGGCCAGGGCCGGGTCCGGTGACGGCCACGGCCGTATCGTGTCGGCCACTCGCAGGCCCAGGTCGTCGAAGGGGATGTGCGGGTTCGGCCGCTCGTAGTGCAGGCTCGGCGGGACGGTCCGCTCCCGGACCATCAGCGCTACCTTGATCAGCCCCGCGACGCCGGCCGCCGCCTCCAGATGCCCGAGGTTCGTCTTGGCCGACCCGATGAGGCAGGGCAGACCCGGGTCGCGGTCGGCGCGCAGGACCGCGGAGAGCGCCTTGGCCTCGATGGGGTCGCCGAGCAGCGTCCCGGTGCCGTGCGCCTCGACATAGTGCACCCGCCCGGGCGCCACCCCGGCGTCGGCGTAGGCGGCGCGCAGCACCGCCTCCTGGGCCTGGGGGTTGGGCGCCATGATGCCGTTGCTGCGGCCGTCCTGGTTGACGGCGCCGCCGCGGACGACCGCGTAGATCCGGTCCCCCTCCGCGATCGCCCGGCGCAGCGGCTTGAGGACGACGATGCCCGCGCCTTCCGAGCGCACGTAGCCGTCGGCTCGCTCGTCGAAGGCCTTGCACCGGCCGTCGGCCGCCATGGCGCCGGCCTTGCTGAAATTGATGGCGATCGCCGGTGACAGGATGGCGTTCACCCCGCCGGCGAGTGCCAGCGAGCACTCCCCCCTCGCCAGGCTCGCGCACGCCTGCAGGACGGCGACGAGAGAGGAGGAGCAGGCGGTGTCGACGGCCAGGCTCGGCCCGCGCAGGTCGAACAGATACGACAACCGGTTCGCCGCGATGCTCAGCGCGCTTCCCGTGCCCGCATGGGCATCGATCCCCGCCAGATCATCGAACTGGAGCCGCCCGTAGTCGTTCGTCGCGACGCCGACGAAGACCCCGGTCGAGGAGCCCGCCAGCTGGTCGGCGACGACGCCTGCGTCCTCCAGGGCCTCCCAGGCGACCTCGGCCAGCAGCCGTTGCTGCGGGTCCATCCGCGCCGCCTCCTGCGGGGAGATCCCGAAGAAGTGCGGGTCGAACCGGTCGATGCCGTCGACGAAACCGCCCCAGCGCGTGGTGATCTTCTCGAAGGCCGTCGCGTCCCATCGGTCCGCGGGGACCTCGGTCACCGCGTCTCGTCCCTCGCGCAGCAGCCGCCAGAAGGATTCGGGGCCGTCAGCGCCGCCGGGGAAGCGGCAACCGATCCCGACGATCGCGATCGGCTCCCGGGACACGCCCCAGCGCGCGCGGGCGTCGCCCGCGTCGTCCGCCGGGTCCGTCTCGCCCGCCGGGTCTGCCGGGTCCGTCTCGCCCGCCGGGTCCGCCGGGTCCGTCTCGCCCGCCGGGTCCGCCGTGGGGACGTGCTCGTCGGCTCCCCCTGCCGGGGCGGTGAGAGAGCCGACGTGGTCCGCCAGCGCGGCGATCGTCGGATGCTCCCACGCGAGGGTCGCCTCCAGGTCAGCCCCGAGCAGGTCCTCGAGTCCACCGAGCAAACCGATCAGATCCGCCGAGTCCAGGCCGAAGTCCACCATGGGGACGTTCGCGTCCACCGACTCGGGCGGCCGTTGAAGGCGATCGGCGATCTCGTCGGTCAGCCACCGTACGATCTGCGCCTTGTGAGCCGCGCCGCCGGCCGCGCCGGGCATCGCCTCGCTCTTTCCGCCGTCAGGCATCAACGGTCCCGGGAGGAGCCGGCTCCACCAGCTCGATAAGCACGCCGCCGACATCCTTCGGGAACACGAAATTCNCCCGTGCGCCCGCCGTGCCGCGCCGGGGCGTGTTGTAGAGCAACCGGACGCCCCGCGAACGCAGCTCGGCGCTTGCCGCCTCGATGTCGTCGACTGTGTACGCGACCTGCTGAATACCAGGTCCGGAGCGGTCCAGGAACCGCGCGATCGTCGAATCCGGCGATAGCGGGGCGAGAAGCTGCACGCACCCGTCCGTCGGGCCGGGGCCGACCGCCAGCATCGCTTCGCGCACGCCCTGCTCGGGGTTGTCCTCAATGTGCAGACAACGCATGCCGAAAACGCGCTCGTACAATTCGATGGACTCGTCGAGGTCGGCGACCGCCACACCGACGTGGTCGATGCGGCGCAGACCTATTCCCTTCACCCGGGCTCCGTTCATATCCGAGACGGCGGAATGGACATCGACAGAGGGCGCGTTTTCCGCTGCCGCGCCCTCGACGTCAGGGAGTCGTGCCCTCGGCGGCCGCCAGCGCCTTCTCACCGCTCCGGTCGTCGCCGGGCGCCCGCAGCGCGCGCAGCGCCGGGTCGATCTGCTCGTGCAGCGCCGGCAGCGCGCCCGGTGTCATGAAGAGGGTTCTCATCAGCCGACGCTGCACCTTGCCGCTGGTCGTGCGCCGAACCTTGCCGCGGCCGGTCAGCAGCACGCTCGGCGCCGCGATCTCGAAGGAGCGGGAGACCGCCACCCGGATCCGGGCCGCCAGCTCCGGCAGCGTGGTCTCGCCCAGCAGGCTGCTCTGGACCTCGTGGACGACCACGATGTGCTCAAAACCGAGGTCGACGGAGAAGACCGCTCCGGTGCCCCCGCCCCCGGCGAGAGCGGGATGCAGCTCGCGAACAACGTGTTCGATGTCCTGCGGATAGATGTTGCGGCCGTTGATGATCAGCACGTCCTTGAGCCGGCCGGTCACGAACAGCTCTCCGTCGAGGGAGAACCCGAGATCACCGGTCCGCAGGAAGGGGCCCGTGCCGTCCGAGGTGTGGGCGCCGAACGTCTCCGCCGTCTCCTGCGGACGGTTCCAGTAGCCGGCCGCGACGCTGCCGCCGCGGATCCAGATCTCGCCGATCCGTCCCTCTCCCAGAACCGTCCGATCCTCGGGATCAACGATCCGCAGGTCCAGCGTCCCGGGTCGGCCGCTGCTCACCAGGCGCTGAAAGCCCGCCGCGGTCGCGGGAACCGCCTCGTTGCGCTCCAGCGCCCGAGCGTCGAACGCACGGACGACCGGCGCATCGTCCGGGCCGCCGCCGGATGCGATCAGCGTCACTTCCGCCATGCCGTAGCAGGGCGCGAAGCTCTTCGCCCGGAAACCCGCTCGGCTGAATCGCTCCGCGAACCGGTCCAGGGTCTCGGCACGGACCGGCTCCGCCCCGTTCAGCGTGCTGACGAGTGCGGACAGGTCGAGCGTCTCGATATGTTCGTCCCGAACCTTGCGCGCGCACATGTCGTAGGCGAAGTTCGGCGCGCAGGTCATTGTGGCCCGATACCGACTCAGCATGTCCATCCACCGCCAGGGGCGCTTCAGGAAGGCGATCGGCGAGAGAAAGACGGACTTCCCGCCGAGGTACAGCGGATGCAGGAGCATGCCGATCAGCCCCATGTCGTGGAAGTGCGGCAGCCAGCTGCTGAGGATCGTGTCGGGACCGGTCGCGTTGATCCGCTGGATCTCCGCCTGGTTGTGCAGCAGATTGCCGTGCGTCACCATCACCCCCTTCGGCTCGCTGGTGGACCCGGAGGTGTACTGCAGGAAGGCGAGGGACTCCGCGGACAATTCGGGCATCGACCAGCCCGCCGCGTCGCCCGACAGACCGGCGTCCGTCGCCGCGCAGGTCACCTGGTCGGCGAAACCCGCCTGGCGCAACTGTGCCTCGATCGTTTCCACGAGGTCGGAGGTGGTAAGCAAGTAACCGACGCCGGCATCGGCGACCATCCCCGTCACCCGGGTGAAGCTCCGCGGGTCAGCGGGAACCGGTGCCGGGACGGCCACGACACCGGCGTAAAGGCAGCCGAAGAATGCCTCCAGGAAATCTATTCCCGGCGGGTAGAGAAGCAGCACCGGACGATGTCCGCCCGTACCGTCCCCGGCCTGCGCGGCCTGCGCGTTCAGCCAGGTGGCCAATTTTCTGGCACGCAGATCCAGATCGCGATAGGTACGGGAGTCGGGCTCCCCGCTCGCGTCGTCGCGGACGAAGACCACCGCCTGCCTGTCGCCGTGTTTTTCGACGTTTCGGCGAAAGTGCTCGGTGAAACTCATCTCGGCAGCAACCTCTCGGCTACTCGGAGGTGGATGACGCTACGGCCAACGGCCTGCGGAGACGCCAGCGTAGAACCCCGAAACAGCGACGTCAACGGGCATTAATGCCTGTACCCCCAATTTTCACGTTGCTTTACCGAAAATCGGTTGACTATTCGCTTTGTTCGGCCACGTCCCAGCACGCGCCCGTGCTACAGTCGCCTGTTTGCTGGGATGGTGACCGGACGACAAAGACGTATCGCCCGGTACGGTGTGGGCGGCTGCGTCTACTTGTCGGTAGACATATAGAAATGTCCGCGATCCGGACATCTGGCACGTTTCGTGCCGCATCCGGCGTGATTGGTGCTGGATGTGGTCGCCGAGCCGAACACGGCCGGCCCGCCGGCCCGCGCTCGGCGTGCGATACAGGAGAACACGCTGGTCAAGCTGCTCGGCGCCGCCTGCCCGGAGATCCGCTTGGTGCCCCGCCGCCGCAACCGCGGTTGACAGCAATCGTTCGGCCGGCCGCGGGCGAGGCGTTGGATTCCTGGGTCGACCGGGCCGTCGCCGACTTCGGCGGGTCGACCGGGAACGCGGCGCGCTGGCTGGGTTGGAGCAGCGGGTCGGGTCTGGCAGGAGCAGTCCGCGCCCCCGGTTCTACGGGGTGACGTTGGCCACGACCAGTGTTGCTGGGAGATGACTGCCGCAACCGGGCTGACCGCGTAGCAGGCTGCGGACTCCGCCAGGTCCGCCGGGCGCTCGGACGTTCCTACCGGCTACCGGCTACCGAAGAACAGATCCATCGGCGCGGTCGCGTGGTCAACGAGGCTGCCGCCATAGGTAGGACTCCCATATGTGCGGCCCCAGACCGAGACGGAGAAGGACTTCTGCGCAAATGATTTCGCCAACGCTATGAACAACCGAATTGAATTGCCATTCAATTTTCCCTCGACGCTGCCACCCAATTCGGAGTATCCGTAGGGCGTCGTGCGACTTGGGCCATCTAGAGAGATAGCAGCACCTTGCTGCGTCCGGATGTCAAGCGTGTACGGTAGACCCCCATCCGGACTGCCGAGTTCCAGCGCGATCAGAGCGGGCGTCGGCGGTTCCAGATAGCGGAGTTCCGCTTCGATCGTCCAGTGCGAATACCGAAAACAAGCGGAAATCAGGTTCGTAGGAACAACTCCTGGCAGCTTATCGGCACACCTCCAGGAACTCGGTGAGCCTGGCCGAACGAATTGGTTGATGTAATCCGCAAGCGTATTCAGCTCCGCGGCACGGGTCCCACCAAGGTGCGCTAGCTGCGTTTGTACACGCTTCAAACATTCTTGTTCGTAAGCCCCGCCGGGCGTGCCGACGTTCACCTCGCTCACGTTCGCGGGTTCCCCCGGCGGCGACATGACCGACGCTCGTCCGGCCGGGATTGACTGGCCGTCGCGCGTGCGAAGTACGAGGTCGAAGTCGTACAGCCAGTGCTCCGTCTCGCCAAGCTCTTGCGGGCCGAGCGTAATAGTCATCCGATCCAACGCCTTGGGCTTCACCTCAAAATTCATTGGTCGAGCGACCGAGAAAGGCACCTTCTGCACCTGGCTCGGCACCTTGATTGAATAGCTGCCGGAGATCGTCACAGGACCTCCCGACTGGCGACAGTCCGCCACTCGCTGTTGATAGTGGAAAGTAAGCGTTGCAGAGGTGATGAGTGCCGGGAAATCACCCATGTTCTCAAGCGTGAGATCTATCGTCGATGAATTGATCGAAGTTCCTGCGGCGGGAGTTGGAGCTCCTCCGCTGAGGACGTCAGCGTCCACGGAAGTCGGATCAGCCAACGAGAATCCTACGACTCGAAGGTCGGCAGGTGCTGGAACCGCTTGCGTGCGGACTACATCCTCACCGTGAGGCAAGATCGTTATCAGAGTCAGCACCAGCGCCAAGACCGCACATATGCCCCCCACCACCGTCCAAAACCGGGCGGAGCCTTCGCTGACGATCCGCCGAAGTGCGGACAAGGCGGGCCGCCCGTCGCCCGACGGCTCGTCCGGAACGGGATCCGCATCACCCGACGGCTCGTCCGGAACGGGATCCGCATCACCCGACGGCTCGTCCGGAACGGGGTCCGCATCACCGGTGGGCACATCTTCAGAGCCGTCCCGCATGCGCGTGATCGTAGCCCCTCTGATCATCTCCTCTCTCGCTGGGTTCAGACGCCCTCCGCTGACCTGAAGAGACGGGCACTGAGGGCCGCTTATCGACGACCCGTCTCCTGGAAGCGACAAGAGTGTCCTGCAACCCGGGTCCCGCGGTGCGTGGGCACACGGTGGAGATCTCTGGCGTGAAGTCGCAGGTCGTGGGCTTGCCAGTCGAGGAAAACGAACTCGCGGAGCCGAAGCATGGTAGCGCGACTGGTCCGGCCGTTGGGGTTCTGCCTAGTGTTACGTGGTTTGGAATGGTCAGGTATCTGCCGTTCACGCAGCGGCGGAACGGCCGATGGCTCCGTGGTGCGCTACGACGTGGCCCGCGCCCACGCGCAGCGCCGCGCCCCGGGTGACGCCATGGCCGCGCTGCTGAAGGCGGAGCAGGTGCCCCCCGAACAGATCTATGATCACCCGCGGGTTCGGACCCTCGTCCACGATCTTCTTCAGAAGCTTAGTCTGCGCTCCGACCAGACGCTTCGCGCCCTGGCGAGGCGATGCGGAATACCGACCGGCCGGAGAGACCCATAGCGAAAGTGCTGAACAATCCCTGAGGTGCGACCCACATTCCGCCCCGCGGAAAACGAGTCACCGTCAGGAACGCGACCAAGTCCGAATCCGCCCACACCGGCCAGCGGCCCCCGACCAGCCGAGCACCCAGGCCACGCGGGAGGTTCAGGGGCTCGGCCCGCCGGCAGACATAACGAGTCGAACGCTGGCTCGGCCGGTGACCGAGTCGATCACCGGCCGAGCGCAGGGTTCTGCTCTGCTTGCGTGCGCTACTTCTGAGGGTTCGCCTACGTCTGGTCGGGCTTCGGGGCCAGTGTGGGCGTGGGGGTCGGTATGGGGGTTGAGGCCGGGGTCGGGGTCGGGATCGGGGTGGCGGTCAAGATCGACGCCGGAGCCGCGATACCGGGAGAAGTCCAGGTGATCGTGACCTCACCGTTGCCGTCGTTGACTGTGCCCGCGTTGACCCCGGTGGTCAGGACGGGGTTCTCGATGGTCGACGCGGCAAACGAGCTCCCGCCCGCGCCACCGCCACCGGCGCCACCGTAGCCGCCGAAGGTGCCGCCGCCACCGGAGCCGCCGCCACCACCGAAGTAGCCGCCGCCCGCGCCGCCGCCCGCGCCACCACCGGACGTGGTGGCGGTCGGGTCCAGGCAGGGCGGGGTGTGCGCTCCGGTGCAGGGCAGGTTCCCGGCACCGCCGGCACCGCCGGCACCGGACGTGCTTTCAGTACCGTCCCCGCCGCAGCGCGGATCGGTCAGCGGGTCGGTGCTCGGGGGATTCCCAGCACCGTGCCGGCACGCGTTCAGCCCTCCGGCGCCTCCGGTGGTCTGGGTGCCGCCCTTGCCCGGGAGTCCGGCATTACCGCCATCGACGGTCGACCCGCCGTCGGCGCCGACGTCACCGCCGCCGGCACCCCCGGCTCCGCCGAGCGCGTTGCCCTGCCCACCGACGCCGCCGCCGCCGCCTCCGCCGGCACCGACCAGCACCCGGGTGGACTGGTCGCACTTCCGTGCGACACATCCCGCCGCGGCCACGCGGACGTCGGAGGAACCGCCGCCGCCGGAGCCGTTACCACCGTTGAACGCTGTTCCGCCGTTCGCACCGGAGCCATCACCAGGCCCGCCTCGCACGCCGGCGTCGGACCCGCCGAACCCGCCGAGTGCTCCCGATCCGCCGGACGGGCCATTGCTCATTCCGCCCGAGCGCGAGGCCCCGGTTCCGTTGGCGCCCTTGGCCGCCACGTCCACCTGCAGGACCTGGTTGTCCTTCAGCCCCGTCAGTGTCCCGGACGCCTGGCCACCGCCGCCTCCGGGACGCCCGGTGATGTCCCCTGCCGGGGACGGGTGCGCCGCGTCACCAGCGATGAAGTAGTGCCCGCCCTGGGCGCCGGTCACCACGACCTCGACCGAGCTCACTCCCGCGGGCACCGTGAAGGTGTCCGATCCGCTGGTGTGATACGTGCAGGTCATCGTCGTCGTCCCGGACAGCGCACCGGTCGTCCCGCACACCGGCGGGGGCGGTACGGCCTTCGGTGGTGCGCTGATCGCGATCCCCACCGGCCGGTCACCGACGGGGATCGGGGTGCCGGCGGTGTTGCTGGCCACGTCGATCGGCGTCACCGTGTCGCTGTCGCGGTTGACCGCATAGGCGGCCACGCCGTCCGGCGTGACCGCGATGTAGAACGGTTCGAGGCCGCCGGTGGAGATGGGAGTGCCGGGGGTGTTGGTGGCCACATTGATCGGCGTTACCACGGCGTCACGCTCATTGGTGACGTACACGGTTCGGCCATCGGGCGTGATCGCGATCCCGACCGGGCGGTCGCTGACCGGAATCGGTGTGCCGGGGGTGTTGGTGGCCACATTGATCGGCGTCACGGTGGCGCTGGCAGCGTCGGCGTTGTCCGTGACGTACACGGTCTTGCCGTCGGGCGTGATCGCAATTCCCTGCGGGTTGTTCCCGGCCGGGATCGGTGTGCCGGGAGTATTGGTGGCCACATCGATCGGCGTCACCGTGTTACTTGCGGCGTTGGTGACGTAGGCGGTCCTGCCATCGGGGGTGATCGCGACGTAGTGTGCGTCGTCCCCGACCGGGATGTGGGCACCGGGAGTATTGGTGGCCACATCGATCGGCGTCACGTCGTCGCTGGCGTTGTCCACCACGTAAGCGGTCCGGCCGTCAGGAGTCACTGCGACCCCGAACGGGAACTGACCGACCGGGATCGGGGCACCAGGGGTGTTGGTGGCCACATCGATCGGCGTCACCGTGTTGTCGGCCCGGTTCGTCACATAGACGGTCCTGCCATCAGGTGTGACCGTAAGCCCTCTGGGGCTTGCACCCACCCGGATCGGGGCACCGGCCGTATTGGTCGTCACGTCGATCGGGGTGACCGTGTTCCCGAAATTGTTGATCACATAGGCGTTGGCTGCTGCCGGCTTCGGAGCAGGGCCTGGCGGTGCGCTCGGACTCGATGTGGGGCTCGGTGTGGGTGTCGGAGTGGGTGTCGATGTCGGAGGCGTGGACGGCTGCGTGGGCTTGGGGTCCTTCGAGGAACCCCACGTGATGACGACCTCGCCGTCGCCCTTGTTGACGGTCCCGGCGTTGACACCAGCGGTCAGGACGACAGAGCTCACCGTGGGGGCGGCGAAGGAGCTTCCCCCGCCCCCACCGGCACCTGCCCCGCCGCCACCGATCGTGAGGCCACCGCCTCCCGAGCCGCCACCACCGCCGAAGTACCCACCACCACCGCCGCCACCGGCGCCACCGCCCGCATCCTGATCATCGGGGTTCCGGCAGGGCGGGTTGTGCACACCCAGGCAGGCCTGGTTTCCCACGCCCCCGGCGCCGCCTGCCCCGGAGCGGCCATCGGTGCCATCACCGCCGAAGCGCGGATCGTTGAGATCGGGCGGAGGCGGAGTCGCGTGCCGCCCGGCGTTGAGCCCCCCGGTCCCACCTGCGGTCGGGGTTCCACCGCCCCCAGGAGTCCCCGGGTGGCCACCATCGACGACGGCACCACCGGCCGCGCCGGCAGTACCGCCACCGGCGCCGCCGGCACCGCCCAGCGCGTAGCCCTGGCCACCAGTGCCGCCGCCTCCGCCGCCGCCCGCACCGACCAGTACCCGGTCCGCCAGAGCGCACGTCAACGTCGCGCAGCCAGCAGCCGCGATCCGTACATCCGAGGAACCGCCGCCACCGGCGCCGTTGCCACCGTTGAGGGGCGCGGTCCCACCATCAGCCCCGGCGGCGNCCCCCTTNCCGCCTGTCACACCGCCGTTGGAGCCGCCGAAGCCCCCCACGGCGCCCTGTCCCCCGGAGGGTCCGTTGTTCTTTCCGCCAGACCGGCTCGCCGCCGTGCCGTCAGTACCCTTACCGGCGACATCGACCTGCAGAACCTGACCTGAGGACAGATCCGCTATCACGCCGTACGCCTGGCCGCCGCCCCCACCCGGACGGCCGGTGATATCACCCACCGGCGAGCCGCCATGGCTGGCGTCACCGGCAACAAAGTAATGCCCGCCCTGGGCGCCGACCACCGTGATCTCGACCCATTTTGCGCCGTTGGGCACGGTGAAGGTGTCCGACCCGACCGTGCTGTAGGTACAGGTCTTCTTGTCGAGGACGCCTGAGCTCCCACAGGCCTTTTCCGGAGAGGCGCCCGACGAGGGCGCCGCTGGCAGGCAACCGGTCAGCCCCATACTCAGCACAACGCCTAGCACCGAAACAGACCACGCGAATACACGACGATTACGTATGACGATCAGCCCCCTCTGGCGGCCTATTCGTGAACCAAACAAAAACCCCAAGACCAAACACCCTCTTGGCTATGCTCCCCGGAACGGGGGTTCCGGGGTCCCGAACCGCTTCTTGCCAGGTCGGGGTTGATGTGCCGGCGAAGCGGCGAGCCATGATATTGACCGCCACAACGTGGATCATTTCTTTGGAGCGGTGGGCAGGGTTTCGTGGTCGCGCGGCGGCGATAGGAAATCAACCGGCCGAAGGTCCGTTCCACAGTCCACGCAGAATCGTGGGGTCGCCCAGCACCGCGGGCCCCCGCGTTTCCTGCCCACGATCTTCTTCACCGCACCCGGCTGTCTACCCGCACAGTTTCGTGGTCCCGGCGCGCGGCACCGGGACCACCTGTCCGCTGTGGGTGTTACAGAAACCGCGTTTCGTCAGGTGACGAAACGTCGGGCGGGCCCTGCTCGGTGCCGCGGTCGCCCGCGGACCGGGGTTACAGGTGTCCTCAGATTCCGTCGTTGGCGCACAGCGCCCAGACGTCGGAGTAGGTGCTCGGCGAGCTGGTACCCCCGGTATGGGTGAAGGCAGTCCAGTACGCCGCCGTGGTGGTCCCGTCACTGACCGGGTTGCCGCTCGAGTCGCTGGGGAAACTTCCGTTAAGGTGGTCGCCGCCTGAGCCCGGTCCGGTGAAGTCGGTCGTCGTCACGCTGCCTCCGCTGATGGCGGCGCCCCCGCTGATCAGTTTCCCGTCCCCGCTGGGGCAGTTGACTGTCTTCTTCTGACCTGTGTTCCCCGTGGTCGGGCCGCTCGCCTCGCTGAAGTGGACTTTGACGGTGACGCCGCTGATGTTGATGCTGTTTCCGCTGCAGATCGCGTAGGCGTAGGTCTCGTTGGTGCTGTTGGTGCCGTTGGCCCACCCGACGGCGGTCCAGGCGTTCGGGTTGGTCTCGCCGTCGGCCGCGGCTTTCTGGCCGTAGTCATGTGCGGAGTTGTTGAAGGTGGGGAAGCTGGCGATCGGCTTGAAGTTGCCGACACTGGCCGGGGTGGCGCGCGCGCCGCCGCCGAGCAGGACCGTGTTCGCCGGACAGATCGCGGTGACCAGGCCCACCGTCGACCCGGTGGTGGGTGCGTTGGTCTTGTTCATGACTACCTGGGTGTGGTTGATCAGGTTGCTGGTGAAGCACACCGCGAAGGGGGTGGTGGAGAAGGAACTGTCGGCCTGGCCGCCGCTTCCGCCGATTCCGAGCCAGTGCGTCACGTCGGTGCCGACAACCCCGGTGGAACCGGTGTATTCGGTGGTGCCGTCGGGGCTGGGCGAGGTGCCCATCACATGGTTGCCGTTGCCGGTGCCGGTGGCCTGGTTGATCCCACCGCCGGAGATCAGGCCGCTACTGCAGTCCGCGTGGGTCGAGATCTCGGAGTTGGGGTTTGCGGGACCACTGGTAGCCCCGGGTGATTTCACCGTGACGCCCACGGTGTTGGCGTATGCCGCAGCCGGGAAGGCCACCGCAAGCGCGGTGCCCAGGAGCAGTGCCGTTCCCGCTGTGCGCGTACGCACGGACAGATGTGATCTCACGTCAACCTTCGCGTCAGGGGTGCGCGATGCGGGCAGCTGTGCCCGTCCGCACCGGGGATGACAACTTCCGCACATGTAACGCAGGGTGTGCGACGCTGCACAAGACCCGCAGATGCGGAGCTATCGGCGACTATAGACCGCTTCTACGCGAAACTTACGGTCCCTCGCGCCGATTTGAAGCGAGGAAGGTGCGGGACGCTGATCAATTGTCCAAATTATCTGTTTCGTCCCTTTTAAAGGGCGGCGTGGACGCGGCTTCCACGCAGGGGAGCTGGGCGTATGCGCGGCGCGTAGGGGATGGTGGCGCGATCGGCGGAGGCTCCTCACGAGCTGGTCCGGGTGCCGGCGCGGCAGATGCGGCAGATGCGGCTGCCCTTCCGCACCCTTTCAGCTGCCGAGCAGCGCGAGATCCCCTTCCGGCGCAGGCATCTGGACGGGCGGTGTTGCGTCCCGAAGAAGCGAGGAAGCGAGACATGCC
This sequence comes from Frankia torreyi, assembly GCF_000948395.1. GTDB lineage: Bacteria > Actinomycetota > Actinomycetes > Frankiales > Frankiaceae > Frankia > Frankia torreyi. Next base: position 32,374 of record NZ_JYFN01000017.1, on the reverse strand, counting down.
ACCGGCCACGGTGGCCGCCGGTCAGACAGCAGTTGCGAGTTCGGTGAACGCGGCGGCCGGCCACAGCCTCGGGGTGGTTTCGACGGCTCGCAGTGGCCGCGACGGTTGTTGTGACTGGCGGTGGTTTGTTGTGATCGATACTTCATGATCCATCTGGGCGACGCGAATGACGCACTCGACCGCGCCGCCCGGACCGACACCACCGGCCTCTCCCCGGAACGCCACGCCCGCTTCCTGGTCGGCATGGCCCACGCCCACGCCCACGCCCACGCCCAGCGTCGCGCCCGGGGTGACGCCTTGGCGAGTTGATGTGGAATACCAGCCTGAGCGACCCATACAGAAAGTACTGAACAATCCCTGAGGTGCGACCCACATTCCGCCCCGCGGAGAACGAGTCGCCGTCAGAAACGCGCCCAAGGCCGAATCCACCCACACCGGCCAGCGTCCCCCAACCAGCCGAGAATCCCAGGCCACGTGGGGGGGTCGGGGGGGCTCGGCCCCCCCGGCAGACATAACGAGATCCCACCGGCGAAACCGCCCCCAGGGCGGTGAGCAGGCAGGATCAGGATCGAGTGGGCAGGGGCGGGGTCGAACCGCCGACCTTCCGCTTTTCAGGCGGACGCTCGTACCGACTGAGCTACCTGCCCCGGGCTGTGCGGGATCGTAGGAGCCGAAACGTGCTTCCGGTCATACGAACGCGGTCCCGACGGGATTCGAACCCGCGACCTCCGCCTTGACAGGGCGGCGTGAACTCCAGACTTCACCACGGGACCATGCTCTTACAGCGATCTTCAGTTGTCGTCCTGGCGGCCCGTGAGGTGCGGTCCGTCAGGATCTGGAGGTCATGCTACACGACCGCAGGCCGAGCGGAACCGGTGGGGGCGGTGGATTCTTGCCCAACGCTCCCAGCACCCGAGCACTCGCCGGGCGCTACCTGAGCACGACGCGCCGGGCGGGCGTGGCAGACAGTCGCGGGGTGGGCGCGGCGAAGAGTCGCCGGACGGGCACGGCAGACAGCCGCCGGACGCGAGCGATCGAGTACTCCGGCCGGCAGGCACCACACGGACGGGTTCGCCGGGGTGCCCGTTCGGGCCATGATCGGGCCGGGGAGAGCCACCAGGAGAGGCGATGGAGTGTCCTCTGCGCCGGGTGGCAGGTCGTCCACCGCCGCCGGGCCGATGACCCCGGATCTGGTGTTTAACCGCAGGTGGATCCCCGGCACCCCGGCCGCGCGGAAGGGCGTGGGCACCCCCGTTCGGGCTACCCAAAGCGGCCGGCGCGTTCCGGAGGGCACTCCCGGGCGTGTCCCAGCACGCATATCCTTGGACATCCAAGCGTGTACGACGGCAGCCCGGGCGAGATGCCCGTTCCGCTCGCCGGCCCCGTCGACCGGAGCCGGCCCGGTTCGGTGCGGCGCCATCCCGTCGCGTCATGCCACATCCTGGGGAGGAGGCCGACGGCGATGCCCTCCACGGACAGGCTCGTGGAGTCGGCGCGCGGCCCGGCCATCAGTGTCAGGCATCCCCCGCGAGGTGACGCCCGTGGCAAGCTCGCGGCGCAGGTCGCCTGGCGGATCGAGGACGACATCGTCCGTGCGGGCTGGCCGGTCGGCGCGGTCATCGGCTCCGAGCCAACGCTGATCGAGCGCTACAAGGTGAGTCGGGCGGTGTTCCGGGAGGCCGTACGGATCGTCGAGCACCACCAGGTGGCGACGATGCGCCGGGGGCCGTCCGGCGGTCTCATCGTCCGCGCGCCGGACGAGGTGGCGGTGACGACCGCGCTCGGCGTCTACCTGGAGTACGTCGGAGTCACGATCGAGTCGATCCTGCGGGCGCGGTTCATCATGGAGTCGCTGGCCGCCACGCTCGCCCCGGCGCGGATCACCGAGGACGGCATCCGCACCCTGCGCGAGATCATCTCCCGGCGGGAGGAGGCGGACCCGACCGAGTTCGGCTCCCACCACCAGCTTCACCATGCGATCGCGGCGGCCACCGGCAACCCGGTGCTGGTGCTGTTCGTCGACGTGCTCAACTCGCTGACCTTCCGCTACGCCGCCCACCAGTACGCCACGACCCGCAGCAGCGCCTCACCGGCGCGGCGCGCCCAGGTCGCCGAGGAGGTGCACCGCAACCACGCCGCGATCGCCGAGGCCGTGATCGGCGGGGACGCCGCCCGCGCCCAGCACCTCGCGGCGGTGCACCTGGAGGCCATGTACGAGTGGATGACCGCGCCGACCGCTGCCGACGGCTCGGACCGGGCCGGATACGAGGGCACGGCCGCAAGCGAGCGCACAGCCATGAGCGAGCGCACAGCCATGAGCGAGCGCACAGCCATGAGCGAGCGCACAGCCATAAGCGAGGGCACAGTCGCCGGTGAGGGCCCAGTCGCGCGGGCGGGCGGGCGGCGGATCCGGCCCCGCGCGCCGGGCCTGGGATCGGGCCCGGGCGGGACGATGCCAGCGGGCAAGCTCGCCGAGACGGTCGCGGGGCGCATCCGCGACGACGTGGCGCGCGACGGCGTTCCCGTGGGGGTGGTCATCGGTTCGGAGAGCGAGCTGCTGGCCCGTTACGGGGTGAGCCGGGCGGTGCTGCGCGAGGCCGTCCGGCTGCTCGAATACCACTCGGTGGCACAGATGCGGCGCGGCCCCGGCGGCGGCCTGGTCGTCACCGAGCCCGACCCGGCGGCGACCGTCGAGGCGACCGCGCTGTATCTGGAGTACAGCCAGGCCAGCGTCGACGATCTGCGGATCGTGCGCGACGCGCTGGAGCTGAGCTGCGTCGACATCCTCATCGAACGCCGCGGGCCCGAGCTCACCGCCCGGCTCTCCGCGCTGCTTGACGCCGATGCCGGCGAGACGCCGGGCCCCGTCGACGCCGGGCATCACCTGCACATGGAGCTGGCCCGGCTGACCGGCAACGAGGCGCTGGCGTCGTTCGTCCGGGTGCTGACGGCGATCTGGCGGCGGCACGTCGACAGTTCCCGCCCCACCCCCGCGGTCGGCGGCGGCGAACCGGCGGCCGACGGGTGCGGTCAGCCCGTGTGTGAAGCCAGGACAGCGCACCGGGCGATCATCGACGCCATCATCGCCGGCGACCGCGGGCTCGCCCGGCACCGGATGCGGCGACACCTGGAAGCCCTCAGCGACTGGTCGCGCTGAGCCACCCTCGCTTCCGGGCCGCCCTCGCTTCCGGGCCGCCCGATGGTGGCAGGGCTTTGTGACCGACGTTATGGGGCTCCTGGCGTGGCAGCGCGAAACGGACTCGTTGAGTCCACGTAATATGTGGACTCACCAAGTCCGTTTTCCGCCCTTCTTCCGCCGGTGACGTCGACGCGCCGGACCCGCATGCGGAGCACCCAAGGAGCACCATGAGCGTGGTTGAACCGCGCCCGAAGCCCGGGCGCACCCTGACCGTCCTCCTGCTGGCCGCGATGTCGTTCGCCCTGGCGCAGACGACCGTGGCCCCGGCGATCCCGGACATGGCCCGCGAGCTGGACTCGTCCGTCAGCAACGTCACCTGGACGATGAGCGGCTACCTGGTGGCCGCCGCCGTGCTGACGCCGATCATCGGCCGGCTCGGCGACATGTTCGGCAAACGGCGGATGCTCGTGGTGTCCCTGGCGATCTTCGCGCTCGGCGGGGTGATCGCGGCGCTGGCGACCCAGCTTCCCCTGGTGATCGTCGGACGGATCCTGCAGGGCGCCGGCGGCGGCATCTTCCCGTTGTGCTTCGGCATCATCCGCGACGAGTTCCCGGTGGAGAAGCGCTCGGTGTCGATCGGGCTGATCTCCGCGATCACCGGTCTCGGCGGCGGGCTCGGCCTGGTCCTCGGCGGACTGTTCGTCGACCACGCCACCTACCACTGGATCTTCTGGAGCGGCGCGGCGATGGCCGCCCTGGCCGCCGTCGGTTCCCAGCTACTGATCCCCGAATCGCCCACCCGCGTCCCCGGCCGCATCGACGTGATCGGCACGCTGCTGCTCAGCGTCGGCCTTGCGCTGCCGCTGCTGGCCATCAGCCAGGGTAAGAGCTGGGGCTGGACGAGCCCGACGACCCTCGGCATGATCATCGGCGGCGTCATCGTGCTCGCCGGGCTGCTCGCCTTCGAGCGGCGCCAGGCCGAGCCGCTCATCGACGTGGCCATCCTCGCCCGGCGCTCGGTGCTCACCACCAACATCTCGACCCTGCTGGTCGGGTTCGGGATGTTCGGCGCCTTCCTGCTCATCCCCCAACTGGCCCAGACGCCGAAGGCCAGCGGCTACGGCTTCGGCGCGAGCGCCACGACCGCCGGCCTGCTGATGGTGCCCGGCGCCCTGATGATGCTGGTCACCGGCCCGCTGGCCACGGTCATCAGCCAGCGCTTCGGCGGTCGGGCGGCGCTGTTCACCGGCAGTCTGCTCGCCACGGTCGGGCTGGTCCTGCTCGCCGGCGTCCCGGGCTCCGAGGGCACGCTGATCGTGGAGTGCATCGTCCTGTTCGGCGGGATCGGGATGGTCTTCGCGGCCATCCCGAACCTCATCGTCGACGCCGTCCCCGCCGAGAAGACCGGCGAGGCCACCGGGGTGAACACCCTGCTGCGCTCGGTCGGCGCGTCGCTGGGCTCGCAGATCTGCGCCAGCATCCTCGTCTCCCAGGCCGACGCCACCGGGCTGCCGACCTCCGACGCCTACCAGACGGCGTTCGCGGTCTCGGCGGTCGTCGCCCTCGTCGCCGGCCTCGCCGCGCTCACCCTGCCCGGCCTGCGTCACGGCCGGCACGACGCGCGGTCCACCGCCGCCGTCGCGTCCACCCCGCAGATCTCGACGATCCCGGCCCAGTCCGGCGCCACCGCCGGCGCCACCACCGGCGGCTGACCTCCGCCCATAACGGCTTGCCCGTCCGGGCCCGACCGCTTCCCGCGGCCGGGCCCGTAGCGGCGTCGTGTGCTCCAATGGTGCCGTGACGACGTCCGAGATGCGCAGGTCGGACGCGCGGCGTAACCATGAGCGGGTTGTCCGGGCCGCGGTCGAGGTGTTCTCGGAGTTAGGACTGTCGGCGACCGTGCCGGACGTGGCCGCCCGCGCCGGCGTCGGTAAGGCGACCGTCTACCGCAACTTCCCCAGCCGCGACGAGCTGCTGACCGCCGTCGTCGAACGCCAGCTTCGGTGGTTCGACACGATCGCCACGACCGCGCTACACGACCCCGACCCGGCAGCCGGCTTCGAGATGTTGATCATGAGCTGGTTCGACCGGATCGTCGCGAACCGGCTGGTCCAGGACGTGATGCGGATGCGGACCCTGGCCAGCGCGGAGATCCAGATCGACCGCATCACCACCCTCGTCGACCAGGTGGTCGTCCGTGCGCAGCGGGCCGGCGCGGTGCGCCTCGACGTCACCCCCGCCGACCTTCGCACGATGATGAGCGGCTGCGCCCAGCGCCTGGTCGAGACCGGTCAGCAGGACATCGACAGCCGGCTGCGGTTCACCCGCCTCATCCTCGACGCCTTCCGCCCGCCGGCCACTCCGGCCGCGCCGGCCGCGCCGGCCGCGCCGGCCGCCTGAGCAGGGGGCGGGCGTGGGGGGTCTGGTCGCCGAACTCACGGCGGTTCGGCACGGGCAGAGCGTTGCGAACGTCGCCTTCCCGGCGGCGCGGGCGGCGGGGCGGCTCGACGCGGGCGTGTCGGGGCGCGACGCCGACGTCGAGCTGACGGCGCTGGGACGCGCGCAGGCCGCGGCGCTCGGCCGGGCACTGGCCGCCGACCCGCCGATCATCCAGCCGCCCGAGATCGTCGTCTGCNCCCCCTACCTGCGGGCCCGCCGCACCTACGGGATCGCCGCCGAGGCGGCGGCGCGCGGGGGCCTGGCGCTGCCCGAGCCGGTGATCGACGACCGGCTAGTCGACCGGCTGATGGGCCGGTTCGAGCTGATGACCAGGGCGGCGATCGAGGCCCGTTTTCCCGCGGAGACCGAACGCCGGCGCGCGGCCGGGCAGTGGGACTACCGCCCGCCGGGCGGGGAGAACTTCCCCGACATCGCCCGCCGGCTGGGTTCGCTGCTGGCCGACCTGCACCGCGACCACGCCGACCGGCGGGTCCTCATCGTCGCCCACGACGCCGTGGTGGTCATGCTGCGCCAGCTCGTCGAGGGGCTCTCCTACGAGGAGCTGGGCCGGATCGCCGCCGAGGGTGGGATCCGTAACGCCGGGATCACCCGTTTCACCCGCGACGGCGATCAGCTCACGCTCGCCGAGTTCAACACGGCGACGCACCTCGCGGGCGTGCGCGCAGACGGGGCGGGCTGACCGGCAGCGCGGCAGGTCAGCGTCGCTCGCGGCGCCAGACGACCTTGAGCCCGGACCAGTTCTCGTCGAGCGCGGCGACCTTGGTGTCGACCAGACCGCGCGGCAGTGCGACCTCGCGGATGAGGTTCTCGCTGACGTCGCTGCGATGACCGGCGGCCCGCCGAGGCCAGGCGATCCACAGCGCGCCCGCGGGCCGGATCGCCTCGGCGAACGCCGCCACGGCTGCGTGGACGTCGACCTCCCGCCGGCAGAACGCGACGCACACGTCGATCGCCGCCAGGCCGTCGGTGCCGTCGGTGCCGTCGGCGGGCAGACCGGCGAGGTGCTCCGGCTCGACACCCTCGGGCAGCTCCGGCACCGCCCACCCGGGCGGCGCGGCGAGGATCACGAGCCGGTGTCCCGCTTTCACCCCCAGTTTGCGAGCCAGCGGCGTCCCGGAGTAGCCCGCCCGTCCGGCGCTGCCCGACCCCATCGCGCGCTCCCTCCCGTCGGCGTCACGCATCAAGAAACACCACGTCGAGATCACGCCGGCAACCGGCCGGAGAACCGGGCGCCGACCTGCGACTACCCGAGCTGTCGCCAAGCGATCACGCGGGCACGGTATCGTCGTTGTCAGGTCGAGAGGCGCTGCAACGGACCCAGGTCCGCCACGCTCGACCCGAACCGGTCACCAAGGGCGCCTCCCACGACAGGGAGGTGTCTCATGGCTGGAACCGCTTCCGTCGGTGAGGTGGCGGGTCGCCCCGGTACCCGCGACAGCGCGGCCGCGCTGCGGGAGCTGCTCGCGAAGCGAGTGGTCGTCCTGGACGGCGCCTGGGGCACGATGCTGCAGAACGCCGGGCTCACCCCGGCGGACTACCAGCTCGACTCGCTGCGTGACCACCCCAAGGACGTGACCGGCGACCCGGACCTGCTGAACCTGACCCGGCCGGACGTCATCCTCGACGTGCACCGGCAGTACCTGGCCGCGGGCGCGGACATCACCACCACGAACACCTTCACCGCGACGAGCATCGGCCAGGCCGACTACGGTCTGGAGTCGCTGGTGCGGGAGATGAACCTGCGCGGCGCGCAGTTGGCCCGACAGGCCGCGGACGAGGCGGGTGGGCGGTTCGTCGCCGGCTCCATCGGCCCGCTCAACGTCACGCTGTCGCTGTCCCCGCGGGTGGAGGACCCGGCGTACCGGGCGGTGACCTTCGACCAGGTCCGCGCCGCCTACGCCGAGCAGATCCAGGCCCTCGCCGATGGCGGGGTCGACCTGCTGCTCATCGAAACGATCTTCGACACGTTGAACGCGAAGGCCGCGATCGCCGCGGCCCGCGAGGTCGCGCCGCAGCTGCCGCTGTGGATCTCGGTGACGATCGTCGACCTGTCCGGGCGGACCCTGTCGGGGCAGACGGTCGAGGCGTTCTGGAGCTCCATCGCCCACGCGAACCCGCTGGTCGTCGGCGTGAACTGCTCGCTGGGCGCCGAGGAGATGCGCCCGCACGTCGAGGCCCTGTCCCGCATCGCCGGCACCTACACCGCCTGCCACCCGAACGCCGGGCTGCCCAACGCCTTCGGCGGCTACGACCAGACCCCGGCCGAGGCCGGCCGGCTGATCGGCGAGTTCGCCGCCGCCGGGATGGTCAACATCGTCGGTGGCTGCTGCGGGACGACGCCGGCCCACATCGCCCGGATCGCCGCCGCCGTGCAGGGCACGGCGCCGCGGCAGGTGCCGATGCCCACGCCACGGACCCGGTTCAGCGGCCTGGAGCCGTTCGAGATCGGCGAGGACACCGGCTTCGTCATGATCGGCGAGCGGACCAACGTCACCGGTTCGGCGCGTTTCCGTCGCCTCATCGAGGCCGACGACTACCAGGCCGCGGTCGACGTCGCCCTGGAGCAGGTGCGCGGCGGGGCGAACCTGCTCGACGTCAACATGGACGCCGACCTGCTCGACAGCGAGCAGGCGATGACGACGTTCCTGAACCTGCTGGCCACCGAGCCGGAGGCCGCCCGCCTGCCGATCATGATCGACAGCTCACGGTGGAGCGTGCTGGAGGCCGGGCTGCGCTGCGTGCAGGGCAAGGGCGTGGTCAACTCGATCAGCCTCAAGGAGGGCGAGGAGGTCTTCCTCGACCACGCCCGGCGCATCCGCGACTTCGGCGCCGGCGTCGTCGTCATGGCCTTCGACGAGCAGGGCCAGGCCGACACCACCGAGCGCAAGGTGGCGATCTGCGGGCGCGCCTACGACCTGCTCACACAGAAGCTCGGGTTCCCCGCCACCGACATCATCTTCGACCCGAACGTGCTCGCCGTGGCCACCGGCATCGCCGAGCACAACGGCTACGCCAAGGCGTTCATCGACGCACTTCCGCTGATCAAGCAGCGCTGCCCGGGAGTGCGGATCAGCGGCGGCATCTCGAACCTGTCGTTCTCCTTCCGCGGCAACGACGTCGTCCGCGAGGCGATGCACTCGGCGTTCCTGCTCCACGCGGTGCGCGCCGGGCTCGACATGGGCATCGTCAACGCCGGCCAGCTCGCCGTCTACGCCGACATTCCCGCCGAGCTGCTCGAACTCGTCGAGGACGTGCTGTTCGACCGGCGCGAGGATGCCACCGACCGGCTCGTCGCCTTCGCCGAGACGGTCAACGGCAAGGGCACGCAGCGGGTCGTCGACCTGTCCTGGCGCGAGGCGCCGGTCGCGCAGCGGCTCTCGCACGCGCTCGTGCACGGCATCGTCGACTTCATCGAGGCGGACACCGAGGAGGCGCGGGCACAGGCGGCGCGCCCCCTCGACGTGATCGAGGGCCCGCTGATGGACGGCATGAAGATCGTCGGCGACCTGTTCGGCTCGGGGAAGATGTTCCTGCCGCAGGTGGTCAAGAGCGCGCGGGTGATGAAGCGCTCGGTGGCCTACCTGGAGCCGTACATGGAGGCCGAGAAGGCGCAGGCCGCCCTCGCCGGCGACGCCCCCGCGGCCCGTAGCGGCAACGGCAAGGTCGTGCTCGCCACCGTCAAGGGCGACGTCCACGACATCGGCAAGAACATCGTCGGCGTCGTGCTCGGCTGCAACAACTACGAGGTGATCGACCTCGGCGTCATGGTCCCCGCCAAGGTCATCCTCGACACCGCCATCGCCGAGGGCGCGGACGCGATCGGCCTGTCCGGCCTCATCACGCCGTCGCTGGACGAGATGGTCGCGGTCGGCGCCGAGATGCAGCGCCGCGGGCTGACCCTGCCGCTGCTCATCGGCGGCGCCACCACCTCGCGCCAGCACACCGCGGTGCGCATCGCCCCGGCCTACGAGGCCACCACCGTCCACGTGCTCGATGCCTCCCGCGTCGTCGGGGTGGTCTCGGATCTACTCGACACCGAGCGGGCCGAGCAGCTCGACACCCGCAACCGGGCCGAGCAGGCCAAGCTGCGCGAGCAGCACGAGAACCGCCGGGCGCAGCCGCTGCTCGGCCTGGAGCAGGCGCGGGCCAACCGCGAGCAGGTGTCCTTCGACGAGCTGCCCGTCCCCGCCTTCACCGGGCTGCGGGTCGTCACGCCGGACCTCACCGCGCTGCGCGAGATGATCGACTGGCAGTTCTTCTTCCTCGCCTGGGAGCTGAAGGGCAAGTTCCCCGCGATCCTCGACCAGCCGGTCGCCCGCGAGCTGTACGACGAGGCGAACGTGTTGCTCGACCAGATCATCAAGGATGGCAGCCTGCAGGCGAAGGGCGTCTACGGCTTCTGGCCCGCCTTCGCCGACGGCGACGACCTGGTGATCGAGGCCGGCGCGGTCGCGGGCGCCCGCGACGGCCGGCTGCGGCTGCCGATGCTGCGCCAGCAGACGGCGAAGCCCGCCGGCCGGCCCAACCGCAGCCTCGCCGACTACGTCGCGCCCGCCGGCGACCACCTCGGCGGCTTCGCCGTGGCCGTCCACGGCGCGGACACGCTCGCCGCCGAGTTCGAGGCGCGTCAGGACGACTATCGGTCGATCATGACGAAGGCCCTCGCGGACCGGCTCGCGGAGGCGTTCGCCGAGTACATCCACCTGGCCGCGCGCCGCGAGTGGTTCGAGCCGGACGCGGAGCCGAGCCTGGAGGACCTGCACGCGGAGCGCTTCCGCGGCATCCGCCCGGCGCTCGGCTACCCGGCCAGCCCCGACCACAGCGAGAAGCAGGCGCTGTTCGACCTGCTCGACGCCGGTCAGGTCGGCCTGGGCCTGACCGAGTCGTTCGCGATGACCCCGGCGTCCGCCGTCAGCGGGCTCATCTTCGCCCATCCGGAGTCAAAGTACTTCACCGTGGGACGCATCGGCCGGGACCAGGTCACCGACTACGCCCGCCGGCGCGGCCTCGGCGTCGGCGACGTCGAGCGCTGGCTGCGCCCCAACCTGGCCTACGACCCCGCGTAACAACCGGCCGCAACCCGGCCTCTCAACCTGCCCCTCGGCTCGGCGGAACGGCATCGCCGGGCCGAGGGAGCACAGCCGCGACGGATTATCCGCGGCTGCCGCGGCAAAGCGGCCCTTACGCGCCTGACCGGCCGAACACCCGCGACCGAACCGCGATTCCACACGTTCGGGTGTTTTATGTTTACCGGTAAGCCCGGGTTCTTATACGTTCCGTTTCGCGTCAGGAAAGATCGGCCGTGCTGCCACAAAAGGTTGCCGCCGAATCCCGTACGTACCCGGAATATGTGGAGGACCTGCCATTATGGCCGATCACGTCTCGTCCACGATCGTCATCAAGGCGCAGCCCGCGGCGGTACTGGCCGTCATCGCCGACATCAGCCGGTACCCCGACTGGTCGGAGCCGATCAAGTCCGCGGAGGTCATCGAGACCACGCCGGCCGGCCTGCCGGCGAAGGCCCGTTTCCAGGCAAAGACGACCTTCGGCAAGGAGGACTACGCCCTCGTCTACGACTGGGCGGGCCCGAACTCCGTCACCTGGACGATGCTCGAGTCGGACCGGGTGCGCACGCTGGACGGCAGCTACACGCTGACCGACCTCGGCGACGGTAGCACCGAGGTGACCTACGACCTGACGGTCGAGCTGAAGGTGCCGATCCCCGGCCTGCTGCGCCGCAAGGCGGAGGACAAGCTGGTCGAGTCCGCCCTGTACGACCTGAAGACCCAGGTCGAGCGCTAGTCCCGGCGGCGGGTCGCGGCCCCGGTGGCCGGTCGACCCGTCGATGAGGTGAGAAGTGTGACCCCCGGTGCCGTGGTGGCATCGGGGCCATCCCGACCGGGCATGTCCCGACGGTGCGCCGCCTCGACGTCTCCGCCGCGGCCGTGCGGCGTGTGCGGACGTGGATCGTCCTGGCGCTGGCCGGCGCGCTGCTGTGCTGGCCGGTGGCGGTCGTGGCGCTGACGACGAACCTGACGGTCCAGCGCGCCGGCTACTACCGGCAGGCCGTCGACGAGACCGACCTCTACCGCCGGCTCTACGACGAGGTGCTGGCCGACCCGGCCCTGGCCGGCGTCACCCGGGACCTGCTCGCCGGGCTGCCCGTCCCGCCGGACGTCGTCGTCGACAACCTACGGCTGGTCGCGCCGGCCCCGGCGGTGCGCGGCGCCGTGAACAGCCTCAGCGCGCAGATTTCGGGCTATCTCGCCGGCCAGCGCCCGGCGCTGACGCTCAGCGTCGACCTGCGCCCGACGTTCGCGGCCATCGCGAAGCTTGCCACCATCTACCTGGCCGGGCAGGTGTCGGGCACGCCGACCTTCCAGGCTCACGACGTCGCCGCCGTCACGCAGGTGCTGGTCGGCGGCCTCGACCAGATGGCACAGGGACGCCGGCCCGCCGGCATCCCGACGATGGACCTGACGGACGCGCAGGCCGACCAGATCGGCTCGGTGCTGCTGGCCCGGCTCCCCGCCGCCGAGCGGGCCCGGGTCGACGACCAGGTCATCGGGCTGCTGCGGCAGGGAAAGGTGCCCGCCGCGCTCGCCGTGGTCGGGCCCCTGCTGTTCCAGGGCGACGAGGCGGCCCTGGCCGACCTGCGCCGGCGGCTGGCCGGCGACCGGCTCGACCTGGGCACCCCGCTGGCCCGCGCGCACGAGTCGGCCGGCGTGGGGCTGCTGCACGTGCTCCACGACCTGGGCCGGTACGGCACGGTCACGCTGGGGGCGTTGTTCGCGGCCATGGCCGTGCTGGCGGTCCTGCTCGCCGCGCGGCACGCCCGCTGCGGGCGCGGCGACACGATCCTGCTGGTAGCCGGGGGAATGGTGGCCGGCGGGGCCGCCGCGCTGCTGCTCGGGCTGCTGCTGCCCACCCTGGTCGGCGACCCGACGGCGGGCGTGGTCGGCGCCAACCCGACCCTGCCCCTGCGGGTGCGGGATCTGCTGCACGACCTGCAGGGAAACATGATCGGCCGGATCCGCACCGTGTGGGGCCAGGTGGCCGCGGGGGTGGCGCTGGCGGGATGCCTGCTCGGTCTCGTCGGCCTGCTCGTGCGGCGCCGGCGTCGGCCGTTCACCCGGCGCCGCTCGGTGATCATGGCGCTGTCCGCGGCGGTGCTGCTGAGCTGCTCGTGGCTGGCGACGCCGGCGCGGTTCGGCGGGGAGGCGGCGAGCTGCAACGGCAGCCGGGGCCTGTGCGGGCTGCGCTACGACGAGGCGGTCTACGCCGCCAGCCACAACGCGATGGCCTCCAGCGCCGCCGATTTCGTCGGCGCGACGCAGGATCCGGACCTCGTCGGTCAGCTCGACACCGGCGTGCGGGCGCTGCTGCTCGACGTGCAGCACTGGACGACGCCGACGCAGGTGGAGACGTTCCTGGCGGGCCTGCGCCCGCGGGAACGCGACGCGCTGGCGCCGCTGGCCCGGGGGGCCCGCTCCGCCCGGCCCGGCCTGTGGCTGTGCCACAGCGTGTGCCAGTTCGGCTCGGTGAACTTCGAGGAGGCCCTGCGCTCGGTCGACGACTGGCTGGCGCGCAACCCGTCCGAGGTCGTGACGTTGATCCTGCAGGACTCGGTGCCGCCCGGGGAGGTGATCGCCGCCTTCCGCCGGGTCGGGCTGCTGCACCGGATCGTGACGCCGCCCGCGGACCCGCACGGGCGCTGGCCGACGCTGGGGCATCTGGTGGCGGCCGACCGCCGGCTGGTGGTCTTCGCGGAGAACGCCGACGTCCCGAAGAGCTGGTATCGGCGGTTCTTCCGGTATGGGGCGGACACGCCGTTCGACGTGCCCTCCCCGGCGGGGTTCACCTGCCGCGTCGGGCGTGGTTCGCGCACCGCGTCGATGCTGCTCGTCAACCACTGGGTGGAGGGCGACGATCCGGGCCGGACCTACGCCGACGCGGTCAACCGGGAACCCGCCCTGCTCGCCCACCTGCGCCGCTGCGAACGGGCCGGCCTCACCCCGACGTTCCTCGCGACCGACTTCACCACCATCGGTGATCTCGTTCCGACGGTGGCAGCGCTGAATGCCCGGCGCAGCCACTCCCCCCGCTGACCGTCCTCTTTTCCGCCGGCTCGACCGAGAGAACATTTATCAACGGTTTCCGGAGGCTCGCCACACTTCTCCCAATGTACGACGGCGGGCGATGGTGCGTACCCGGTCAACCGGTTTATCGCGACGCTCCCGGGTATTCGGAGATGGCAAAGCTCCCGACTACGGCCACCGGCGCCCCGGACGGAAAGAAGGTCCCGAGATCTCGTCGACCCCACGCCGATCCACGCACGGCGGCCCGTCGACGCCGCGGGCGGAGCCGAAATCCCGGGCGCATCGGCCCAGTTCGCCCGCGGCGCCTGGCGCCGCCTCCGGTACGGCCAGGTCGTGGCTGACCCTCGCCGTGCTGGCCGCGCTCGCGGTCGCGGTGATCCTCGGTGGCCGGTCGGGCGGCGGCGGCCCCCGGCAACCCGCCCTGGTGGTCGGCGACTCCATGGTCACCGTCGCCGCCAGGTCCACCGACACGGCCCCGGTCCGTCTCGTCGGCTACTCGGGACTCGCTCCCAGCGTCTACGCCGACGCCACCTCGCCGTTGATCTCCGATGATCTGGCGGCGGCGGGCCGGCCGCGAACCGTGGTGCTGAACTGGAACGGCAACAACCCCGGCAACCTCGTCGGCACCCAGCTCGTCGCCGCCTACCGCGCCGAGCTGACCGAGCAGATCCGCTGGTACCTGCGCCACGGGGTGACCCGGATCGTGCTGGCGGCGGCCGTGCCGTCCTCGTTCAACAGCACGTCCGGCCAGGTCGACTGGACGACGCCGGCCTCCCGCCTCCACGGCTGGATGCTGGGCAGCGCGCGGTTCAACGACCTGTACCGCGAGCTCGCCGACGAGTTCCCGGGTCGGGTGCGCTACTCGGAGCGGGCGGCGCGGGCGATCCATCCGACGATGGCCTTCAACACCGAGCTCGACGGCCACCGGTGCATCGTGGACTTCGTCCATCCCGCGCCGTACTGCGCGCAGCGGTACGCCCGGGCGCTCGCCTCCCTGGCCGCCGGGCACTGAGCCGTCCGCCACCGGGCACCCAGCCATCACCGACACCGAGCCGCCTCAGGCCTCCTCGAGCAGGCTCTGGCCGAGGTAGCCGCCGGCTGGCGGCGCCGGCGGGACGGCGAACAGCGCGCTGGCCGTGTGCCGGATGAACGTGTTCAGCGCGTCGGAGGCCGCGAGGGTGCGCTGCACCGGGACGAACGCCGTGCGCGGATCGGCCTGGAACGCCAGGAAGAACAGCCCGGAGTCCGGCTCGCCGGTGGCGTCCAGGCCGTCGTCGTAGGAGTAGCCGCGGCGGAACATGGCGATGCCGCCGTGGAACTGCGGATTGGACAGGCGGATGTGGGCGTTCTCGGCGATCAGGAGCCGGCCGTCCGGGCCGCGGGCGGCGAAGTCCGACGCCGTGTCCTCGCCGCCCCCGGTGGCCGCGGGCGGTGCGGACAGGGGCGCCCCGTCGTCGATCCGGCGCCCGACGACCTCGCCGCGGGCGTCCTCGGTCAGCCGCTCCCAGCTCTCCAGCAGCATCCGGATCCGCCGGCACACCAGGTAGGTCCCGCCGCGCATCCAGGCCGGGCCCCCGGCGGCCCACACGGCGAGGTCGAACTGTGCCGAGCCCGGCCGCGGGTTGTTTGTGCCGTCGAGCTGCCCCATCAGGTTGCGCGGGGTGGCTGTCGGGTCGGCGGCGGCCGCCGCGGTGCGCCGGAAACCGCGCTGCACCCAGCGGGGCCGGACCAGGTCGGCGGCGAGCCGGCCGAGCTGCCGGGCCGCGGCGAACGCGACCATCGGATCCTCGGCGCAGACCTGGACGGCGAGGTCCCCACCCCCGCGGGTCGCCTCCAGCCGGTCGCCGGGCAGCGCCGGGATGTCCGCGAGCGGCCCGGGGAGGCGCGCGTCGAGGCCCGCCCGGCGCAGCGCCGCGGCCCCGATCCCCACCGTCACCGTCAGCCCCGCCGACCCCAGGCCCGCCGCCTCCCTGCCCACCCCCGCCACACCGATCTGGACCGCGCCGCTCTGGGACGCGCCGCTCTGGGACGCGCCACTCTGGGACGCGCCGCGCATCAGCGTCCGGCCGCCGTCCGTCCACGCCCGCAGCACCGTGCCGAGGGCCGCCCGGGCCGCCGCCGGATCGGCCGCCGTCAGGTCGTAGGCGGTGAACACCAGGTGGGCGGGCGCGCGCTCGGCGATGCCCGGTTGGTGGACGCCGTCGCCCGTCACGGGGGCCAGTGCCGCCCGGCGGGCCGCCTCGACCGGATCGGCCCGCTCGGGAAGCAGCCGCTGCGTCCCCATGGTCACGCCGGTGCCGGCCCCCGCACCCAGGCCGAACAGCCCGGCGCCGGCGAGCACCCGACGCCGGTGCAGCCCGGATCGGCGATCCACGGCCGGAGCGGCCGGAGAGGCNGGGGCGGCNGGGGCGGCGGGCGACGAACCCGGCGCCGGCCGGTTCGACGTCTCCCCGCCGTTCACGCGGCGCTCCCCAACAGCAGCGGCAGGTCGTGGGCGTTGTCGCGGAGGGGAACTCCGTCGGGCATGGGAACTCCAGGTGTGAGGGCGCGGCGGCCGGTACCCGCGCCCATACGGTCGGCACGGTCCGGGACGCAGGTGCGGGGATGCCTCGGGGAGCGCCGGGGTCGCCTCGGCGCTCGGGGTGCCACTGGCCGCACCACCCACTCCGTCACATTCTGCGATCATCTGCGCACCGAATCATGCCGAGGGGTGGGTACGCTTGTAGGCCGCAGAACCGTGCCGAAGCCTCGGCACGATCTGACCTCGATCTGGCCGGAAACCGCGGCGGCAGTGGACAGGTGGCAGCGATCGGGCGGCAGTAGACGGGTGGCAGCGATCGGGCGGCAGTAGACGGGCGGCAGCGATCGGGCGGCAGTGGTCGGGCGGCAGTGGTCGGGCAGCGCGGACACAACTGGCGGGGCCGGCTACACAGGGTCACGCGGGGTTCGGAGCCACTCGCCCTGGCTCAGGAGCGCCGGGGTGACCGGACGGCGGGTTCGGGCCGGGTCAGCAGACCTGCGGAGGGCCTCGGCGAACGACGCTGTGGCGCAGCCCGGCCGGGCACGGCCAGCCGGCGGACGCCATCGCCGAGCGCGGCTGGCGGCGGCCGGTGGCGACCGGAGCAGGGGCGGCCGGCGGTCCGAGCAGTCGGCACAGGCCGCGGGCCAGCACTCCCACCAGGGCACCGGCGACGCCCAGGGCCGCGTCTACCCGTCGCAGCCACCAGGCGGTCAGCCCCGCCACCAGCAGGTGCGCGCCGGACATCAGCAGCAGCCCACCGCCGTGCGCCATGGCGGGCATCAGCGCCGGATGAGGCGCCGCACCGCCGACGGTCGCGAGCAGGCCCTCACGGCGCAGCAGCGTCGCGGCCGCCGCGGCGTGCGCGCCGGGCGCCGCGCACAGCAGCCGGGACAGGTCCGGACCCGAGGCTGCGCCCGGCCAGGCCCCGAAGGCGGCGTGCAGCCCTGCCTGGGTGGCCGCCATCAGGCCGACGACGAGCAGCAGCGAGGGAGCCGGACCGGCGCAGACGCCGGTGACCACCGTCACGGCGACGAGACCGGCGAGCAGCACCCACAGGGGTGGGACCGCGCCGTGGGCAGCAACGTGCGCGACCACACTCAGGGCGACGCACATCGCGCCGAACACGCCGGCCCGCAGGCCACGCGCGACCGGTCCGGCGGACGCCTCCACGCCGCGACAGTCTAGGTGATCCCCACCCCGGGTTCTACAACCCGTCGAAGATCAGAACGCGACGTGAGGTGAGTCCAGGCGCCGGTCAGCGGCCCTCGACGTCGCCCGCACCGGGCTCGGCCAGCCCGGCGTAGGCATCGGGGCGGCGGGTGGTGAGGAACGGGAACAGCGCCAGCCAGTCGCGGCGCTGGTCCAGGTCGAGGTCGGCGACCAGCACCGCCGGGACGTCGCGCGGCGCCCGAACCAGCACCCTGCCGTAGGGATCGCTGATGAACGAGCTGCCGTAGAAGGTCAGGGCACCCTCCGTCCCGATCCGGTTGATTGCCACCATGAACGTGCCGTTGGCGATCCCGTTGCCGACGATCACGTTGTGCCACAGCGGTTCGGTGTCGAAGCCGGGATGATCGGGCTCGGAGCCGATCGCCGTCGGGTACACCAGGACGTCGGCGCCGGCGAGCGAGTACGCCCGGGCCAGTTCCGGGAACCACTGGTCCCAGCAGGTGGGGAAGCCGAAGCGCCCCTGATGCAGCTCGACGACCGGGAAGCTGTCGGCCCCGGCCGGCCCGGGCCGGAAGTACCGGTCCTCGTGGTAGCCGGCGGTGACCGGGATGTGCATCTTGCGGGTGCGGGCGAGCAACGCGCCGTCCGGGCCGACGACGATGGCGGTGTTGAAGCCCAGCCCGTCGGGCCCGTCCGCCCGCTCGTAGAGCGACATGTGCACGGCCACGCCGAGCTCGGCGGCCAGACCGGCGGCGAGCGTACGCGTCGGCCCGTCGTCGACGCTCTCGGCCAGCGCCGCAGGCCCGCTGCCGCTCCTCGCGGGCCGCCCGTCCGACCCTCGCTCAGCCGGCACTCGCCCGTCCGGCGGCTGGGCTTCCGGCGGCCGGCCGGCCGGCGGCTGGGCTTCCGGCGGTAGGTCGGCAAAGTAGCGCGACAGCGTCAGTTCCTGAAAACAGACGAGCTGGGCGCCGAGCTCGGCCGCCGCTACCGCGCCCGCCCGCAGGGCGGCGGCGTGCTCGGCCGGGTCGGGATGCCAGCGGTGCTGCACCGCGGCGATCCGCAGCGGCGCGCGCGTCGGCGGCGCCACCCGGGCCGGCGAGGCGGGCGCCCCGATGCTGGTGATCGTCAGCATCCCCCGATGCTCTCACGCCCGGCACGCCCCCACCGGTCCCCCGCCCCGCGCCCCGCCGCGCCGTGCCCCGCCGCGCCCGGCGGTCGGCGGGTCGCGGGCATCGGGCCTGCGATGATGACCACCATGACCGCCGCTCCCGCCGCCCGCCGGATGCCGGCCGAGTGGGAGCCGCATACCCGGACCTGGATGGCGTTCCCGCCCCCGAACGACACCTTCGGCGCGGAGGGCTCACCCGGCCTCGCCGCGGCGCGCTCCGCCTGGGCCCGCGTGGCGACGACGATCAGCCGCTACGAGCCGGTCACCCTGATAGCCGGCCCGGGTCAGGGCACGACCGCGGCCCGGCAGGTCCCGCCCGCCGTGACGGTGATCGAGCTCGCGCTGGACGACGCCTGGCTGCGCGACAGCGGCCCGACGTTCACGATCGACGGCGGCGGGCACCTGGGCGCCGTCGACTGGGTCTTCAACGGCTGGGGCGCCCAGGACTGGGCGAACTGGGACGCGGACCGGCTGCTGGCCACGGCCGTCGCCGCGCGGGCCGGCGCGGCGGTGCGCCACTCGGCGTTGACGAACGAGGGCGGCGGGATCGCCGTGGACGGCGCCGGCACCGTCCTGCTGACCGAGACGGTCCAGCTCGACCCGCACCGCAACCCGGGCTGGGACCGCGCCCGGGTGGAGGCGGAGCTGCACGCCCAGCTCGGCACGACCCACGCGATCTGGCTGCCGCGGGGCGTCGCCCGTGACTACGACCGGTTCGGCACCCGCGGGCACGTCGACGTCGTCGCCGCGTTCGTCCGGCCCGGCCTCGTCGCCGTGCACAGCCAGCCCGACCCGGCACATCCCGACCATGAGACGACCCGGGAGCTGGCCGCGCTGCTGCGGGCCAGCCACGACGCCGCCGGCCGCCCGCTGGAGATCGTCCAGATCGCGGCGCCCACCGTGCTGGAGGTCGACGGGGGCCCGGCCGGCTACTCCTACCTCAACTACTACGTCGCCAACGGCCTGGTCGTCGCCGGCGTCTTCGACGACCCCCGCGACGCCGACGCCCTCGACCTGCTCACCCGGCTGTACCCCACCCGCCGGGTCGAACCGGTGGACGCTCGGGTGATCTTCGGCAACGGCGGCGGAATCCACTGNATCACCCAGCAGCAACCTCAGGTCATCCGCTGACCCGACCGCCGCCGAACCACCCCGCGGCCCGCTGCGACGCGGACGAACCCGCGCCGGCGCCGACGAACCCGCGCCGGCGCCGACGAACCCGCGCCCGACTTATTGACATCCGTTTTCGGAATCGTTTTCATCAGGGGCATCCGCTCTGCGAAGTGAGGGTCCCTTGCCCGTCATCCGTCTCCCCACCCGGCTCGCGGCCGGGGTCGCCGGCCTGGCCCTGCTCGCGGCCCTCCTGGCGGGCTGCGGCTCGTCCTCTGCCGCCGGCGGCGCCGCCGGGCGGCTGCCGGTCGTCGCCACGACCAGCCAGGTCGCCGACTTCACCCGGGTCCTCGGCGGGGACCGGGTGCGCGTCGCCCAGTTGCTGAAACCCAACGTCGACCCGCACGACTACGAGCCCACCCCGGCCGACATCGAGGCAGTCGGCAACGCCAAGGTGCTGGTCGAGAACGGCGTCGGGCTGGAGAGCTGGCTCAACGACGCCGTCGGCGCCGCCGGCTTCGACGGCATCCGGGTCGACGCGAGCCGCGGCGTGACCATCCGGGCCGGCAACGGCGACGAGGAGGAGAGGGCGGGCGACCCGCACATCTGGCACAACCCGCTCAATGCCAAGATCATGGTCGCGGACATCGAACACGGGCTGGCGCGGGCCGATCCCGCGAACGCCGGCTACTTTCACACCAATCGGATCGCCTACGACCGCAGGCTCGATGCCCTCGACGGCGACATCCGCCGCCAGATCGCCACGATCCCGCCCACCGATCGCAAGCTGGTCACCAACCACGACGCCTTCGGCTACTACCTCGACCGCTACGGTCTCACCTTCGTCGGCTCGATCATCCCGAGCTTCGACACTGCCGCGGAGCTGTCCGGCAGCAACATCAGGAAGATCGTCGCCAAGATCCGCCAGACCGGCACCAAGGCCGTCTTCTCCGAGTCGTCGCTGCCGCCGCGGACGGCGCGGACGATCGCGGCCGAGGCCGGCGTGCGGGTCGAGGCCGGGGAGGACTCGCTCTACGGCGACACCCTCGGCCCCGCCGGCTCCGCCGGCGCCACCTACCTGCAGATGGAGGAGCACAACACCCGCACGATCGTCGCCGCGCTGCGCTGAGACGCCAACGTGCTCGCCCGCCTACCCGAAGATGACAGTTACGTCACGGTAGAGTCGCCATCGGCATGGGCGCAGCCGCGCTGACGTGATCGGACGAGGCCGGGGGCCCGACTCGACGTGGATGAGGACCTGAGGCTCGGCACGGACCACGCGACCGGCACGGACCACACGACCGGCACGGGCGAGGCGGTGCCACAGCCGCGGCACCGCGACCACTACCCCGCGCACCGTGACCTCCACGCCGGGCACCGCGACCTCCACGCCGAATACCCGGACCGCCCCGAGTACCTCGACCGCCCCGGGTACCTCGACCGCCCCGAGTATCTCGACCGCCCCGAGTACCTGGACCTCTCCCAGCTGCTCGACCGCCCCGAATACCACCTCGAACGCCTCGACGATCTGACCCAGCGCAGCGATGGTGTCGCCGCCCGTGAGCTGACTCGCGAGGAACCCCCGCAGCAACCCGCGGCGGCACCGTCGCGGTCCCGCAGCCGGATCAACGCGCTGTGGACGGTCGGCGACCAGGTGGTGTCGAGCGGCACCAACGCGGCGATCAACTTCATCATCGCCCGCCGGGTGGATTCGAGCGAGTTCGGCGCGTTCGCGATCGCCTACACGATCTTCGCGATGGTCGTCGGGCTGTCCCGGGCAGCCGGAACGGCGCCGCTGGGGATCAGCTACGCCGACGTCCCGGCGTCGACGTTCCGCTCGGCGGTGCGGGCCGCGGCCGGCACCGCGCTGGCGCTCGGCGCCGTCGTCGGCGTGGGTCTGCTCGTCGTCGGCGTCGCCCTGCGCGGCACGGTGGGGCTGAACCTGGTCGCGATGGGCGTGGTCATGCCGGCGCTGCTCGTGCAGGACGCCTGGCGCTACGCCTCCTTCGCCCAGGGCCGCCCCCTGCTCGCCGTCGGCAACGACCTCGTCTGGGCGGCGGGGCTGGCCATCGGCGTCGGCCTGCTCGCCGCCGGTTCGGACACCGGCGGTGGGGCTGTGGCGATGGTCCTGGTCTGGGGGGCGGCGGCCGCCCTCGCCGCGCTGGTCGGCGTCGCGCAGCACCACGCCTGGCCCGATCCGAAGCGCGCGCTGGCCTGGTTCACCGGCCACCGCGAGACGACCGGCTTCATGACCGCGGAGTTCATCTCGCTGCAGGGCGCCCAACAGACGTCCACTCTGATCATCGGGGCGGTCGGTTCCACGTCGCTCGTCGGTGCCCTGCGCGGGTTGCAGACCCTGCTGGCCCCCACGACGAACCTGGCCGTCGCGCTGATGAGCTTCGCCATCCCCGAGTTCGCACGGCGCAAGCACATGCCCCCCAGCCGGGTCATCCGCGGCGCCTACCTGGTCTCCGGGCTCGTGGTCGTGTCCAGCTCGCTGTGGGGGTTGGCGTTCATGCTGCTGCCCGCCGACTTCGGCGCGGCCCTGCTTGGCGACACCTGGGGCCAGACCCGCGACCTGCTGCTGCTCGCCGTCGTCGCGCAGGTGGGCCCGGGACTCGCGGTCGGCCCGGCGGCGGTGCTCTACGCCTTCGGCAAGACCCGGCTCACCTTCTGGATCAACCTGTTCTTCGTGCCGTTCCTGCTGGCCTGCCCGGTCACCGGCCTTCTGGTCGGCGGCGCCAGGGGGGTCGTCGTCGGCAACATCATCGTGTTCTGGGCGACGATCCCACCCTGGCTGTACCACCTGCACCGCCAGGTCCGCACCGCCGGCCGCGCCGACGACGCGGTGACCGCACCACGGTGACGCCACCGTAGTGACGGAGCCGCCCCTGCTCTCCGCCTCTCGCTGCGCCCGCCGCGGGTCAGACGGGCACGTCGGCCGTCGCCGCCACGCCGAACTGGACCGAGCGCATCGAGTTGCCGTACCAGAAGCCGTGATGCGGGAAGATCACCGGCCCGGGGGTGTCGAGGGCGGCGCCCAGGGCCACGAACAGCGGGACGAAGTGTTCCTGGCTCGGCAGGGCCCGACGCACCCCGGGCGCGCGGTCGCGGTAGTGCACCAGGGCGTCGAGGTCGCCGCGTGCGAGCGCGTCGGCCACCCAGGCGTCGAAGGCGGCCACGTCGGGGTGGGGGCTGCTGTCCGGGTTCGACAGGTCGGCGTGGCCGGTGGAGTGGGTGAGCAGGCCAGTGGCGAAGATCAGCACGCCGTCGTCCCGCAGCGGCGCCAGCCGCCGGCCGAGCTCCAGCAGGCCGGCCGGGTCCTCCGTGGGCAGCGAGATCTGCAGCACGGGGACGTCCGCGTCCGGATACATGTAGATCAGTGGGATGAAGGCCCCGTGGTCGAGCCCGCGGTCGGGCTGCGCGACGAGCGGCTGGCCGGGCCCGAGCAGGCGGGCGACCTCGGCCACGAGGTCGGGGGCCCCGGGGGCCGGGTAGCTCAGCCGGTAGAAGCGCTCGGGGAAGCCGTAGAAGTCGTAGTACAGCGGGACGGGCGTGGTCGTCGCCCCGTACGCGATCGGGTTCTGCTCCCAGTGCGCGGAGATCACCAGGATCGCCCGGGGGCGTGGCAGCGCCCGGCCCCACGCCGCGAGCTCGGCGGTCCAGTGCGGATGGTCGATCAGCGGCGGGGCGCCCTGGGTGGCGTAGATCGCGGGCATGCGCACGCCGCCGGCGGCGGACTCGAGCGGGGAGGAAGCAGACGTGGTCGACACTGGCTCGTGCTCCTTGTCTTCATGAACTTGCCGCCATGAAACAGACCTTCAGCGTACGGAGGCACAGCACGGCTGGTCAGCGAACTGGCACGTGTCCCGCGTCGCTCGCGCGCCATGCCATGACAGCAGATCTTGCTAGCATGAGTCGCATGAGCCGGACGATCACATTGCGTCTGTCGGACGAGGCCTACGAGTCGGTCCGGCGCTACGCCGAGGCCGACCGCACCTCGATGAACGCGTGGATCGAGGGCGTGCTCGACGCAGAGGACATGCGCCGGCGCTGCGCCGCGCACGGGGCCTGGCTGCGGGCCGACCCGGCCGTGGCGCAGGCGGCCCTGGCCTTCGGGGAGGCCAACCAGCAGGACCTCGCGGCGACCGGACATCCCGGCCTGACCGACACCGCCCCGTGAGAGCACCACGCCGTGGGGAGATCTGGACCGCGAACACCGGCCCGACGCCCCAGGCCGTGCTGGTGCTCAGTTCCACCGTCTACAACGAGATCGTCGACGAGCCGACCGTGCTGGTTGCCCTGGTCGTGGAGCACGCGACCGGCGAGGGGTTCTGCGTCGACCTCGGCGGCGGCCTGTGGGCCGTGATGGGTCTGGTCACGTTCGTCGCGAAGGCCGGTCTCGTCGCCTGCCTGCGCTCGGTCGACACCCAGGCGCTGACCAGCGCCAACACCATGCTGTTCAAGATCCTGGCAACACCCGAACGTTGAGGCGGCGGCGCTCCCGTCCGCGGCCGGGCTCAACGCCGCTCGGCCGCGGACGGGGCCGGGTTCGCGCCGTCGAGCTCAGCCAGCAGGTCGGCGAGCTGGCGGGCGTTACGCTGCGCGTAGTCGGCGCAGCAGTTGTTCATGAGCACCTGGGTGCGGGCGGCGGCGTCCGCCAGCCGGCGCAGTTTCGGTGCCCATTCCCGCAGCTCCTCCTCGCTGTAGCGGTAGCCGAAGCGCTCATGGATGTCGCGGCTCGTCCACTTCTCGCTGTGCCCGTGGAAGCGGACGACCGCGAGATCCGCGGTCGCGGCGAGCACCGGCGGAACCGAGCTCGGGTGGCCCTGGGGCATGTCGACGCAGACGTAGGGAAGCGCGTAGGAGGTGAGGAAGTCGAGGGTCTCGTCGCGGTTTCGCCCGTCCATCCAGGTGTGGTTCCGGAACTCGACGCAGATCCGCATCGGCCGACACCGCTGCTGGCATTCCAGGATGTACCGCTTGTTCGCGGTGCTGATCGGGAACCACTGGGGAAACTGGAACAGCACGGCGCCGAGCTTGCCCGCCTCGGTCAGCGGATCCAGCGCGCCGAGGAAACGCTCCCACACCTGATCGACGACCGCGGTGTCGACGTCCTTCAGGTACAGGTTCTTCCGCTCCGCCGGGACCAGGCCCCGCAGATCGGAGTACAGCGCACCGGGACGGGTCGGATGCCCCGTCAGCAGCGAGAACGCCTTGATGTTGAAGGTGAACCCGGGCGGGGTCCGGGCCGCCCACATCCGCACGGTCTGCTCCGCGGGCGGGGCGTAGTAGGTGGCGTCGACCTCGACGAGCGGGAACTGCCGGGCGTAGTAGCGCAACCGCTGCTCGGCGGTGGTGACCTCCGGCGGGTACCACCCCGACCGCAACAGCGTCGGATCCGTCCAGGACGCCGTCCCGATCAGGACATCACCCATGCCCGCCACCTCGCCCGCGCCGCTCGACTGCCACGGCGGATACCTGCCCCGCGAGCGGTCACCGACGCCGATCGGTCCGACGCCAGGTCTGGCTCTGAGCCTCGGCCTCAGCCGGAGCCGGAGCCGCTGCCGGGGCCGTCGGGACGTCCGGACCCACAGCTTCCGAAGGAAGCCCTCCGGCGACCTCGGCGGGCTCGATGTGGCTGTGGGCGGCGAGCCAGGCCGCCGCGAGGACCGTGAGCACGAACCCCGTCGCCGCGATCCCGCCACTGCCCGACCTGGCGTGGTCGCCCAGCAGGGTCAGTCCGATGATCGCGGGAGCGACGGTCTCCGCCGTCGCCTGCCCCGCCATGGCGAGCGTGACCGAGCCCCGCTGCAGCGCCGCGGCGAACGCGACCATGCCGACCACCCCGTAGACCAGCAGCGCCCAGGACAGCGGATCCGCGACGACACCGACGAGGGTGTGGTCGGCCTCCAACGCGCGCGCACACAGCGCCGTCCCGCCGAACGCCAGGCCGGACAGGCCGCCGAGGGCGAGGACGGCGCGGCCCTCCGACAGCGCCCGGCCAGCCCAGAAACAGCCCAGGGCCGTCGGCAGGATGCCGAGCGCGATCAGGACGGCGGCCGTCGACCCCACCGGCCGCGGTTTCCCCGGCGCGGCGGTGGCCGCGAGCAGCACCACCCCGAGCCCAAGGGCGACCAGCGCGACCGCCTGGGCCCGGTCCACCCGAACCCGCAGGAAGATCCTGGCCAGCACCGCCGTCACGCCGACGCTGGCCACCAGGATGGCCTGGACGGCGAACAACGGCAGCGAACGCACCGCGACCAGCGAGAGCAACCAGCCGACCAGGTCCAGCCCCATCCCGACGAGATAGGGAGCCTGCGTCGCAAGCCGCACCAGCAGGCGGGGATCCAGGACGTCGGCGGTCGTCGCGGTCCGGCGTGCGCCGACGCTCTGCAGGATCGAACCGACCCCATAGCAGACGGCGCACGCGAAAGCCGACAGATACGCCACGAGCACCCACTCAGCCTAGGGCGCGCTCCCGTCAGGGGACGAGGTCCGCCAGGTCGTCGAGCCGGAGCACGACCGCGGCCACCATGGCACTGGTGACCTCCGGCGCCTCCACCACCTCGTCCACCACCGCGCGGACCCGGCTGACGCCACCGCTGCGGGCGGCCCGCTTGACCGCCGTGTCCAGATCGCCGCCCGCTCTCGCCAACAGCGCCTCGACCAGCCGGGCATGGCTGCTGGCAAGCTTCGACCGCAGCGACGCCTTCGCCATCGTCTCCCAGTAGGAGTCCCCGGGTCGGTCGACGATACGGGTGGTCAGCCGGCCCAGCCCGAGCCGAACGCCGAGGTCGAAGTACTCGGTCAGCACCTCGGTCACCGCGATGTCGTGCTGCAGCGCCACGTCGACGATGTCGAGGGCGTTGACCATCACCTTCAGTCTCGCGACCTGCTCCGCCGCGCGCAGCGGCAGGCCGGCGCCGAGCAGCCGGCGCCGCACGGTCTCGATGGCGTCGAGTTCCTCCCGGGCGCCCAGGCGGCGCAGCGTCTCCGGCAGTGCCATCGCCACCTCGCTGACGCCGTCGTAGTAGCGCATGGTCTCGGCGGTCAGGTCCAGCGGCCTCGGTCGCCGCCGCAGCAGCCACTGGGCCGCGTACTCCTGCAGCATGCGACACCGCAGCAGTGCCTCGACGGCGGCGTCGACCCGGTCGCCGCCGGGCACGTCGCCACGGCGGCGGCCCCGGCAGGGCGTTCCCGCGGCCGGCTGGTGATGGCCGTCGACCGCCTCCCAGACCCACGCCAGCCCGAACAGGTCCCGGGTGATGAGGAAGGCACGGACACCGTCAACCGGCGGCGCACCGGTCAGTTCCTCCAGCCGGAACAGGAAGCCGGCGCCGACCCGGTCGACGAGATCGTTGGCGAGCTGGGAGGCGGCGATCGCCCGCCACAGCGGATGCCGGTCAAACCGCGGGCCGATCAGGGGACGGAGCGTGGCCGGCAGGTAGGCGTCCAGCGTCTCGGCGGTCGCCGGCTCGGCCAGCAGGTCCGACCCGACGAGCTCGCCGAAGACCTCGCGTTTGCCGTAGGCGTGCAGGATTGCGATCTCGGGACGGGTCAGCACCGGGCCCCTGCCCATCCGTGCGCGCATCACCTCCTGATCCGGGACGGGGTCGACGGACGGGTCGAGGATGCCCGCGGAGACGAGGTGACCGGTGAGCCGAGCCATGCCCTCGACCGACACGGCGGCCTGCCGTTCGGAGACGCTCAGCGACAGCACCTGCCGGGCAGAGTCGGCGAGGACCAGCTGCACGACCTCGCCCGTGGCCGCCGCCAGCAGATCGTCCCGCCCAGACGGGTCCACCGGAGCAGTGCCCGGAGAGCTCCCACCGATCGGACCAGGCACGCGGCCGGCGGCAGCAAGACCGATCTTGAGGTTCACCTCGCGGTCCGAGCAGTCGACGCCGGCCGAGTTGTCGATAAAGTCGGTGTTGCACCGGCCGCCCGCCAGGCAGTACTCGACCCTGGCCGCCTCCGTCAGGCCGAGGTTGCCACCCTCGGCCACGACTCTCACACGCAGTTCGGACGCGTCGACCCGGCAGCGGTCGCGCGCCTTGTCGCCGACCGCGTGATGGTCCTCGCGCGATGCCTTGACCCAGGTGCCGATTCCGCCGTTCCACAGCAGGTCGACCGGCGCACGCAGGATCGACCGGATCAGCTCGTCCACGGTCAGGCATTCGGCGTCCACCCGGAGCCGTGCACGGATCTGCGGGGACAGCGGGACCCGTCGGGCCGACAGCGGAAACACTCCTCCACCGGCGGACAGCACCGACCGGTCGTAGTCGTCCCAGCTGCTGGTGGGCAGCGCCGCAAGCCGCCGCCGCTCCGCATACGAGCGGTCCGGGTCGGGGTCGGGGTCGAGGAAGAGGTGTCGGTGGTCGAATGCGGCGACGAGGCGCAGCTGGTCCGACTGCAGCAGCCCGTTGCCGAACACGTCCCCCGACATGTCCCCGATACCGACGACGGTGATCGGTTCACCGTCGGCGTCCACCCCCAGCTCGGCAAAGTGGCGCCGCACCGACTCCCAGACACCCCGGGCGGTGATCCCCAGCGCCTTGTGGTCGTAGCCGGTCCGGCCGCCAGAGGCGAAGGCGTCGCCGAGCCAGTAGCCGGATTCGACAGCGATCGCGTTCGCCAGGTCGGAGAACCGGGCCGTGCCCTTGTCCGCCGCGACGACGAGATAGCTGTCCTCGCCGTCATGGCACACCAGCCCGGGCCGGCGGACGGTGACCCCGTCGACCCGGTTGTCGGTCAATGCCAGCAACGCGCGGATGAAGACCGCGTAGCAGGCGCGGCCCTCGGCCTCCCGCCGCCGCGGGTCGTCCGGGGGGCGCCGCAGGACATAGCCGCCCTTGGCCCCGTCGGGCACGATCAGCGCGTTCTTGACCCGTTGTGCCTTCATCAGCCCGGCGATCTCGGCACGCAGGTCCTCAGTACGGTCGGACCAGCGGATCCCGCCGCGGGCGACCAGCCCGGCGCGCAGGTGCAGGGCGTCGAAGCGCGCCGTGCTCACGAAGACCTCGGCCGCGGGAAGGGGACGCGGCAACCACCGCAGCCGGCCTGGGTCGAGCTTCACCGCGAGCGCCTCGCCCGGCAGGTAGTAGGTGGTGCGCACGACGGCGAGGACAACGTCGCGCAGGCGGGTGAGCAGCAGGTCCTCATCGACGCCGGCGACCGTGTCCAGGTCGCGGTCAAGGCTGGCAGCCAGTTCCGCGGCACCGTCCGGGTCTTCGGCACCGGGACGCATCCGAGCATGGAACAGCGCGACGAGGTCCCGTGCGAAGGACGCGCCCGCGGTCAGCAGCCGATGCCCGTACGCCTCGCTCAGCGGCAGCCCGGCGTGCAGCAGGTAGCGCAGCAGGGCGCGCAGCAGCGCAACCTCGCCGGCGGCCAGCCCCGCGGTCAGCACCAGCCGGTCGAGTGGGTCGCTGTCCGCCTGCCCCGCCCAGATCGCCCTCAGCGTCTCGCCCAGCTCGCCGACCTGCGCCAACGCCTGGGTGGCCAGCTCGGGGGGGCCGAGAATCCGATACTCGTCGACGCTGACGGTATCGCCGGTTGCGCACCCATCGCCCGGGCCGGCTGACTCAAGAGGATGTTGGTCCTCGGCTCGCAGGCCGAGATTGGCGAGCATCGGGACGACGTCGGCCAGCGGCGGGCCGGCGCCGCGCCAGGCCAGCCACAGTGAAAGCGGGCAGTTGTCGTCGACCCGCCGCACCGCCAACCCCGGCGCGCCCTGCGTGGCCAGGGCGGCGCGCGCCTCGTCGGCCGCGGCAGGACGGCCCGAGGCAGGGTCACTGGCCGCTCTGGCCGCTCTGGCCGCTGATCCGATCGAGGCGCTCATCGCATCTCCCTGACGGCCACGGATCGACCACACAGATAACAACTCGCTGTTACTGTTCCCAGCCACAGCATGGTGATTCGCCCGCCTACCAGGCCACCGCGCCGTCCTGGTCGAAGAACGTTCCCGAGGCCGCGTCCGCGGGCAGGGTCGCGGCCCGGACGACGACCTCCGACGCCTGCTCCGCGGTCAGCGGAGCCTGCTCTCTGTTGATGGGCGTCAGGTCGGTCTGCACGAAACCGGGACAGACGGAGGTGACCTTGATGGGGGTGCCGGCGAGCTTCTTGGCCAGGGCGATCGTGACGCTGTTCAGCGCCGCCTTGGAGCTCTGGTAGGCCGGCACGACCGTGGAGTAGTACGGCGATTCGGGACTGGCCTGGTCGTTGAGCGAACCCATCGTCGTGGAGACGTTGACGATCCGTCCGGCCGGGCTCCTGCGCAGCAGGGGCAGGAACGCCTCGGCGACCGCGACCGGGCCGAAGACGTTGGTGGCGTACGTGTCCTTGAACAGCCCGAGGGAGGCGAACTCGTGCTGTTCACCGTCGGTGGCCTCGGGCAGGATTCCGGCGTTGTTGACCAGGATGTCCAGCCCGCCGTCCAGTTCCAGCACCCGGTTCGCGGCCGCCTCGACGCTGTCGGGCGACGTGACATCGAGCGTCAGTCCTTCGGCGTCGTACCCCTTCGACCTCAGGTCAGCCGCGGCCTTGTCGGCCGAGGCCTGGTCGCGAGCGGTGACGATGACCCGGTGGCCGAGGCGGCCGAGGGCCTGCGCGGTGGCGAAGCCCAGGCCCCGGCTGCTTCCCGTGACGAGTGCGACAGACATACGTGTCCAATCCGATTTTCGGCTCGCCGCCGTGGCGTCGGCAGCGAGAGCGCCGGTGCGTCTCTCACCCGGAAGACGCCGGGACCGCCCGGAACGTGAGGTACCGGTCGCACTCCGGCACCCCGGCACCCCGGCACTCCGGCACTCCGGCACTCCGGCACTCCGGGGGATCCTCGGCCGGCGGCTCGCCGTCGTCAGATCGCTCCTTCGAGCCGCAGGAGGGTCCGCTTGGCGTCGTCGCCCCCGACGTACCTGCCAATCCCACCGTCGCTGCGCACCACGCGATGGCACGGGACGACGACGGGCAGCGGATTCGTCGCGCAGGCCGTGCCGACAGCCCGGACCGCGCGCGGACTTCCGGCCAGCGCGGCCACCGCCGCGTAGCTCGCCGTGCCGCCGTACGGGATCTCCCGCAGGTGCTCCAACACCGTGAGCCGGAACCTGGACGCAAGCCGCAGGTCGAGATCCACGTCAAAGCGGGACCGGACCCGGGAGAAGTAGTCGTCGAGCTGCCCGGCGACGGCGTCGAGCTGGCTACCTGCCTTCAGCAGGCGAGGACTGATCCGCTCGGCGAGGGTCGCCAGGACGGTGTCGTGGCCCTCCACCTCGTACGCCACCCGCACCAGCCCCCGGCGGGTCGCGGCGAGCAGGAGCCGCCCGACCGGCGCATCCACGGTGCGGTACACCACGTCGAGCAGGCCGTCTCGCTCCGCCTCGGCCAGCAGCCGCAGACGCAGCCGGCTCAGATCCACCTCGGCGCCAAGCACGGTGGCGAACGGGTCCGACTCCGGATTGTCCTGGCCAGTCATCTCGACCGTTCCTCCTGCGCCGAAGGGGCGAGCATGCTCCGGAGCGACGCGATGCCGTCGGCGCCAGCCCGCCGCGCGGATGCCGGGTTGCCGCCGAGGAGCCGGGCAACCTCGGTGTACGGGAGGCCGGCCAGGAAGTGGTAGGCGACGGTCTCCCGTTGCTTCTGGGGAAGTCGCCGCAGGGCGTCCCACAGGTCGAGGCCGGCGTCGTGTTCCTCCCACCTGATCGTCTCCGGGAGACGCTCCGTCGGCGCCGGACGCCGCGACTGGGCGCGAAGCTGATCGATCGCCTTGTTCCGGGCGATCGTCACCAGCCACGCCTCGACGTTGCTGTCCGGCGCCAGCTCCGGGTAGGCCCGCAGCGCGGCGAGAAACGTCTCCGACCAGGCGTCGTCGGCCAGCGTCGGTCCGACGACGGCCCAGCAGACCCGCAGCACCATCGGCCCGTAGCGTTCGACGACGACCTCGAACGGTTCTCGCCCCATGCCAGGAGAACGCCTCACCCGGCCCAAGTGTGAGCCGACGACGCGATGTGCTGGACGGAATGGTCGTCGTAATCCCCCGCGCCCCCGCGGCACAACCGGTACGCGATCGCCTCGTTGGTGCGGCAGGATAATTGCCCGCCCCTTGGGGTCGCCCAGGCCGCCGCGGTGAGCCATCATGGAGAAAGCTGTGGTCGAGTCGGTGCGATGACATCGGTAGGGAGGTTGACCATGGACGCGGCGATGCCGCCCTACCCTGAGCCGCACGAGTGGGTCGATGAGCCCGATGCGAACACCAGGCGCGCGATCGACGAGGCCCACGAGGACATCTCGGCGGGCCGTACGGTCTTCTGCCTGTCCGACGCCGCGTTCGATGCCTTCTTGGACGAGCTGGACCAGCTAGCCGTCGAGGAGCACCCGAAGGCAAGCTACTGATCTTTAATGTGCCGGGTCGGGTTGATCCGGTGGTGATCGCTGGGGTGATCGTTGGGGGTTGGGTAGTCCGTTGGTATGAGGTATGCGACGGGTGGCGGGTTGACCGCTGAGGATCGAGATCGCCGGGAACGGATACGACAAGAAGCCGCGCATTTGTTCGAACAGGGTGTGTCGAACCGGGAGGTTGCCGCTGGGTTGCGGGTGACTGAGCGGTCGGTGGAGCGGTGGCGGCGGGTGTGGAAGGCCGGTGGGGTGGCGGGGTTGCGGTCGCGGGGGCCGACGTCACGCTGCCGGTTGGATGAAGAACAGTTGCGGGC
>NZ_JYFN01000153.1 GCF_000948395.1 Frankia torreyi | reverse complement strand
CCCCGCCGATCGCCGTCTACGCCACCGCACTCGACCTGCGCGCCTGCGAACGCCGCGAACCCAACCTGCCCGGCCTGCTGGTCTCCGACGCCCCACCCGACACCCCCAGCAGCAGGCATCGGTCTCTCGCTCGTCAGGACCTGCTGTGCTATCTGTCCGCCGGCATCGTCGTCGTCGAGGCCCATTTCCACAGCACCACGTTCGCCGCCGTCTACTACGCCCGGCGCCGTGGCCGCCTCGTCATGGCCGTGCCCGGCCCGATCACCAGCTCCGCGACCGCCGCGACCCACCACCTGATCCGTAACCACGACGCCACGCTCGTCGACAGCGCCGACGCCGTCTCCGCCTCCCTGCTCGCCGCCATGACCGCCCCGTCCGACCCGAGCGCAGGAGGAGCGCGGTGAGAGTCGGACTCGCCCACACCCCAGCCCTGCGACGCGCACTGCTCGAGGCGGGCGTACGCCCGTGGACGGCCGAGTGTCAGCTTGATGCCGGGGACATCCTGATCCTCGACCCGACCCTCGACCCCCGGGCCCTGCTCCACGTCCGTGGGCTTCTGCTCCCCGACGTCGAGGTCCTCGTCCTCATCGGGGAAACCCAGGGGTCGGCCCGGACGACGGGGTGGCCGTGGCGGCGGCTGCGCCTGCCCCGCGACCGCGACGAGCTCCTCGGGCTGCGGACCGTCCTGCCCGCCACCGCCGTCATCCCGATCGCAGAACATCCCCGGCCGATCACCCTGCGCCTCGAGGTCCGCGACAGCGACCGCGGCACCGTCGGTGTCCCCGATGGTGCGCCGGCCGGCCGCGGCGACCCGGTGCTCGACGGGTTGCGTGTCGCCTTCGAGCACACCGGCCTGCCGTGGCCCCACGCCGCCGCGCTGACGGTCCGCTGGGCACCCGCCCACCAGCCACAGGACAGGGAGGCGTCCCTCGCCGTCGCCGCCGCCCTGCTCGCCGCCACCGGCACGGTCCCGCCGGCCGCGCTTCGCCGCTACGCGTTCGTCGGCGACGTCACGCCGGACGGGTACCTGC
>NZ_JYFN01000152.1 GCF_000948395.1 Frankia torreyi | reverse complement strand
GCGGAGATCGGCTGGCACAACCAGCACATCGATCATCGTGGGTGGGAGGTCGGCGGGGTGTGGGTCGGGTGGCCGCAGGTGCACCGGCTGGCTCGTCGGTGACCGGGCGGCTGATGGTCAGAGGTCAGGCGGGCACGACGCGTACCGCCTGCCGTGGCAGTGCCCGGCCGATGGTCAGGCCCTGGGCGTATGCCTGGAAGACGTCCGACCACACCGGGTGTGAAAGCGGTATGCGCCGCTCGTCCGCCAGCGACTGGAACTCCACCCGGAAACGGCCTTTCTTGGTGAACAGAACGTCGCGGTAGTCGGCGGGAACCGAGGTGTCCACCCTGTTGTCGTCCGGTGGTCCGACGAGAACCGCGTCCCCGAGGATCTCCCGGCTGCGTCTGCTGGGGTTCGCTGCCCTCGCGATCAGGGTGGCGCGTCGGTTCCTCGGCAGCCTCAGTCGGGGACCGTCCTCGTTCGTGTACAGCGTCGCGGCCGGCTGGAGAAGGTCAACCCTTTCGATATCTCCTCCCACCACCTCCCGAAGAAGAGGGAGATCGTCGGGCTGGAATGTTGTGATTTTCAGGGGAAGGAGGACATCCGACGGCAGTAGCACGCCGGTCACCTGTGCACTCATGCGGACTCCAGCAGAAGAAAGGGGGAAAGATCGGGGGTGGGGTTGCTTGCGTTGCGGGTCAGGGGGCGGGAACGACCCGTACCGCCATCCCGGGAAATCCGTCGGCGAGACGCAGGCCGTCGGCGTAGGCGGTGAACTTCCCCGTCCATTCCAGGCCGGGTAGCCGCCTGCGCCGGCCGCTGGACGGCGCCTGGAACTCGACGTGGAACCGGCAGCCGGTCTCGGCGAGCAGAACCTTCGTGTAGTCCTCCGGCGCCGAGGTGTCCCAGCCGTCCTCGTCTACCGGGCCCACGACCAGCGCGTCCCCGAACAGCACGCCGCCCCGCCATAGGGGATTGGCTGCTGCCGCGAGTAGCGTCGCCCGCGGGTTCATCGGCAGCCTCAGATCTAGGCCGCCTTCGTTCACGTACACCGACCCGGCAGGCTCGAGAAGATGGACGGGCTCGATGTTCCCACCGACAACCCCG
>NZ_JYFN01000151.1 GCF_000948395.1 Frankia torreyi | reverse complement strand
GGGCGCCGGTGGGGTCGGTGGCGTGCAGGGAGATCTCGTCGCTGCCGTGGACGGCGAGGTGGACGCGCAGGCTGGTCGCGCCGGTGGCGTGCAGGCGCACGCCGTTCCACGCGTACGGCAGCCGGCTGTGGCCCGCCGGGGTGTCCGGCAGCCGGTGCAGCGCGGCGGCGTGGAAGGCGGCGTCGAGTAGCGCGGGATGTACCCCGAAGGCGGCGTGGCCGTTCTGATCGGCCTGCGGGTCCGGCAGGGTGATCTCGGCGTAGAGGTCGTCGCCGGCGCGCCAGGCGGCGCGCAGCCCCTGGAAGGCGGGCCCGTAGGCGAGCCCGGACGCGGCCAGCCCGGCGTAGCCGTCGGTCAGGTCGACCGCGTCCGCCTCGGCCGGCGGCCATTCGTCCGCCGACGCGGCCTCCTGCAACGTCACATCCCGGTCGGCCGGGACCGGTGACTGGTCGCCGGAGACGAGCGTGCCGCTGGCGTGTCGGGTCCAGTCGCCGTCGTCGGCAGTGCCTCCGTTCGGATCGGCCTGCGGCCGGGAGTGGATGGTGACGGGCCGGCGGCCGGTGTCGTCGGGGGCGGCGACGGTCACCTGGATGGCGACGGCGCCCCGGTCGGGAAGGACGAGCGGCGCCTCGACGACGAGCTCGTCCAGCAGATCTGCGCCGAGGCCGTCGCCGGCGTGCAGGGCCAGCTCGACGAAGGCGGTGCCGGGCACGACGACGCTGCCCTGCACGAGGTGGTCGGTGAGCCACGGCTGGGTCGCCGCCGCAAGCCGTCCCGTGAGCACGACGGCGTCCTCGGTGGCGAGCCGCACGATGGCGCCGAGCAGCGGATGCCCGGCCGAACGCAGGCCGGCCCCGGAGAGGTCGCCGGGGGCGTCGGGCGCGTCTTCCAGCCAGTAGCGCTGGTGCTGGAACGGGTAGGTGGGGAGGACCGCGGCGAGGTGGGCCGGGTCGCTGGTGGCGGTGCTGACGCCGTCGCCGGTGCTGACGTTGCTGGTGGCGGGGCTTGCGGTGGTGGGGGGTGCGGCGGCGGGGCTTGTGGCGATGGGGCTTGTGG
>NZ_JYFN01000016.1:30606-125980 GCF_000948395.1 Frankia torreyi | reverse complement strand
GGTACAGACGGGCGACGTGAACCGACCGGGGCATGGCTGTAATTCTACCCGAATACACGGCGATTCACCTCCCGACTAAAGGCGGAAGCCCTCTCGCCGAAGCCTGGTAGCGATCAGCGTCGAGACGGCCCGGTCGCGGTCGAGCTGGCCGGTCTTCGTCGGTGGAATCCCCGGGCGGCTCCCCAGGCGGCATCAGTCCGGTGCGTCTGATCCGCTGCCGGCTTCCACCAGCCATCCAAGATCATTTATGTTGCTCCCGTTTCGTCAACAACGTTGATTATCTTGTGTACGACGGGCCTTCACCGGACCGAGTCCGGCGGGGGCCGGCCGTGCTCCAGCAGCAGCGGGAGGAGGAGGTCGACGAGCTCGGTGCAGGCCGCGACGGTCTCCGCGTCGCTGGTGGTGTCCGTCTCGAGACCATGAGCCAGCGCCTTCAGGGTGATCGCGCCGTAGAGGCACTCGATGACACGGGCCCGGGTGATCGGGTTGATGGGTTCGCCGCGCTCGGCGGCCCGGGTGAGCACCACGCCTGCGGCTCGGCGATGGCGTTCGGCCACATCGATGGTGACCTGGGGGGCGGCGCGGCTGGCCACGGCCTCGACCGCGAGGCGCAGCGTCGCGAACCCCACGGGGTCGAGCAGGAATCGCAGCATGTTCGTACTCAGGGCGATCAGGTCGTCGCGCAGTGATCCGGTGTCGACGTCCTCGATCGCGCGGGACCGCGCCAGGACGCTGTCGACGAGGAGCGTGTCGCGGTCGGGCCAGCGCAGGTAGACCGTGGACTTGCCGACCCCGGCGCGCCGGGCGACGGCGTCGATGGTGAAGCCGGTCGCGCCGCGTTCGAGGTACTCGTCGATGGCGGCGTCGAGGATGCGCCGCTCGGCGTCGGCCTTGCGAGGCCGGCCGGGGGATCGTCGCGCGGCCGTCGCGCCGTCACCCATGGATCTCCTCTCCGCCGCGTCCGCGAGCTGATCCTCACCGTAGCGGCGAGCAGCGGGGCCTGCGGAGCCGAACTCCGCGCAAGGATTTACGGACGACTTTGTCCGATTCCTTGACACGTGACGACCACCACAGTTCACTAAGGTCACTCAGTCACCTCACTGTTCAGCCCCGAGCGGCGCACCTCCGAGCGGCCCGCCTCCCATCCGCCCGCCTCTGATCCGCCCGCCTCCGATCCGCCCATCCACTCCGTCGTGCGCGCGAGAACGTCCCGAGGAGCCCCATGCCAGACATCGACCGCACCCCACCGAGGGTCCATCTCCGCATCAACGGTGAGAAGCGTGCGTCCGGATCGGGCGGCACCTACGGTCACGTCAACCCGGCCACCGGCGAGGTCGACGCGCAGATTCCGTTGGCGGACAAAGACGAGATCGACCTCGCCGTCACCGCGGCGCACGAGGCGTTCCAGACCTGGAAGCGGACCCCGCCCGCCCAGCGCCGCGCCCTGCTCCACCGGCTCGCGGACCTGATCGAGGCCCACGCGGACGAGTTCGCCCGGCTCGGGGCGCTCGACAACGGCACGCCGCTGTCCGTCGGAGCGGCCTTCCCGGTGCTCTCGGCGGAGTGGACCCGTTACTACGCCGGCTGGGCCGACAAGATCCACGGCGACCTGACCGGCAACCCCGTCCAGGACTCCGAGCTCGGTTACACCCTCGCCCAGCCGTACGGCGTCATCGGGATCATCATCACCTGGAACGGCCCGCTCATCTCGCTGGCCATGAAGATCCCGGCCGCGGTCGCGGCCGGGAACACCGTGGTGGTCAAGCCCTCCGAGCTCACCCCGTTCAGCGGGGAACTGTTCATGGACCTCGTCGAGCAGGCCGGGTTCCCGCCCGGGGTCGTCAACGTCCTGCCCGGCACCGCCGAGGCGGGCGCCCAGCTCGTCTCCCACCCGCTGGTCCGGAAGGTCACCTTCACCGGTGGCCCGGCCACGGCGACCAGGATCCTCGAGGCGTGCGCGCCCAGCATGAAGCCCGCCGTCCTCGAACTCGGCGGCAAGTCCGCCAACATCGTCTTCGATGACGCCGACCTCGACGTGGCCTGCCAGCTCGGGACGACGTTCTCCCTGATCGCGCTCTCCGGCCAGGGCTGCGCCTTCGCGACCCGGATGATCGTCCACGAGGACGTGTACGACGAGGTCGTCGCGCGAGCGAAGCTGATCGCGCAGAACATCCCGGTCGGTGACCCGTTCGATCCCGCCGTGGCCTCCGGTCCGGTCGTCAACCAGGCGGCCGTCGAGCGGATCCTCGGGATGATCGAGCGGGCCTCCGAGCAGGGCGCGACCCTGCTGACCGGCGGGAGCCGGATCGACCGGGCCGGCTTCTACCTCCAGCCGACGGTCTTCACCGACGTCGACCCGGACTCCGAGCTCGCCCAGACCGAGGTCTTCGGACCGGTGCTGACGATCTTCCGGTTCCGGACCGAGCAGGAGGCGGTCGCCCTGGCCAACGGCACCCGGTACGCGCTGTCCTCCTACGTCCAGACCAGGGATCTGCAGCGGGCGCTGCGGGTCGCCGCCGAACTCGACGCCGGCGAGACGCTCATCAACGGCGCGACGAACCTCAAGGTCGGCCGGCCGTTCGGGGGGTTCGGGCTCTCCGGGGTCGGCAAGGAGGGCGGCCGCGAGGGAATCGAGGAGTTCCTCCGCATCCGCAGCGTCGGCATCGCCGTCTGACCGCACCGGCCGACCTCACCGGCACCGGCTTCTCGGCGGCCCTGGCCGCTCAGCGGCCCTGGCCGCTCAGCGGCCCTGGCCGCTCAGCGGCACCGGCTTCTCATCGGCTCGCGAGACAGGACAGGAACAATGACCGGAAAGCTCGAAGGGCGCGTCGCGTTCATCACCGGCGCCGCCCGTGGCCAGGGCCGCGCGCACGCCGTTCGCCTCGCCCGGGACGGCGTCGACATCATCGGCGTCGACATCTGTGCGGACATCCCGTCGATGAACTACCCGTGCGGCACCTGGGCCGAGCTTCAGCAGACCGCCGACCTGGTCGAGAAGGAAGGCCGCCGGGCGGTCATCGGCAAGGCCGACGTCCGTGACCAGCCTGCGCTTCGGGCCGTCTTCGACGAGGGATACGCCGCGTTCGGCCGGGTCGACATCATCCTGGCCAACGCCGGCATCCTGCGGGTCGGCGACAGCGTCGACCCGCAGCGCGAGTGGCAGGACACCATCGACATCCTGCTCACCGGCACGTTCAACACCGTCCAGGTGGCCCTGCCGCGGTTGCGGGCGGGTGGGCGCGGTGGCTCGATCGTCATCACCTCCTCGAGCGCGGGGCTGAAGGGCACCGCCAGCGAGGAGCCGAGTGCCCAGGCCTACACGGCGGCCAAGCGGGGCCTCGTCGGCTACATGCAGGTGCTGGCCACCCAGTACGCCGCCGAGATGATCAGGGTCAACACCATCCACCCGACCGGTGTCGTCTCGGGCATGACGATGAACGCCGCGATGCAGGCGGCGATGGCGAAGGCGGACAGCAACGTCTCCGCGATGCAGAACGCCCTGCCCATCCCCATTCTGCAGCCCGAGGACATCGCGGGCGCCGTCGCCTACCTGGTCTCCGACGAGGCGACGTTCATCACCGGGACCCAGTGGGCCCTCGACGCCGGCTTCACCGTCCGCTGACAGCCCGGGACAGCCGACAGCCCGGGACAGCCGACAGCCCGGGACAGCCGACGGCCCCGGACAGCCGACGGCCCGGGATAGCTGAGGAGAATCTGCGATGACAACGCCCACCACCGAGGTCACCGACCACCGACTCGTGGGAGTCGGCGCGGTCGGCGAAGCAGGCGACCGTTTCGACGCGCTGCGTGCCTTACACCGCGTCGTGCGGGTGACCGAACCCGCCCTGTCGTACTGGATGGTGCTGGACCACGATCTCGTCCGCGAATGCCTGCAGAATCCGGCGGTCTTCTCCAGCGAGGTCATCACCCCGCTCAGCCCGGACCCGCCGTTCGCAATGATTCCCATCCAGCTCGATCCGCCGGAGCACACGCAGTGGCGGCGGCTGCTGGCACAGTACTTCTCCCCGCGCACCATGGGGTTGCTGCGGCCGCGTCTGGAGGAGCGCACCGCCGAGCTCGTGGCGGCGATCCGCGCCAGGGGCGAATGCGACTACGTCGAGGATTTCGCGCTGGAGCTGCCGACGGTGGTCTTCCTCGAGCTCATGGGGCTGCCGATCGACGAGTTGCCGACCTTCCTGGAGTGGGAGAAGCAGGCGCTCGCCCCGACCGACGAAGGCGTCTTCGACCCGGACCGGCAGATCGGCGGGATCTTCTCGGTCGTCGGGTACTTCCAGGCCGAGATCGCTCGTCGGCGGGAGAGCGGCGAGCGGGGCGAGGGACTGCTCGGCGCGATGCTCGGCTGGGAGCTCGACGGCGCGCCGGCTCCCGACGACGCGCTGGTCAACTGCTGCCTGCTGCTCTTCCTCGCGGGGCTCGACACCGTGGCGATGAGCCTGTCCTTCGCGATGCACCACCTCGCCACGCATGAGGCCGACCGGCGTTATGTCGCCGGGCTGGCCGCCGCCGGCGAGCCGATCGACGGCGTCGTCGAGGAGCTGCTGCGGTTCTACGCCGTGCCCGAGATCGGCCGGAAGGTGACCCAGGACATCGAGGTCGGCGGCCAGCAGCTACGGGCCGGTGACCTCGTGCTCTTCCCGCTGGTCTCCGCGAACCGGGACGAGGCGCTCGTCGCCGGCGCGGACGCCCTCGACCTCACCTCGCGACAGCCCGCCCCGCACCTGGCGTTCGGCGCGGGCCCCCACCGGTGCCTGGGCTCACACCTCGCCCGGATCGAGATGACCGTCGCGCTCGCCGGCTGGCACCGCGTCATCCCGGACTACGCCCTGCGCGACGGCGCCACGCCCCGGGCGTACTGGGGCAATGTCCACGGCATCTTCTCCCTGCCCCTGGCGGGATTCGGATCCCGGCCCGGGCGAAAGGACGACCGATGAGAATCGTGGTCGACACCGGGCGCTGCTCGGGCCACGCCCGCTGCAACGCCACCGCCGACGATCTCTTCCCCCTCGACGACCTGGGCTACGTCGCCGTGACCGACCCGGAGGTTCCGGCGGGCCAGGAGAAGCGCGCCCGCGACGCCGTCGCCGCCTGCCCGGAGCGGGCGCTGAGCCTCGTCGACGAGTGAGTGCCCGCGGTCGTGCTGTACGTGATCGTGGGAGGTCGAACCGGCGGGCGCTGAAGTCGCGGGAGTCCCGCCGGGCGCCCGGCGGGCCGACCCGGCCGGCAGGCCCTCGACCGGGTGGGTCCCTGCACGCGTCAACGTCGTCGTCGAAGGTGTGGAAACCTGCATCTGTGACGGATGCGAACAAGGTGATCAATCTGGCGGCGCTGTCCGGCTGGCTGGACGAGCACGTCCCGAGCCTGGGCGACGGGCCGCTGGAGACGGCCCTGGTCTCGGGCGGGTCGACCAACCTGATCCTGAGCCTCGACCGGGGCGGCCGGAAGGCGATCTTCCGCAGCCCGCCGCTCGAGGGCAGCCCGCAGGGTGCGCGCACGATCCAGCGCGAGGCCACCGTCCTGCGCGCGCTGACCGGGACCGACGTCCCGAGCCCGGAGTTCCTCGGCTTCTGCGCGGATGACTCCCTGCTCGGGGTCAGCTTCTACGTCATGGAGCTGGTCGACGGCTGGGCGGCCACCATCACCGCCGAGAACGAGACGATCTGGCCGGCGGGTTTCGACGGCGGCCCCGACCAGCACTACATCTGCTGGGCGATGACCGACGGGCTGGTCGCGCTGGCCAACCTCGACTACGAGGCGGTCGGGCTGGGCGGCTTCGGCCGGCCCGAGGGATTCCTCGAGCGCCAGCCGGACCGGTGGCTGGGCCAGGTCGACGGCTACCGCCGGCGCTACCCGAAGTACGAGCCGCGCGACCTGCCCGGGCTACGGTACGTGGCGGACTGGCTGCGGGACAACGTCCCGGCGGGCTCGCGTCCCGCGCTCATCCACGCCGACTACGCGCCGAACAACGCGCTGTTCCACCACCGGCCGCCGGCCCGACTCGCCGCGATCATCGACTGGGAGACCGCGACCA
Source organism: Frankia torreyi (assembly GCF_000948395.1). GTDB lineage: Bacteria > Actinomycetota > Actinomycetes > Frankiales > Frankiaceae > Frankia > Frankia torreyi. The sequence continues at coordinate 119,931 of NZ_JYFN01000016.1, read as the reverse complement.
TCGGCGATCCCCTGCTCGACCTCGCCGCGTTCGCGAACAACCTCGTCACCGCCGAGGAGGACGACGGCGCCATGCGGTACTTCACGCCGGGGCGTTTCCCGCACCGCGACGACGTCATCGCCTACTACGGCGAGCAGACCGGCCGCGACGTCTCGACGATCGGCTACTACTCGGTCCTGTCCAAGTGGCGCGCGGCCTGCATGATCGAGTACAAGGTCGCCGAGTCGCTCCAGGGCCTGTCACCGAAGGCCAAGGGTGACCGCTTCGACGCGATCGTCCGCCGCCTGCTGCTCGACTCCGAGGCACTCGCCCGCTCCCTGACCTGACGGCCGAGCCCCAGTGCGGGCAGGCCACCCCATGAGCCGAACCAGGCCCGCTGGTTGTGCCGTGGCCGCGGGCCGACGGGAGCCAGGTCTGCCCCTCCGGCACGCAGGCAGCAGTGGTCAGGATCGGGTGGATGCGACGAGCAGCTCGTCGGTGGCCTGGCGGAGATGGCGGCGGGCAGCGGGGTCGTAGGCCTGGGCGAGAGCGCGGGCCTCACGTTGGCCGCCGAAGTAGCGGCCGGTGCCCGAGGTGGCTGCGGGGCCGGTGATCAGGTTCAGGGTGGCGTCGCCGCCCTCGGTGACGGTGCTGCTCACGGGGGAGCCGGCCTGGCGGACCATCGTGGTGTCCATGAAGGTCGCGGGGTGCAGGGCGTCGACGGTGACGCCGGTGCCGGCCAGCTGTTCGGCCAGGTCGAACGTTCCCATGATTTGGGCGATCTTGCTGCGGCGGTAGGCGCGAATGCCGCAGTAGTCCCGAGTGGTAAGCAGGTCGGCGAAGTCGAGGGGTTCCTGCCCGGCGGAGGCGACGTTGACGATCCTCGCCGGGGCGGAGCGGGTCAGCAGCGGCAGCAGCAGGCGGGTCAGCCGGTAGCCGGCCAGGTAGTTGACGGCGAAGCGCAGCTCGATGCCGTCGGCACTGGTCTCGCGGACGGCGCCCGGCGTGCCGAACCCGACCCCGGCGTTGTTGACCAGCACGTCGAGCCGGTCGGTGTGCCGTTCGACGGCGGCGGCGAGGCCGTCGACCTCGCCCAGATCCGCGAGGTCGGCGAGCAGCACCTCGGGCCGCGGCCCGCCGGCCGCGCGGATGCGGCCGGCCACCCGCTCGGCGCGGTCGGCGTCGCGGCCGTGCACCAGCACCCGCCAGCCCGCGCCGCCCAGCCGTTCGGCCAGGTGGGCGCCCAGCCCGTCGGTCGCCCCGGTGATGAGGACCGTGCCCTCGTCCACGTGCGTTCTCCTCTCGCCTGTCCTGGCAGGGACCGTGCCCGACAGCGGGGCCGTTCCTGTCGAAGCGGCCCTGCTCCTCAACCGGCCATGCTCCTCAACCGGGTAGGAACCCGTCGACCGCGGCGGCTCTTCCCGTGACGGCTCTTCCCGCGACGGATCCGAGCGGTTGGATGAGACGGGTAGGAACGTTCGGTACGGGCATAGGCACCTTCAGCGACCGCGGCGCGCCACCGGCTCGCGGCGGCGCGGGATCGCGGCCGCCGGTCCCCCGATGCCATGCCCGTAGCGGAGTCGGGGCTGGACCGCATCACGATGCTCAGAGGGCACGACGCCCAGAGGAGAGGTCGCCCATCATGACCACGACCGTGGAGCACGGGAACATCACCGGGACGAAGGACGCCCAGTACGACCTGCTGTGGTTCACCGAGATCTGCCTGAACAACGCGCTGCGGCTGGAGACCTACGCCGCCGACGCCGAGCGCGACGGGGACCGGGAGCTGCACGACCTGTTCCGCCGGGCGCAGACCGAGAGCCGCAAGGGCGCCGAGCAGGGCAAGCAGCTCCTGCGCAACCGGTTGTAGACCACCGGCGGCGTCACGGGGCGTCGGCGACGTCACGGGACGTCGGCGGCGTCACGGCGCGCCGGGCGGGACGAAGGGCAGGCCGGGCGGGGCTCCCCCGTCGAGCAGGCGGCGCAGTGCGGCGGTGTCGAGATGGTCGGCGACCAGATCGCCGAGGACGTCGAGGCGGCGGCTGCGCACGTCGGCGAAGCGGGTGCGGGCCGCAACGAACGCCCGCCCGGCCGCACCGGCGACGTCAGCGAGGTAGGCGCGGCGGAACTCGTCGTTCTCCAGCAGGCCGTGCCAGCTCGTACCGGCGACCGCGCCGACCCGCACGCCGTCGGCGGCGAACGGCTCGGCCCGGGGATGGCCGGCGACGGTGAGCCGGCCGTGGCGGATCTCGTAGCCGGTCACCGGCCGGCCGTCCGCGTCGGTCGCCGCGCGGCGGCCGAGCAGCTTCGACGCCTCGAAGGTGGTCGTCACCGGCAGCAGGCCGAGGCCGGCGACCTCCCCCGCACCCGACTCGACGTCGTCGTGGATGCGCCGGCCCAGCATCTGGTAGCCGCCGCAGATGCCCAGCACAGGCCGGCCGGCGGCGGCGCGGGCGGCGACGGCGTCGGCGAGGCCGCGGCGGCGCAGCCAGCGCAGGTCCTCCACCGTCGAGCGGGTGCCGGGCAGCACCACCAGGTCGGCGTCGGCCAGCTCAGCCGGACCGGTGACCAGCCGCACCACGACGCCGGGCTCGGCGCGCAGCGCGTCGAGGTCGGTGACGTTCGACAGCCGGGGCAGCCGGACCACGGCCACCCGCAGGCTCTCCCGCCGCACACCCTCCCCCGCCGATCCATCCTCCCCCGCTGGCTCGGCGTCGGGGTCGGCGTCGGCGTCGGCGTCGGCGTCGGCGTCGGGNTAGGAGGCCAGGTCGAGGGAGTCCTCGACGTCGAGCCAGAGCCCGGAGCGGAACGGGACGACGCCGTGCACGGGCCGGCCGGTCAGCGCCTCGATCTGGCGCAGCCCGGGTTCGAGCAGCCGGGCGTCGCCGCGGAACCGGTTGATCACCCAGCCGGCGACGAGAGCCTGATCGGCGCGGTCGAGCAGCGCCAGCGTGCCGAACAGGGCGGCGAAGACCCCGCCCTTGTCGATGTCGCCGACGACGATCACCGGCAGGTTCGCGGCGCGGGCCAGGCCCATGTTCGCGATGTCGGTGGACCGCAGGTTGATCTCCGCCGGCGATCCGGCGCCCTCGCAGATCACCGCGTCGAACCGGCCGCGCAGGTCGTCGAGGCAGTCCAGGACGATCTTCGCCAGCCGTTCCTTGTACGGGCGGTAGCCGAGCGCGTCGACCTCGGCGACGGGGCGGCCCAGCACGATGAGCTGACTGTGGCGGTCGCCGCCCGGCTTGAGCAGCACCGGGTTCATCGCCGCCTCCGGCTCCACCCCGGCCGCCGCGGCCTGCATCGCCTGCGCCCGGCCGATCTCCGCGCCGTCCGCGGTGACGGTGGAGTTCAGCGCCATGTTCTGTGCCTTGAACGGCGCGACGCGCACGCCCTCCCGGGCCAGCCACCGGCAGATGCCGGCGGTCAGCACGCTCTTGCCGGCGTCCGACGCCGTCCCGGCGACCAGCAGTCCCCCGCTCACCGACGTGGCCCCCCTTCGACCCCGACGCGGCGCACCCGGCGCAGGCCGCTGGCCAGCAGCGCGCCCGCCGCGCCGCCGACCAGCGCCGTCACCGCGAGGCACAGCACGCTGACCGCGCCGGACAGCCGGGCGGCGGCGGCGACGTCGGCGCCCCGCGGCGGGCGGCCGAACCCCAGCTCGGGCCGATGCTCGACCCGGTACGGGTAACGCAGCTCCCCGCCGAGGCGCAGGCCCAGCGCCCCGGCGAACGCGGCCTCGGCCATCCCGGCGTTCGGGCTGGGATGCGATCGGCCGTCGCGGCGCATCACCCAGAACGCATCGGCGGCGCTGCCCCCGACAACCGGCGCGCACACGCAGGCCGCCAGCGCGCACAGCCGGGCCGGCAGCAGGTTCACCAGGTCGTCGAGGCGGGCCGCCGCCCAGCCGAACCGTTCGTAGCGGTCGCTGTGATGGCCGATCATCGCGTCGAGGGTGTTCACCACCCGGTAGCCGACCAGCCCCGGCAACCCGGCTACCGTCCCCCACCACAGCGGCGCGACCACGGCGTCGCAGGTGTTCTCGGCGATCGACTCGATGGCGCCGCGAGCGATCCCGGCCTCGTCGAGCAGCGACGGATCCCGTCCGCACAACGTCGGCAGCCGCGCCCGGGCGGCGGCCAGGTCGCCGGCGAGCAGCTCGGCACCGAGCCGACGGCCCTGCCGGCGCAACGACGCCCCGCCGAGCACCACCCAGGTCCCCGCGGCGGTCATCGCGACCGCTGCGCTGCCACGCTCCCAACGGCCAACACGCTCCCCGCCGCCGGACCGGTCCTCCACGGTGGACCGCGCCGGCACCGCCCGGGGACGTCCCCACGCGTGCTCGACCGCGGCGGCCGGAACGGCGACGGCGGCCAGCAGCAGGGCGGTGTGCAGCACGCCGGCGGCGCGGCCGTCCCGGTAGTCCAGCCGTTCCAGCCGGACGGCGGCCCGCCCGAAGCCGGCGACCGGGTGCAGCCGCGTCGGATCGGCGAGCAGCGCGTCGAGGGCCGCGCCGAGCACCAGCCCACCGGCGCGCGCCGCCGCGCGCCGCCCTGCCGTACCACCCACCGACACCGCCCCGGACACCGACACCGCCCCGGACACCGGCACCGGCACCGGCACCGGCTCAGACACTGGTCGCGTAGGCGACGACGCCGCGGCGCAGCGCGTCCATCGCAGAGCGGGCGGTGCGGCGCACCCGGGAGTCGTCGGGGGCCACCTTGGCGATCTGGTCGAGCAGGTCGAGCAGTTGGCGCATCCACCGGACGAAGTCGCCGGCGGTCAGCTCCAGCCCGCTGTCGGTGAGGACCCGTTCCAGCGGCCGGCCCACCGCCCAGTCGTGGGCGGCGGGGACGAAGCCGAGCTCGGGCGGGCGCAGGAACGCCAGGCGGTGGCCCTGCTCGGTCGCGGCGAGCCGGAACGCCAGGCGGCCCATCTCGTCCAGGCAGTCGCGTAGCGCCGCGCCGCCGGGCAGCGCCGGGACGCCCACGTCGTCGCCGCGCGGCTCGAAGACCAGGCTGGACACGGCGGCGGCGAGCGCCGGCGCGGTCAGGTCCTCCCAGATGCCGGCGCGCAGGCACTCGGAGACGAGCAGGTCCTGCTCGGAGTAGATGCGCGCCAGCACCCGGCCGGCGTCGGTGACCGTGTCGCCGTCGAGGTAGCCGAGCTCCGTCAGCGCCGCGCGGACCCGGTCGAACGTCTTCGCGACCGTGTTCGTGCGGCCCTCGACCTTTCGCGAGATCGCCGCGGTCTCCTTGGCGAGCCGGTTGACCTGCTCGGCCGAGCGTAGATGCTCCTCGCGGCGCGGGCAGTCGTGCACCGGGTGGGCGCGCAGGGCCCGGCGCAGCCGGGCGAGCTCGGCGTCGTCCGCGGCCGCGGAGCGCGCCTTGGCCCGCCGGCTGGGCGGACCGTCGGGGTCGACGTCCGCGGCCCGCAGCGAGGAGGCCAGATCCCGGCGGGACTGCGGCGAGCGCGGGTTGAACGACCGCGGCACCCGGACCCGTCCGAGCGGCTCCACCGCGACCGGGAAGTCGACCAGCGACAGCCGCCGCACCTGCTTGTCCGCGGTCAGCACGACGGGCCGGGGCCCCTCGGCGCCGACCGCGCCCGCATCGGCGTCGAGGACGACGGCGAGCCCGCTGCGCCGCCCGGCGGGCACCCGCACGATGTCACCGGTGCGCAGCCGACCCAGCGCCGCCGCCGACTCGGCGCGTCGGCGCGCCGAACCCTCCCGGGACAGCGCCGCCTCCCGCTCGCGGATGTCGCGGCGGATCCGGTCGTACTCGGCGGCGTCCCCGCGGTCACAGCTCACCTGCGCGCGCATCTCGTCGATCGCCTCGGTGTTGCGCGCCACCACCCGCGCCAGACCCACCACGTCCCGGTCGGCCTGGAACTGCGCGAACGACGATTCGAGGACGGTGCGGGCCCGATCGGCGCCGAGCCGGCCGACGAGGTTGACCGCCATGTTGTAGGAGGGGCGGAACGACGAGCGCAGCGGATAGGTGCGGGTGGACGCGAGCCCGGCCAGCGCCAGCGGGTCCAGCCCCGGCTGCCACAGCACGACGGCGTGGCCCTCGACGTCGATGCCGCGGCGACCGGCGCGGCCGGTGAGCTGCGTGTACTCCCCCGGGGTGATGTCGACGCGGCTCTCGCCGTTGAACTTCGTCAGCCGTTCCAGGACGACGGTGCGCGCCGGCATGTTGATGCCGAGCGCCAGGGTCTCGGTGGCGAACACGACCCGGACCAGCCCCTGGACGAACAGCTCCTCGACGATCTCCTTGAACGTGGGCAGCATCCCGGCGTGGTGGGAGGCGATGCCCCGCTCCAGGCCCTCCAGCCAGGCCCAGTAGCCGAGGACGCCGAGATCGGAGTCGGGGATCCCGACGGTGCGCTCGCGGACGATCGTCCGGATGCGCTGCTGCTCGGCCGGCCCGACCAGGCGCAGCCCGGAACGCACGCAGGAGGTGACCGCGTCGTCGCAGCCGGCCCGGCTGAACACGAACACGATCGCGGGCAGCAGGCCGTCCCGGTCGAGGCGTTCGACGACCTCCGGCCGGCCCGGCACCCACATCCGCCGACGCGGGCCGCCGGGGCCGCCGGGGCCGCCGCGGCCCCGGCCGTAGCCGCCGGGCATCGCCCGGTTCTCCTCCCGGGCGAGCCGGACCAGGTCCGGGTTGACCACCCGGCCGCCCACCTTGGCCGTCGCGCCGCGGGCCGGGCCGTCGCCGCCGACGCGTGCCGCGGGCACCGTCTGCGACGGGGCCCGAGTGCCGTCGGCAGCGCGCCCCCGCCCGTCGCGGCGCCGGCCGCGTTCCCCACCGCGGCCCCGGTCCCCGGACCGCCCGCCCGCGCCGGCCGGAACCGCGGGGACGGACCCGGAAGCGGGCGGGACCGTGCGGGCAGACCCGGCGGCGGGCGGGACCGTGCGGGCGGACCCGGCGGCGGGCGGGGCCCCCCAGCCGGGCCGGGCGAGCTCCTCCTCGGACACCGCCCGGGCGAGTGCCGCCCCGGCGGACGGCGCCGGCGCGCCGGAACCGTCCTCGAGGAACAGGTCGTGCAGGGTGCGGTCGGCGAGGACGTGCTGCCACAGCGGCACGGGCCGGTGGTCGCTGACGATGACGCGGGTGTGCCCGCGGACGGTGACGAGCCACTCGCCGAACTCCTCGGCGTTGCTCACCGTCGCCGACAGCGACACCAGCCGGACGTGCGCCGGCAGGTGGATGATGACCTCCTCCCAGACGGCGCCCCGCTGGCGGTCGGCGAGGTAGTGCACCTCGTCCATGACCACGTAGGCGAGGGTGTCGAGGCCGCCGCCGCCGACCGGGCCGGCGTAGAGCATGTTGCGCAGCACCTCGGTCGTCATGACGACGACCGGCGCGGAGCCGTTGCGAGAGGTGTCGCCGGTCAGCAGGCCGACCTTGTCGGCGCCGTAACGGGCGACAAGATCGGTGTACTTCTGGTTGGACAACGCCTTGATCGGCGTCGTGTAGAAGCAGCGCGTTCCCGTGCTCAGGGCGAGGTGGGCGGCGAACTCGCCGACGACCGTCTTGCCCGCTCCCGTGGGCGCCGCGACCAGGACCCCTTCACCGGCCGCCAGCGCCGAGAGCGCCTCGAGCTGGAACGGGTCGAACCCGAAGGGGAGGCTGGCAGCGAACTCCACGAGAGCCTCAGGCGTGGAGGACACAGTGCCACCCTACGGGACGCGGCGCCCCCGCACCGACCGCCACGGCAGGTGGGAGCGGGGCACGTCAGGTGATGTCGAGGTCAGGTGATGTCGAGGTGCGACGGATCGCCGCCGGGGGCCGCGGAGCCGGTCCCCGCGCCGACCGGCGACGCCGGGGTCGCCTCGGCCGGCCGGGCGGCGCCGGGCGCGCGGGGCGGGGCGTCGTCGTAGTCCAGCGGCGAGGTCTCGTCGTCGCCGAGGTCGGCGTACGGGGAGTCGTCGCCGCGGCGGGCCTTGCGCCGATCGTTGATCCAGCCGACGATCAGCGCGACCTCGTAGAGGATCACCATCGGCAGACCCAGCGCCAGCATGGTGAACGGATCCTGGCTGGGCGTGACGACGGCGGCGAAGACGAACACGAGGAAGATCTCGGCGCGCCGCCAGGACCGCAGCCGGGCGGTGGTGACGACACCGGCCAGGTTCAGCATGGTGACGAGCAGCGGAATCTCGAACGACAGCCCGAAGATCAACAGCATCGCCTGGACATAGCTGAGGTACCTGTTGCCGTCGAGGACGCTGACCAGGCCGTTGCCGCCGAACCCGAGCAGCAGGCTCAGCCCCGTGGACAGGGTCAGGTAGGCGAAGACGGCGCCGGTGGCGAACAGGATCAGCGAGATCCCGACGAACGTGAGCGACCAGCGCCGCTCGTGCCGGTGCAGACCAGGGGTGATGAACGACCAGAGCTGGTAGAGCCACACCGGGGAGGACACCACCGCCGCGGCGATCATCGAGATCTTCAGCCGGATGGTGAACGCGTCGAGGATGCCGAAGAAGTACAGCGTGCAGTTGGTCGACGCCGCGCCGTCGGGGCTGAAACGCTTACTGGCCGGCAGGTCGCAGTAGGGCGCCTTGAGCCAGTTGAAGATGTGCGGTTCGAAGATGAAGCACACGACCGCGGCGATCGCGAACCCCAGGAGCGCGATCGCGATCCGGTTCCGCAACTCACGAAGGTGTTCCGTGAGGGGCATCCGGCTGTCCTCGACCGTGCGGGTCCGCCGCTGGTGCACCGAGGCGAAGAGCCTGCGCGGCGTGGGGATCCCTGGCACGTCGGCGTCTCCTGGTCAAGGGGGCAGGGTCGAGGGTCAGGCAGCCTCGAGGGTCAGGCAGCGTCAGGGGGTCGAGGGGTCAGGTCGAGGCCGCGAGGGACCGCCGACGGCGACCGGCATCCACCGGCCGGACGCTGCGGCGCCCGGCCGGGACGTGGGGTCAGCGCCGGTCCGCCGCCGGGGCGGAGCCGTTCACGGACGCGCTGGACTGGGCCGCCTGGGCGGGGGCCGCAGCCGGGGCCTCGATCGGCAGCGGGGCCGGCTGAGCGGCCGGGGCCGGGTGCTCGTCGTCGCGCAGGCCCTTGGTTTCGGCCTTGAAGATGCGCAGCGAGCGGCCGAAGGAACGCGCCGCGTCGGGGAGCTTCTTCGATCCGAACAGCACCAGCACGACGAGGGCGATGATGATGATCTCGGTGGTGCCCAGGTTTGGCATGGTCTGCGTCCTCCGATGAGCGGTACCGGCCCGGTCCCACGACCGGTGCGATCGATGCTACGTCCGCCAGCCTAGGAGGCGATAGAAGGCATACGGGTATCTCGGAGATGACGGCTGCGCAACGAAGCGGGTCTGCCGGACGAATTGTAGCTGTTCCGGAACGCTTCGCACGCGAGAATCCACACCACCACCGCCCGATGTTTCCCACAGTCATCACGAAAGCGCGCCGCGTCGACCACAATGTGACCCTGCGTTACGAAACCGAATCCCCCGATCGCTCCTCGCGGATCACGATGGATCACGATGGGACCACACCCGAGCTGCCCGCTCGCGCCCCGCATCCGGCCCGGTCGGGCCGATCAGGAGGTGCGCTCGGCGAGCCGGGCCGTGACCTCGGCATGGTTCAGCCGGGCGGAGAGCTCCGCGGTGTCGGCGGCAAGACCGGACACCCGCGTCGACAGCTCGCCGAGAGCCCGGCGCACGCCGCGCACCTTCTGCCACACCCGCCAGGCGCACAGGGCGAGCAGGACGAGCCCGCCGAGGATGAGCACGAGGTAGACGAGCGTCCAGAGCATGCCGGTCACCCTACCGTTCGCCGCCGGCGCCGCCGGCGGGGGCGTCGAGCCCGTAGGCGGCCAGCGCCCGACGCGCCAGGGCGTGCACCTGGGCGGCGAGCCCCGGCGGTTCGACGACCCGCACGTCGGCGCCGAGGCCGAGCACGAGCCGGTGCAGCCAGGACGTCTCCCGCGCGTGGAGGGTGACCTCCAGGCGACCGCCGGGCAGCTCCCGCACCCCCGTGACCGGGTAGTAGTCGGCGACCCAGCGGGCCGGCGAGGCGAGTTCGAGGACGACCCGGACGTCGGCCGGGCCGGGACGGTAGATCCCCTCGCTGGTGTCGCGGGACACCGCGCCCGGCGGCGGGGCGGCCGGAACGTCGAGCACCTCGACCCCGCCCGGCCCGTCGATGCGGTCCAGCCGGAACAACCGCACCGCCTCCGCCCGGTGGCACCAGCCCTCCAGGTACCAGTGGCCCTCCCGGACCAGCACCCGCATCGGGTCCACGTCACGCTCGGTCAACTCGTCGCGGGACCATACGAGGTAGCGCAGGTGCACCCGGCGACGTTGCCGTACCGCCCGCTGCACCGCGGCGAGCACCTCGGCGTGGGTGTCGAGGCTGACGCGCACCTGGCCGGCGACGCTGCCCGCCGCACCGACCGCCTTCTCCAACTTCTCCAGCGCCCGATCGAGGGCCTCCCGGCCGGCGAGCCCCGGCACATCGGCGAGCGCGCGGGCGGCGACGACCAACGCCGTGGCCTCGTCCACGGACAGGCGCAACGGCCGGTCAAGCGTCTGCGGATCGGCGACGGTGATCCGGTCGCCGGAGTAGCTCAGGTCGATGAGGTCGCCCGGCGCCCCGCCGGGCAGTCCGCACACGAACAGCAGGTCCAGGTCATCGCGTAGCTGCCGCGGCGTGATGCCGAAGGCCTCCGCGGCGGCCGGCAGCGGGATGCCGGGATGCGCCCGCAGCCAGGGGACGAGGGCGAGCAGCCGGCTCAACCGGTCGGTCGCGGCGCTCATCGCTCATCGCCCGCCGGGAACCGCGGCGGCCTCGCGCGCGCCGGCGGTGCCCGCGGCCGCCGCCCGCAGCCGGGCGACCACGGCGGCGCGCAGCTCCGGCGGCCCCAGCACGATCACGTCCGGCCCCGACCCGACGATCCAGCGGGCAAAGCGCTCGGTGTCGGCGAACTCCCGCTCCACCAGGTCCATGTCCGCCGGCACGACCGGCCGCCGCCCCGCCTCGGCCGGCCGACATCCCACCTCGGCCGGCGGGCCGGTGAGCAGGTCCGGCGGCAGCTCGGTCGGCGGGCAGGCGGCGTGGACGGGGCGGGCGCCGCGGCGCAGCGCGTGGCCGGTGCCGCGGCGCACGGCGAGCGTCGCGGTGCGCACCCGGTCCGGCGGGGCCTGGGTGGAGACCATGGCGTGCAGGTCGACGTCCGGCGGGACGCGCACGGCCCCGCCGGGTCCGACCGGCCGCACGGGCCCGGCGAACCGGGACAGCCGGAACACCCGCGGGGCGCCGCGGGTGACGTCGTGGCCCGCCAGGTACCAGCGGCCCCGCCAGGACAGCACGCCCCACGGCTCGACGTGCCGCTCGGCGACGTCGGTCTCGCCGACCTTGCGGTAGGGAAAGCGGATCGCCCGGCCGGCCTGCACCGCGGCGAGGCACGGTTCGAACGCGGGATCCGTCGCGTCGACCCGCGGCTCGAAGCCGTCCAGAGTGTCGAGGCCGGCGAGAGTGTCGAGGCCGGTAAGGGGGTCGAGGCCGCCGTCGCCGACCGCGGCGCTGCCGGCGGCCAGCTTGCGCAGGGCGCTCGCCGCCGGCCCGGCCAGCGCCGTCGTCGACCACAGCGACCCGGCCAGCGCCAGCGCGGCGGCCTCGTCCGGCGCCAGGGCGATGTCGGGCAGGGCGTAGTCGCCGCGGCGGATCCGGTAGCCGACCTCGTCGCTGAACGCCGAGTCCGCCCCGGTCTCCAACGGGATGCCGATCTCGCGCAGGTAGGCCTTGTCGCGCTCGAACATCCGCCGGAAGGCCTCCTGCTCCTCCCCGGTGACGCCGGGCTCGTAGCCCTCCACCAGCTCACCGAGCTGGGACACGGTGAGAAAGCGCGATGTCGCCATCAGGCACATCGTCAGGTTCAGCAGGCGCTCCACCCGTCGCCGGGACACATCGTCACACGGTAGTCGACCTGCAACGCCGGGCCGGCACCGCCCCCACCACGACCCGTTGTCCCACCGCCGGAGGACGGACGCCCGGATCCGAGCGAGGGTCGGGACGGGCCGGGATCGATCCGGGCGCGTGGCCAGGCGTTGCGGTGCGTTGTGCACGATCCCAGGGCTCAGACCGGACACAACGCACCGCAGCCGGCCCCGCTCGGGTTCGGACGATCTCGGCTAGGGCTGGACGGTCGCCCCGCCCGCGCCGGCACCGCCGGCACCGCCGCCGCCCTGGACGGCGAGCAGGTCGACCACGAAGACCAGGGTGTCGTCGGCGAGGATGGTCGGCGGCTGGCCGCCCGCCGGCCCGTAGCCGAGGTCGGGCGGGATGACGATCTGCCGGCGGCCGCCGACGCGCATCCCGTCGATGCCGCGCCCGAAGCCGGCGATCGTGCTGTCCAGCGGGAAGGTGGCGGTCTGCCCGCTGCCCCAGGTGGTGTCGAACTCCTTGCCGTTGCGCCACAGCACGCCGGAGTACTGGACGACGACGGTGCTGGCGGCCGAGGCGCGCGTCCCGTGGCCGGTGACGAGGTCGTCGGTGACCAGCGTGGTCGGCGGGGTGCCCGACCCCGCCGCGGACAGCGGCTTACGGGTCAGGTCGGTGGCGTTCTGCACCGCGGGCAGGCGGGGCCCGGCGGTCACGGTCGGCGCCGGCGCGGCGCCCGTGCCGTCGGGGGCGTCCGAGGCGGAGCAGCCCGCAAGGACCGGGACGACCAGCACTGCGGGCAGCACCACGCCGGCGAGCAGGCGGCGACGGCTCGCGGCTCGCGTGAGCGGGGCGACCACGCGCAGGGCGGTCAGGGCAGTCAGGGCGGCGCGGGCACGCCGCGGAGCGGACATCACAGGGAGCGGGTCCTCACATGCTGGCGATGAGCTTGTCGACCCGGTCGTCGACGGAGCGGAACGGGTCCTTGCACAGGACCGTACGCTGCGCCTGATCGTTGAGCTTGAGGTGGACCCAGTCGACCGTGAAGTCGCGCCGCTTCTCCTGGGCCCGCTTGATGAACTCGCCGCGCAGCCGGGCGCGGGTGGTCTGTGGCGGCCGCGACTTGGCCTCGAACACGTCGAGGTCGCGGGTCACCCGCTCGACGAGCCCCGCCCGCTCCATTCGGTAGTACAGCCCGCGATCGCGGTGGATGTCGTGGTACTTCAGGTCGAGCTCGGCGACCCGCGGCGAGGCCAGCGACAGGCCGTGCTTGTGCCGGAACCGCTCGATGAGCACGTACTTCGTCACCCAGTCGATCTCCCGGGCGACGAGCTCGAGGTCGTCGGTCTCGATCGCGAGCAGCGTGCGGCCCCACAGGTCGAGCACCCGCTTGGCGACCTCGTCGCCGCCCCGGCGCTCGACGAACTCGACGGCCTTCGAGTAGTACTCCCGCTGGATGTCCAGCGCGCTGACCTCGCGGCCGTTCGCCAGTTTGATCTTCCGCTGGCAGGTCATGTCGTGGCTGACCTCGCGGATCGCCCGGATCGGGTTCTCCAGCGTCATGTCGCGCAGCATGACGCCGGCCTCGATCATGCGCAGCACCAGATCGGTGGAGCCGAGCTTGAGCAGCATCGTCGTCTCGCTCATGTTCGAGTCGCCGACGATGACGTGCAGGCGGCGGAAACGCTCGGCGTCCGCGTGCGGCTCGTCCCGGGTGTTGATGATCGGGCGGGACCGGGTGGTCGCCGACGACACCGACTCCCAGATGTGCTCGGCGCGCTGGGAGATGCAGTAGACCGCGCCGCGCGGGGTCTGCAACACCTTGCCGGCCCCGCAGAGGATCTGCCGGCTGACCAGGAACGGCACCAGCACGTCGGCGAGCTTGGAGAACTCGCCGTGCCGGCCGACGAGGTAGTTCTCGTGGCAGCCGTAGCTGTTGCCGGCGGAGTCGGTGTTGTTCTTGAACAGATGGATGTCGCCGGCGATGCCCTCCTCCCGCAGCCGCCGTTCGGCCTCGACGAGCAGACCCTCCAGGATCCGCTCGCCGGCCTTGTCATGGGTGACGAGGTCGGGGACGGAGTCGCATTCCGGAGTGGCGTACTCCGGATGGCTCCCGACGTCGAGGTAGAGGCGGGCGCCGTTCTTGAGGAACACGTTGCTGCTGCGTCCCCATGACACGACACGACGGAACAGGTACCGCGCCACCTCGTCCGGGGACAGCCGCCGCTGCCCCCGGAACACGCAGGTGACGCCGTACTCGTTCTCCAGTCCGAAGATGCGGCGATCCACGTCTGTGACCCTATGCTCGGATGCCACCCTGGCGTGGCCAGACGCTCGGGCTCGAGGTCACCGGGATTCCGATCCGCCCGCCGTCGCACCCCCCGCGGGACCTCCCCCACGCCCTGGTGGCGGGTCGCCAGGGCGGGTCGGGGGCACCAGCCGGACGCCTCCGCCCGACGGTTCGATCGGCACTGTGCGCTCCAGCGGCGAGCGCCACGTCGGCAGGGGCGCCGCGACCGCAGCCGGTGGGCCACCGGGCGTGCTTCCCGCGCGCGCCGCCGGTGCCTGGTCCACCACCGCCCCACCGGGCAGCGCAGGGCCGCCGGGGAGCGCAGGGCCGTCGGCCGCTTCCTGGAGCGCCCACGCCTCGTCCGCTGTGGTCGCGCCGGCTCGTGCGGGCACCGCCGCCGCCACCCCCGGGCCCGCCACCCCCGGGCCCGCCGCGCCCGAGCCCGAACCGGCCGTGGCGCCTGCGCCTGCGCCTGCGCCTGCCGGGATCGTGGCCCCGCCCGCCGGCACCGTGCCCGTCGTAGGTGTGCCGGCCGGGGCGATGCCGGCCCCCTGTCGTTGGGCCCCCTGGCCCGACCGGGGGGTCCCCCGGGCACCCGGGTACAACGACGGGGCGGCGCCGCGCTCCCCCACGAAGGCCAGCCAGAGGCCGACGACCAGCCAGACGGCCAGCACGACCACCGGTCGGCCACCAGCCGCGCCCTCGAAGTAGCTGGTGGAGCGCAGCAGGGTCGCCCCCGCTCCGGGCGGCGCGAACTGGCCGATGTCCCCCCACGGGCGGGGCAGCATCTCCGGCGCGGACTGCACCGCCGACAGCGCGGCGCCCGCGACCGTCACCAGGACGGCGCCGACCAGGCCCGGCGTCCCGGCCACCGCGCCGACCCCCACGATCGGCCCCGCGACCGCCAGGGCCAGCAGGGTCAGCACCGCCATCGTCGTCAGGAAGGAACCCGGCAGGACGTCCAGCGCGCCCTGCAGCGCCACCGTCCCGGCGAACCCGGAGAGCACCGCGAGTACCGCGATGCCGGCCAGCCGGACCGCGCGGGAGCGGACCAGCCGGGTCAGCAGCACTCCCGCGGCGGCGATGACGAGCACGAGCGGCAGGTATCCGGCGGCCAGTCCCCCGCCGGCCAGATCCCGGGACGCGTTCGCGACCACGTCGACGACCGGGATCTCCAGACCGGGCATGAACACCCGGATGCCCCGGGTGATCGCCTCGGTTACCGCGGGACTGGCCGCCGAGGCGACCCGCAGCGTCAGTCCGTCGTTGCCGATGACGATCGCGGCGTAGGCGTCGCGGTCGCGCAGAGCCTGGTCGGCCGCGGCGACGGTCGGCACGGTGTGCACGGTCAGCGCGCCGGGTTCGACCCGGCTGATCTGGTCGGCGAGCGCGGTCGCCGCGGGCGCCGGACCCACGGTGAGGATCGGCAGGTCCCGTGGCCGCAGGCTGGTCACCGACGTCCCGTAGAGCCAGACGAGAATCCCCATCAGCACGGCCATCCCGACCGTGATGGCACCGGCCCGCCGCACAGCGCGCAGGCCGAGCGGGTCACGGCCGGGACGCTGCTGCGCCGGGGCGCCCGGCCTCCACCGGCCCGCCACCGCGTCACGATGGACGCCGGGGACGAGACCGGCGGGCACCTCGCCCGCACCGGCGATCGCCTCCCCCGCAGCAGGGATGCCGGCCGGTCCGGGCACCCCTGTCGAACCAGGCGCACCGGCCGAGCCAGCGCCAGCGGTCGCGGTCGCGCCCGGCAGGGTGTCGCCGGCAGGGACGCTGCCGTCCGAGGTCGGGAGCACGCTGCCGTCGGCGGCATGGCGGTGGCCGTACGCCGGTCGATGGTCCGGCGGGCCGGTGTCGCCCGGCCCGTGGTCGTGCGGCGGGTAACCGGGATGGGCGTGCCAGCCGACGGCGGGATCGACCCCGGCCGGATCGCGCATGCCGGCCGGACCCCGCTCGCCGCCCGAACCGCGCAGACCGCCCGAACCGTGCAGACCGCCTGAACCGTGCAGACCGCCCGAACCACCAGGGCCGTCGGCACCACCAGGGCCGACAGGCTCGCGATGGACGTCCGGCTCGGTGTTCGGCTCGAGGACGCCGTCCGACTGCGGGCCGGGTTGGTGACGTTGCCCAGGCAGGGGGCCGTGGTCGCCCTCCTGGTGCCTGCCGCCGGTCACCACGGGACCGCTGTCCCGGTCACGCCGGCCCGCGCCGCGCCCGCCGTACCCCGCGAGTCCGCCGTCGCGCGCACACTCGCCGTCCTGTTCGGCAGCGGTCTGCTCACCGCATCCTCCCCTCTGTCCGGCGGAGCCCGCCGGGACGCTACGGGGAGTAGCGTGACGCCTTCACGGTGTCGCGGCCCGTCCGGCGGCGTGTCGCGGCACGGCGTTTCGCGACGGACCCGTCGTCACCCGGCGGTTCCCGCCGCCGTCCGGCGGCCCCCGGCGGGGAAGCACGGGGGCGCTCAGGTGGGCCACCGCGTGGGGATCGACGCGATGCGCCCGCGCGCCCCCTGCCGCGACGGTGGCAGGTCCGACGCAGGCCATGCGGTCACGAAGCCTGCGACGGGGAAGGATGGCCGCCATGACAACCGGAACGAACGACGCGACGTCCAGCCAGGCCCACCGCAACGGCACCCTGAAGAGCCACCTGCGGGCGGAGGTCGCCCGGCGGGGTTCGGTCCCGCTGACGATCGTGGCCCCCGCGGCGGACGATCCGCCCCGGGGTGGCGTGGTCGTCGTGCAGGACGCCCGCGGCATCACGCCCTACCTGGTGTCCGTGTGCGACCGGTTGGCCGGGGCCGGCTGGCTGACTGTGGCGCCGCACCTGTACCACCGGGACGGACGCGACGAGGTCGACCCGGCCGGCGGCTGGCCGGGGGCGATCCCAGCGATGGAGGCGCTGACGGGGACGGGCATCGACGCCGACGTCGACGCGGCGCTCACCCATCTCGCCGACTCCGGCTTCGACGCCGGGCAGAGCGCCATCGTCGGGTTCTGCATGGGCGGCACCGTTGCGCTGCACACCGCCACCCGCCACCCGCTGGCAGCGGCGGTGTCGTTCTACGGCGGCGGGGTGAGCACGCCGTACTGGCCGGGTGTGCCGCCGCTGGTGGAGGCGGCCCCGACGCTGCGCGTGCCGTGGCTCGGTCTCTACGGCGAGGAGGACGATCTGATCAGCACCGACGAGATCGCCGCGCTGCGGGCCGCGGCCTCCCGCAGCGGCGCGCCGACGGAACTCGTCAGCTACCCGGGCGCGGGACACGCCTTCCACAGCGACGACCGGGAGGCGGTGTACCGCCCGGTTGCCGCGGCGGACGCCTGGTCTCGCGCGCTCGCCTTCCTCGACGAGCATGTTCGCCCGCGCTGAGACGTCATCCGCGCTGAGACACCACCCGCACTGAGACACCACCTGCACTGAGCACTACGCCGACCCGCCGTTCGGCCGGTCCGACGGTCGCCGCAGCGGCACCGATCGGACCGGCCGACGCGGCCGGTCAGGAGCGCGGTCGGTCAGGAGGAGGTGGCGGTCTGGGCGAGCAGCTCGGCGAGGGCCGTGCCGGCGATCCGCTTGAACTGCCGCCGGGCGCGGGTCCGGTCGAGCATCCCGACCTCCAGGTTGGCCGCGGTGAGCACCCGCTCGCCGTTCTGCGGCAGCCCCGGCGGGACGCTGACGGTCAGCGCCTGCACCGCGACCCGCAGGGCGTCGGCGAGGGGCTGGCCGTCCCGGTGATGCTCCTTCAACGAGGTCGTGACCTGGTCGGAGGCGCCGCCGATCGCGACGAACCCCCGCTCGTCGGCGATCGACCCGTCGAACGTCAGCTTGTAGATCTGGTCGTCGTCGGTGGTGGGGCCGACCTCGGCCACCACGATCTCGACCTCGTAGGGCTTCACGCTCTCGGTGAAAATCGCACCGAGGGTCTGCGCATAGGCGTTGGCGAGGGCGCGGCTGGTCACGTCGCGCCGGTCGTACATGTAGCCGCGGGAGTCCATCAGGCGGATGCCGGCCGTGCGCAGGTTCTCGAACTCGTTGTACTTGCCCACAGCGGCGAACGCGATGCGGTCGTAGATCTCACTGATCTTGTGGAGGGTCGCCGAGGGGTTCTCGGCGACGAACAGGATCCCGTCCGCGTAGGTGATGACGACGACGCTGCGCCCGCGCGCGATGCCCTTGCGCGCGTACTCGGACTTGTCGCGGACCTGCTGTTCGGGGCTCGCGTATCCGAACGGCATGGTCACGTCAGCCTCCCGCGCTCGTGGAACGGTCCGCGATGATGGCGGTCACCACGGGTTCTACCTCGTCGTCGCCGTAGCGCCGGTACCCGTCGGACGTCACCGACGCGACGATCGGATACAGCTTGCGGATCGTGTCCGGCCCGCCGGTCGCCGAGTCGTCGTCCGCGGCGTCGTAGAGGGCCTCGACGGCGATCCGCGCCGCGTCGTCCTGGGTCAGGTCGGGACGGAAGCGCTTCTTCAGCGAGCCCTTCGCGAACACCGAGCCGGAACCGATCGACTCGTACGTCCGCTCCTCGGACTTCGCCGCGGCGATGTCGTAGGAGAAGATCCGGCCCTTGTCCAGGTCCGGGTCGTAGCCGGCAAACAGGGGGACCACGGCGAGGCCCTGCAGGGCCATCGGGAGGTTCCCCTTGACCATGGCCGCCAGCCGGTTGGCCTTGGCGTCCAGGCTCAGGGTCGCGCCCTCGATCTTCTCGTAGTGCTCCAGCTCCACCTGGAACAGCCGGATCAGCTCGGCGCCGACCCCGGCCGTGCCCGCGTAGCCCACGCAGGAGAAGTCGTCGGCGTGGTGCACCTTCTCGACGTCCCGCTGGGCGATCATGTGCCCCTGCGTCGCCCGCCGGTCACCGGCCATGATCACACCACCGGGGAACGTCACCGCCACGATCGTCGTGCCGTGCGCCACCTCGGTGACCGGCCCCGGCAGGCCACCCCGGGCCCCCGGCAGCAGGTGCGGCGCCGACTGCGACAGGAAATCGGTGAACGACGACGTTCCCGGTGTCATGAACACAGCCGGTAGGCGCCCGGCGCCACCCATTGGATCAGCCACGCATCCCCCTTCCGATAGACGGTCACACGGTCCGCGGCGTCCCGATCGTCTCCGGGAACCGCGGGCGACGTGCGCATGAGCACAACATAGGGCCATCGCCTCCTGGTGCGGTCGGCCAGGGCGACCGGCCGGGCGATCGACGGCGATCCGCCCGCGGGGGGCCCCGGCCCCGAACCGGCCCCACGAACCGTCCGCAGGGCCTCCGCCAGCCCCCGGCCGACCCGCCCGCAGCACCCGACCGCACCCGGCGCCGCGCCGCGGGCCGGATCAGGGCCGTCCGGGCACGCCCGGACGGCCGCCGACGCGACCAGCGACGATCCGCACCCCGCGAACCGCAGCGGCGCGGCGCGTAGACGGGCGAAAACGCGGTTCCCGGGCCCGGCGGACCATCCACGACCCTGCCTCACCTGCCGGCGGAACCGACGGGCGACACGCGGAGCGCGGGTGGGCGACCCGGCCGACGGCGGTCAGGCGACACAGGGCGACCGCCACGATCGGGAGGCACCTTCGGTGCCCCGAGCGCGCCCGGAGCCGGTGCGTGGCGCGGGCTCAGCCCCGCCGACGCCGGGGTTGCGCGGTCACTCGCCGCCCTTCTGGACGTAGCCCTTCACGAACTCCTCGGCGTTCTCCTCGAGGACGTCGTCGATCTCGTCGAGGAGCGAGTCGACGTCCTCGGAGAGCTTCTCGTGCCGCTCCTTGAGGTCGCTGGCCTCGTTGCCCTCGGCCGCGACCTCCTCGACCTCGTCGGCCTGCCGGTTGGTGTGCTGCTGCCCGCCGCCGCTGTCCCTGGTGGCCATGAAGCCCTCCTTCGATCGCCTGGCGCGACACTATCCCGCCCCACCGACACCATCAGACGGATCGGTGAGAGGTCCACTCCATCACGAACTGACCGTCTCGTCGCGACGTCCGCCCAGGGCGCAACGCGCGCAGGTCAGCCGGGGAGCAACTCGGCCCGACGGTGGGCCAGGACGGGCCGCTCGGCTCACCGACCGGGCAGCGCCGCCAGGCGGCCCGGCGAGCGGCCAGCGCCGCCGGTCGGGCTCAGCGGCCGGCCAGCGCGTCGACGAGGTCCGCGGCGGTGGCGCAGCGGTCGAGCAGCTCGCCCACGTGCGCCCTGGTCCCCCGCAACGGCTCCAGGGTCGGCACCCGCTGCAGGGAATCCCGGCCGATGTCGAAGATGACCGAGTCCCACGACGCCGCGGCGACCTGCTGCGGGTAGCGGGCGAGGCAGCGGCCGCGGAAGAACGCCCGGGTGTCCTCCGGCGGCTCGGTCATCGCCCTGGTGACCTCGTCCTCGCTGACGACCAGATCGAACCGGCCGCGCTCGACGAGGCGGTTGTACAGGCCCTTGTCCGGCCGCACGTCGTGGTACTGCAGGTCGACGAGCTCCAGGCGGGGCGAGTCCCAGGCCAGGGCGTCGCGCGAGCGGTACCCCTCCAGGATCGACAGCTTGGCGACCCAGTCGAGTTCCCGGGAGCAGCTCATCGGGTCGACCTCGAGGCGGCCGAGGACCGACTCCCAGCGGGAGAGGATGTCGGCGGTCTGCGGGTCCACGTCCGAGCCGAACCGGTTCTCCACGTACTTGCGGGCCTGCTCGAAGTACTCCATCTGCAACTGCACGCCGGTCATCTTCCGACCATCGCGCAGCGTCACGAGATGCTTGAGCGAGGGGTCGTGCGAGATCGCCCGCAGCGCGGCCACCGGGCCGTCCACGGACAGGTCGACACTGAACCAGCCGTCCTCGATCATGGCGAGAACCAGCGCCGTCGTCCCCACCTTCAGGTAGGTGGCGACCTCGCTCATGTTCGCGTCGCCGATGATGACGTGCAGCCGGCGGTACTTCTCCGGGTCGGCGTGCGGCTCGTCGCGGGTGTTGATGATCGGACGCTTCAGCGTCGTCTCGAGGCCCACCTCGACCTCGAAGAAGTCCGCCCGCTGGCTGATCTGGAAGCCGGCCTCACGGCTGTCGACGCCGAGGCCGACCCGACCGGCTCCGCAGACGACCTGGCGGGAGACGAAGAACGGGGTGAGGTTGCGGACGATCTCCCCGAACGGGGTCGACCGGGCCATGAGGTAGTTCTCGTGGCAGCCGTAGGAGACGCCCTTGTTGTCGGTGTTGTTCTTGTACAGGTTCACGGGCTTGGAGCCGGGCACCGTCAGGGCGCGGCGGGCCGCCTCCGCCATCACCCGTTCACCGGCCTTGTCCCACAGCACGACGTCACGCGGGTTGGTGACCTCGGGCGAGGAGAACTCCGGATGGGCATGGTCGACGTAGAGCCGCGCCCCGTTGGTCAGGATGACGTTGGCGAGGCCCAGGTCGTCCTCGTTGGCCGGCGCGCTCGGGTCGACCGCCGGCTCCCGGGGGAGCTCGAAGCCTCGCGCGTCCCGCAGCGGCGACTCCTCCTCGAAGTCCCACCGGGCACGGCTGCCCGAGGACGACGTTCTGTTGGCATAGGAGTTCACCACCAACGACGAGGCCAACATCTGGTTGGTGTTCGGCTGACCGGGCACCGACACCCCGTACTCGGTCTCGATTCCCATGATCCGGCGCGCGCTCACTCTGCAAGCGTAGGTGCTGCGCGGGCGGTCGGTTGGCCGGACGTCCGCCTTGTTTGTTCTGGGCGGTCCGCACGGACCCGTTCCGCCCGACGCGGATCGGTGCGGCGAGCCCCCGAGCCGGACCCTCCCG
Organism: Frankia torreyi; assembly: GCF_000948395.1. Taxonomy (GTDB): domain Bacteria; phylum Actinomycetota; class Actinomycetes; order Frankiales; family Frankiaceae; genus Frankia; species Frankia torreyi. The sequence goes on along the minus strand of NZ_JYFN01000016.1, from coordinate 98,006 downwards.
AGGCCCGGGGATCCCCGATCGGGGGCACCCGGGGCCGGGCCCGGATCGCGGCGCGACCGGCACGCGGGTGTCGCCCATGCCGGTGGCGGCGCGCCTCGGTGAGAGCCCTCGTGGCGGGCGCAGGCCCCGCGGACTGGGCGGGTTTTCGGCGCACGCATGCCGCGGCGCCCGGAACCTTCTCGGTCCCGGGCGCCGCGGTACGGAGCAGGCCGCCCCGCCGCGGTCGCCGTACCTAGCGCGACCGCGACGGAACTGCGGTGAGTGTTCCGCCGGTCGTTACAGGTACTGGCCGGTGTTCGCGATGGTGTCGATGGAGCGTCCGGCCTCGGTGCCCTTCGTTCCGGTGACGAGCGTGCGGATGTAGACGATCCGTTCGCCCTTCTTGCCGGAGATCCGGGCCCAGTCGTCCGGGTTGGTCGTGTTCGGCAGGTCCTCGTTCTCCTTGAACTCGTCCAGGCACGCGGCGAGCAGGTACTGCATGCGCAGACCCTTGAGGCCGCCCTCGATGTGCGCCTTGACCGCCATCTTCTTGGCGCGGGCGACGATGTTCTCGATCATCGCGCCCGAGTTGAAGTCCTTGAAGTACAGGACCTCCTTGTCGCCGTTGGCGTAGGTCACCTCGAGGAAACGGTTCTCCTCGCTCTCCGCGTACATCCGCTCGACGACGCGCTGGATCATCGCCGCGACCGTGGCCTCCCGATTGCCGTCGAACTCGGCGAGGTCCTCCGGGTAGAGCGGCAGGCTGGGCACGACGTACTTGGCGAAGATGTCGCGGGCCGCTTCGGCGTCGGGCCGCTCCACCTTGATCTTGACGTCGAGCCGCCCCGGCCGCAGGATCGCCGGGTCGATCATGTCCTCGCGGTTGGACGCGCCGATCACGATGACGTTCTCGAGCTGCTCGACGCCGTCGATCTCGCTGAGCAGCTGCGGAACGATCGTGTTCTCCACGTCCGAGGACACACCCGAGCCGCGGGTCCGGAAGATCGAGTCCATCTCGTCGAAGAACACGATCACCGGCATTCCCTCGGACGCCTTCTCGCGCGCCCGCTGGAACACCAGCCGGATCTGCCGCTCGGTCTCGCCGACGAACTTGTTGAGCAGCTCGGGGCCCTTGATGTTGAGGAAGAAGGCCCGGCCGTTGCCCTGGCCGGTGATCGCCTCGACCTTCTTGGCCAACGAGTTGGCGACCGCCTTCGCGATCAGCGTCTTGCCGCAGCCGGGTGGGCCGTAGAGCAGCACACCCTTCGGCGGCTTGAGCTGATGCTCCCGGTAGAGCTCCTTGTACAGGAACGGCAGCTCCACCGAGTCGCGGATCGACTCGATCTGACTCTTCAACCCGCCGATCTGCTCGTACCCGATGTCCGGGACCTCTTCGAGGACAAGCTCCTCGACCTCGGACTTCGGGACCCGCTCGAAGGCGTACCCGGAGCGGGGCTCGATCAACAACGAGTCCCCCGCGCGGATCGGACCGTCGAGCAGCGGTTGGGCCAGCATGACCACCCGCTCCTCGTCGGTGTGACCGATCACCAGTGCTCGGTCACCGCTTTCGAGGACTTCCTTGAGCAGGACAATCTCACCCTGCCGCTCGAACGAGCGCGCCTCGACCACGTTGAGGGCCTCGTTGAGCATGACCTCCTGGCCGGGCGAGAGCGAGCCGACGTCGACACTCGGCGACACGGTCACCCGGAGCTTTCTGCCCTGAGTGAACACGTCGACGGTGCCGTCGTCATACCGGAAGACGAAGATCCCGTAGCCGCTTGGCGGCTGCGCGAGTCTGTCGACCTCCTCCTTCAGGGTGACGATCTGGTCGCGCGCCTCCCGGAGAGTGGCGACGAGTCTGTCGTTCTGTCCCGTGGCGGACGACAGCTCGGCCTGTATCTCCGCGAGGCGTTCCTCCAGCACCCTGACCTGCCTGGGCGATTCGGACAACCTACGCCGCAGCATGGCCACTTCCTCTTCCAGGAAGGCGACCTGCGTCGTGAGCTCGTGTGCTTCCTTCTCGTACGCCGACCGCCGTGATTCGGCATCACCTGGACGACCCGTGCTCCCACCGGAGCCAGAGCCCGAACGGGGACCGGACACTGCGCCTCCNCCNCCCCCGTGCTGACCGGGACGCACCCACACTACCGTTGTGACCGCCGCTGGCAGGCCGGTCGCGCAAGGACGACCGGGCTTTGCCGTAAACAGCGGGTTACGGTGCCATGGTGACAGAAGATCGGAGCCCTGTGGCAACTCCAGCGAAGCCGGGCGTTTCGGCGGGCCTGCGCGTGCGGGTCGACCAGAACGCCTGCACCGGCGACGGTCTGTGCGTCCAGCTCGCCCCCAGCATCTTCGAGTTCGACGTCGACGGGCTGGCCTACGTCAAGGACGACGCCGGCGAGCTCCAGACGACCGACGGGGCGTACGTGCCGGTACCCCTCCCCGTCGTGGACGCGGTCGTCGACGCGGCCGACGAGTGCCCGGGAACGTGCATCTACGTGGAACGCCCGGACGGCACCCTGGAGGCCGGCGGCCCCCTCGGCTGACGCCTCCATCACGCCGAGCCCCTCCATCGCCGCGAGACCTCTCCATCGGCAAGAGACCCCCCGTCGACGAGAGACCCCCCGTCGACGAGACCCCTCCATCGGCGAGAGACCCCTCCGTCGGCGAGAGGGTTTACAGGAGGTCGATGACGCCCCAAGGGCGGCGAGAGGTCACTGGCCTTCTGCAACTGCGACCGCCCTGCCGCCTCGGTCCCGATCGACCCGACCGTGGGGCCGCCGTGGCCTCTCCTGGTCCGCGTGTCCTGGTCCGCGCGGGTCAGGCCCCGGGCCTGCCTGGTCGGCTCGGCCTCGTGCAGCCGCTCACCAGTTCCTCATCCCGCGTTCGGTGACGAAGCGTGATGTCGGACTGCACCCGCCTCGCCATCGAACGGCCCACCGCCACCCCTCCACACCGCCTCGCGAGGCGGGGGTGTGCAGGGGAACGGGGCAACCTGTTCCTTCTGGGGGGACGAATCGGACGCCGAACCCCCCAGAAGAAACAGGTAGGCGCTCTCCCCGTATCCGCCGCTGGCGCACGGGCCGTAGCCCGCTTCGCGACGCGCCTCAGCCACACCCCCTAACGTCACGGAAGGTGACAGCAGGACGAGAGGGGGCTTCTGGGGGGTACGCCACGTCGCTGGTGGAGTCAGCTCCCACGCGTGGCTTCGGGCACCGCATCCACGACGGGTTCGGGCACCGCATCCACGACGGGTTCGGGCGCAGCTCCGGCGAGGGCCGTCGCGGCCGGCTCGGCGAGAAGGGCACCCGCCTCGGCCGGATCCGCGCCGGCCGGATCCCCGAGGGCGCCCTTTGCCGGGCGTCGACGGCGGACCGGAGGCGTGACCCCGTCGGCGAGGCGACGCGCGGTGACCAGGAAGCCCGTGTGGCCGACCATGCGGTGGCCGGGGCGGACCGCAAGGCCCTCGACATGCCAGTCCCGCATCATCGTCTCCCACGCGGCGGGCTCGGCGAACGTGCCGTGGGCCCGCAGGGCCTCCACGACCCGGGACAACTGCGTCGTCGTGGCGACGTAGGCACAGACCACCCCGCCGGGAACGAGCGCCGCGCTGACGGCGTCCACGACGTCCCAGGGCGCGAGCATGTCGAGGACGACCCGGTCGACGTCCCGTTCGGTCGTCTCGGCCAGATCGCCGACGATCACCGTGTGCGCCGGATGCGGCCCGCCGAAGAACGTCTCGATGTTGCGCTGGGCGATGGCGGCGAAGTCCTCCCGCCGCTCGTAGGAGATCAACCGACCGGCATCCCCGATGGTGCGCAGCAGGGAGCAGGACAGCGCGCCCGAGCCGACGCCGGCCTCAAGCACCCGCGCGCCCGGAAAGATGTCCGCGTACGTGACGATCTGGGCCGCGTCCTTGGGGTAGACCACGGTCGCCCCGCGGGGCATCGACAGCACGAAGTCCACGAGCAGGGGGCGCAGCGCCAGGTAGTCGGTGCCGCCGGTGCTGGTGACGACGATGCCCTCGGGCCGGCCGAGCAGCGCGTCGTGTTCGACGGCGCCGCGGTGGGTGTGGAACTGCTTGCCCGGTTCCAGGACGACGGTGTGCTTGCGTCCCTTGGGGTCGGTGAGCTGCACCCGGTCGCCCTTGGTGAAGGGCCCGCGGCGGTGCGCCGCGCCGGTGGGGCCGGGGCGAAGATCGGGCTCGGTCACCGCTGCGCCACCATGCGCGCGGCGGCGGCCGGGTCGAGGCGGGCGACCAGGTCGACCATCGCGAGCACACCGACCGGCCGGCCGTGCTGCAGCACCAGGTACTCCGAGGCGGGCATGCTCTGCACGGCGGCGAGCAGGTCCTCGCCCTCCAGGTCGGCGTCGAGCACCATCCCGGGCGAGATCGCCCGACTCACCTCGTCCACGGACATCCACGGCCTCCGATGCTCGGGCAGCGCGTCGACCGCCGAGCCATTCATGATCTTGATGGGATTACCGTCTCGGTCGATCACCGCGACGGCGGTGGCGCCGACCTCCTGGGCCCGCCGCAACGCCTCGGCCAGCGGCACGGCGCCCTCGACGGGCAGCGTCCGGCGCACCAGCCGGCCGGCGGACAGCCCCGGCAGCCGACCGCGCAACTGGGCCGCACGCAAGGACTGGAAGGCCGCGAAGGCCAGGAACGCCGCCAGAGCATACGTGTAGAACAGGCCGAAGCTGTCGCCGGAGATCGTCGTACCCCAGACGACCATGCCCGCGGCCACCACGAAGCCGCCGTAGGCGCCGGCCCGCAGCCCGCGCAGCTTGTCCCCGGTCACCGCCCACACGGCGGCGATGACCACCCGCCCGCCGTCCAACGGCACGCCGGGGGCCAGGTTGAACACGAACAGCGCCAGGTTGATGACCCCGAGATCGCGCAGCACCACCCCGACGTTGGTGTCGTCGCCGATGCCGAGCAGGCCGAGGAAGCACAGCCCGGCAAGCAGACCGTTGGCCGCCGGACCGACGAAGGCGATGAGGAACTCGCGGCCGGGACTGCGGGGTTCGGGCTCGAACTCGGTGAACCCGGCGAACCCGTGCAGCGTCACCGAACGGACGGTGTGGCCGAAGGCGAGGGCGGCCAGGCAGTGGCCGATCTCGTGGACCAGCAGGGAGAGCAGGAAGCCGACGGAGATCACCGTGGCCATCGCGAGGACCTGGCCGTCCGACGCCGTCGGCAGCCGGTCCCGGATGGAGCCGGAGAGCAGGTAGGCCACCAGGAGGGCGAAGATCAACGCAAGCGGCGACACCATGATCGGGACGCCACGAATGCGCCCGATGACGACCCCCGGCGGCCGTTCACCCGGATGCCGCGACGCACCACCCGTGCCGCCATGGGCATCCGAGCCGGTGCCACCGTGCTGATCCGTCATGGAACCGATGCTACGGACCAGATCCGGCCGCGTCTGCCGGCCCTGTCCACGCCTGTGACCAGCGGGGGTGCCGGGGGTCTCCGGCGAGGGCGGGACCGTCGCCGGGGACGTCCCTCGCCGCCGGCCGGGACCGACCCGCGGGACTGTCGGTGGCGGGTTCTAGGGTCGGGTCATGACCACGACGCCGCCGCCTGGTTCCGCGGCATCCAGCGAGGCTTCCGTGCCGGCGGTCGACCCCGCAGCGCCGGGCGGGCCGCGGGATGCCGAGCGGCCGCTGATCGGGTCGCTGTCGCCGTCGCGGGCGGCGGACTTCGTCAACTGCCCGCTGCGCTACCGATTCCGCGTCATCGACCGGCTGCCCGAACCGCCGAGCGAGGCGGCCAGCCGCGGGACCGTCGTGCACTCGGTCCTGGAGAACCTGTTCGACCTGCCGCCGGCCGGGCGGACCCTCGAGGCCGCGCGCGCGCTGGTCGAGCCGGCCTGGCGGGCGCTGCGCGAACGGGAGCCGGCGGTCGAGGCGCTCTTCGACGGCCCGGACGCGCTCGCCGCCTGGCTGGATTCCGCGCGCGAACTGCTCGCGGGGTACTTCGCGCTGGAGGACCCGGCCCGGCTCGCCCCCTCGGCCCGCGAGCTCTACGTCGAGCATGTGCTCGACTCCGGGCTGCGGCTGCGCGGCTACGTGGACCGGCTCGACGAGGCGACGACTCCGCAGGGCGTGGCCCTGCGGGTGGTCGACTACAAGACCGGCCGCTCGCCCGGGCCGGCGTTCGAGGGTTCGGCGATGTTCCAGATGAGGTTCTACGCCCTGCTGCTGTGGCGGATCCGCGGCGTGATCCCCCGGGAGCTTCGCCTGTACTACCTCGGTGACCGCACCTGGTTGCGGGCCGCCCCGGACGAGGCGGACCTGCGGGCCACCGAGCGGCGGATCGAGGCGCTGTGGGCGGCGATCGACCGGGCCCACCGCAGCGGGGACTGGCGGGCCACCCCGAACCGCCTGTGCTCCTGGTGCCACCACCAGGCGCTGTGCCCGGCGTTCGGCGGCACGCCGCCGCCGCTGCCCCGGCCGGCCCCCGCCGTGCCCCTCGACGACGCGGCCCCGGCCGTCTGCGAGGCGGACGGCTGACTCCCGCCGTGCAGGACGCCGCCCACGGGCGAGGCCGGGAACGTCGAGGGGACGCGGGTTGTCCGGGGATTCCGGATCAATCCCGAGATGCGGATCATTCCTCGATCGTTGGGGACTCCGACGGTGCGATCGAGGGTCGTCCGGACCGGGCGGCCGGCGGGCGGACCCCGCCGAGCGTGGCAGTCGCAGTCCGCGCGCCGAAACACCTACGTAGGACGATGGGACGGCCCTGTACCCGGCGGCGGGCAGGGGCATCGGCAGACGCGCCGAGCGCGCGAGGAGAGGACGTCACGATGGCCCGACGGACCGGATCATCCCCAGGCGGGAGGCGGGACGCGGGCAGGGGCGCTCCGCCCGGTCGCCCGCAGCGGGTGGCGCGGACCACCGAGCGCGGGGACGACCGCCGCGAGCAGCCCGCCGCCGGCATCGCGGGCAATCCCGGCGGCACGGGCGGCCAGGTCCCGGCGGCGCGCGCCGACCGTCTGACGAAGGTCTACGGCACCGGGGACACGACCGTCACCGCGCTGCGCGGGATCGACCTGGACTTCCCACGCGGCCGGTTCACGGCGATCATGGGGCCGTCGGGTTCGGGGAAGTCCACGCTCATGCACTGCCTGGCCGGCCTGGACACGGTGACCCGCGGGCGGGTGTTCATCGGCGACGTCGACCTGTCCCGGCTGTCGGACAAGGAGCTCACCCGCCTGCGCCGGGACCGGATCGGTTTCATCTTCCAGCAGTTCAATCTGCTGCCGACGCTGACCGCGGCGGAGAACATCACGCTGCCGCTGAGCATCGCGGGCCGCGCTCCGGATCAGGCGTGGATGCGCACCGTCGTCGACGCGGTCGGCCTCGCCCCCCGGCTGGGGCACCGGCCGAGCGAGCTGTCGGGCGGCCAGCAGCAGCGGGTCGCGTGCGCCCGCGCCCTCGTCACCCGGCCCGAGATCATCTTCGCCGACGAGCCGACCGGCAACCTGGACTCCCGCTCGGGCGCCGAGGTGCTGTCGTTCCTGCGGGACTCGGTTACCGAGCTCGGGCAGACGATCGTCATGGTGACGCACGACGCCACCGCCGCCTCCTACTCGGACGAGGTGATCTTCCTCGCGGACGGTCGGCTCGTCGACGCGATCGAGCAGCCGACCGCGGACGAGGTGCTCGACCGGATGAAGCACCTCGACGCCGCCCAGCGCGGGCTGCTCCCCGACGGCGCCGACGCGGCCGGCGAAGCGGACGCCTACGACGACGTCCGGGACGGCCGGGACGGCCGGGACCGCCACGACGATCGGGACCGCCACGACGGCCGGGACGGCCGGGACCGCCATGACAGCCGGGACGACCGCGACGGCCGGGCCCGCCGCGCGCGTCCCGCGGACCGCGAGCCTCAGGGCGACCGCGCCCGCCACGACGACTACGGCGCGGCGCCCCGCCCACGGGGCTACCCGGAGGGCGACGACCGGTACGGCGACTACGACTACCCCGACCAGCGCTACGGCAACGATGGCCGGCCGGCGCGGCCGGCGCCCTACGACGGCCGCTACGGCGAGCCGTTCACCGGCGAGTTCAATCCCGTCCCCGGGCCCGAGACCGGGCCGTTGGGCGCGACCGGACCGCTGGACGGGAGCGGGCCGGGCGGCGGCCGCTACGGTGGCCCGGCAGGCAACCCGCGGCGCCGGCCGGTGCCGCGCCCCACCGGCCCGCGCGATGACGACGCCCCGGACGGCTACGGCGCCCCGGACGGCTACGGCGCCCCGGGCGGCTACCGGGCGGACGGGCCCGGGTCGGCGGGCTGGGCCTGAGTCGATGCTGCGCGCCACCCTCAAGAGCCTGCTGGCCCGTAAGGTCCGGCTCGCTCTGTCCATGCTGGCGGTTGTCGTCGGCGTGAGCTTCGTCACTGGCACCCTGGTCCTGACGGACACGCTCAACCGGACGTTCAACAGCCTGTTCGCCGACATCAACAAGAACGTCAGCGTCGCGGTCCGAGCGGTCAACCAGATCGACCCGACGAGCGACTCCGGCCGACCGCCGCTGCCCGCGTCGATCCTCGACACCGTGGCCAGGGTCGACGGGGTGCGCGCGGCCGTCGGGTCGGTCAACGGCCAGGCGGTGCTCATCAACCCGCGCACCGGCAAGCCGGCGAAGGAGGGCGGGGCGCCGGGGCTGGGCAGAAACTGGACGGGCGGCCAGCCGACCGCGTCCGAGCAGCTCGCCGAGGGCCGCGCCCCTGGTCCCGGCGAGATCGCGGTGGATCGGGCGACGGCGCGGGACCTTCATCTCGCCCTCGGAACGCGGATCTCCGTGCAGACCAAGGGTGCACCGGCGACATACACGCTGGTCGGCACGTTCCGGGTCGCCGGGCAGGACAGCCTCGGCGGCGCCGCCGTGACCGCGTTCGACACCGCCACCGCCCAGCGGGTGCTGCTGGCCCCCGGCCAGTTCAGCTCCATCCACCTGGCGGCCGTCCCCGGCCTCGGCCAGCCGGAGCTGCGCGCGCGGGTCGCCGCCGTGCTCCCCGCCGGCATCGAGGCGATCACCGGCACGCAGCTTTCGGAGGAGAACGCCAGCGCCGTGCAGCAGGCGATCAGCGGCTTCTCGACCTTCCTGCTGATCTTCGCGGCGATCTCGGTGTTCGTCGGGGCGTTCATCATCTTCAACACCTTCACGATGCTGGTGGCGCAGCGGGTGCGGGAGCTGGCACTGCTGCGGGCGATCGGCGCCAGCCGGCGTCAGGTGCAGATCTCGCTGCAGGTCGAGGCGGCTCTGGTCGGCTTCGCCGGCGCAAGCGTGGGGCTGCTGTTCGGCGCGGGGCTCGCCGTGCTGCTCCGGGCGGCCGTCGGGGCGTTCGGCGTGGATCTGCCCAGCGGCTCGCTGGTCTTCGAGGCGCGCACGATCATCGCCGCCTACGGCGTGGGGATCCTGATCACCTCGGCCGCGGCCTTCGTGCCGGCGCGCAAGGCGGCGTCCGTGCCGCCGATCGCGGCGATGCGGGAGACCTACGTGCTGCCGACGCGCTCGCTGCGCACCCGGGCCGTCGCCGGGACCGCCCTCACGGCGCTCGGGGTGCTGCTGCTCGTCCTCGGGACCGCGTCGGCGGGCAAGTCGGGAGCCGCCGCCGTCGGGGGTGGCGCCGCGGGAATCTTCCTCGGTATCGCCACCCTGTCGCCCCTGCTGTCCGGCCCGATCATCCGGGTGCTCGGCGCGCCGTTCGTCTCGCTGTTCGGCACCACGGGCCGGCTCGGCCGGGAGAACGCGATGCGCAACCCGCGACGCACCTCCTCGACCGCCTCCGCCCTCATGATCGGACTCGCGCTGGTCAGCGCCTTCTCGATCCTCGGACAGTCGATCAAGGAGTCGGTGCGCACGACCGTGCAGGACAGCCTCGGCGCCGACTTCTTCCTGACCGCCCAGGGCTTCGGCCAGGGCTTCAGCGGCCAGGTGGCACGCGATCTGGCCGGGAAGCCCGGCATCGAGGTCGCGACCGGGCTGCGCGGTGGCCTGGCGAAGATCGGCGGGCGCGACGCCCAGGTGCTCGCCGGGGATCCGGCCGGCCTGCCCAAGGTGCTGGCCCTCAAGAAGGTCGCCGGAGACCTCCACGCCCTCGGCGACGGCACGATCCTCGTGGATGACGGCGTCGCCGCCGACCGCCACCTCGGCGTCGGGCAGAAGATCCCCGTCACCTTCCCCAACGGCACCCAGGACCTCACCGTCGCCGGGACGTACAAGAAGAGCCAGGTGGCCGGCTCGTGGATCATCTCGACCGGCCAGTTCGCCCGGCACACCACCGACGACCTCGACCTGTTCGTGCTGGTCAAACGCGCCGACGGGGCCGACCCCGCGGCCGTGCGCGCCGAGATCGACAAGATCGTCAAGCCGTACGCCACGGTGGAGGTACGCGACCAGTCGGAGTTCGTCGCCCAGCAGGAGAAGCAGATCGACCAGCTACTGGGCTTCATCTACGTCCTGCTGGCCCTGGCGGTGATCATCGCACTGTTCGGCATCGTGAACACGCTCGCCCTGTCCGTGATCGAACGGACCCGGGAGATCGGGCTGCTGCGCGCCGTCGGCATGAGCCGCGGGCAGATGCGGGCCATGGTCGTCATGGAGTCGACGATCATCTCCGTCTTCGGCGCCGTGCTGGGCGTCGTCGTCGGCAGCATCTTCGGCTGGGCCCTCACGAAGGCCCTGGCCTCCCAGGGCATCAGCACGTTCGCCTACCCGGTCCAGACGATCATCATCGTCATCATCGTCGGCGTCCTGCTCGGCATCCTCGCGGCCGTCTTCCCCGCCCGCCGCGCCGCCCGCATGGACGTCCTGCGCGCCATCTCCGCCACCTGAGCTGGGCCAGAGCCGCGGCAGGCGCACCCGCGACCTCGCCCAGGGGTTTGCGGCGCCCACGGCCCTCCTACTCGCGGGAGGCCAGGCACCCGCACCGGACCGCGACAGCCAGCCGGCACCCGTCCACGCGACCGTCGACGCACCCGTCCACGCACCCGTCCACGCGACCGTCGACATGGCCGGAACATCCCAGGCCAAGCCGAGCCGACCCAGCCCGTCGTCGCCCCACCCCGAGCGCGGCGCGGCCAGATTGCTGCCACATCATGCCGAGGGTTCGGTACGGTTTTCGGGCGAAAAACCGTACCGAACCCTCGGCACGATTATGTACACGGACGATTACCGAAGGAGCCTTCCCGCGAAATCCTCGTCCGCAGGTGCCCTTGTCCACAGGCCTCCGGCTCATCCACAGCTGGCCGAGTGCCGCTGCCCAGAAGGCGACATACCCGCCAGGCTGGCCGGGTGGACCTTCCCGCGCTTCCGCTCTCCCTGCGTCGGCTCGCCGCCCGCCAGGACGGCATGCTCACCCGGACCCAGATCCGGCAGGCGGGTCTGACCCGCCGGCAACTCGATCGCCTGGTCCGGGGCGCCGGCTGCTCCACGCCGTTCCGCGGTACCGTCCTGCTCCCGGGTGCGCACCCGCTGCGCGGACCGGTGCGGGCCGCGCTGGTCGGCCGGCCAGAGGCAGTCGTCTGCGGCGTGACCGCCGCCCGGCTCCTGGGCCTGCCGGGGCTCGACCAGACAGGCACGGCGCGCGAGCCGGTTCACCTTCTGCTCCCCCGGTCCGCTCACGCGGCCGCCGGCATCGACAACCTCATCCGGCATCTCGGTGCCCTGCGCCCCGACGAGCGGCAGCTCCGGCGAGGCATCCCGGTCACCACCGTCGAGCGCACACTGGCGGACCTGGTCCTGGACAGCGATCGGGAGACCGCCGTCAGCCTGCTCGACGCCGCGCTGCACCAGGGGCGAGTCCCGGACATCGGCGCCGTACTCAGGCCGGCAGCCGGCCGCCGGGGAGTGGTCGCCCGCCGGCACTGGTTTGCGCTCGCCGACGGTCGGGCCGAGTCACCTCTGGAGACGCGGCTACGCCTGTTGCTGCTCGACGCCGGCCTGCCGCCGGAGGAGCTGCAGTGGCAGGTGTGGGACCCCGCCAGCCCGACGGAGCGGGGCAGGCCGACGGGGTCCACGAGCGTCGATCCCCTCGAAGGGACGCCGGACGAGCCGCCGGACCGGGTCCCGACGCTGGGAGGCCGTCCAGTTGCCCGGCTCGACCTGGCCTGGCCGAGCCGGCTGGTCGCCGTGGAGGCGGACGGCGCCGCCTATCACCGCCAGCCACGCGCGCTGTTCCGCGACCGCATGCGGCAGAACGACCTGCTGGCGGCTGGCTGGACCCTGCTGCGCTTCACCTGGGCCGATGTGCTGGGCGGTCCGGCCGGCGTCGCCGAGATGGTGCGCCGCGCGCTCGCGCTCGCAGAGGTCACGGTCAGGTTCCGACCGGATGGGCGCCCAGCAGTTCGTCGAGCAGGTCGAGGGTGACGTCGTGCAGGCTGGCGACGATCGCGGCGAGGCCTGCGGGCACTTCGAGGGCGTCCGCTGACGCCGCGTCGGACCCCGCGAGGGCGGACGGCGCTCCATCCGACGCAACGGCGGCAGGCGGGACGGCGGCAGGCGGGGTGGCCGTGGGACGCGGGGTGGCCGTGGGCGGGGCCGGGGCAGGCGGGGTGGCGGTGGGCGGGGTGGTGGTGGGGTCGAGGAGATCGGGCATGGAGGGGACGAGGATGGTCGCGCAGCCGGCGGCCACACCGGCGCGCGCGCCCGAGGGGCTGTCCTCCAGGACGACGCAGCGCCGCGGGTCCACGCCGAGCATGCGGGCGGCGGTCAGGTAGGGCTCGGGATCCGGCTTCCGGCGGCTCACCTCGTCGCCGGCCACCGTCGTCGCGAACAGCTCCCGACCGATGACGCCGAGCACAGGGTCCATCAGGTCCCGGAAGGACGAGGAGACCAGCGCCGCCGGGACGCCCCGCTCTCGCAGGACGGCGAGCAGTTCGACGGCGCCGGGCTGCGGGACGATCACGCCTGGCTCGCGGAACAGCTCGGCGGAGCGTCGCAGCAGGAACCGCGCCGTGGCCGGGACGTCGGACGGCGGCCGGCCAAGCATCGAGACCATGATCGGCACCGCGGTGTCGATGCCGTGGCCGATCATCGCCCGCTTCATCGCCGACGTGAACTCGCCGCCGAGCCGCGCCGCCGCCTCGTGCTCGGCGACGGTCCAGATCGGCTCCGTGTCGACGAGCAGGCCGTCCATGTCGAAGAAGACCGCCGCGAGGCTTCCCACGTTGTGCTCCCAGCTCGAATCGGTGCGCTCCGGACGGTTCCGGGTGCGCGGGTCGGACGTGCCTTGCCCGGACGCGGGGTCGCGGCTGCCGGCCGCCGGCTGCCCACGCCGGCCGGTCCCGCCCGGGCGGGACCGGCCTCCGGTCTGGAGAGGCGCCGCTCTGCCCGGTACGGACCGGTCCTGCCCGTATGCTGCCGGATCGCGGCCGCGCAGCGGGCGGCGGGCGGCCCAGCGGGCTCGGAACGCGGGGTTCGGCCCGTCCGGGCGGCCGAGACCTGAGGACCTCGTTACACCGCCCTTCGGCGGGAATGCCGCGCGGGAAGGGGGCGGGGCCCGGCAACATGGTGACCATGGCGCCAGAGGCCCCCGGCACACGTCGCGACAGCACGGACAGCGGACCGTCGGGAATCCGTCGGCGACCCCGCCGCGAACCCCGGCGCCGTCTCCCCCGGTGCGGGCGGGCGCCCCTCCGGGGCAGTCCGCTGCAGGCGCCGATCGCGGCAGCCCCGCAGCCGCCCTCGGGCCGGCGTTCGCGGCCGGGAATGTGATCGCCCGGGCGTCGGTTGGCGACGACGCTGCCACCGGTGGCCGAGTGAACTCCGCCAGAGATGGCCGGGTGAACGGGAACATCCAGGAAGGTGGTAGGACGGGCGGCGCGGAAGTCACCGCAGCCGGTGCGGCACGGCGCCGCGGGCCCGCGGCGCCGCCGCCGGGGCGGACGGGGACGCGGCGGCCGCCAGAGCCGGCGGGCGGGCCGGGAGACGGGAGTGGGCGGGTGTCGCAACGTGGACAGTGCTCGCCGCGGCCGTTGGCCTTCCCGCGACAGCGGGTACTCGTCAGGAGCCGGTACGGTGCAGCCACCGCGTCGATCCGGAACGGATGTCCGATCCGCCCGGCGTCGTTTGCCATCGACAGACCGAGGAAAGGCGTTCCCACGAGAACACCGGCAGACTGGTCCCGCGGAGGTTCGCCGCGGGCGAGGGCAGGTTCCCCACCGGATGCAAGGAGGGCTGACGTAACGGATGTCGGCTCTGGGCAGGAGTCGTCTCCGTGAGGACGTACCGTTGCACTGTCACGGGGGCAGTGGGCCGCCGCTGGGCGGCAGGAGGTGGTAGGTGATCGAGTTTTCCGGCGTCGGTCAACTGCGGTCGCCGGTCGTGGTAGCGGCCTTCGAGGGTTGGAACGACGCCGCCGACGCGTCCTCCGCCGCCGTGGAGCATCTCGAGACGGCGTTCAAGGCCCGGGTGATCGGCGCGATCGACCCGGACGACTACTACGACTTCCAGGTGAACCGGCCGACGGTGAGCGGAACCGACGGGGCGTCGAGGAAGATCACCTGGCCGACCACCCGGCTGTCGGTGGCGCGGCCGCCGAAGTCGGAGACGGACCTGGTGCTCATCCGCGGGCTGGAGCCGAACATGCGCTGGCGCGGCTTCACCGATGAGCTGATCGAGGCGGTGCATGCCCTCGGCAGCGACATGGTGATCTCGCTCGGTGCGCTGCTCGCGGACTCTCCCCACACCCGTCCGGTGCCCATCAGCGGGACGGCCGGGGATGCGGCGACGGCGGCGAGGCTCGGCCTGGAGCCGTCCCGCTATGAGGGTCCGACCGGCATCGTCGGCGTCTTCGGCGACGCCTGCGCCCGGGCGGAGCTGGCGTCGGTGTCGTTCTGGGCGGCGGTGCCGCACTACGTCGCGAACCCGCCGTGCCCGAAGGCGACGCTCGCCCTGCTGCGGCGCGTGGAGGACCTGCTCGACATCGAGATTCCGCTCGGGGATCTGCCGGAGCGGGCCAAGGCATGGGAGCGTCAGGTCGACGAGCTCGCCGCCGGGGACACCGAGGTCGCCGAGTACGTCCGCTCGCTGGAGTCCCGGGAGCCGGAGACCGCGCTGCCGGAGGCCAGCGGCGACGCGATCGCCCGCGAGTTCGAGCGCTACCTGCGGCGCCGCGGGCAGTGATTTCTCTCATGCCCTGACTCCGCCCGCCGGCCCGTCGCACGGTCCGACCCGCCCCGGCCGACCGCCGTCAGCGTGGTCGGCCGGGGCGGGCGGCCAGCGTGGTCGGCCCGCCACACGGTCGGCCCTGGCTGTGGCACGGGTGGCCGGGTGGCCGGGCCCGGAGGGTCCCGGTCGGGCGGAGCGGCGCGTGGAACTCGGTGCCGCCGCCGCGGACTGGGGTGTGCGGACAGGGGCGGTGCCCTACTCCTCGACGATCTCGGCGTCGATGATGTCCTCGTCGGCGCCCCGGCGGAAGGGAACGCCGGCGGTGCTGGCCGCCGGCTCCCACTGCGCGGCGCTCGCCGGGTACGGCTCGGCGTCGGCGACCTCACCCTGCCGATGCCGGCCAGGAGGGCGCCGGCCGAGCCCGGCGGCACCCAGGCGGCCCGAGACCCGACCGGCCGCCGCGGCAGCACCTGCGCCGACGGCCGGGCCGAGAGCATCTCCGGCGGACCCGTTCCCGGCGGTGCCGCCGTGCGAGCCGAAGGCGCCCGCAGCGTCCCAGTCCGCCCCATCTGCACCCGCGGCCGCCGGCCAGCCCGGGCCGTGCTGACCGGTGCCGTGCGGCCCGGCTTCGCCCCGGCCTGCGCCGTACGATCCGCCGCCGTGATCGCTGGCACCGTGCTGACCGGTCCCATGCTGCTGACCGGTCCCGTGCTGCGGGGCGGCGCCGTGTTGGCCCGGGGCGGCTGAGGATCCCGGAGCGGCTGAGGATCCGGGAGCGGCTGAGGATCCGGGACCGTCGGGGCTACCGGGCACCCTGGGCGGCCGGGGTGGGACGCCCACGGGGGGCGTGGACGGCATCGACGGCCCGTCCACGACCGACGGAGCCGTCGGAGCCGTCGTGTCCGGTCCGCCCGGAAAGCCGCCGCCGGTCGCCTGCGCGGCCGAAGCGCCGGGGACGGCACCGTCCTGCGCGGTGGGGGTGCCAGGGACGAAACCTTGCCGCGCGCCGCCGGCGGCGGGGTCGCCGTCGCCCGCCTCCGGCGGGGCCGTGCCGGCCCGGGCGAGGTCGGTGAGGGCGCGGTCGACATCGTCGGAGCCGAGGATGCGGCGCAGCCGCAGGACCGCTCCGATGATCTCGCCCTGTTGGTGGCGAAGCGCGTCGAGGGACGCGGAGCTGCGGGCGATCTCGTCCGCCAGCTCCCGGTGGCGTTCGACGGCGAGCCGACGGCTCTCCTCCACCGCGTCGAGCAGCAGCTTCTCGGCCTGCTCGCGGGCCTCGCGGACGATCGGATGATTCGCCCCGGCGTCCTCGATCACCTCCTCCAGGGCGGACTCGGCGATCCGGCGGGCGCCGTCGATGATCTCGTCGGCCTCCCGCTGGGCGATGGCGAGCATCTGCCCGATCCGACCGCCGGCCTGGGCGGCGAACGCCTCGGTGCCGGTGACGCCCACGTTGCGCTCCCGCTCGTGCCTCAGCGCGCTCTCGGCGGCGGCCGCGCGCGAGGTCACCTGGCTGGCGTACCGCCACAGCGTGGCGAGGTAGTCGTCGACCTGGCGCGGGTCGTAGCCGTGGGCGACCTCGTCGAAGGCGGGCCGTTCGGTCGCTGCTCCGGGATCTGTACTGCGGTGGTGAGCCCCCATCCATCAGCTCCCTCTGGGTCGGACGGGTTCAAGGTCTACACCGAGCAGTGTGTCAACGAGCCTCGCGACCAGTGCGGGCGCCTCCCCCCCAGCACCCGCCGCACCGCCGGAACCGCGAAGGGACCCGCCAGACGAACCGACGCCAGCCGAACCACTGCCAGCAGATCCACCGCCGGCAGAACCGCCGCCGGCAGAACCGCCGCCGGCAGAACCACCGCCGGCGTCGGCGAGCGCCGCGTCGACCCAGGCGTCGACCGCGGTGAGGGCACCGGGGGCGTCGAGGTCGTCGGCGAGCCGCTCCCGGACGGCGGCGAGCACCCCCGCCGCGTCCGGGCCGGCGGGCAGAGCGACGGCCGCCCGCCACCGCTCGACCCGGGTCACCGCGTCCGCCAGCAGGCCCGCCGTCCACTCCCAGCCCGCGGTGTGGCGGTGGTCCAGCAGAGCGAGGCGCAGCGCGGCCAGGTCCGTCCCGGCGCGGCGCAGCCGGGAGACGAACTCCAGGTTGCCGCGCGACTTCGACATCTTGTGGCCGTCGAGGCTGACCATCGCGGTGTGCACGTAGCTGCGGGCGAACGGGCGGGCACCGGCGGCGACCTCGGCGTGCGCGGCACTGCACTCATGGTGCGGGAACGACAGGTCGGTGCCCCCGCCCTGGATGTCGACGACGCCGCCGAGGTGGTGACGGGCGATCGCCGAACACTCGATGTGCCAGCCCGGCCGGCCGGGGCCGAACGGGGACGGCCACGACGGTTCCCCGGGGCGCTGCGCCCGCCACAGCAGCGGGTCGAGGGGGTCCTTCTTGCCGGCGCGGTGCGGGTCGCCGCCGCGCTCGGCGCAGATCGCGAGCATCTCGGCCCGGGACAGGTGGGAAATGTCACCGAACGCGGGGGCGGCGGCAACGGAGAAGTACAGGTCGTCGTCGACGTGGTAGGCCGCACCCCGGTCCACGAGTTCGGCGACCATGTCGACGATCATCGGGATCGCCTCGACCACGCCGATGTAGGAGTCCGGGGCGAGCATCCGCAGCGCGGTCATGTCCTCGCGGAACAGCGCGATCTCCCGGGCGGCGAGGTCGCGCCAGTCCAGACCGTCCCGGTCGGCACGCTCGAGCAACGGGTCATCGACGTCCGTAACATTTTGCACATAAAGGACGTCATGCCCGGAATCCCGCAGAACCCGCTGCGCGAGGTCATACGTCAGGTACGTGAACGCGTGACCCAGATGCGTCGCGTCGTACGGCGTGATGCCGCAGACATAGAGATGGGCCGTGGGCGCGGAATCCAGGGCCCGCACACTCGACGTGGCCGTGTCGAAGATCCGCAAGGGCCGGCCGGAGCCTGGAAGTGGACGTATCGGAGGAGATGGCCACGCCTGCATGCGTGTCAGAGTAACCGCGAACCGTTCCGCCGGCGGGCACAAGACGGGTAACCATCCCGTAACCGACCTGCGAAAACGGACACAGATCGCAACATCACCGTCAGTAAACCGACGATGCGGAACGCAGGCGGTTCCGAACGGCGACGGTTCAGAACGGCGGCCACGGGATCGGCGGCCAGTCCCCCGAGGGCAGCGGGAAGCGTCCCTCGTCGAGCAGCCGCTCCACCCGAGCGGCCAGCGCGCCGGACTCGGCGACGGTGAGCAGCTCGGCGAGCCGGTCACCAAGGTCGCCGGCGAGTGCCTCGCGCAGGCAGCCGAGCAGGGCCGTCTCCTCGGCGACCAGCCGGCGGCCCCGCCACGTCCACAGCAGCGTGCGCAGCTTGCCCTCGGTGTGGAAGGTGACGCCGTGGTCGATGCCGTGGATGCGCCCCGACGGCGCGGGCAGCAGGTGCCCACCCTTGCGGTCGGCGTTGTTGATGACGGCGTCGAACAACGCGATCCGGCGTAGCTGCGGGTCGTCGGAGCGGGTGAGGGCGACCAGGTCGACGGTGACGTCGGTGTCGATCCAGAGCTGGACCATGCCCTCGCCGAACGGGCCGTCGCGCAGGACCGTCGGCGGCACGATCCCGAGGTCGAGGTGCGCGGAGACCTCGTAGGCGGCCAGCTCGCGAGCGGCGAGGGTGCCGTCGGGGAAGTCCCACAGCGCCCGTTCGCCGCGCACCGGCTTGTAGACGCAGCGGCCGGCGACGTCGCCCGCGGTGATGTCGCAGTACAGCGTCGCGTTGCTGGCGTCGGCGAGCCTGGCGCTGACCGCCAGCTCGCCGCGACGCAGCAGGTCGAGCGCGGCGGGGGCGTCGAGGCCGCCGCCGTCGATCGGATCGAGTGGCAGCCGCCGCCCCGGAGGGGGACCCGCCGCGGGAACGCCCATCAGCCCAGTGTGTCCGCTACGCGCCGGCTCTGTCGCCGGGTCCGGGTGGTGACCGGGGTCTCTCCGGGGCGAACCCGCACGCCGCGCCCCCGGCCGAGCCCCGAGACCGGCGCCCGACCAGGCCTGTCCCGCAGGCCGTGCGGGCGCATGGCGCGCATCAGTGCCGGTGCCCGTTCTGCCGCGGGCAGACGTGGTCCTCGTCGAGCGGCAGGCCGCACAGCGGGCACCGCGGGCGCCCGGCGGCGACGAGCCGCCCCGCCCGGCGGGCGAAGGCGCGGGCGGGGCCCGCCGCGAGCAGCACCCGCAGGGCGTCGGGGCCGTCCGGGTCGTCGCTGAACCCCGACGCCGACTCCTCGCCGCCGGCCGCCTGCGCCTCGACGACGACCCGGCTGCCGCGCGGATCCCACCCGAGGGCGATCGTGGCGACCCGGAACTCCGCCTCGATCGGCTGCTCCAGCGGCGACGTGTCGGGCGCGCCGACGGGTTCGGCCGGCCCCATCGCGACCCCGCGCCGGCCCAGCTCGTCGAGCAGCTCGGTGAGCTGCTCGGCCAGCAGGGCGACCTGGGCCTTCTCGACCGCGACCGTGACGAGCCTCGCCGCGTCCCGGGCCTGCAGGTAGAACCCTCGGGCGCCGGGCGAGCCGACGGTGCCCGCGACGAACCGCTCCGGCGGGTCGAAGACGTGTATCCGACGCGCCATGGCCGCTCAGACCGCTCCCCCGCCGGCGGGGGGCGGGTAGGACCCGGCGCCGCCGCCGACGACCTCGTCGGGACTGAGCGCCGGCCGGGGCGCCGCACCGTCCCCGGCGGGCGGCCCGGCGGCGCCGTCCCCGCCGTCCCCGCCGTCGCCCGCAGCGGCCTCCCCCTCGGGCTTGGGCGGCGGCGGGAGCAGCTCGGCGACGTCGCCGCCGATGTCGTTGATCCGCCGGACGAACGGTCGCCGCTCGCCGTAGCGGATCACCGTCAGCGAGCACGGGTCGACGGTGATGCGGTGGTACATGTCGAGGTGCATGCCCAGGGCGTCGGCGACGATCGTGCGGATGACGTCTCCGTGCGAGCACAGCAGCCAGGTCGCGTCCGGGCCGAGCCGGTCGTTCCACTCCCGCACCGCGGTGACGCCGCGGGCCTGGGTGTCGCGCAGCGCCTCACCCTCGGGCCCGGGGAAGACCACGGCGCTGGGATGGCTCTGCACCACCGCCCACAGCGGATCCTTGGCCAGGACGGCGAGTTCCTGCCCGGTCCAGTCCCCGTAGCGGCACTCCCCGAACCGCTCGTCGACGGCGACCGGCTGGACCCCGCCGGGAGCCGTCGGGCCGTCGGGGCGGCGGGCCGCGATCGTGCCCGCCGTCTCGCGGCAGCGCTCGAGCGGGCTGCTGACGATCGCGGCGAGCGGGATGTCCCCGAGCCGGCCCGCCAGGTCCGAGGCCTGCCGCCGGCCACGCTCGTCCAGGCTGACGCCGGGGGTCCAGCCGAGGAGGATCTTGCCCGTGACGGCGGTCAGGCCGTGGCGGACCAGCAACACAGTGGTCAACCGGTCGGTCCCTTCGAGGTCGGACGGGTCCGCGACGCCACCGGACCCGCGGGTGGCCGACCAGGCGCGACGCGAGGCCGTGGCGCCGGACACGCCGGGTCCGGACCACGGCGCGCCCTGGCACGGCCACCGGTGATACCACGCTACCCAGCGGGCTTCGCCGGGCGCCGAGTGGTGCGTCGTTACGCTTCCCGGCATGCCCGACGAGTACCCGACCGCCGCCGCTCCGGGACCCGATCCCGTCCCGGGAGCCGCCCACACCGCCGGTCCCGCCCCGGGAGCCGACCCGGTCGATGCCGACGCAGCCGTGGACCCGACGACGGTGTTCGCAGCGTTCTGCGAGGCCGCGCTGTGGCCGGGGCTGGGCCGTACGACGGCCGCCCGCCTGCCCGCCGCCGGCATCACCCGGCCCGAACACGTCGACCTCGGCCGGCTCGGCGCCGTCGAGGGGGTCACCGGCCCGCGGGCCCGCCGGCTCGCCGACAGCTTCCGCGCTGCCGCGGGCACGTACGCGGTCGTCGAACTGCTCGTCGCGGCGGACCTCCCGGCCCGCCTCGCCCGGGGGGCCACCGAGCGGCTCGGCCCGACCGCCGCCGAGGCCCTGCGGGCCGACCCGTGGATGCTGCTGACCGCCGCCGAGGCCGAGATCGGCCAGGCCGACCGGTTCGCCCGCCGCCGCGGGCTGCGCCGAGACGACCCGCGCCGCGGCCCCGCGGTGCTCACCCACCTGCTGGGCCGGGCGGCGACGCGGGCGGGGGACACCGCCGGCCCGGTCGACGCCGTGCTGCAGGCCGCGGCTCGGGAGGGGGTGGCCGATCCGCACCGGGCGCTGGACGCCGCCCTCGACGACGGGCGGATCATCGCCGTCGGCGACCGGATCGCGCTGGAGCGCTACGCGATGGCCGAGCAGTCCATCGCCGACGGCATCGAACGGCTGGTGGCCACCGCGGAGCCGCTGCGCGCGGGCGCGCCGAGGGTCCGCCGCCGCCCGGACGAGGACGACGACAACGACGATGACGACGGGTCGCAGGCCGTGGCCGCCGCGGCCGGGCCGCCGCCGACCGCGCTGATGTTCGACGACGAGGACGCCGCGGATGACGACCCGCCGAGCGGCGGGAACCGGGCGACTGGCGACGCCGGGCCGGACGGGACGTCCGAGGCCGCGGACGCCGGCGGCCCGACCGGCCCGACCGGCCCGACCGGCCCGACCGGCCCGACCGGCCTGCAGGGATCGTCCGGCGGGTCCGGGGACGACCCGGTGGGCGGCCTGGACGAGGTCCAGCTCGCCGCGGCCCGGGCGGCCCTGGAGTCGGGGGTCAGCGTGCTGACCGGCGGGCCGGGGACGGGCAAGAGCCGCACCGTCGCCGCCGTGGTCCGCCTGGCGTGGGCGGCGGACGCCGAGGTCGCGCTCGCCGCGCCGACCGGTCGGGCCGCCAAGCGGCTGGAGGAGCTGTGCGGGGCGCCGGCGAGCACCCTGCACCGGCTGCTCGGCGCGCAGGGCCGCGGCGGCGGCTTCGCCCGCGGCGAGCACAACCCGATCGACGCCGATCTCGTCGTCGTCGACGAGGCGTCGATGCTCGACGCGGAACTCGCCGCCGCGCTGCTCGACGCCTGCGCCGAGGGCACCCACCTGATGTTCGTCGGGGACCCCGCCCAGTTGCCGAGCATCGGACCGGGCCAGGTCCTCACCGATCTACTGGAGTCCGGCGAGGTCCCGGTGACGGAGCTGCGCCGGCTCTACCGGCAGGTCGACGGCGGGGCGATCGCGCTGATGGCCGCCGCGGTGCGCGGCGGGGAGCTGCCGCCGCCCCCGCCCGGCCCCGGCCGCGAGGTCGTCGTCGTCCCCTCGAGCAGCTCCGGGGAGGCCGCGCACCGCACCGTGCAGCTCGTCACCGACTCGATTCCGCGGGCGTTGGGAATCCCCGTCGCCGACATCCAGGTCGTCACGCCGGTGCATGCCGGGCCCGCCGGCACGGGGGCGCTGAACGCGGCGCTCAAACGCGTCCTCAACCCGGGCGCGGGCGCGGTGTCGGGATTTGACGTCGGGGACCGGGTGGTGGCGACGGCCAACCACATCGACGTGGGGTTCGCCAACGGCGAGATCGGCACCGTCGTCGCCGCGGGCGAACGCGGGGCGTTGCGGGTCGCCTTCCCGGGGGGGGTCGTCGAGGTGCCCGCGGGGATCCTCGGCGATCTGCGGCACGGCTGGGCGGTGACGGTGCACCGGGCGCAGGGCAGCGAGTGGCCGGCGGTCGTCGCCGTCTTTCCCCCGGAGGCCGGCCGGATGCTGACCCGCCCGCTGATCTACACCGCGCTCACCCGGGCGGCGACGCACCTGTCGATCGTCGCCGTGAACGGCCCCGCGGTGCGCCACGCGGTGCGCAACGCGGGCGGCCGGCGGCGCCTGACGTCACTCGCCGCCCTGCTGGCCGGGGAGATCGCCGGCCAGCTCGCCGAGGACGACGAGGAGCTGGACGACGAGGAGCTCGACGGCCAGGACTCGAAACGCGAAGGCCCGCAACACGCAGAGCTGGAGCGCGCAGGACTGGAGCGCGCAGAACTAAAGCGCGAGGGCCCGGACGTCGCCCGTTCCGGCGGCGGCGTCGGGTCCGTCGGGGCGGGGGCAGGGGACGACCTCGAACGTCTCCGGGCCCGGGTCGCGGCACTGCGCGCGCAGGCATCCGGCGCCGGGGTGACGGGTGGATGACAGGCTGACGGCGGGCCGATGGCCGGTGGACGCCGTCGCCGCGAGAGCCAGCGCCACCCCCGACGAGCCGGGGGTCCCCGATGGGAGGCAAGATCGTGCAGTATGAGGATGGGTAGCGTTCCCATCGTGGACGCAGACGCACCCGGAACGGCAGCCGCCGGCCGGGAGGCCGGGTCCGGCCCGACTGTTCTGCCCGGTCCGCGCGCGCCCCGGCAGGCACCGGACGGCGACCCGCCCGAGAGCCCCGTGGGCGACGCGGACGTGGCGACCGTCCCCGTCACCGCCGACACGGCCACCACCACCACCGACACGGCCAGCACCGCCGACACGGCCAGCACCGCCGTCCCCCCGGCCAACGCCGCCGACACGGGCAGCACCGCCGTTCCGGCGACGGCGCCGACCGCCGCCGGTACAGCGACCGCCGCAGTCCCGGCGACGGTGCCGACCACGACGCCCGCACCGCCGCCTCCAGCGCCAGCCACGACGCCGACGACGACCCCGCCACCAGCAGCGCCCTCCGGCGGGGCGGCGCCCGGGGATCGAGCACCGGTGGATCGGCGGCGTCGGGTCGGGCGCGTCGAGCGGCTGGGGCGCGCGGCGGGGGCCTGGATCGTGCCGCAGGTTCCGCGGCTGCTGGTGGCCGCCGTCGCGGTCGCGGTCGCGGTCGGCGCGGTCATGCGGTTCGCCACGCCGAGCCACCTGTGGCTCGACGAGTCGCTGACGGTCGCGATCGCCTCCCGGCCGGTGCCGGACCTGCTCCACGCGCTGCGCCACGACGGCTCACCGCCGTTGTACTACCTGCTGCTGCACGGCTGGATCAGCGTCTTCGGTGACGGCGACATCGCGGTCCGGGCCCTGTCGGGCGTGTTGTCGCTGCTCACGCTGCCGCTGGCGTGGCTCGCTGGACGCCGGGTGGGGCGCATCGCCTTCGCCGCCGGCAACGGCGAGCGGGACGCCCCGAGGTGGGTGGGCGTGGCGACGCTGCTGATGTTCGCCTGCTCCCCGTACGCCATCCGCTACGGCAGCGAGACCCGGATGTACTCGCTGGTCGTGCTGCTGGTGCTGGTGTTCGGGTTCGCGGCGGTGCGCGCGCTGGAACGCTCGACCCTGCCCCGGCTGGCGACGCTGACGCTGGCCACGGCGGCGCTGGTCTACACCCACTACTGGACGTTCCTGGTGATCTTCACGGTGGCGGCGTTCCTGCTGGTGCAGGCTCACCGGCGCCCGCACTACCGCCGGGTCACGCTGCGGGCGTTCGCGGCGATGGCAGCCTCGGCGGCGCTGTTCGCCCCATGGATGCCGTCGTTCCTGTTCCAGATGCTGCACACCGGCACCCCGTGGGCGCCGAAGGTGCAGGCCCAGGTGCTGCTCGACACGGTGTTCGACTGGGCGGGGCCGCAGTCGACCGGCGCGCTGCTCGGCGTGGTGCTGCTCGGCGGGGCGCTCATCGGCCTGACCGCCCGGCCGGTCGGCAGGCGGGAACTCGCGGTCCGGGTGACCGGCCGGGTGCCGGGCCGCTACCTGGCGGCGATCTGGCTGCTGCCGCTGGTGCTGGCGTACTTCGTGAACATGTTCGGCGGCAGCGCGTACGCCGAGCGGTACACCGGCATCGCCCTGCCGGCCTGCCTGCTGCTGGCCTCCCTGGGCATCGCCCAGCTTCCGGGCACACGGGTGCGGGCGATCGTGCTGGTCGTGGCCGTGTTCAGCGGGCTGGTCGGCGGCTGGCAGCTCGCCCGCACCGAACGCACCCAGGCCGGGGAGATCGCCGGACGGATCGGCGCGCTCGCGCGGCCGGGCGACGTGGTCGCCTTCTGCCCCGACCAGCTCGGCCCGGCCGTGCACCGGGCGCTGGTCCGGCACGGCCCGCTGACCGTCCGCGAGATCGTGTACGCGGACAACACCGGCCCGGCGCTCGTCGACTGGGTCGACTACGCCGACCGGATGCAGCGGGCGAACGGCACGACGTTCGCCGCCGAGGTCAACGAGCTCGCCGGCCCCGACCACGCGGTGCTGCTCGTGCGCGCCGACGGGTACCGGTTCCTGGAAGGTGCCTGCGCGGTGCTGTCCGACCAGCTCGCGACCCTGCGCGACCGGACCGTCCAGGTCGAGCGGCGCAATCTCTACGAGGGCGCGTCGCTGGAACGCTTCTCCACCCTGCGCTGACCGGCGGCGCCGGGCTCGCCGGCGGCGCTTCCCTGACCGGCGGCGGCCTGGGCGGGCACGCCCGCGACCTGGCCGCCGCGGCCGGAACCGAGGGCCGCGGCGGCCAGGACCAGCAGGCCCATCGGCAGCGTGTAGTGGTTGAAGAACGTCTGCTTGTTCATCAGGTCCACGGCGAGCAGGACCAGCGCGGCCCCGAGGCAGAATCCGGTGGCGTCGCCGCGCGCACGCCAGGCGGCGGCATACGCGGCAACCAGCGCCACCACGGCCGGCGCGAAGCCGAGCGTGACCCCGAAGTGCGACGCCCAGCCCGGCACGGACAGGGAATGGCCGAGCACCCGGTAGTGCAGGTTCGTCCAGACGGCGTCGTCGACGAAGTCCCCCGGTCCGGCCAGCACCCACGGGACGACGAGCAGCGCGGCGGCGCCCGCGGCCACCGCCGTGCGGCGCGGGCCGAACCGCGGCCAGGCCGCCGCGACCGGCAGCAGCAGGGCGATGTGCTGCTTGGTGGCCAGCGCGAGGGCGAGGGCGACGACCGCCGTGCGCCCGTGGCCGCCCCGGACGGCCAGCACCATGGCCGCCAGGCAGGCGACCAGCAGCGGTTCGGTCCACGACTGCTGCAACGCGTACATCGACTCGGGCAGGATCACGACCAGCAGCGGCAGCACGGCGACCGCAACCACCCTCCCGTCCGCGCCGCCCCGACCAGCCCCGCCGGCACCAGCATCGCCGGCACCGCCGTCGCGGACCGTCCCGTCTCCGCCGCGCGGGCCGGTGGCGAGGCGGCGCGCGCAGATCGCCGCCGCCGCGAGCGCCAGGAGCAGGCCGTAGCGGACGTCGCCGAGCAGCAGCCGCGACGGCGCGAGCAGCACCGAGGTCAGCGGCAGGTAGGGGTAGACGTCGAACAGGCCGTCGACGGGGTAGGCGGCCCGGCTCGGCGCCCACTGCTGGCGGTACATGTCCGCGCCGTGCGCCAGCCCCGACGTGGAGACCTGCAGCAGGTGGAACACGTCGATGCGGGGCGCGGGCGCCGCCCGGATGGTGGCGACCCCCGCGGCTCCCGCCAGGCCGAGCACGACCCAGAACAGCGCGGGCGAGCCGAGCACCCGCCGCGCCGCCGCGAGACCCGCCGGCACCGGTCTCCCGCGGGCCGGCCGTGCGGACAGCGCCACCAGGACGGCGGCGGCGAGCAGACCGGCGACGATCGCGAGCGCGTCGGCCGCGGCGGCCAGCGGCCCGGCGGCGTAGTAGCGGGGATGGCGCACGATCGGGCCCAACCCGACGGTGATCGCGACGAGCAGCCAGGCATTGCCCCACGCCCGCCCGCGGCCGGCGGCGACGCCCGCGGACGCGGACACGGAGGACTCGGACGGCGGGCGGTGACGGACGGTGGCGAACGCGGCGGCGGCGGTGCCGAGCAGGACGGCGGCCATCGCCCAGGCGCCATACCGGCCGTCCTTCGCCGCGATGCCCCAGGCGACGGCGCACCAGCCGACGAGGATCGCCGGCAGCGTCCGGTCCGGACCCGGGTCAGCACCTTCGGGCCGCGCCGCGACCGGCCGCCGCGGGCCGGATGCAGGCAAACCCATGCCCGCACGATGCCAGAGGCGGGCCGGGGCACGGCCGACGGACTCACCCGATCGCCGGGGGGACAGGGGGAATAGTCCGGATGTACCACGGATGATCGAGCCGGTGACCGCGAGGGGGTGCGGGCGGGTCACACCCGTCCGCATGCGAGACTTCCCCCCGAGGCCGGTCCCAGGGTCCGGCGCCCCCGGCGGCCGATGCCCCGCATCCGGCCGCGGGAGTGACCATGAAGGTGTGTTGAGGAGAGGTCCGGCACAGTGACCGAAAAGCCAGAGGTAGTCGTCATCGGAGCCGGGCCGGCAGGTCTGTCCGCCGGCTGGGAGCTGGTGAAACGGGACGTGCCCGTGACGATTATCGAGGGTGACTCGGTCGTCGGCGGAATCAGCCGTACCGCGCAGCGGGACGGCTGGCGTTTCGACATCGGCGGCCACCGTTTCTTCACGAAGGTGCCTGAGGTCGAGAAGCTCTGGCACGAGATCCTGCCGGACGAGGACTTCCTGCTCCGGCCGCGATCGAGCCGCATCTACTACAACGGGAAGTTCTTCGACTACCCGCTGAAGGCGACGAACGCGCTCGGCGGGCTGGGCCTGGTGGAGGCGGCGCGCTGCATCGCCTCCTACGCCGCGGCCCGCGTGCGTCCGCCGGCCGACCAGAGCAACTACGAGAACTGGCTGGTGGCCCGCTTCGGCTGGCGGCTTTACCGCACGTTCTTCAAGACCTACACCGAGAAGCTGTGGGGCGTTCCGGTCAGCGAGATGCCGTCGGACTGGGCGGCGCAGCGCATCAAGAGCCTGTCCATGATGAATGCCATCGTGAACTCGGTGCTGCCCAAGCGGAACCAGACCGACATCACCTCCCTCATCGAGGAGTTCCAGTACCCCAAGTACGGGCCCGGAATGATGTGGGAGACCGCCACCGACAAGATCGTCAAGCAGGGCGGTCGGGTGGTCTTCGAGGAGAAGGTCCGTAAGATCCATCACGAGGGCGGTCGCGCGACCGGCGTCACCACCACGGTGACCGGCGGCTACGGCCCGGGCGCCGGCGCGCCGGAGTCGTCGCGCACCGACATCGGCAGCGAGTACCAGTACCCCGCCGACGAGATCATCTCGTCCATGTCGTTCTCGTCGCTGGTCCGCGTGATGGACCCGCCGGTGCCCGACCACGTCCTGGCCGCGGCGAACGCGCTGAAATACCGCGACTTCCTCACCGTCGCCCTCGTCGTGCCGGAGTCGGCCGGGTTCCCGGACAACTGGATCTACATCCACTCCCCCACGGTCAAGGTCGGCCGGATCCAGAACTTCGCCTCCTGGTCGCCGTTCCTGGTGAAGGACGGGCGGACCTGTCTGGGGCTGGAGTACTTCGTCTTCGAGGGCGACGAGACGTGGAGCAGCTCGGACGAGGACCTCGTCAAGCTGGCCACCAAGGAACTCGTCGAGCTCGGGCTCATCCGGGCGTCCCAGGTCGAGCAGGGATACGTCGTGCGGATGCCGAAGGCGTACCCGTACTACGACATGCAGTACAAGAGCAACGTCGATATCATTCGGGCCTGGCTGGCCGAGAACACGCCGAACGTGCACCCGGTGGGCCGCAACGGCATGCACCGGTACAACAACCAGGACCACTCGATGCTGACCGCCATGCTGACCGTCGAGAACATCATCGACGGCACGAAGCACGACGTGTGGGAGGTCAACGTCGAGGAGGACTACCACGAGGAGGTGTCGTCCGGCGGCGCGGCCAAGCGCTGACGCCCGGACCGACCTGCTGAGCGCGGCGGCTCGGCCCGCCGGGACATCCGGCCGGGTCGAACCCGCCGACCGCCGACGAAGAACCTGGCCGGGATCTTCGGTCGTCGGCGCGCGGTGCCTTCGACGTGCCGTCGGCGGCCGACCCGGCCAGAATGCGGGACGGTACGCTCCGCGCCCGCCAGGCGCGCCCTGGCGGCGGCTTCGGTGGCCAGCCCACCGCCCCGGCATGCAATCCGCGGTCTGCCCCCCGCGCCCGCCCGGCATCGCCGCGGCGCGGGGGCTGCCGCACGAGACCTGCACCGGGTGCGGACCTGCCTGGTCGGCCGGATCGTGGCCCGGTTGACCCCGCCGCACCGCGGGCAACGTGGACGGAAGGGACTGACCGTGACGGATGTCGCGGTCCGGCCGGCGGAGCAGCTCCCCGGGCCGGTCGACCGGGTCGGGAACGCGCCCGACCGCGCGGGGCGGATGTTCGCGGTGGTCGTGGGGGTGCTTGTGGCCGCCGCGGTCATCGTGCGCTTCACCGCCAACCAGGCGTTGTGGCTCGACGAGGCGCAGAGCGTCGCCATCGCGCGACTCCCCCTCGGCGGGTCGGGCGTGACCATGTGGGACGGTTTGCTGCAGGACGGCTCACCGCCGCTGTACTACCTGGTGCTGCACGGGTGGATCGCCGTGTTCGGGGAGACCAACCTCGCCGTCCGGTCCCTGTCCGCCGTGATCAACATCGCCGCGGCATGGCCGCTGTTCGTGCTGGCCCGCCGGGTGGTGAACGCCCGCGCGGCGAAGGTCACCGTCGTGCTGTACCTGACCTCGCCGTTCGCGCTGTACTTCGGCACCGAGACCCGGATGTACAGCCTGATCGTGCTGCTCACCGCGCTCGGCGGACTCGCCCTGGAGCGGGTGCTGCGGGCGCCGTCGGTGCGCTCGGTGATCGGACTGTCCCTCGCCGCCGGCTGCCTGGCGCTGACCCACTACTGGTGCCTGTACCTGCTGCTCACCGTCGCCGTGTGGCTGACCGGGCTGCTCACCCTGCGCCCCTGGTACCGCGCGCGCCGCGCCCGCCAGCTCGGCGTGGCCTCGGCGACCGCGGCGGCGCCGCCGACCGCCGCGATGTCGCCGCCGGGGCTGGTGTCGCCGCCGGGGCTGGTGTCGCCGCCGAGCGGGCCGGTCTCCTCGATGCCGGCGACCGCCGCCATGCCTCGGCCGGGAGCCGGGGCGGTCAACGGCGGCCCGACGGGCCGCCCGCCCGGCGCGCGCAGCCATCGTTCGTCCGGCCGGTCCCCGTCGTCCGGCCGGTCCCCGTCGTCCAGCCGATACCTGACGCCGCAACGGCGCGGGCCGGTCTACGGGCTGCTCGGCATCGTCGGCGGCGCGATCGTCTTCTCCCCGTGGCTGCCGAACTTCTTCAACCAGCTCGCCCACACCGGCACCCCCTGGGGCGAGCCGGCCAGCTACGCGGCGATCTCCCACGCCTACGGCCAGTGGGCCGGCGGACCGACGACCCTCGGCCGCCTGCTGCTGTTTCTCATCACGGGCCTGGCCGCCGCCGGGATCGCCGGGCGCAGTCCCGGCGGCCGGTTCATCCTGATCGACCTGCGCGGTCTCGAACCGGGCCGCACGATGTTCTTCCTGGCCACGGGCACCCTCGTCGTCGCGGTGACGGCCGGCAAGCTCGTCGGCAACGCCTGGGCCGACCGGTACACCGCTACCGCCTTCGTTCCGTTCCTGCTCGTCATCGGCCTGGGTGCCACGATCATCGGGGACCGGCGGGTGTTCCACGGGGTCGTCGCCGTCGCGGCCCTGGTCGGCCTGCTGGCCGGCACCACCGACATCCGGCGGGAACGGTCGCAGGCCGGCGAGGCCGCCCAGGTGCTCCAGCGGCTCGCGCGACCCGGCGACGTCATGCTGGTCTGCCCCGACCAGCTCGGCCCGGGGCTCGCCCGCACCGTCCCGTCCTGGCTGAAGGTGTACGTGGTGCCGACCTACGCGCCACCGGACCGGGTCGACTGGGTGGACTACGAGGATCGCAACGCCAAGGCCGACGGCCAGGCGATCGCACGGCGCGCGCTGACCGAGGCCGGCCCGCAGCACACCGTCTTCCTCGCCGGCTCCGGCTCCTACCGGACCTACGAGGTGCTGTGCACGCAGGTCCGCGGGACCCTGCAGAACGCCCGCCCGCATGCGGACGAGGTCATGGAGCAGGGCCTGCCGGCGAAGGTGTACGAGAACTACTCGCTGCTGCGCTTCCAGGCGCAGTGACCACCGCGCGGGGGACGTCCGCCCACCCCGGTCCACAGCCGGGCCCAGGCCCGGCATCCGAGCCGGGGACGCCCCCCGCGCACGACCCCGCCGTCCCCCCGCCCGTTCCCGCCGCCCCAGGCGACTCCACCATCCCGCGCGACCCCCCTCCCCCACTCGAAGGCATCGCCCCACTGGCCGGCACCGTCCCACCCGGTGGCACCGTCCCACCCGGTGGCACCGTCCCATTCGACGGCACCCGATCCGCGTCTCGCCGACGCACCGCGGGCCGGCGACGCGCGCTGGTCCGCCGGGACGACCCGTGGTGCCTGCGGGAGGTCGTACTCGCCTGGCTCGCCGCCCGGCTGGTCGTCGGCGCCGCCCTGGCGATGACGAAGTTCATCGCCGACAACGCCCGCGGCGACCAGGGTGCCCGGCTGCAGACCACCGACCTGCTCGGATGGGATGCCGGCTGGTACAAGACGATCGCCGAGGTCGGCTACAGCGGCGCCGGCAGTGAAAGCCGCCGTTTCTTCCCGCTGCTGCCCACGCTGGTGCGGGTCCTGTCCCACCTGCCGGGCGCCGGTGCTCATGTCGGCATCGTGCTGCTGCTGGTGGTCAACCTGTGCGCCGTCGGCTTCGCCCTGGCGCTGGTCCGCCTGGCCCGCCTCGAGGGGCTCGGTTCGGACGCGACCTTCCGGCTGATCTGGTTCGCTGCCCTCGCGCCGCCCGCGTTCGTCCTGGTCATGGGATACGCCGAGGCGCTGGCCGGGCTGCTGGCGGTGGCGGTGTTCCTCGGCGCGCGCAGCCGCCGGTGGGAGCTCGCGGCCGCGGCCGCCCTGCTCGGCGGGCTGTGCCGGCCGCTCGGCGTCCTGCTGGCCGTCCCCGTCGCCGTGGAGGCGGCCCGCGGACTGCCCTGGCCCGGTCTGCGCCGCCTCGGCCCCCCGACGGCCACCCCGGTGAACGGGGCGAGGCGGGCCACCGCGGCGAACGGGACGAACGGGACGAAGCGGGCCACTGCGGCGAACGAGGCGGAGCGGGCCGCCGCGGCGAGCGGATCCGGACGGGCCGCGCCGGCGGGCGGCATCGGCCCGCGGGACCTGCTACGCCGACTGGTGGCAGTGCTCGCGGCACCGGCCGGCGCCGCGATCTACGTGCTCTGGTCGGCCCGGACCTACGGCGACGGCCTGGCGCCGTTCNCCCTCCAACGTGACGAGGCCCGCCACGGCAGCACCGGCAACCCCCTGTCGGTGCTGTGGCACGCCGCCCGCGGGGCCTTCTCCGGCGAGCTGGGCACGGGCCTGCACGTGCCGTGGCTGCTGCTGGCCCTGGTGGGCCTGGTGGTGATGGCCCGGCGGTTGCCGGTCTCCTACGTGCTGTGGAGCGCGCTGGTGCTCGCGGCCGTGCTCACCGGCAGCAACCTCGACTCGGCGGAACGCTACGTCTACGGCGCCTTCCCGTTCCTGCTGGTCGCGGCGCTGGTCACCGCCCGCCGGGAAGTCTTCACGTTCGCCCTCGTCGCCTCGACCGCGGCGATGACGCTCTACGCCACGCTGGCCTTCACCCTCTCCTACGTCCCCTGAGGCCCGCCGCGTCCTGAAGTCCGCCATGCGCCCTCCTCCATGCGGCCCCGTGGCCTACGTTCCCCCGGGGCGCTCTGCGTGCGCCGAAGTCCCGCCCGTCGCCGATGCGCCGGCCAGCCCGCCGTGTCATGATCGGCAGGCCGGTACGAACCCGCAACAGCCGGGCCCCCAACGCGCCGCAGTCCCTTGCGGGAGGTAGCGGGACGGTTAACGTGGTGGGGCCGAACGGTGGCCCTGTCCCCCGCCGTAACGGAGCATCCGGACCTCGCGCCCGTGCCCGTCGCACCGTCCGCCACATTCCGTCGTCGGCAACCGTCCCATCGTCGGCAAACCGTCCCATTGTCGGCAAACCGTCCCATCGTCCGCAAAGTCGAGGTCAGGTCGCTTTGGCTGGGGTCGAGCTGGAATACCAGAAGCTGTACATGCCGCCAGGAACGGACCGCCGGGCGGCCGTGCAGATCCTGACGATGCACGCCGAGTTCGGCGACTGGGAGCTGGAACGCCTGCGCCTGTTCCCCGACGGGTCGCGCCGTGTCGTCCTGCGCCGCCGCCGGCGCCCGGGCGGCCTGCCCGGCTACCTGCCCACCTGACGCCGCTCCGCCCACCACGGGCCCCGCCGCCCGGCACGGTGCGCGGGCGCCTCACCGCCCCCCGCCCAGCATGTTGCGCGGGCGCCTCACCGCCGCGGCCCGACTCCGATCAGCGGCCGACCTCGCGGCGAACCTGGGCGGGCGTGCGCACCTCCACGGCGTCCGGGGCAATCCCACGGCTTTGCAGATGCCGCCCCGACAGCGCCCAGCCGGTCAGCGGGACCCCCGGCGAACCCGGCTGGCCAGCCTGCGCCGAGCCGGTGGGCCGGTCGAGGGACCAGACGTCGGCGCGGAACCACACGTCGCGCCACCGGGCGTCCTCGTCGGCCCGCAACTGGACGAAACGGCGGCGCAGCACCTGGCAGGCGACCTGCGCCGCGGTACCCGGGCTGTGCTCGAAGCCGCCGGACGGCTCCGTCCGATCAGCCACCCACCGGCTGCCGTCCAGACTGACCTGCACCAGATAGGCGAAGGTGACCGACGGGCCGTCCGCCGGGACCTCGGCGGACGGCCCGAGGCCAGCGGCGGACACTGCGTCGTCGGTCACATCCGCCATGATGTCACGCAGCGACGGCAACACTTACACGACGGGTGACACTTCACGGACGAGCGGCACGGGACGTGTCTGTCCAGGAAACCGCGCCCGCCGGGGGCGCAGGAGTGACCCGGGCCACCTGTCATCCTTGACCCATGGGCCGCCTCGGCGGCACGTGCGCCTCCCAGCCGCCGCGATGGGCCGGGCCCGAGTCTGCGTCAACGGGCGCGGGCGTGAGCACGGGCTTGGGCGGGCACGGCGGCCGGTGGAGTGGGGTGCGACCGGGGGACGGGCGGTGCTGGCGCGACGGTGCCGACGGTGCTCGCGGTGGAGGCGGTGCTCGCGGTGGTGGCGGTGCTCGCGGTGGAGGCGGTGCCCGCGGTGGAGGCGGTGGCGAGGTTGACCTCGACGACGATCTCGCCGTCCTGGGCGGTCATCCGTAGCCGGCCGCCGTGGACCTCGACGAGCCGGCGCACGACATACAGGCCGAGTTGGGCGCCGTCCTCGGGGCGGCCCTCGGCGCCGGGGTGACGGCCGAACGGTTCGAACAGGCCGCGGATGGTGTCGGGGTCGAGGTCGGGTCCGGGGTTGCGCACGCGTAGGACGGCTTCGTCGCCGACCTGCCCGGCGGTCAGCCGAATCGGGGCGCCAGGCTGGGCGTACGTGGCGGCGTTGTCGAGGAGGTTCGTGACGAGCTGGTGCAGCGCGCCGTGGGCCATCCGAACGGGCAGGCGGCCCGCGGCGTCGATGATGACGCTGCTCGCGCGGGCGGGGACGGCGGCCCGCAGCGTCTCGACGACTTCGGCGAGCACCGACGGCAGGTCGGTGCGGACGTCGTCGTCGACGACGGCGGTGGCGGTCGCCGCGGTGAGCATGTTCTCCAGCAGGCGATGCAGGCGTCGTGAGGACCCGGCGGCGTCGTCGAGCAGCTCGTCGATCCGGGCGTCGGACAGACGGTCGCGCTCGCTGCGCAGGGTTGCCAGGGTGGCGCGGATGCCGGCCAGCGGTGCGCGGAACTCGTGGCTGACGGTCGTGACGAGTTCGCTACGGAGCCGGTCGGTCTCCTCGATACGGGCCATGAGGCTTTCCTGCCCTTCGTAGAGCTGGCCGCGGTAATGGGCGGCCCGTTGGCGGGATTGTTCGCCGTGACGGCGCAGGACGAGCTGGACGCCGGTGAGCGCGACGACGAACCCGCCGACGATCCACACGGGTCCGAACGGATCACGGCCGCCTGCGACGGTGTGTCGCACGACGGGGTCGGCGATGAACACGACGGGCAGGCCGAGCAGATGGGTCGTCCAGTCCTCGTACAGGGCGAGCAGGGCGGTGACGACGACGAAGTGCAGGACGAGCTGGCAGGCGCCGCCGGCGAGGAACATCAGGATCGTCGAGGAGCACAGCAGTCCGGCGCCCGCGGCCAGCGTGCGGATTCGCGGTCCCCCCGGCAGCCCCGCGGCGGCGAGCAGCAGCAGCGGCGGCAGCGCCGCGACCAGGGCGTGGCCGACAGACGCGCCCTGGTAGCAGGCGTAGCCGGCGATCAGCGGCAGATGCAGCGCCAGGATCCAGCAGACCAGGATGTGGCGGGCCTTCCAGTCCGCGAGCGGCAGCCCGCGCGGAAGCCACCCGCCGGCGGGTAACGGCGCGTCGAAGGCCGGCCGTGATGCGGGCACCGCCGCGAGCGATGCGGGCACCGCCGCGAATGCTGACGCCGCTGGGGGCTCGGGCTCGGGCGCCGCCGGGGGCTCGGGCGCTGATGCGACAGTCACCGCGCAGGTGGTCGCGGCGGGGTGTCCTGGACGGTCGGCGGGAGTCGCAACCTGCTGTCGCAACCGTTGCACCTGGTCGGCGAGCTCCGTCATCTGCACGGCGAGCTCTGCCACCTGTGCGGCGAGCTCCTGCTTCTGCGCGGTGAGGGCCCGCGCCTCTTCCTCGAGCCCCGCGGCCCGTTCGGTGGCGGCACGTAGCGCGTCGCGGGCCGCGGCGGCCTCGCGATGCGCCCGGTCGCACTCCCTGGACCCGACCTCGAGGATGTGGTCGCGGGAGTCGATCGCGGCGCTCAGGCCGGCCTCACGCGTCCGCGCCTCCCACCGCGTCTCCTCGAGTAACGCCTGCATCTGCCTGAGCTCGTGCAGGGCGTTCTCCAACAGCCTGTCCTGGGTGCGGATGACGATTCGAAGCGGGTCGAAACCCGCGGCGACGGGGTCGGCCGCCGGGTACGGACAGTCGGTGGCCTGCGGAAACGCCTTGCGGTAGAGGCGGCCGCACTCGTCGAGCGCGGTGTCGCGATCCTCGGGCGGGACCCCGAGTTGGATCTGCCCCTGAAAATAGATCCATTGGGCAGACGATTTTCCTATTCCATCCTGGAACAGACGGAGAATCTTCCTCGACAGACTCCGCTGGTTCTTCCAGGGATCGTCCGGCAGGATCCAGCGGGCGATCTGGTCGGCGGGCACCGGATGACGCCGGTGAAGATCGTGTCGGTATTCGATGAGTGCGGCCAGGTCAGGGTCGGCGAGCTGCCGAGGGGACCGCTGTGGAGCCCCGGGCATCGGTCCTTCTTTCGAGTGACGACGGAATGCGGAAACCCAGTCGCATCGCGACGACAGGGCTGGTAGCACGCCGGCTCCGGATGCGACATGCCTGTCGCACCCGGTCCACACGCGCATCGCGAACGGCCCCACCCCAAAGCCGTTGTTGCGTCATCTTGCCACGCATTCTCCCGGGTGGTCTTACTGGTGGACATCCAGCCGGAATCCCACGTACGGTCCGACTGTCCGCCCCCGGAAGGAGAAGTAAAGGGTGATGCACCTGCAAAGGCGCCGGTGTTTTCTCACGGCCGACGATCGGTCCCCGCACACGGGGACCGGGGGCACCGCGCGGGGTCGGGCGCCGATCTCGCGCCGCTCGACCCGAGCGCACCCGGACCGACGTCACCGTGGCCCCCTCCCCCGCGAGTGGATGTTGACACCGCCTGGTACTAGTCACATAGTGCCACCGGTGTAGCTAGATTGAGCTACTCCATCGTCGCTGTGGTGCCGTGTCGGCCGCATTGTCCGCGCACTCGGGTGGGGGACGTCCGTCGCCGCAGCCCGACGGCAGCACCTCGACGCCGCTCAGCCAGGCACTCAACGCCACTCCACCGCGATGGAACGGCCACCCACAGCAAGATCGATCAAAGGAGAGACTTCGATGGTCCAGCCCACCCCACGCCAACAGCTTCTGCCTGTCGTCGTGGTCGTCGTCCTGGCACACTGTGCCCACGACGTGGACCCTCTCGAGGCCAACACAGCCAGTGTCGACCCTCCAGGCAACGACCAACCCTCGGGAAACGACGAACCCTCGGGGAACGGCCAACCCCCAGGGAACGACGAACCTCCGGGGAACGACGAACCCCCGCCCCCGAGGGAACACGTATCTCCCGGGAACGGGGACTTCCCGGAGGGCAGGGAGGATCTCCACGAACCGATCGAGCCCGCCTCGAGCGACCCGGAACCGCCACCGCTCTGGGCGGCTGCCGCCGTGCTGCGGGTGGTCGTCGGCCTCACCGCCGCAGCGGTCCTACTCGTCACGGGCCTGGCGAGCGCCGACGCCCTGACGACCCACCTGTGGGGTGGCGCGTTCTTCCTGCTCGTCGACAGCGTGCTGCGCGGCCGGCGGATGCCGTGAGCCGACGCGACCGCCAGCCCGTTCCGCCCACCGGCGTCGTCGCCCCGAACCGGCACGACCGGAAGCGCGCCGCCGTGCACCATCCGCTGCTCGGCGCCCACGCCGGCTACGCGTGCACGATCGCCGGACCCGCCGCCCGACCCGTGTCCCCCTCCGGCCTGGTGGGACCCCCGGGGGGAACGCCTGGCCGGCGCAGCCATCATCATCGCCGCGGAAAGGCATGAACCGACGAATCCCGCCACGGACAGCGCCGACGCCGAGGAGGTCGCGGCGCGACTCCGTCGTCGCAGGACGATGATCGCGATGACAAGGTAACCATCGGAAGGACCCTCGAAGTCGCCGCGAAATCGCCGGAACATGGTGCCGTCAGCACGACGTCCCGACACCGAGGCATATCCACAGTACCGAAGTACAGATTTCAGTACTGCGGCGCGGCGTCATTCACCGTTCGGCCTCCGGTCTCGCCGCTCCTGCCAGTCGCCACCCGTCCACCGATTCGCGTGCGCCGGAAGCGCCGAAGTGCGCGAGTCGACGGGAACAGGCATGGAGATCGCACTCTCAGTCGCACACCCGAGGACAAAAGCCGCTCGGCACACCCGACCGCACCCGACTCCGTTGCCTCACGCACGGCGAAACCACGGTCCTGGGCCTCCACGAACAGCAGACCCCGCACCGCGGCGACCCGGCGAGGTCAGCAGGCGCGCAGGAAACGGTCCAGGACCCGGACGCCGAAGCGCAGGGACTCGACCGGCACCCGCTCGTCCACGCCGTGGAACATCCCGGAGAAGTCCAGGTCCGCGGGCAGAAGCAGGGGGGAGAAGCCAAAGCAACGGATCCCCAGCCGGGAGAAGGACTTGGCGTCCGTCCCGCCGGAGAGCATGTAGGGCACCGGCCGGGCGATCGGGTCCTCCGCGCGCAGCGAGGCGCCCATCGCCTCCACCAGCGCCCCGTCGAAACCGGTCTCGACGGCCCCGTCGTGGACGACCCACTCGCGGCGGATGTCCGGTCCGAGGATCTCGTCGAGCTGGCGGATGAACTCCTCCTCCTGGCCCGGCAGGTAGCGGCCGTCGACGTAGGCGGTGGCCTCGCCGGGGATGACGTTGACCTTCTCGCCGGCCTGCAACTGGGTCGGGTTGACGGTGTTGCGCAGCGTCGCGCCGATCATCCGGGCGACGGGGCCGAGCTTGCTGACCGTGGTCTGCAGGTCGTCGAGGTCGAACTCGACGCCGAGCGCCTCCCCCAGCTCGTTGAGGAACACCCGCACCGTCGGGGTGAGCACGAGCGGGAACTCGTGGCGCCCCAGGCGCGCCACCGCCTCGCACAGCGCGGTGACCGCGTTGTCGTCGCTGATCATCGACCCGTGCCCGGCCCGGCCGGACGCGGTCAGCTTCATCCAGGCCAGGCCCTTCTCGGCCGTCTCGATGAGGTAGAGCCGCAGGTCGTCGGAGACGGTGTAGGAGAAGCCGCCGACCTCGCCGATGGCCTCGGAGCAGTCGGCGAACAGGTCGGGATGGTGCTCGACGAGCCAGCGGGCGCCGAGCACACCGCCGGCCTCCTCGTCCGCGAGGAAGGCGACGACGAGGTCGCGCGGCGGCTTGCGGCCGGAGCGGGCGAGATCGCGCACAACCGCGAGGGTCATCGCGTCCATGTCCTTCATGTCGACGGCGCCGCGCCCCCACAGGCAGCCGTCGACCTCCTCACCGGAGAACGGCGGCACCCGCCACTGGCTGGCGTCGGCGGGCACCACGTCGAGATGGCCGTGGATGAGCAGCGGCGCGCGGGACGGGTCGGTGCCCTCGATGCGGGCCACGACGCTGGTACGGCCCGGCTCCGACTCCAGGATGGTCGGCTCGATCCCCACCTCGGCGAGCTTCGCGGCGACGTACTCGGCGATCGGGCGCTCGTGGCCGTCGCCGTTGCCGCGGTTGACCGACTCGAAGCGGAGCAGGTCCCGACAGAGCTCGACCACCTCACCCTCGGCGTCCGGTGCGGTCACCGGCAGCCGGATGCCACCGGTCGGGTCGGGGGACGAAGACGGCGCGCTAGGCATGCCTCCAGTCTGCCCCGCCCGGGATGCGCATGCCGACCGCGGACCGTACCGTGAAACATTGTCGTAGCCGACCAGCAGCATTGCGTCGCCGCGTCCCCGACCGAGGTGGCCCCACGGTGATCGCCCAAGGCGTGATCCGCGGCAGCGACCGCGATCCGCGCCGCCGACCGCGATCCGCCCGTGGGAGGTCCCCGTGACCGTCTACCCCTGCCCGCGCTCCGACCTCGCCTGCGCCGAGCGCTTTCTCAGCACCGGCGACCTCGACTACCACCTCCACGTGACCCACGGCTACCGGGGCGTCTGGCGAATCGTCGCGAGCCTGCGCCCGGATCACCCGCTGCCCATCGGCCCCCGCCCGGCCCGCCACGTCCCCGACGGCCTGGTCGAGAGCCCGGGCACCCCCACCCTGGCCGAGAGTCACGACGCCGACTCTCGGGCCGATGCGGGCAAGGCCGATGCGGGCAAGGCCGATGCGGGCAAGGCCGATGCGGGCGCCCTGACCGGTATCCGGCCATCGGCCACGGTCGCCGCGGGCCACCGCAGTAGGCGGCACATCCGCATCTCCCGCTGACCCCGGCACCTGTCGCCGGCCCCGGACCTGTCGCCGGCCCCGGACCTGTCGCCGGCCCCGGCAAGATCTGCAGCGCCCCAGAGGGCGTCCGGTCTGACCCGTTGTGACCGATACGGGTGGTTGTGGCACCGGGTCCACACAGGTGATCGACGTGTCGGTGTTACAGCGATGTCTTCGATGTATGTCCGAAGAAAATCTGATGATGTCGGCGGCGCGCGCCATGTAGCGAAGACGAAAAGTTTCCGGGTCAACTACCGTCCACGGCTATTCATCACCACTGCGGCTGGCTAGCGTTCCCGCGACCGCATCGGGAAGACGAATTCGCGGCCAGGATGGGTGGTGGTAGGACGATGACGGCTCCGCCGGGCGAGATGATGGTCGAATCTGTTGCCGCCCCGGCCGTCGTTCAGCCGGAGGGTCGATCGCTATGGCGATCCGGCTGGATCCGGCTGCGGCGCGACAAACCGGCAATGATCAGCGGAGTCTTCCTGATCCTCCTTGCACTGATCGCCATATTCGCGCCGGTCATGGTCTCGCTGCTGGGACATCCGCCGAACGAGCCGCACTACGACCTTCTTGATCCGAACACCGCCGCGCCACGGGGGCGTTTCGGCGGGATGAGCTGGCATTATCTGCTCGGGGTGGAGCCGGTCAACGGCCGGGACATCTTCAGCCGGACCGTCTACGGCGCGCGGGTATCGTTGCTGGTCGCGCTCCTGGCGACCGCGACGGCAGTGATCATCGGCACGGTTCTCGGGATGCTCGCCGGGTATCTCGGCGGGCTGTGGGACACGATCATCGCGCGGCTCATGGACCTGCTGCTGTCCGTGCCGTCGGTGCTGTTCGCGATCGCGATCGTGGCGGTGATTCCGAACAAGGCGTTCGGTCTGTCGGGTTCGGGGCTGCGGATCGGGGTACTGGTCTTCGTCATCGGGATATTCGCCTGGCCGTACATCGGACGCATCGTCCGCGGGCAGGTGCTGTCGCTGCGGGAAAGGGAGTTCATCGAGGCGTCCCGCTCGCTCGGCGCGGGGACGTTCACGGTGATGTTCCGGGAGCTGCTGCCGAACGTCGCCGCGCCGGTACTCGTGTACGCGACGCTGCTCATTCCCACGAACATTCTCAACGAGGCGGCGCTGTCGTATCTCGGGGTCGGGGTCCGGCCACCGACCGCCTCCTGGGGTGATTCGCTGGCCGTCGCCTCGCACGGCTGGTACAGCATCGAGCCGATTTTCATGCTGGCCCCGGGACTGGCAATCTTCGCCACCGTGCTCGCGTTCAACCTGCTCGGCGACGGCCTGCGCGACGCCTTCGACCCACGCGGCGGCCGATGATCGCGCTCCACCCGCGGCGCCCGGCGCGCCGCTGCCTGCCGGCTTCCCGCGCCGGTCATCCCGCGGGACATCCGGGCCGACCCGCCCGCGACACGGCGGGACCGGCACACGTGTGAGGGAGATTCATGAAACGGCGTGCAAATCTCATCCGGATGGGGGCGCTCGCCGCCGCCGCCGGGCTGGTGCTGGCCGCGTGCGGCGGCAGCAGCGGGGGCGGCGGTTCGAGCGGCGGATCCAATGGCACATCCTCGGGGAGCAGCTCGTCGAACGGCACCTCGTCGGCGGGGGCCAGCGACGCGCTGCTGCACCCGTCCGACAAGTCCGGCGGGACGCTGCGCGCCCTGAACGACTCCGACTGCGACTACTGGGACCCCGCCCGCACGTACTACGCGAACTGCTGGGACCAGCAGCGCTGGATCTCCCGCCAGCTCGTCACCTACTCCCCGCAGCCGGGCACGCCGAAGCTCACCGGTGACCTGGCGACCGCGGTGCCGACCTCGTCGGACCTGAAGACCTGGACGTACACGCTCAAGGACGGGATCACGTTCGCCGACGGCACGCCGATCACGTCGAAGGACATCAAGTACGCCGTCGAGCGGGTCTTCGCCACCGACGTCATCAACGGCGGCCCGACCTACCTCATCGACTACCTCGACGACCCCAGCGCCCCCTACCCGGGCCCCTACAAGGACACCGACCCGAACAAGCTGGGTCTGAAGTCGGTCGAGACCCCGGACGACAAGACGATCACCTTCCACCTGAACAAGCCGTTCGCGGACTGGAACTTCGTCATGGCGCTGCCGGGCGTCACCCCGGTGCCGAAGGCCAAGGACACGGGCGCGAACTACACCTTCAAGCCGGTCTCCTCCGGCCCGTACCAGATCGAGAAGTACACCCCGAACAAGATCATTACCTTCGTCCGCAACCCGCACTGGGACCCGAAGACGGACACGGTGAACAAGGCGCTGCCGGACCGCATCGAGGTCACGATGGGCCTCGACCTCGACGACGTCGACAACCGGCTGCTGGCCAACAGCGCCGACTTCTACGTCGGCCAGACCGGCGTGCAGATCAGCGCGCAGAACAAGATCCTCGGCGATCCGTCGCTGCGCAAGGACCGGACCACCAACGACGTCACCGGCTTCATCCGCTACCTGTCCGTGATGACGCAGGTCAAGCCGTTCGACAACGTCCACTGCCGCAACGCCGTCGCCTACGCCCTCGACAAGACCGCCCAGCAGCTCGCCCGCGGTGGCCCGGTCGGCGGCGGCGCGGTCGCCACGACGATGCTCACCCCGCCGCTGAAGTACTACAAGTCCTTCGACCTGTTCCCGACCGCGGGCAGCAAGGGCGACGTCGCCAAGGCCAAGCAGGAGCTCACCGCCTGCGGCCAGCCGAACGGCTTCTCCACCACGCTGGCCAGCCGCAGCAACGGCAAGGAGGTCGCGCAGGCCGAGGCGGTCCAGGCGTCGCTGGCGAAGATCGGCGTGAAGGTGACGATCAACAAGAGCGCCCCGTCGCAGTACTTCTCCTCGACGATCGGCATCCCGGCGAACGTCCACAAGAACGGCATCGGGCTGGCGATGGCCGCCTGGGGCCCGGACTGGCCGACGCCGTACGCGATGCTGAGCTCCATCGTCGACGGCCGCAAGATCCTCCCCGCCGGGAACAGCAACTACGCCGAGCTCAACGACCCGGCGGTCAACTCCGGCCTCGACGACGGCATCGCCACCACCGACGAGGCCAAGGCCCAGCGGATCTGGACCGACACCGACAAGGCGGTCGTGAAGTCCGCCGCCTACATTCCGCTGGTCTACGACAAGGCGCTGAACCTGTTCAGCGACCGCACGACGAACATCTACTTCACCTCCGCGTACGGCATGGCGGACTTCGCCCAGTTCGGCGTCGTCAAGTGAATGACCGGGTCCGCGCCGGCGGCGTTCCGCCGCGAGTGTCCGCCGGCGCGGGCCCGGTCCCGACCCACTGTCCGAGGGAGGTGACGTGGCCAGGTTCATCCTGGGCCGGCTGATCGGCGGCATCGTCATCCTGTGGCTGGTCAGCGTGCTCGCCTTCGTCCTGTTCTTCGTCGTTCCGAAGGCGCTGGGCAACAATCCGGCGGTGCTGTTCGCCGGGCGCAGCCCGGACCCCGCCACCATCGCCGGGGTGACGAGGAAACTCGGCCTCGACCGGTCGTACGTCGACCAGTACTGGGATTTCCTGCGGGGCGTCTTCGTCGGCCGCCACTTCGACTCCGGCTCGGATCGAAGCTGGTGCCCGGCGCCGTGCCTGGGTTATTCCTTCCGCAACGACCAGCCGGTGTGGTCGGAGATCGTCGACGCGCTGCCGGTGACGGCGTCGCTGTCGATCGGCGCGGCCGTGCTGTTCCTCGTCGTCGGCGTGAGCACCGGCGTGATCTCGGCGGTGCGCCGCGGCGGCCTGTTCGACCGGATCGCCGCCGCGGTGTCGCTGGCCGGCGTGTCGCTGCCGGTGTATTTCACCGGGCTGCTGCTGTTGCTGCTCGTCAGCTACAAATGGCACATCATCGACAACGTCCACTACGTGGACTTCACCCACAATCCGGCGTTGTGGGCGTGGAACCTGATCCCGGCGTGGCTCGTGCTGTCGCTGCTTTACACCGCCAACTACCAGCGGCTGACCCGGGCCAGCATGATCGAGACTCTGGGTGAGGACTACGTCCGGACGGCGCGCGCGAAGGGCCTGCGGGAACGCACGGTGATCGGCAAACACGCGCT
Source organism: Frankia torreyi (assembly GCF_000948395.1). GTDB lineage: Bacteria > Actinomycetota > Actinomycetes > Frankiales > Frankiaceae > Frankia > Frankia torreyi. The sequence goes on along the minus strand of NZ_JYFN01000016.1, from coordinate 53,902 downwards.
GCGCCCCGCGCTGACGCCGATCGTCACCATCTTCGGCCTGGATCTGGGGGTGCTGTTCGGCGGCGCGATCCTCACCGAGCACACGTTCGGCTTCCGCGGTCTCGGCGCCATCTCCATCGACGCGGTGAACACCCAGGACCTGCCGGTGACGATGGGGGTGACGCTGTTCGCGGCGTTCTTCATCATCCTGGCCAACGTCCTGGTCGACGTCACCTACGCGTTCATCGACCCGAGAGTGCGGCCGTCATGACCGACACCACGTCCACCACCGAAGCCCCGACCCCCGCCACGGCGCCGGCGCCGGCGCCGAGCGGCACGCCGTTTCTGGAGGTGCGCGACCTCACGGTCAGCTTCCGCACGGACGACGGCGTCGTGCACGCCGTGGACAGGCTGAGCTTCTCCGTCGAACGCGGCCGCACGCTCGGCATCGTCGGCGAGTCCGGCTCCGGCAAGAGCGTCACCAGCCTGGCGATCATGGGCCTGCACCGGCGCGGCCGGCGGGTCAGCATCGCCGGGGAGATCCGCCTCGACGGCGAGGATCTCGTCACCGCGCCGGCCGAACGGGTCCGCGGGCTGCGCGGCCGGCGGATGGCAATGATCTTCCAGGATCCACTGTCGTCGATGCACCCGCAGTTCACCGTCGGCGACCAGATCGTCGAGGCCTACCGGGTGCACAACCGGGTGAGCAAGGCGGCGGCCCGCCGGCGCGCCACCGAGCTGCTCGACCTCGTCGGCATCCCCGAACCCGCCCGGCGCCTCGACGACTACCCGCACCAGTTCTCCGGCGGCATGCGACAGCGGGCCATGATTGCCATGGCGGTGTCCTGCAACCCGGAGCTGCTCATCGCCGACGAGCCGACGACCGCCCTCGACGTCACCGTCCAGGCGCAGATCCTCGACCTGATGCGCGAGCTCCAGAAGGAGTTCAACTCGGCGATCGTCATCATCACCCACGAGCTCGGCGTGGTCGCCGAGATCAGCCACGACATCCTGGTGATGTACGCCGGGCAGGCGATGGAGTACGGCGGAGTCGAGGAGGTCTTCGCCCACGCCGAACACCCCTACACCTGGGGCCTGCTGCAGTCGATCACCAGGCTCGACCGCCAGCTCGAGACCACGCTGCGCACCATCCCGGGCAGCCCGCCGAGCCTGATCAACGTGCCGCCGGGCTGCCCGTTCCATCCCCGCTGTACCTACCGCGAGCTCGCCGGGCCCGCGACGAGCACGACGCGCCCGCCCCTGGCCGAGACCTCCCCCGGCCACCGGGTCGCCTGCCACCTGCCGGTCGCGGAACGCCGGCGCCTGCTGCGCGAGGAGGTGCTTCCCACGCTATGAACGACCACCTGACGAAGGACTCGCCGTCCCCGCCGGCCGGTGAGGGCGCGGTGCCAGCCCAGCCCGCCCACGCACCGGCATCCGGCGCTGGACCGGCGGCGACCGCCGAGGCCAGCGCACCGCGGAGCCGTTCGACCGGCGGGGGCGACGAGCTGGTGCGCGTCACCGACCTGACCAAGCTGTTCCCGGTGCGCCGCGGCACGCTGGTGCGCCGCGGCGCGGGCGCGGTCCGCGCCGTCGACGGGGTGGGCTTCGCCATCGACCGCGGCACGACGCTCGGCCTGGTCGGCGAGTCCGGCAGCGGCAAGTCGACGACCGGTCGGCTCATCTCCCGGCTGCTCGAACCGACGTCCGGCTCGGTCGTCTTCGACGGCCGGGACATCAGCCACCTGTCCACGCGCGAGCTGCGCCCGTTGCGTCGCGACATCCAGATGATCTTCCAGGATCCGTACTCGTCGCTNANCCCCCGCCACACCATCGGTGCGATCGTCGCCGCGCCCCTGCGCATCCAGAAGCAGGTGCCCCGCGGCGGCATCCGCGCCCGGGTCCGGGAACTGCTCGAACTCGTCGGCCTCAACCCGGAGCACTACAACCGTTACCCCAACGAGTTCTCCGGCGGCCAACGCCAGCGCATCGGCATCGCCCGGGCGCTGGCCACCCGCCCCAAGCTCATCATCGCCGACGAGCCGGTGTCCGCCCTCGACGTGTCCATCCGCGCGCAGATCATCAACCTGCTCGACGGCCTGCGCGCCGAGTTCGGCCTGACCTACCTGTTCATCGCCCACGACCTGTCGATGGTGCGCCACATCAGCGACCGCGTCGCCGTCATGTACCTCGGGCAGATCATCGAACTCGCCGAGCGCACCGACCTGTTCTCCGGCGCGCTGCACCCCTACACGCACGCGCTGCTGTCCGCGGTGCCGATCCCCGACCCCACCAGCCACCGCCGCCGCGAACGCATCCGCCTGCGCGACGAGGTGCCCAGCCCGCTGAACCCGCCGGCGGCCTGCCGCTTCCACCCGCGCTGCTGGAAGGCCCAGGAGATCTGCCGCACCGAGACCCCACCCCTGCTCGCACGCGCCCCCGGCCACCAGGTCGCCTGCCACTTCCCCGAAAAACGCGACGTCGTCTGACCCCTGCGGCGCGCCCTCAACCCCGATGATCATGGTGTTCCGCGGCGCCGCGGTTCCGCGGAACCGCGCCACGCCCGGGCTCCGGCTCCGGGCGGAACCGCATCATGCGTCCGGGTGGCCGGGCTTGGTGGCTCGCAGCGAGTACATGAGCGGCAGACGGTGACGACCCTCGGGCGGGCGGAAGCCGTCCGGGCCGCGGACGAGGGACTCGAACTGCGCGAACAGGGCTCTGTCGTGTTCGTGCAGGAACTCGATCCGCAGACCGGCGGCGGCGATCGCCGAGACCACGCTGCCGAGCCGGTGCTCGTACTGCACGGTGGTGTTCTGCGTCGTGGCGGCGAGGCGGTCGGCGTAGCTGCCGGTGTCGGTCGAGACGAATGGCCCCTCGGCGAAGTAGTCGTAGGCCACCGTGGTGCCGGTGGCCTCGTCCAGGGTGTGGGCGAACGGATGGGATTCGGCCAGGTAGAGGAACCCACCGGGCGCGAGCAGGCGTGCCACGACCCGGGCCCACCGGTGCAGATCCGCCAGCCAGGGCAGGGCGCCGACGCCCGTGTAGACGACGTCGAAGGTTTCGCCGTCCAGCGCCTCGACCGCGTCGTACACGTCGGCCACGACGAACCGGGCATCCACCCCGATCTCGACGGCGAGCGCCCGCGCCGCCTCGACCGCGGGCGCGGAGAAGTCCAGGCCGACCACGGCGGCCCCCCTCCCCGCCCACGACAGGGAGTCCAACCCGATATGACACTGCAGGTGCACCAGCCGCTTCCCGGACACCTCGCCGACCTCGGCCACCTCGAAGGCCCGAAGCACGTCGGGACGCCGTCTGAACCCCGCCACGTCGTAGAACGCACCGTTCAGGTGAAGTGGCACCCGCTCGTCCCAGTGCGCCCGGTTCAACGCCGGCCCGTCCACGCCAGATTGATGCGAGGTCCCCGGCCGGGGCGCGGCCCCCGGTTGATGTGTCACTGCGGCCTGCGCCAGACGGAGATGTGGGACGTGCTGGTCGCCGTGAAGGGCTCGCCGTTCCAACCCGCCCATCGCTCGGCGAGTTCCAGGCCGGCGAGTCGGCCCATCAGATCCAGCTCGCTCGGCCAGGCGTACCGGATGTCGACCGGATAGGTGCCCACACCGCCCGACCCAAGGACGATGTGGTGACTGCGCACCCGCTGGGAGACCGGGTCGTGCAGCGAGACGTTCAGGTGCGTCGTCTCCCCGTCCAGACGGTCCGCCTGCACGCGCTGACCTCGGTCGTACCGGACGACGTCCGGGACGAACGCCTCCATGACGAACACGCCGCCCGGCCGCAGCGCGGCCGCCACGTTCGCGAAGCAGCGCACCTGCGCATCCTGGTCGGCCAGCGCGAAGAAGGTGTTGAACACGACATACACCAGCCCGAACGGTCCGCCCGGGGCGTCGACCTCGGCGAAGTCGCCGACCACGACCTCGATCTCGGACCCGCCGGGCTTGCCCCGCAGCCGGGCGACCATCCGCGGGGAGGCGTCGATGCCGACGACGGCCGTCCCGCGGGCCGCAAACGGCAAGGCGAGGCGCCCCGTTCCGACGCCGAGTTCCAGCGCGGGCCCGGCGCCGACCCGCGTCCGCAGGAAGTCGACCGCCACGGCCACCTCGGGCTGCCTGTCCGGCGCGGAATACCACTCGTCATATACGTCGGCGATGTGTTCGCCGTAGGCCGCCGGGTCAAGGTCGGTGCTGCCGAGAGGAGCTATGGCCGTCAGATTGGCACGCCACCACAACCCGTCGCATCCCATTTATCGCGGCAACGAAACGATCATCTGATCGTCGCCGGAACCTGGGCCACGATGTCGGATGACCTTGGTCGGGCTCGGTGGCCGCTGGGGGCGATCCCTACCGCGTGCGGCCCTGGGCCGGCAGGATGAACCGCAATCACCGACGTTGCCCGACCGACGTTCCCCGACGCAATGCTCTCCGACCCCATGCTCTCCGACTCAGTGCTCTCCGACTCAGTGCTCTCCGACTCGAAGGATGGCGAATCCATGTCTCCGCACGCGGCCGATGCCCCGTACCGCACCGGTTCGGCACCCGGGACGGCACCGGAGCCGGAGGTGCTGGTGCGGCGGGAGGGCCAGGGCGGGCGGCTCGGGCGGCTCACCCTGAACCGGCCGCGGTCGATCAACGCGCTCACCGGGACCATGGTCGGCCTGCTGGACGCGGCGCTGCGGGACTGGGCGGACGACCCGACGGTCGCTGCCGTCGTCATCGACGGTGCGGGCGAGCGCGGGCTGTGCGCCGGCGGGGACATCCGGGCGATCCGCGCGGCGGTGCTCGCCGGGACACCCGAGCGGGCGCTGGCGTTCTGGGCCGACGAGTACCGGCTCAACGCCCGCATCGGCAGGTTTCCCAAGCCGTACATCGCGATCATGGATGGGATCGTCATGGGCGGCGGCATCGGCGTCTCGGCGCACGGTGGGGTCCGCATCGTCACCGAGCGGTCGGTGCTGAGCATGCCCGAGGTCGGCATCGGCTTCATTCCCGACGTCGGCGGCACCTGGCTGTTGTCCCACGCCCCCGGTGAACTCGGCACGCATCTCGCGCTCACCGCGGCCCGCATCGGCGCCGCCGACGCGATCACCGCCGGCCTGGCCGACCACTACCTGCCCGCCGACCGCATCCCCGAGCTGCTCGACGCGCTGCGCCACGCCGCCGACCCGGCCGCCGCGCTCGCCGCCTTCGACTTCGCCGCCCACACCCCGCCGCCCGGGCACCTCACCACCGACCGCGCGTGGATCGACGAGCTCTACCGCAGCGACAAGGTCACCGAGATCGTCGCGGCGCTCGCGGCGAGCCCCATGCCGGCGGCGGCTGCCGACGCGGCGGAGATCGGCAGCAAGTGTCCGACGTCGCTGACCGTCACGCTGCGCGCACTGCGGGCCGCCCGGTCGATGACGAGCCTCGAGGCGGCGCTCGACCAGGAGTACCGGTTGGCCCGGGCGACCCTCACGACGGCGGACCTCGTCGAGGGCATCCGGGCGGCGGTCGTCGACAAGGACCGCAACCCTCGATGGTCACCGGCCAGCCTCGACGAGGTCGACCCGGCCGAGATCGACCGTTTCTTCGCCCCCGTCGATGACGAGCTCAGCCTCGCCGCCGCCCAGCCCGACACCGCCGCCCAGTCCCCCGTGCCCGCCCGCTGACCCGGCGGCGGCGGCCGGCCGGTCGGCCGAACGGACGGCCACGGTGCGATGCGATCGTGGCGCCGGCGCACCGCGTCGCCATACCGGCCTGATCGGCTACGCAGCGTCTACTGTCAGCCCCGGCGAGACCGCGCCCGGCCGCGCCCTGGCGGACGCCACAGCAGACCTGCCGACGGGAGGATGATCACCGTGCCCACGATCACCACAAGGGACGGCGCCGAGATCTTCTACAAGGACTGGGGCTCCGGCCAGCCGGTCGTGTTCAGCCACGGTTGGCCGCTGACCGCCGATGTCTGGGACAACCAGCTCAAGCTCGTCGCCGACCACGGGTACCGCGGAATCGCCCACGATCGCCGTGGCGGCGGACGGTCCAGCCAGACCTGGGACGGCAACGACATGGACACCTACGCCGACGACCTCGCCCAGGTGATCGAGGCCCTCGATCTGGCCGACGCCGTCCTGGTCGGCCACTCCACCGGTGGGGGCGAAGTGGCCCACTATCTGGGTCGGCATGGCTCCGCCCGGGTGGCCAGAGCTGTGCTGCGGGGCGCGGTGACGCCGCACCTGCTCGCCACCGACAGCGATCCGGGGGGCGCGCCGAGGGCGGTTTTCGACGGCCTGCGCGCCGGGTTGACCGCCGATCGGGGGCAGTTCTACCGGGACCTCGGCGAACCGTTCTACGGCAACAACCGCGACGGCGCGACCGTGTCGCAGGGTACCCGGGACGCCTTCTGGCAGATGTGCATGACGGTCGGGGTCAAGGGTGCCTACGACTGCATCGCCGCGTTCTCCGAGACGGACCTGACCGAGGACCTGAAGAAGATCGACATCCCGGTCCTCCTCTCGCATGGCGACGATGACCAGATCGTGCCGATCGAGGTCTCGTCGTCCCGCTCGGTGAAGCTGCTGCCCAGCGCCACGCTGAAGGTCCACCCCGGTGCTCCGCACGGCCTGACCGGCCGGTTCGAGCAGGACTTCAACCAGGAACTGCTCGACTTCATCGCCAGCTGAGGCATTCTCGCCATCGGATGTGCACGGGATGATGCCGAGGTTCGAGCACGGTCGAACCTTCCGGCCCTTCGGGGGTCATCACCGCCAGGGCGCACGCTGGTCGAGAATGTCGGCGTCGGCGTCGGCGTCAGAGGCGGAGGCGGCGTCGGAGGCGGCGTCGGAGGCGGAGGCGGCGTCGGAGGCGGAGGCGGCGTCGGAGGCGGACGGGCGACGGTCGCCAGGGGTGGGCGGGGCCGCGGGCGGGCGGCGGCGCAGCAGGTAGACGTCCATGATCCAGCCCTTGCGGCGGCGGGCGTCGGCGCGGGTGCGGGCGATGGAGCTGCCGACGTCGGCGACCCGGCCGTGCATGAGCATCTCGTCCGGGGTGCCGAGGTAGGCGCCCCAATAGATATCGAGGTCGGGGTCGTCGAGGGTGCGGAAGGTGGTGTCCGCGTCGAGCATGACGACGACGTCGTCGACCCCGGGTGGGAACCCCTCGGCGAGACGGCGGCCGGTGGTGATCTCGACGGCGCCGCCGACGCGGTTGAGCACCAACCGGTGGCTCGCGGCCAGCGCCTGCACGCTGGTGATCCCGGGGATCACCTCGTAGTCGAACGCCACCCGGCCGCGGGCGGTGACCCGCTCGATGATGCGCAGCGTGCTGTCGTAGAGCGACGGATCACCCCAGACGAGGAACGCGCCGCAGCCGTCGTCGGCCAGCTCGTCGAGGATCATCCGCTCGTACAGCTCGGCACGGCGATCATGCCAGTCCTCGACGGCGGCGGCGTAGGCGGTCGCATCCGCCGGGTTCCGGTCACGGCGTGGGTCGCGGGCCTCGACGACCCGGTAGCCGCCGGCGCCGACGTGCCGGTCCAGAATCTCCCGGCGCAGCCTGACCAGGTCGTCCTTGGCCGGCCCCTTGTCCAGCACGAAGAACACGTCGGCGCGGCCGAGAGCCTTGACCGCCTGGATCGTGAGCTGGTCAGGATCCCCAGCCCCGATCCCGACCACCAGAATCGTGCGCATCCCCACCATCCCTCCGGGACTAGTCCCCCACCGGCCCACCACCCGCACCGGTACCCGGGATGATCTTGCCGGGGTTGAGGTTGTGACCGGGGTCGATGCCGTCGAACAGCGCCGAGAGCAGAGTCACGCCAGCCGGGGAGATGTCGTCGTCGAGCCACGGGGCGTGCTCGACGCCGACCGCGTGGTGGTGCGACAGGGTGCCCGCGAGGTCGAGGAAGCCCTGCTGGATCGCGGACTTCACCGTGTCATAGCCCTCGATCGCCTCGAGGGTCACCGGGGAGGCGTAGGCGAACGTGAAGTACAGGCAGGCGCCGGAATGATACGAGTGCGACAGGTGGCACATGATCCAGCCGTCGACGCCGATCTCCGCGAACGCCTTGTTGGCCCGGGCGACCACGCCGCGGTAGAGCGGACCGAGCTGGGACCAGGAGGCCGACGTCTCCGACACGTCCGCGACCGCGCCCTGCCCGAGCAGGAAGTCGCGGATGTAGGGGGTGTCGAACTTCTTCTGGTCGTAGAGCTGCCCGGGACCGGTGCCGACGCAGATGCCGCCGTGGCGCCCGACGATCTCGCCGACGAGCTTGCGCTGGGCCTTGACGTGCGTCGGCGTCCCCTCGAAGCCGATGAACGACAGGCACATCGCGTCCAGGTCGTAGTTGCGGACCCGGCGCAGGTACTGCTTCAGCCCGGCGGAGACCAGCCCCGAGGCGAGCGAACCCTTCTTGCGGGTCGCGAAGGAGAACCGGGTCTCGTTCGCGTCGGACACCCGGGTGACGGTCGGGCTGGCCTCGCTCTCGGCGATCTCCCGCATGGCCACGAGCGCGTCGTCCCAGGTGGGGAAGAAGTAGCCGAGGATGACGCGCTGCTCGGGCACCCGGTGGACCTGCACCGTCGCCTCGGTGATGATGCCGAGCCGGCCCTCGCTGCCGAGGATCATCTCCCGCACGCTCGGCCCGGTCGACTGGCTGGGCACGGGCCGGGTCGCGAGGACGCCGGCGGGGGTGACGACGCGCACCGCCCGGGTGATCTCGGCGATGTCGCCGTACTTGTCGGACTGCATGCCCGACGAACGGGTGGCGATCCATCCGCCCAGGGTGGAGTGGGAGAAGCTGTCCGGGAAGTGACCCAGCGTCCAGCCCTGGGCGTTGAGCTGTTCCTCCAGGTGCGGACCGAGCGCGCCGGCCTGGATGCGGGCGAGCCGGGCGTCGGCGTCGATCTCCAGGACGCGGTCGAGGCGCCCCAGGTCCACGGAGATCACCGGCCGGGTCTCCGCGCGCGGCGCCTCCAGGCTGCCGGAGATGTTGGAGCCGCCGCCGAACGGGATGACCACCGCGTCGGCGTCGAGCGCCGCGGCGAGCACGGCGCGCGCCGCCTGTTCGCCGTCCGGGTAGACGACGGCGTCAGGCAGCCGGCCGAGGTCGGCGTTGCGGATCCGGACCAGGTCACGCAGGCTCTTGCCGTAGGCGTGCACCACCCGCATGTGCGCGTCGGTGTGGACGTGCTCGGCGCCGACGGCGGCGACGAGCGCCGCGCGCAGCGGCTCCGGCAGCGTCGGCGCGGGGATCGTCAGGTCCGCGAAGGCCGGCGGCTGCGCGGGCGGGCGGGTGATGTCCAGACCGATGTTCGTGCGCACGAACGGCGCCAGGTCGGGCTTGTCGCTGTGACTGAAGGAGACACTCTCCCGGCCCCAACCCCACCACTTCATGTGCTCGACCAACGCTGGCTCCTCGACGACGACGGACGTTCGGACGGATTCGGGACTCACGATGCAACCGGCGGCGGGGCTGGCCGCGGGGACGGCGGGACCGCGGCGGTGCCCGGCGGGCGGGTCAGGTGCCCGCGAGCCGCGCGACGACGGGTGCCAGCGCGGTCAGCGAGTCAAGGGCGACGCCGATGGTGCTGATCCCGAACCGCTCCCGGCGTTCGACGAGATCGTCGACGATCTGGTCGACCGAGCCGCACAGCGCGTGCGGGGTGGCGTAGGCCTGCTCGGTGGTCAGCCCGAAGCCGGCGGCGAGCTGCTCGACGATCTCGCCGCGGTTGTCGGTGACGATCGCCAGGTGGATGCGCACCTGCAGGGTGAGCTCGTCCCACCGGGCGCCGGCCGCCTCGCGGATCCAGCCGACCTTCTCCTCGGTGGCGGCCGTCGTCGCGTTCGGGCCGAGGGAGGCGTCGATGACCCCGCCGACCATGTTCATGTTCAGCCCGATGATGTCGGCCTCCCGTGCGGCCAGGGTCAGCAGCCGCCGCCCGCCGCCGCCGATGACGATCGGCGGGTGGGGGCGCTGCACCGGCTTCGGCGTGCCGCTGAGCCCCGCGACCTGGTAGTGCGTGCCGTGGAAGGTCAGCGGGCCGTCGGCGAACATGCCCTTGATGACGGCGAGGGATTCGGCGAGGCGGCTGATCCGCACCCCCGGCGGGTCCAGCGGCAGGCCGGCGCGCTCGTAGTCCGACGTCATCCAGCCGGCGCCGAGGCCGAGTTCGAACCGGCCCCCGGACAGCGCGTCGAGGGTGGCCGCCTCCTTCGCGAGCACGACCGGATGCCGGTAGTCGTTGCTGAACACCATCGCGCCGATGCGCAACGTGGTCGTGGCGTCCGCCGCCGCCATCAGCGCCGCGATCGGAGCGACCTGCTCGTCGAGGTGGTCGGAGACGGTCAGCGTCGCGTACCCCAGGTCCTCGACCTGCCGGGCGAGGTCCGCCCACGACCGGGCGTCGACCTGCGCAGGCGAGGAACACTGAATGTTGAACCGGAACGGCCGTTTGTACGGCCCGCCGGAGAACTCCGCCACCGCTGCCACTCCTCACTCCACCGACATCGTCACGTCGCCGACACCGTCAATGCACCGGCGTGCTCCCGGGCGGCATATTCTCCCGGACGGCGTTCTCGCGATTCTCGTGGGCGGGAGGATGCCAAGATAGCCCGCCCCGCATCGCCATGCCGCCGTCACCGCCCGCACGAGGTCACCTGCCCGCACGAGGTCACCAGGCCGCACGAGGTCACCAGGCCGTCCCCGTCACCAGGCCGTCCCCGTCTACTGGTCCGCGCGGCGCAGGGCGCGTAGCTCCTCGCCGGCCGCGCGCACCTGCTCCGGGCTCGGCGGTGGCTCGCGCAACGCCTGCACGGCCGCCTTGCGGTCCTCGCCGGTCAGCCGGTCGAGGTAGAGGGTGCCGTCGAGATGGTCGACCTCGTGCTGGAAGCAGCGGGCCAGCAGGCCCTCGCCGGCGTACTCCACGGCCGCACCCGTGACATCCACCCCGCGGACGCTCGCCCGCAGGGCCCGCGTCGTCGGGAAGTGCAGGCCCGGCACGGACAGGCAGCCCTCCTGGCCGTGCTGCCGCTCGCCGTCGGCGCCCAGTTCCAGCACCGGGTTGACCACGACGCGGGGCACGCGGGGCACCGTGACGTCGCGCGGGTCGTAGCCGACGTCGAAGACGAACAGCCGCAGGCCGACGCCGATCTGCGGGGCGGCCAACCCCACACCGGGCGCGTCGTACATGGTGTCGATCATGTCGTCGACGAGCCGCGCCAGGGCGGCGTCGAACGTCGTCACGAGCGCCGTCGGGGTGCGCAGCACAGGGTCGCCGACGGTACGGATGGGGAGCACGGCCATGGCGGACACTGTGTCATAAGCCGGCCCACCGCCGGGAGCCCACCGCCGGACGCCGGTCAGACGCCGGTCACCTGCCCGCAACAATGACCGCCGGGCCGCGTGGCGACCGGATCGGGACGGGCAGGGATGATCGGTACAGTCGGCGGGGTCATCGCCCGGGAGCACCGCCGGCCGGCCGATCGTTGTCCGGAGGTGGACGTCATGCGGGACCGCCGGCCCGTCGGCACCGCCGCGGCGCCGGCCGCCGCCGCGCACGAGGCGGGCCCCGGCCGCCCTGACCTCGCCGCGGCCGGGATCGCCGAGCTGCGGGCGCTCGGCGAGCGGGTCACCCCGGCGCGCCGGGCGGTGCTGCGGGTCCTCGCCGGGACCAGCGAACACCTCTCCGTCGACGATGTCCTCGCCCGCGCCGACGAGATCGTCCCGGGGCTGCACCGCACCACCGTCTACCGGGCGGTGGAGACTCTCGGCGAGCTCGGCCTGGTCACCCACGTGCATCCCGACCACGGGCCCGCCGTCTACCATCTCGCCTCGTCCCTGACCGGCAGCGGCCACCTGCACGTGCGCTGCCGCCGCTGCGGGGAGATCAGCGACGTACCCGCCGATCTGCTCGACGGCGTCGCCGATCGGCTCGCCCGCCAGCTCGGGTTCCGCCTGCAGCCCGACCACGCCGCGCTCACCGGCCTGTGCCGGACCTGCGCCGCCGCGGCCGATCCGCCGGGCCACCCACGCTGACCTGGGCCGACTCGCTATCCGAGGCTCGGCGTAATCTCACACCACAGGGCAGTTCGCCCTGTCGGACGCTGAACCACTGTTCAGACACAGCCATGCTGTCGGACACAGTCGCACTGGCGTACGGATGTGCTCTGTCGTACCGACCAGCGCGGGTAGGGACGGTGGCGGTCCGCCGTCCGAGGGAGGCCACGAACGATGCCGGTGCAGCCCAGCCCGGTGGTGATGGGCATCGAGACGTCCTGCGACGAGACCGGCGTCGCGCTCGTCCGCGACGGCGTCCTGCTCGGCGAGGCCCTGTCGACGAGTATGGACCAGCACGCCCGCTACGGCGGTGTGGTGCCGGAGATCGCGGCGCGGGCCCACGTGCAGGCGCTGGTCCCGTGCGTGCGCGCGGCGCTGGCGTCGGCCGGGTTGACCGCCGCCGACATCGGTGCCGTGGCGGTTACCGCGGGCCCCGGCCTCGCCACGGCGCTGCACGTCGGGGTGTCCGCGGCGAAGGCCTACGCCACCGCCCTCGACGTGCCGCTCTACGGGGTGCACCACCTCGCCGGCCACCTCGCCGCGGACCTCGTCGACGGCGAGCCGCTGCCCGACCCGCTCATCGCGCTGATCGTCTCCGGCGGACACACGTCGCTGCTGCGCGTCGGTGACCTGGCCCGGGACCCGATCGTCCATCTCGGCGACACCCTCGACGACGCCGCCGGCGAATGCTTCGACAAGGTCGCCCGGGTCCTCGGCCTGCCCTACCCGGGTGGGCCGGCGGTCGACCGCGAGGCGGTCGGCAACGACCCGGCGGCGCTGGCGTTCCCACGCCCCCTGACCGGCCGCACCGACGCGCCCTACACCTTCTCCTTCTCCGGGCTGAAGACGGCCGTCGCCCGCTGGGTGGAGGCCCATCCCGACTCCGCCGTCCCCGCCGGGGACGTGATCGCGTCGTTCCAGGAGGCGGTGGTCGACGTGCTCACCGCCAAGGCGATCCGCGCCTGCCGCGACCACGAGATCGGTGACCTGCTCATCGTCGGCGGGGTCGCGGCGAACAGCCGGCTGCGGGCCCTGGCTGCGCAGCGGTGCGAGGCGGCCGGCCTGCGGCTGCGGATCCCGGCCCGCAAGCGCTGCACCGACAACGGGGTGATGATCGCCGCTCTCGGGGACCTGCTGGTCCGCTCGGGGGCCGCGCCGTCCCGGCCGGACCTCGCGGCGATGCCCGGCGCCTTCCTCGACCAGGCCCAGCTCGGCGTGGCGCACCCGGCGCAACACGCCGCCTGACGCCCACCGCCCACCGCCCGGCCCCGACCGCACCCACCTGAGAGGCCTCCGACGATGCATCTCGGTCACGACGAACTGCATCCGCCGCACGCGCACGGCGGTGGCGGGGGGCCGGTGCCGCTCGGGCGGGCGCCGCGGATCGGCGTCGGCGGCCCGGTGGGCAGCGGCAAGACCGCACTCGTCGCCGCGCTGTGCCGTTCCCTCGCGCCAAGCCTGCGTCTCGGCGTCGTCACCAACGACATCTACACGACCGAGGACGCCGACTTCCTGCGCCGCGCCGGGGTGCTGGACCCGCAGCGGATCCGCGCGGTGGAGACCGGCTGCTGCCCGCACACGGCGATCCGCGACGACATCACCGCCAACCTGGACACGGTTGAGGATCTGGAGGCCGACACCGGCCCCCTCGACCTCGTCCTCGTCGAGTCCGGCGGCGACAACCTCACCGCGACGTTCAGTTACGGACTGATCGACCGGCAGATCTTCGTCGTCGACGTGGCCGGCGGCGACAAGGTGCCGCGCAAGGGCGGCCCCGGGGTCACCCTCAGCGACCTGCTGGTCATCAACAAGACGGATCTCGCGCCCATGGTCGGCGCGGATCTCGGCGTCATGGCCCGCGACGCGGCGGCGGCCCGCGGCCCCCGCCCGGTGCTGTTCACGTCGCTGACCGCCGACCCCGCGGCCAGCGACGTGACAGCCTGGGTGCGGGCCCAGCTCGCCGACCTGTCCCCGCCCGGCCCCCGAGGCGCCGCCCCGGCCGCCGCCGGGTAGGCCGCGTAGTCCGCGTGGGCCGGGCGGGCCGGGTCACCGTGAGCCGGCCTCGGTCCGACCGCCGGACCAGCCCCGGGGCCGCGCGCCGGCCGCCGGGCGAGCGCGAGGGGAGTCGCGATGCCAGCAGCCGTGCCGCCGGTGCACCGCAGGACGATCGAGATCGAGGTCCACCAGGCCGACGACCTGCTGATCGCCCAGGCGAGGCTGCGCGACACCCGGCCCTGGCATCCGGACCCGGCCCGGGTGCTGCTGCACGACATGCAGCTCGCCCTGCACGTGCGGACGGCGGACCTGACGATCGTCGCCGTCGAGTCGGGGATGAACGCCTTCCCGCACACCGAGTGCCCGCTGATCAGGCCGAGCTTCGACCGCCTCGTCGGGCTGTCGGTGCGCCGCGGGTTCACCCGCGCGCTGCGGGAGACCGTGTCCGGCGTCCACGGCTGTTCCCATCTGCACGAGCTTGCCCGCGCCGCCGGCCCCGCCATCATCCAGGCGACGTTGAGCGCCGCCGATGCCCGCCGCCGCGGCCTCACCCCCGGCGCCGAACCCCCGGACGCGCCCGCGTCGGCGGACGCCCAGACGGCGGACGCCCAGACGGGAGACCGGGCCGGAGGCTCGGGTCCCGTGGTGAGCGGGCGGCAGGCCGCGGCCCTCACCGGAACCTGCCACATCTGGGCGCCCGACGGTATCGCCACGCGGAAACTCGCCGCCGGCTGGCGCCCGGGCTTCGACCCCTATCCCGCGCCGCCGCTGACCGCGTACGAGCCGACCTGAACCAACCCGCCCGCCCGCTTCGCTTCAGCCGGCCGGCCGGCCGGCAAGAAATCGTTGCCGTGCGAACGAGAATGTCGCGGCATTCCCGCGCGTCCGAGGCGGCCACAAGAAAGGAGAAGTACGGACTAATTCCCGCGTGTCGCGAGCACGACGAAATGCGGCGGAAATCTGGTTTCGAGCGCAGGCTTGGCAGTGTTCCAAACCATCCATCCGCCTTCACTCACGCGACACGGGAGATCTCCTCATGGCACTTGTCTGGCCCCTTCAGAAGTCCGGTGACGCCGGACTCACCGTGCAGCTCGTGCAGTATCTTCTCGGCGCGCACGACCTGCGCGTCCCGGTTGACGGCGCCTTCGGACCGCGGACCGCGGCCGCCGTGCGCGATTTCCAGACCCGGCATGGGCTGACGCCCGACGGGCAGGTCGGCCAGCGCACCTGGCCGGTGCTGATCGTGCCGGTGCGCTCCGGTTCGCGCGGCCAGGCCGTCCACGCCGTGCAGGACGCCTCCCACACGCTCGACCCCCACTACCAGCCGAAGCTGGCGCTGGACGGCGAGTTCGGGCCGCGCACCGCCGCCTGGGTGCGGCACTACCAGGGAGTGGTCCACGCTCTCGTCGACGGCGAGGTCGGCCCCACCACCTGGAACCACCTGGCCAAGGGGGACCGGGCAAGCTGACCGCGCCCGCTCACCCGCTCACCCGCTCACCCGGAGCCGACCGGCCCCGCCCCCGCCCCCGCGACCGCGGTCCGCGAGGGCGGGGCCGGCCCGGCTTCTCATCCGGTGCCAGAGCGTCCCGCCCAGCTCAGCCGCCTGTCCGCAGACGATCGTCGGCGGGCACCGAGCGCGGGTCGGCGGGCGCCGAGCGCGCAGGACGTGTCGGTGCCTGTTCGGCGGTCTCGGGCGCGGTGAGCGCCGGGACCGACCTGATCTGCTGCCCGCTTGCCGCATCGCCGTCCCGGCGGGCCAGACCGTGCAGCAGCAGGCCGGCGAGCTGGGCGTACGCGTCGGCGTCGACAAGGCCCGTCTCACGTTCGATGGTGCCCTGCTGGATGCCGACCATCGCGAGCGTGGCGACCTGTCCGACGAACCGCGCGTCGACCTCCCGGAAGACGCCGACGGCCACCCCCTCGGCGACCAGGGTGCGCAGCTTCGCCGCGGCGATGCTGGTGTTGCGCTCGTAGATGGCGCGGGCGGGCGGGAACGCGGCAAGGTCGGCGCGGAAGGCCGCGGAGGCGGGGCGCAGCTCGGCGGCGACCCCGTCGAGGTAGCGACGCAGCCGATCGGCCGGGTCGGGCGCACTGCGCAGGCTGTCGTCGATCCGTTCGGCGGCGCTGCGGAAGAAGTGCACAACGACGGCGACCGCGAGCTGTTCCTTGCTGTGGGCGAGGGTGTAGAGCGTCGACTTCGAGCACCGCAGCCGGCCGGCGAGGTCCGCGAGGGTGAACCGGGCGAACCCCTCCGCGAGGAAGATCCCGACGAGCGCGTCGAACAGGGTCGACTGGCGGCTGGTCCTCGGTCCACCGGCCGTCGCGGCCGACCAGGTGTCGACGTCCCAGTTCACCGTCATGATCGATCAATCTACCTCAGCACTGGACAGTACCTAGGTACTCCGTGCGGTACTGTCGTTTCCAGTCGCACGGTGAGCCCCGGGCGACTCCCGGTCCCTCGGTGCGATCCCTGGAGGCACGTCATGCCGGCCGACCGCCTACTCCCCTCCCCCGAGGCCGGCGAGCTGATCGACCTCGTCCGCACGATCGGCGAGAAGGAGATCGAGCCGCGCGTCGTCGACGACGAGGCGCAGGCCCGTTTCCCCCGCGAGGTCTTCCACGTCCTGGGCGACGCCGGCCTGCTCGCGCTGCCCTACCCGGAGGAGTTCGGCGGCGGCGGCCAGCCCTACGAGGTCTACCTGCAGGTGCTGGAGGAGATCGCCTACCGGTCGGCGTCGGTCGCCGTCGGGGTGAGCGTGCACAGCCTGAGCTGCTTCCCGCTGGCCTACCACGGCACCGACGACCAGCGCGCCGCCCTGCTGCCCCGGCTGCTGTCGGGCCGGCTCCTCGGCGCCTACTGCCTGTCCGAGCCGCACGCCGGCTCCGACCCGGCCGCGATGACGACGGCCGCCCGCCCCGACCCCGACGGCGGCTACCGGCTGTCCGGGACGAAGGCCTGGGTGACGCACGGCGGCGCCGCCGACTTCTACACCGTGTTCGCCCGCACCTCGGCGGACCGCTCCGGGGGCATCTCCTGCTTCCTCGTCGACGCCGGCACCGCCGGCATGGACGTCCACCCGCCCGAGCGCAAGATGGGCCTGACGGCCTCCCCGACGACGCAGATCGGCTTCGACGAGGCCCCCGTGCCCGCCGACCGGCTCATCGGCACGGAGGGCAACGGCCTGCGGATCGCCCTGTCGGCCCTGGACGCCGGCCGGCTCGGCATCGCCGCCGCCGCGGTCGGCCTGGCGCAGCGCGCCCTCGACGACGCGGTCGCCTACGCCAAGGAGCGCCAGGCGTTCGGCAAGGCGATCATCGACCATCAGGGCCTCGGCTTCCTGCTCGCCGACATGGCCGCAGCCGTCGAGTCGGCCCGGGCGACGACCCTGGCCGCCGCCCGCCGCCGCGACGCCGGCCTGCCCGCCGGCAAGGCCGCGAGCATCGCCAAGCTCGTCGCCACCGACGCCGTCATGAAGGTCACCGAGGACGCCGTCCAGGTCTTCGGCGGCGCCGGCTACACCAAGGACTACCCCGTCGAGCGCTACATGCGCGAAGCCAAAATCATGCAAATCTTTGAAGGAACCAACCAGATTCAGCGCATGGTGATCAGCCGCCACCTCGCCCGCTCCTGATCAGAGCCCATTGCCGCTGGTCAGAGCTCCAATTCGGGTGCGGGTACGTCGTTGGCCGAGTGCGGGCTGGTGTCCGGCTGCAGCCGGCCCGGTCCGGTCGTGTCCGGCTCGCCGTGGCCTATTCGTGGACCAGACCGTGGCGGCCGCGCGGCCGGGACCACGTCGGCCGTCCCGGCCTCGGCGGCCAGCGCCGCGTCGATCCGCCGCCGAGCGGCCTCGTCCCCACCGGCGATGCACCTCGCGTAGACAAGCAGGCACACCCGCACGGAGTGGCCCGCCCGCTCCGCAACCTGGGTGACCGGGACGCCGGCGTTCAGTCAGCCCGACACCGCGGCATGCCGCAGGTCGTACGGCCGTCGCGCCAGCGGTGACGCCTGCTTGGCAGGCGTGAGCGCGATCTCGCGGGCCTGCCGCCACCTGGCGATGTACCGGATCGCCTTCACCGGCCCGTCCTGTCCCGACCGGAACAGTCTGCCGTCGGCGGTAACGCCGAACGTGTCGATATGGCGGCGCAGGATCGCGACCAGCGGCGGGTTCAACGGCACCTGACGCACCTCCCCCTTCGCCCGGTGCTTGAGTTCGCGCGCCTGCCGCGGCCCGTCCGGAGCATCGGACCAGCGGGGCGAAATCTCGGGATTGTTGGCGTCCACAAGCGCCTCACCCCAGCCGGACGCCGGCAGCGTCAGCTGGTTGAGACGCAGTTCCTGGAGTTCGCCGGGTCGGAGCGCGGCATGGTAGATCGTGGCGTAGAAGGCCTCAAGATCCGGGGCTTTCTCCGCGGCGGCCTTCAGTCGAGACCCGCGAGCGGATTGGCGTCCAGGTCACCACGCGCCACCGCAGATTTCACTGCCATCTCGAAGATCTGTCGGCGGCACCACTGCCGCGCTCGGCCAGCTGCCCAGACGGCTGCGCCGGTCCCGTGCGGTGCTCGTCCGCGCGGACTCGGGAAGTGGCACCCACGCCTTCGTCGAGTGGCTGCACCGGCGCCGGGTGGGCTATTCGGTCGGGTTCACCTTGCCCGACAACGCCGGCGAGCCGATCGCCCGCCTTCTGCCACCGGCTGTTCTCACTCGCCGGCTGGCTCGCCCGCCACGCCCGCTACGCCCTCCAGACCGTGCTGCACCTCGCCGCCCACCACCCCTGGGCGCCACTCGCCGTCCAGGCGATCAACACACTGCGCCCTGCCCGCCCCCGGATAACCCGAAGCCACCGACCTCCCACCCCGCAGACCAGGAGAAATGCCGTTCCGGGCGTGGACCGGACGTCTGCCCCGCGCGGCAACGGGGCACCCGCCACGGCCGCACCCGGCCTGACCGGCAAAACTCGGCATCAACAAGGGTGGGAGGTCAGCCCACGATCACGCCTGATCGAAGCGTGAAGGATCTGGGATGGCCCTTTTTAGTTCTCCAATGTGTTCAGCACGATCTCGCCCGATCCAAGATCAATGGCGCGGACCAGCGCCGAACTTGTGTCCGGGTAGACGTGGATTTGGTGGGAAAAAGTCCCCGTCGAACCACTTGCCACATTTTGCGGATCGCCTGCCGCGCCACCGGTGGAAGTTTTGAACTGGTAGTCGATCTGGACGGGCTGGTTGGGTTCGAAGCCCGACCCGTCCACTTCGACGTAACTCCCTACCCAGTGAAGTTTCGTTGACGGGTTCGGAAATGGACGATGCGGAAGAACGAACAGGAATCCCTGAGCGTGGTGCGCGTCCCCGGCGGGGCAGCGACCCTTCTTCGCCGGGTCACCGTTGAAGAACAGGCCGAAGCACTTGTCACAGAAGCGCCACCCCGGCTGCCCGACCGTGTCCGGCACATCGTGCGGCAGAACGAACAGGAACCCCTGAGCACGGTGCGCGTCCCCGGCGGGGCAGCGACCCTTGTTCACCGGGTCACCGTTGAAGAACAGGCCGAAGCACTTGTCACAGAAGCGCCACCCCGGCTGCCCGACCGTGTCCGGCACATCGTGTGGCAGGTAGAAGACGAACCCCTGGGCGTGGTGAGCGTCCCCCGCGGGGCAGTGACCCTTCCGCTTCGGGTCCGGATCACCGTTGAAGAAGATACCAAAACACTTGTCGCAAAAACGCCAGGCCGGCTGACCATCCATGCTGTACGTCCCCCTTGTCATCACGACGGAGAATATTGGTCTGACGTGACATCGCCCACCGGACGACCCACTCTGCCGCGTACGACGGGGAGTGAATGCGGACGGCCACACGCGCGCCCTCTCCACCAGGCGCTGCAGGATTGCGGATGCGACAGAAGGCGCCCC
Organism: Frankia torreyi; assembly: GCF_000948395.1. GTDB lineage: Bacteria > Actinomycetota > Actinomycetes > Frankiales > Frankiaceae > Frankia > Frankia torreyi. The sequence goes on along the minus strand of NZ_JYFN01000016.1, from coordinate 33,980 downwards.
CACAGATCAAGACATTACCAGAAGTCCGTATTGGCGGTCGGCGAATCCAGGAAATATCCGTGGGCTCCCAAGGTAGGAGTCGTGCCATTCCGGACGCCGGGATTCGACAGTGCCGTACCGAACAGGCGGACGAGGAGCGCACGCACGATCGAGGACTCCACAGGAAAGTTTCTGAGGCGGGCTGGAAAGTCCCGTCTCGGAGTGCGGAAACCGGGGCCGGTCAGGGAGGCGGGGTGAAGGTGGGGGTGGGGCGGTCGGAGCCGCGCAGTAGGTAGGCGGTGAGGGCCTGACCGGCGGCCTTCTCGTCGGCTGGGGTGGCGGGGAGGGGCCAGCGGAGCTGGCTGTAGAGGGCGGTGCGGTGGGTGTCGTAGGCGGTTTCGATGAGGTCGCCGAAGGTGTGGGCGCGAGCGGGGATGACGGTGGTGACGGTGAGGGTGGTGACGGCGAGGCCGAGGGGGATCGCGAGCCAGGTGAGCGGGGTGAAGGCGCAGAACAGCAGTCCCCACAGGGCGGTGGTGGTGGCGGTGTCGAGGGTGGCGCGGGCGGCGAGGAGGTCGGCGCGCAGGGTGTCGGGGAGGGCGGGCCACAGCCGCGGCCAGCAGATGATGGTGTCGAGGCCGTACTTGTCGGCCGGGCGGCGTTCGGCGGCGCGCAGGATGTTCCCGATCGGGGTGGGCAGGTAGTAGGCGGGGGCGCCGGGAGTGGGGCGGCGTCGGAGGCGTTGTTCCAGGCGGGTGTACGCGGCGAGTTGCCGGCTGGTCGGGACTGCCGGGGGGCGCACGGCGGCGTAGGCGGCCTGCCAGGCGGTCTGGTCGTCGGCGGCGCGGCGTGCGGCGCGGGCGGCGAGGCGGTGGCGCAGCGGATCGGCGAACGGGGGCCAGTAACCCTCGAGCAGGCGCAGGGCGGGGGTGGCGGCCTGGTTCACGATCACCGCGGACGCGGCGATGGTGAGCAGGCAGGTGGTGATGGTGAGGATCTGGACGGTGGGGGTCTGCCGGTCGAGCCAGGCGGTGTGGCTGGTCAGGGTGTGCAGGCCGCCGTTGTGGTGGGTCCAGGCGGCGAGTCCGGCGAGCCAGAAGATGAGTGCGGGAGCGGCGAGGGCGGCCCAGCGGTCGGCGAGTTTCCCGCCGATGGCCTTCCAGAACTCGTCGAGCACGCCGTTGGCCCTGTCAGCCGGGAATCAGGGCGACGGCATGGTCGGGGCAGTGGCGAACGGTGTCGCCGACCGAGGGCCGATGCCATGCGTAGTCGCAGTCGGGATCCGGGCAGATGAAGCGGTCGGCGTCGACGACTCCGGAATCCCCGGCGAGCGCCACTCCTCGGCTGGAGTCGGCGGCCCGCTGGGTTTCCTGGTCGAGGGTGGGCGGTCGATAGTGGGGGGCGTCGGCGAGAACACGGCGCAGGAACGCCCGGGTCTGGGGGCGGTTCCGGAGCAACCGGTCCAGCTCTGCCGCGGCCTGAGTGGGGTCGGGGTGGGTGAGGGCGTCGGCGAGCTGGGTGTCGAGCTGCGCGGCGTGGGCCGGGCCGACGAGCGCGGACAGGCGCGGGCGGATCGCGTGCGTGGCGGCGAGGATTCCCGCCGTGTCGAGCGCATCGGGCATGGCTGGTTCCAAGCGGTAGGGGGGTGGGGTCAGGCACCGGTGTGGAGATGCGAGGCCCAGATGCGTGGGCTGTTGAGGTTGAGCGCGCGAAGGCCGAGGACCGCGTCGTGCAACGCGCGGGCCGGGTTGAGGCGGTCACCGTTGGCGGCGAGGGTGCCGTAGATGTCGTCGGTGAGATCGGCCGCGGCCGTGTCGTCGATGGGCCACAGGGTGGCGATGACGTGACGGTAGCCGGCGAGTTGGAACGCCGACGCCAGGTGGATCGCCTCGTCGGGGAGCAGGTCGCCGGGCCGGCTGGTCTCGCAGGCGGACAGGAACGCCAGTTCCGCGCCGTCGAGGTGCAGCCGGGTCACGTCGAGGACGGTCAGCGGCCGGGTTCGGTGGTCGTGCAGGAACAGCCGGCTGGCCGACGGGTCGGCAAGGTCGGCCATCCCATGGCAGGCGAAATGCGCCCACCGGCAGGCCGGCAGGGCCTCGGTCACCGTGGCGTAGGTCGCCCGCAGGTCGATCAAGGGCCGCACCCGGCCGGGGAAATGCGCTTCAAGGTGGCCGACTTCCTCCTTCGCGCCAGGAAGATCGTTCAGGGAGATGTCTTCCCCCGAGGGATCCAGGGCGGGTGGGGTGTGGGTCATGGCGACCGCGACGATGTGCGGCTCCTGCCGGTGGGGCACAGGCTCGGGCAGGGGGCGGCGGGCGTGGATGAGCGCGCGGACCGTCGGGGTGTAGGAGGAGATAGCACGGTCGAGAACGGTGGCGGGGACGGCGTCGTGGCAGGTGTGATGATGTCCAGCGGCGTGCAACGGCAGGAACGACAGCAGGCCGGAGGTGCACCACCACACCCGCGGCCACTCCTGATCCCGCGGATGACCGGTCAGACCTAGCCGGCCCAGAACGGGGGCTGCGAGTTGGTCCCACAGCCAGCCCAGCACGTCCCCCAACTCCTCCTCCCCAGCGGGGGAAGACTCGGTGACGAACGCAGTCACCCGGTCGTCGACGGCTTCGGAGGTCAGCCTGGGGAGCGGCAGGGTATGGACCTCGTCGCGAATCAGGATCAAAGCATGGGATCCGTAATCTGACACCGCGACGATCACCACCGGGCCATCGACGGCCGCAGCGTGCAGCTCGCGGATCGACGGGGGGCGCAGGAAGCCCTCGAAGCCGTCCTGCCCGCGGATCTGCTCGATCAGCGCGTCAAACGCCAGCGCCGCCGACCTCCGCCGACCGCCGTCGTCGTAGGCGGCGCTGATGCCGTCCGGTCCCACGGTGGTGAGCGATGGGAAGGTCCGTGTGGGGTCCGCCGAATCCAGTTCGTCGCGGAGGCGGGTGAACGCCTCGGCCAAGCGGGGATACGCCGCGGTGAGGTCGGTCAGGTCGGTGCGGGTATCCAACGCCTGCCCGAGCAGCNCCCCCCGACCCGCCTCGAACAACTCCACCGCCCGCTCCGGCAGCCCGGCCTGGACACAGCACACCGCCGCGTCCGCACCCAGATTCCTCAGAGCGACGAGGAGGTGCTCCTGATCAGAGCGGTCCAGGCTGCGAGGGGCGAGCTGGCCTACGAGCTCGGCTGCGGCGGTGAACCCGGCCACCGCCTCATCCCACCGCTCCCCACCCGCGGCCGCCCGCCCCCAGCCGGCAGCCGCCTGAACCCGTACCCTCGGCGATGCCCCCACCACGCCCGCGGCGGCCCGACCGACGATGATCGCCTCATCCAGATCACCCAGCTCCCCGATCCGCCCAAACCGGGCCTGCAGGGCGCCGCCGAGGTTGGACAGC
>NZ_JYFN01000016.1:29892-29978 GCF_000948395.1 Frankia torreyi | reverse complement strand
CGCCCGAACCGGACCTGCAGGGCAAGACCAAGGTTGGACAGGTGCATAGCACGGTTGGGATGGCCGGTCGGGGTGGCGGCCACCGC
>NZ_JYFN01000016.1:5991-29393 GCF_000948395.1 Frankia torreyi | reverse complement strand
GGACAGCATCCCGGCGCGGTCGGGATCGTCGGTCGGGGTGGCCGCCACCGCTTGGTGGAACAGGTCGATGGCAGTGTTGAGCGCGGTGGGGTCGCCGGTATGCAGAGTCTCGCGCAGTAGGTCGACAGCCCGATCAGCTCCGGCCTGGGCTGGATCAGACATGCCGAAGGGGCTCTTCTGCTCGAAGGAGGCGCGCATCAACCGTTGCAGTCGCGCCCGAGCCTGTCCGAGTAGACGCCCCCGCATCCGTATCTCCCCGTTCCTGGCGCGGCGCCGTCCAAGCATCGCCACGCGTACGCGACCAGGAATTGACCGTGGCGCGGGCGGGCGGGCGGCGCACGAGTAGTCGACTACTCGTCTTCGAAGGCCGGTGTGTCGCCCCACACCGCGGCGGCCAGGCCGGTTCGGCCGCGTACGCCGAGCCGCTGTCCGGCGCGCAGGATATGTCCTTCCACGGTGCGGACCGAGATGACCAGACGCGCGGAGATCTCCAGGTTGGACAGTCCCCGGGTCGCGAGGCTGACGATCTCGCGTTCCCGCGCGGTCAGGGGCAGCGGCCGCAGGGCCGCCGCCAGCGCCGGGGTCAGGAGNCCCTCGCCCGCGCGGGCCAGACGGTCGGCCCGCGCGGTGGCCACTGACGCCTGGCCCCGCCGGCCCGCACGGGTATGCACCAGTGCGGCCTGCGCCGCGGCGTCGGCGGCGGCGGCCAGGTCCCCCATGTCTTCCAGCTGGGAGGAGACGGACAGCAGCGCCGCGCCGTCGTCGGCGGCCAGCGCGGCGGCATGCGCGGCCGCCTGCGACGCGCGCGGACCCGTGACCCGCTGCGCGAGCCACGCCAGCCTCGCGGCACCCTGCCGGTACCCGAACCGGGCGGCCGTCTGGCGAAGCAACACCTCCCAGCCCCACTCCCCGTTGTCCGCGTTCCTCTCGGCAGCGCGGCACAGCGTCGCGATCGCCTCGCTGATCGCCCCTTCGGCGGCTGAGACCCAGGCCGTGGCCAGCGCCCGGTCCGGTTCGAAGAGCGCGAACCCGGGATGCCACCCCGTCTCCAGCTGGTGCAGCGCCACCCTGGCCTCGGTGGCGGCGCCGAGCATCGCGTACGACTGGGTCAGGCTCATCAGCGCGCGGATCTCCCACCCGCCCAGCCCACCGTCCACCAGGCCGGCGTGAGCCTCGCGCAGCCAGCGCAGGGCGGTGCGCGCGTACCCGCGCGCCGCCGCCACGTGACCGAGCAGCGTGATCCCCATCAGGTGGGAGTTCCCGAACGGTTGACGAAGCTCGTCGTAGGACGTCCGGGCCAGCGTCTGCGCCTCGTCGAGATGGCCGGCGAGGCGCAGACCGAGAACACTCAGGTCATGCAGGCCCATGGCGAGCAGCGGGCCGTCACCGATGCGGGCGACCGCCCCGCGCAGCCGGGGGAACTCCGGGCGGGCCTCGTCGAAACGGCCGAGGACACCCAGGCCGGCGGACAGGCCCCAGCCGGCCAGGACGACCGATTCGTCGGGCAGCGTGGTCTGCTCCAGCGCCGCGCGGGCCGCGCGCACCGCCTCGGCGGGCCGGCCCAGCCAGAGATCGAACGTGCAGCGCAGCGCGGCCAGCGCCGCCCTGACCGTGGCGCCGTCCTGGGCGGCGCGATCAGGGTCGGTGATGCTGAGCGTCCCGTCCACGGCGACCGATGCGCCGGCGGGGACGGACAGAGCCTCCAAGGCGTGTTCCGCGCGCCGCAGGACCTCGTCGGCCTCGTCCGGTTGCCGCAGGATCCAGAACAGGTTCCCGGCCCGGGGAATCGCCACCAGGCTCTGCTCGACGATGCTGCGCGCGAGCGGCTCCGACACGCGAAGCTGCTCCTCGGCCTCCTGCCCGCGGTTGAGCCAGGTCAGGGCGAACGCGAGCAGGAGGCGGCCCTCGAACCCGCTTCCGGCGGCGATCGCGGCCCGAGCGAGCCGCTCCGACAGGCCGACGTCACCGAGCACGCTGGCCGCGCGTGCGGCGGCGAGCAGCAGACCGGTGTCCGGGGTGAGATCCGAGTCCATGACCAGCACGGCCTGGCGAAGAACGTCATCGGCGCGCCGGGTGCCGAGGGCCCCGAGGGTCGTCGCGAGGGTTCCGCGCAGCCGCCGGGCCCGCAGCAGGCCGGTACTCGCGCGACGCACCTCGCCGTAGAGCGGGTGGGCGAGCCGGGCGTGCAGCCGCTGTCCGTCTCTGCTGATCTCCAGCAGGCCGCGCTCCTCGGCCTGCTCGACGGCAGCCCGGGAGGTCAGGCGCACCAGGGGAACGACGCCGAGTGGCTCGCTGAGCGCGAGGAGATCGATCACGTCTCGCAGCGGCTCCGGCAGCTCCCCCATCCGAGCCTCCACCAGCTCCGTGAGCCCACGGGACAGGCGTGGCTCCCCCGACCAGCGCCACACCCCCGCGGTCGCCCGCAGCCGGCCGGCTGCCCGTTCGCCCTCCACGAGCAGCCGCAGATACAGCGGATTCCCGCGGGTCAGCGCCCAGATCCGCTGGGCGCTGACGCTGTCGACGTCACCACCCAGGACCGTCCGCAGAAGATCGCGCGCTGTGGGTTCGGCCAGTGGCACGACCTCCACACGCTCCAGATACTGCTCCTTCCACAAGGCGGTCACCGTCTCCGGCACCAACGTTCCGTTCCGGACGGTGACCACGAGTCTGACCAGCCCACGGGACGCCAACTGGTACAGGACAAGCGCCGAAACCTCGTCCAGCAGATGCGCGTCGTCCACCCCGAGCACAATGGGGCGGCCGTCCGACCCGCCGTCGCTCAACAGGTCGAAGGTCCGCCGCGTCGCCGTCGCGAGGTCACCGCCGGAAGCACCAAAGACCGTGAACAGGCCCAGCGGAATCCCCCGGGTCGCCATGGTCGCGGTCGCCCACCGCACGACCATCCCGCGGCGGCGCGCCGCCGCCAGCGCCTCCCGGGCCAGCCGCGTCTTTCCGACGCCAGCCTCACCCGCGAGAAACACACCCGTGGGCCCCGAAGCCAGGCGCATCACCCGGTCGACCAGACCCAGTTCCTCGGCCCGGCCCGTCAATGACCATCCCCCCCGCACGACCGAACCTTACCGCCGGCCCAGCGTCGAAGATCTCCCGCCGCGGTGACTCGAGCGCGACAATAGAACGAAGATAATCCGGCTGGTCGGTTCGTCAGGACAGCCCGAGCGCCAGGAGAGTCAGGAAGAAACCCGCCGTCGGCGTAGGCCGCGAACTCCCGCCGCACCGGGCTCCGGCCGCGCCGATTCCGACCCCGACCGCGGCGAGGACGACGCCGGCCGCGCCGCACCGCCCGCCCCTGGTCCGGCAGGGAATCCCACCGATCGCGCACGCGCATAGATCTCGGGGAAGGTGTCGACAAGACTCGGCGACATCGGCGTCCCGATCGGAGCCAGCCGGGAGCCGACGGACGTCAGCAACGACAGGGCGGCGGCCGCTGCCCCCAGGGACAGCGACAGGACCCACGACGCGGACATCAGGCCCACTCGACCCGCGCCCAGGACGACCATCAGTGTCTGACAGAACGTCTTGGCCGCCCGTTCGGCCAGGTCGCGCCAGAAGGCCGCGGCACACACCGTGGTGGCCTCGACAAGGAGTTCAGCGACGTCCCGCTTTCGCGGGTCCACCCCTGCCATCTCGACCGTCGACATCCGTCCGCGCCTCCCCCCGGGGGCGGTCAGCTGATGGTGTCCATCGGCCTCGTCGGGTCGCTGTGCCGCCCGCCGCCACGGTCCCGACTGTGGCGCATGGCGGCTCCCAGCGCACGAGTAGTCGACTACTCGCGATCAGGCAGCTGGCGAGCATGCCTGTGTCGTCCCCACGCCCGAGGGGGTGGTCCGTTGGCAGGTAGGGACCGAGGAGCACGCTGTGTCCTGATTACCGGCAGGTGCTCCTGTACGGGACGCCGGGGGCATAGCGGCGCCATTCATCCCTGGTGAGGCAGAGCGCGGCCGAAACAACCGTGTTGGTCTCGCCGAGTACGGTCTGGAGGGGCGTGTCGTTCAGGGTGGTGCTCAGGCTGGTGCGCGCTCCGGCCTGGCTGTCGATCGTGTCGGCGGCGAGAGCGAGCCCGAGAGCAAGACGTGGATCGGCCTTACGTAGATTGTCCGCTTCGGCAACCAGGGCCCTTGCGGTGACGAGCTGACGCTGCCGGACGGAGTGGCGCCACTGCTGGACGGCAAGGAAGGGGGAAGAATCCTTTCCGTCGCCGATGAAAGCCGCAGAACATCAGGCAGCGGGATGAGACAGGACTCTTCAGTTCGAACTCGGCATCGGCATGGATGTCATATCGGATAGAATGCCTCAGACCTTACATGGATTTCTTCGAGAAGTCACTGGGCGTGGCCGCCGGGCGGAAGATTAACCTGCTTATGAAGCCTAGAACAGGGTCGAACACCCACTTAGAGACCACAACGAACGCCGGACAGTCCTGATCCTGCTTCTAGCATTCCTCGCCGCCCTATCGACCCTGGTGGCTGTGATCACCGGGATCCTTGTCCGGGTCAACGGTGAGAGCTTGGCCAGCGCGGTGCTCGCCGGCGGCGCCGCGTTCGGCGGCACCTTCGCCCTGACGCTCACGGTCATCACCGTGGTGCGCGGAGGGACGGACACAGACGGATAGCCCGTGTCAGCTCTTCCTGCTGGACGCCGGCGACCGGGGCGCTGACCCCAGGGGTGGTCGTCGGTGCCGTCCGCACATAGCTCTGGCGCTGCGAGGTCGGGGATTACCGGGCACCAGACCGGCGCCGGATTGGTCTCGCCTTCACCAGCTCCGGTCGACGCCGGCCGGCACCGGTCTGATGACATGGACGGGTGCCGGCGACGCGATGGGGACCTCGGATCGACGAGCGGTTCGCTCGGCCGCTGCGGCGCGGGCTGCCCGCGTCGGCCCGGACACCGGGGGTGCACGTCGTCGAGGCCGCCGGTGCGCTGCTGCGCGTCCGCGACGTCGGACAGGGGCGGACGCTGGTGTTCGTCGCGGATCCGCCGGTCACCGTGGAGGCCTACAGCGAGGTGATCAGCCGGCTCGCCGGGCGTCACCGGGTGGTGGTCCTCGAGCCACCGGGATTCGGCTTCTCGACCCCGCCGGCCGGCTTCGACGGCTCCTTCGCCGCGACCGCCCGGGTCGTCGAGGCATTCCTGGCTGACCTCGGCGGTGCACCGATGGGGCTGGTGTTTCCCTGCGCGTTCGGCTACCTCGGCCTGGACATCGCCACCCGCCGCCCCGACCTGGTCGACCGTCTCGTGCTCACGCAGGCCCCGGGCTGGGCGCAGGAGATCGCCTGGCGGAACTCCGTCGCCCGCAGATCGCCGCTGCGCCTGCCGGGGGTCGGCCAGCTCCTCCTGCGGCCGTGCGCGCCGCTGGTCGCCCGCTCCTGGCTGCGCGCCGCCACGGCCGACGCCATGCTGAGCAGCATGATCGTCCGCCACAGCGACGCCGCGTTCGCCGCGGGGGCGATGTTCGCTCTCGCCACCGCGTTCCAGACCTACCTCAGCGGCCCCGCGCCGACCCTGGCGCCGGCCGTCCCGGTCACCCTGCTGTGGGGCGACGCCGACCGGTCCCACCGCGCCAGCGATCCGGAGACACTACGCGACCACGTCCCCTCCGTTCGTATCCACCGGTTGCCCGGGACGGGGCACTTCCCCGAACTGCAACGCCCAGACGCCCTCGCGGCCGCCCTGGCACTCGACGGAACGACGTGATACCTCCGCCCGCAACCTTCCTGAAGGCGCGCGTCGTCGTCGGGCTCCGACATCACCCGCCCGGTGGCCGCACCAGTCTTCTGCCCACTGCAGCGCACGACGCTGCCGACATCGCGCGCCGGCCTCGCGCTGCTGAGGGCGACGGCGAGGCCCATGGCCGCCACCCCATGGTCGCCACAAGGGATCGAGGAGCGGCTACACGGACTCGCAAGCTCGCCCGGTCGGCGCTGTGGCGGTCGCCGCCGGCGACGCATGATCCGCGAAGGTACCGGCGGATCTGACTCCGACTCGGGTCGCTGGCGGTGGGCGGGACCGCCTGCCGGATGTCGCATTCCTGTGTGCCGAGCCGGTGCCGTTCAGGCTGGTGGCCACGGACCCGCCGTGTCTCACGAGTGGTCGACCGGCCGGGCGATACGGCCGCGTGCCGCAGGTCGTAGGAACGACGCGCCAGCGGCGACGCCTGCTCGGCCGGCGTGAGCGCTATCTCGCGGGCCTGCCGCCACCTCGCGATGTACCGGATCGCCTAATTCTTAGCTAGAAAGCAACCTCGCCGGGGCTCTGGAGTCGCGACTGCCTCCTCGGCGCACATCACGTTCAAGCAGGGTGGCCTGGAGCTCCAACTCCAGTGGCGCCACGAGGTCCCGCCCACACCGGCAAGAGGAAACGGGAAACATTCCGCATCTGGGTTTCCTCCCTTCCACAACTGGCACACTCGATCTGCGAGACACTCGGCTGGGCGAACAGACGACGATGGATGTTCGGACAGCGACGGAGGTAGACGTGATCGGCGAAGATAAGTTCTTCGGAGGCGAACTACGGAAGCTGCGTCTTGCCGCCGGTATCACACTCACACAACTGGCCACCGCGGTGCACTACAGCAAAGGGCATCTCAGCAAGGTCGAACGTGGGCTGAAGGCACCCAATCACGAGCTTGCGCAGCTATGCGATAACACACTGCAGACAGGTGGCGTACTTGTTGCGCTACTGTCCGCTAAGAGGCTGGCATCCACGGCGAAGATATCAGCCGAAGATGACGGACACGAAGAGGAGGTTTGGCTTATGCAGCTTTCCCCGGAGGGCAAGAGCTGGTTCCAGCCCATCGGTAGACGCCAAATCATGGCGGCAGGCGTGACTTCCGCGATGGGTATCGGCCTCGGCACCCAAGGTCCTTTCGAAGCCAGAGTCGGCATGGAGAACACTTCGGCCCTGGAGACATTTCGCACGCTGTTCGACAACTATCGGCGGCTCGGCCAGTCGGTCAGCCCCGGCTTCCTCTTGCCGGCCCTCATCGCGCAGACACATACCCTACGAGAACTCTCGACGCACGCGGGGCCGCGCATGCGGCAGGAGCTTCTTCGCCTCGGTTCACGCTATGCGGAGTACGTCGGCTGGCTGACGCAAGAGACCGGAGACGACCGGGCGGCTCTGTGGTGGACACAGCGGGCAGTCGAACTGGCCGCCGCAGGTGGCGACCACCATCTCGCCGCCTACGCCATGGTCCGGCGCGCGCTGATCACTCTCTACCGGGAACAGGGCGACGAGACCGTCGCGCTCGCCCGACAGGCGCGGCATGGCGGGCTCCCGCCGCGGATCCAAGGCTTGGCCGCGCAGCGCGAAGCCCAGGGACATGCGATCAACGGGGACTACAACGCCTGCATGCGCTGCCTGGATGAGGCCCGCGACCTGTTCGCCGATGCGGTCTTCGACGAAGGCGCACCCGTCATCGGTACGACGCATCTCGCCGACACGGTAGCCATGATCACCGGCTGGTGTCTCCTCGACCTTGGTCGGCCCGAGCAGGCGGCCGAGGTGATGGACAGAGAGATGGCCCAGGTGCCGGCGTACGCCCTGCGCACGAACGCCCGTTATGGCACTCGCCGGGCTCGGGCCCACGTGACGGCCGGCAACGTCGACCACGCCTGTGAACTCGCCAGCCGTGTTCTCCCCGATGCGCTGACCGTAAGCTCCGCGACTATCGCCGCCGACCTACGGCAGCTCGCCCGCACCCTCGCGCGGTACCCCCGCAATCCGGCAGTCCAGGCGCTAACCCCAGATCTCAGTACAGCACTAAAAATCGTGACCCCGTGAGGAGAGTCCCATGCCCGAAGTCTTCATCAACTATCGCACCGGCGACGGAGACAAGACCGCTATCACGATCGAGCGGGAACTCTCTCATCGTTTCGGAAGCGAGCTCATCTTTCGGGCATCCAAATCGATCCCGCTCGGAACGCAGTTCGACGAGGAGCTAATCGCCAACGCACGGCGATGCGCCGTCCTAATTGCCGTGGTAGGACCGAGCTGGGCCGCTTCCCCCGCCCTACACGATCCGAAGGACTGGGTACGACAGGAGATCATGGAAGCACATCGAAACAACAACAAGGTCATCGCGCTCCTGGACGGCCGGAAGACCGACCGACTGCGCAGATCGGATCTGCCCAGAGACCTACACTGGTTCGCCACCAGTCAGTCCTGTCGCCTTGACGAGCACAACATAGGGCGTGACCTTAACACTCTCGGCGACAAGCTGTGCGAGTTGTCCTCGACTCTACGTGAGGCCGACCGTAGCCACCCGGACTCCGCGACGCCGCAACTCACCAGGAACTCTGTCGGCGAAGCATACGGTACGGTACTGCTCGGCAATACCGTTGACGGCGATGCCGGCACAATCGTGAAGGGAACGAGCGGGCCGACGAACACAGGAAAGGGTAATCTTTACAATCACTCAAAACACTTTTCCGGCAACGGGGTAAACTACACGGCGGGCGAGCATCTGGGCGACGTCAACCAGCGCTTCGACACCTCCCGAGAGGTATCGAACGACGAATGACCGACCAGCTTAGAACTATCATTACGGATTCTTCTGGCGCCGTCAACGCCGGCTCCGGGGTGCTGAACGTTTATCAGTACGGCACATATGCGCATGACAGAGAACGATGGAATCCTCGACGGATTGCCGAGGACGATCTCGTCTGGCTGTATGACCGCTTCGTGCAGCCGCCGGGATATCGGGACGCGCGGAACATCCTGATGGATCGACGAACTGTTCTGCTCAGTGGACAGGCCGGCAGCGGACGAAGGACAGCGGCACAGGTGCTCCTCTATGACCTCGCCAGTCCGTTCGGGACGTTGCACGAGCTGTTGCCGGAGACAGAGGACGGGCGAAGTCGCCTCTCCACCGACCACATCGGTGCCGGTGATCAGTTATGGCTGGATCTTTCCACCGCGAATGGCGTTCTCTGGGACCAGGTTCAGGGCGAGCTGTCGTCGTTCCGGGCGACCGTCCTGGAGCGCAGCGCGTATCTGGTCGTCATCCTCCCCGAGACCCGCGAGCTCCGGAACGAGTTCGAGGGCCTTCTCGTCGAGATCGGACGGCTGTCCGAGAAACGGGTCCTAGAGAAACACCTTAAGATATCCGAGATCGATCTTGGTCAGGATACCCATCTGCCCCCCGAGGTCGCCGAGAACCTGGCGGGACAGCCCTCCATGCAGCGAACGGCCGATATCGCCTCGCTGATCCGTCGTGCACGTGACCAGGGCCAGCCAAAGGAGGGGCCCGCCGACTGGTGCCGCCGTGCCTGCGTCGCCATCGCGGATCAGTCAGCCCAGGTGACGGATCTCCTCGGGAAACACCAGAGTGGCTTTCAGCGAGCGCTGCTACTCACCGTCGCTATGTTGCATGAGGCGCCGTCCCATGACATCCAGGTGGCCACCGAACTTCTTCTGCAAACGACGGAGCATCCACCGAATGATCTACCGTTGCTTGTTCAGGATGACCTGGCCGCACGGTTACAGGAGATCGGTGCCACCGAAGACCGGTTCGGTCGTGTTTGTTTCAGAGAGCTTGGATATGACAGAGCGATCCAGATCCATTACTGGAATAAAAGGCCCGATCTGCGATCGCACCTTATTAACTGGATAGACGGGGCCATCCGGTCGCCCGATCTAACAGAAAGAAGTCGCGACGGACTGGCTGAGCGACTTGCCGAGCAGTGCTTGAGGGGGCGTTACCCGAACGACTGGTCGACTTTGATAGATCTGGTATTGGAATGGACGACAAATGAAAGACGCGGCTTGCTTCCGCAGGCTGCGGATCGCGTTCTTCGATACGGACTTGAACACGAGGAGGCGGCCAGCGTATTCCGACGGAAGATCTACGAATGGTCTCAGGAATCACGGCTGAGCAAATGTCTCGTTGGCGTTCTCGTGGCGATGTGCAGCGAGGTGATCGCGAAACGCCATCCGGAACAGGCCGTGGTCCGGCTACACCATCTCACGCGACGCCAACGTGGCTTGCCCATGCCGAGAGAGGCGCTGCTGCGACTCGTCGCGGACAGCCAGAGCCTACGACGGCTGATGTTCAGTCGACTCGCAATGACCTTCGGTCAGGGAAAGGGATCCGACCGGGCCCGATGGGAGGTTGATACCACGCTTTTCCTCGCGCTTTCCATTCCGACGGCCCTGGTCCGCTCCCCTGATCGCCTCGCTGGTCCGCTCCTCGACGAGCCATCCGTACGCGATCATCTCGCAGCCTGCTGGAATGGTGTTCTGACCGAAGACCAGGTGATCGGGACTGAGCGGATCGGCAGCTGGCTGGACGAGGCAGCCGATGCCCAGCGGTATCGCGAGGTAATTCTCGACCTGTTGGTGACCGCCTGCGACCGACAGGTCGGCATTTTGGCCCGCCTCTATGGAGTCGCATGCCTATGGGCCGACACGGCGGACACCAGCACATACCAGGCGCGCAGCCACATAAGAGTACAGCTATTGCGGAAGATTCATACCGCGCGAAGTCGCGTGGCACACTGACCAGAATACCAGCGTGGGGAGATATCATCGTGCCGTTCCGCCGCGCAGCCGTCGCGACTCTACTCATAGTCATCGGCGGCTTGGTAGGAATTCTCGTCGTGCCATGGAATCATTTTTCCTGGACGACCGTGCCGATCTTTCTCGTTTTTACTGCCCTTGCCGTCGGACTCCTTTTTTTGCGAAATATCAAGCGTCTCGATTTCCGATCGCAGAACATCCCGATTCCCACCTCCGCGCCGCGACCGATCAGTCAGAGTGAGCACCGACTCAGTAGAGTTAGAGTGCCAAGCAGCACCGCGGACTATGACTTCCTGTTCTCAGCCACGGTCCGCTGGGGGACGATCGAGCTGAACCAGATCACGACGCTCGCCAACCAGGCCGGCGCCGCGCGCGAGGCGATCATTCAGCGCGCTCGGCTGGTGACCGAGAAGAGTCCCCCCGCCCGCGCGGCGCTCGTCGAACAGGAGCTAAGCGGCTGGCTCGGCAACCTGGAGCGCGACCGCTCTGGTCAACTAATGGTGATGGCCGAGGACATCGTGCTCACTCTCACCGACCATGATCAGAAACGCCTCGACAAGCTGGCGGACATGCGCAAGGATGAAGAGGTCTGGAAACACGAATGGCGGTGGGACCAGCTCAAGCGTCGGTACCTCGCCGACGACGTACTCAAGGACACCGGCAGCACGGTCGTGTGGTGGCTGGCCCGGAACGACCACCAGGTCGAACGCACGATCGGGGATCTGCATCAACTCGCTCGGCTTTCCGCCGCCGCGAACAACCGCGATTTGCCTGAATGGTTCCACCGCCTCGACCGCTTTCCGGCGCAGACGACAGCTTCCCTTGCAGACGGCAACGGTCACTCGGACGGCCACCATCGGAACGGCATAGACGGTGCCGCGTCCCAGCGCATACCTGACACGGCGGCCGACCACCTCAACAGGCTGCTGGACTCGGCTGGCCTTACCCACGACGATCCGCAACGCCGGCTGCTGGCCGACCAGATCGCCGAGACCTTCCACGACTATCAGATGGAGGAGTTCGCGCAGACGCTACGTCCACCGCCTGCCAGTACCGCCCCATCCGGTCCCACGCAGGACCAGGAACCGGCAGCCCGGGAGCCCGGCGGACACCACCACGCGAATTCTAGTCCCGACGTCGTTGTTGGCATCACCACGGAGTCGGAGTCCGACCCCGATCCGTTCACCGATGACGGCGTCGGCGCAGATCCCGATGACGAGCCAGAGCATCGATCCGCGAACGGGTACCAGGCCGGTCTGTAGTTCGGTGGACGTCGGCATGCTCACCGGAAAACGGGTGCCTCGATCGAGGCTCCTTGATTCGGCCCTATCCCGTTGCCATCCTGGGTGCGGCTGGCCGCCCGCGACTGTGCGGTCAGCCGCAAGGGTCGCGGAACCGGACCGCCCATGATGTCCTAGAGTATCTTTCGGAGGCAGAAAAGTTCGAGCAGCCGGCCGCGTTTAGTGCTTTGGTGGTGGACACGGGACCAGTTGAACGAAGGGCACCGGGTTGGAACAGAGCGGCGAGATCTACGAAGAGCTGATGCTGCAGGTCGAGGGACTATCTGGGGAGATCGCGCAGCAGCTCCGGGCCGAGGTGACGAGGGGCCGGCTGGTCCGCGGATTCGAACTCTCCGCGCGAGAGCGCCGGCTGCGCGATCAGCGGATCACCGACACCGAAAGCGCGAGGATCGGGCGCGCTGACGTCGCGGTGATCGAGTATGACGGGGACCAGCGGCTTCGCCTGCTATGTGAGGCTCTCGTGACCGCGGCCCGGACCATGGCCGCGTCAAGACGAGCGCTGATTGGTCTTCTGGAACTCACCGACCTGTCTGGCAACCAGATCGTCTTTGCGGACGAAGACGATCCCAGTCCCAGAGTTCTGAACATCGGTGTGCAAGCCCGGGAGGCAGAATGGCGCCGAGGCATCGTCGAGCAGGAGCTTGCGCCACTGCAGCAGGAGCTTTCGTCATGGCTGTGAGCAGGGACGCCGCGCTCGCAGCCGTGCGTGCAGCACTTGACACACTCAGCGACGTCTACGTGGACGCCGCCACAGAGTCCGACCTGTACGAGGCCGCCCTCCTGACCGAGGCAGTCCGGGCCGCCCGGGACGCCGGGGGGACCGTCCTGCTCACCAACGACGGTCACAGCCGGCCTCGAGCCGTCGTGTTCCGACGCTCCCCCGGGAACCTGTGGAACCAACAGTTCACGTACGCGAAGGTCACGTTCAGCCCGACACGCATCCTCGAGATCCACCTGGGCGTCTTCGTGCTCGCAACGTCCGGTGTCCCCCACGAGTGCGACGTCGCCGTACTCGATCACGACGAGGCGCAGCGGAGCCGGCAGGCGAACGTCCATCCGCGGGCATCCAAGTTGATTGCCGCCATCGAGGCAAAAAACTACAGCGCACCGCCCGGCCTCAACATCGGCCGTTCCTTCCTTGGCCTCTCGACCGAACTCGGGCCAGGCAAATCCTTTCTCGCGTTCCCTTCCAGCCACGCCAGGAGCGTGGAGACACTACTCGCCAAACGATCGAGCGAATGCTTCAGTGGCGTGGTGCCCGCCAGCCCCGACGCCGACGGGCTGCGGAAACACATCGAAAAGAAGATCAAGAACTGGGTCGTCCAAGGCTGAGGACATGATCCGTTTTGCTCCAGAACCCCCGATTCAGCGGCTTCCTGCACGGCGGGCGCCAGCCCTGCCCGCCAGCGCCAACCCGACCGCCTCCACCATTTGCCGCGCCAGCGGGATGAACCGGGCGTGCGGGCTGGTCAGCCCCGTCACCTGCTCGGCGAACGTCACCCGGACGCACTTGCCGGTCCCACAGCGGAAGCGGCGGACCAGCAGGTCGACCTCAACGCGAGCTCCCGCAACCGGAGCGTCGACCAGAAGACACCGTTACCGGCCGTGCACTCGCTCGGACACCGTCCCGCAGTCGGACACATTCCGCTCGCGACCCGCGACCGGACACTCAGACGCAACCGATCAGCGACTCGTTCCACGCGATCCACCACGACGTGTCGACCGAGGCGAGGTCGCCTGACTCCAGAAGATCATCGAGATGCTGCTCACCTCATGATGCGCCGCGCTGGGGCTTGACAATGGCTTCGGCCCGCTCGGACGACGCTGTCACATGGAACAAAACAGACGTATAGGGCGTGACGCCATGATCGGCACGCATCGTGCCTGGTCGTGTGTTGACGGCGAGGTCGCGAGTCGGGCATTGTTCATCCATGCGGTCGAGATTCCTCTCCGTGGCATGTCGCTACGTGGACTACCAGCGGACGGCCAGCGCCCTCTGTCGCTGACCGGCTGACTTCTCCTGACTTCCGCCGGCTGGCCGACCGCTCTTTTTCGTGGCCCCCGCGGAAGACCTGAAAGCTGATATCGGGCGAGTTTCGAACGCGTTACGCCGCCGGGCGATGAACATGGCCGGCGTATGTTTCGCGTCCGGGAAACGCCTCCTTCCGCGCGCCCGATTTTCCTGCCTGCGGACGCCCACGGCCTCGCCGACAGCCCTCGATGATGCACGTCCTCAGAGATGCACGTCTTCAGAAAGGAAGACCGCCCCCCGTGAACGCACAATCGCGAGCCGATTCAACGGTGCTAGGTCGCCGAGGCTTCCTCGGTCTCGGCGCGCTCGCCGGCTCGTCGCTGTTGCTCGCCGCCTGCGGCGGTGGCAGCGGTTCGGTCTCGTCCGCCGGCAAGGACGGGGGAACGCTGCGGTGGGGTTGGTCCACGGTCACCTCCTGGGATCCGGTGACCTCGTCCGCCGGCTGGGACGTGCACGCCTTGTCACTGGTCTACGCCGGCCTCACCAAACTGGACGAGAAGGGCAATCCGGTACCGGCGCTGGCCGAGTCGTGGAAGTACAACGGGAAGGGCGACCAGGTCACCTTCGTTCTGCGGCCCGGTCTCACGTTCAGCGACGGCACGCCGGTGAACGCCACCGCCGTGCGCAAGAGCATCGAGCGGGGTCTGACCTTCCCCGGCTCGCTCGTCGCCGCCCAGCTCGCCACCGTCGAGGCCGTCGCCGCGGATGACGACGCACGGACCGTCGCCCTCAAGCTTTCGTCCGTCGACTACCAGGTCCCGAGCCTGCTCGCCGGCAAAACCGGGATGATCGTCAGTCCGGCGGCGTTCGAGAAGGACGCGAAGGGGCTGGCCACCAGGCCGGTCGGCGCCGGGCCGTTCCGGCTCACCGAGTACGTGCCGAACCAGTCGGCGAAGCTCGTCCGGTTCCCCGGGTACTGGGACAAGGCGAACATCCATATCGGGAACTTCGAGCTGTATCCGCTGCCCGAGGCGGCGACGGCGATCGCGTCGCTGCAGTCCGGCCGGCTCGACGTCGCCCAGATCCCGGGCAGCCAGGTCTCCGCGGCCAAGGCGGCCGGCCTCGATGTGCAGGTCATCCCCTCCCTGGTGACGACGGTGCTCGACGTCAACGTCACGAAGAAGCCGTTCGACAACCCGTTGGTCGTCGAGGCGTTCAAGCACGCCCTCGACCGCGCGGCGCTCGCCAAGGCCCAGACGTTCGGCCTCGGGGTGGTCAACTACCAGCCGTTCCCGCCCGGGTACGTGGGCCACGACCCGAGCCTGGACAATGCGTTCCCCTACGACCCGGACAAGGCGAAGAAGCTGCTCGCCGAGGCCGGCTACGCGAACGGTCTGGAGCTGCCGCTCACCGCCACCGGCGCGAGCTCCGCTCTCGCCGAGCAGGTGCAGGCGCAGCTGGCCAAGGTCGGCGTGAAGGTCACCATCGACACGATCCCGGCGTCCCAGGCCACCCAGATCGTGTACATCCAGCACGCGAAGGCTTTCGCGGTGGACGGCTTCGCCGGGCGGGACTCGGCCGTGCAGGCCTTCCAGGTGCTCTTCGGCGAGCAGGGTCTGATGAATCCCGGCCGCAGGACGCCGCCCGAACTGAACGCGGCCCTGCAGAAGGTGCGCCAGACGCCGCTGGAGGATCCGTCGTATCCGACAGTGCTCAAGGCGGCCACCAGGATCGCGGTCGAGCGGATGCCGAACATCTTCCTGTACACCCAGCCGCGCGTCCTCGCCCGCAAGAAGAACGTCTCGCCGCTCGGCAGCTACCTGGCGGTGCAGCGCTTTGACGGCGTCCGGGTCAACTGAGCCCGGCCACGAGCTGGTCCGATGAGCAGGCGGTCCGATGAGCGGGTGGTCCGGTGAGCAGGCGGTCCGGTGAGCAGGCGGTCCGGTGAGCTGGTGGTCCGGTGAGCGGGTGGTCCGGTGAGCGGGTGGTCCGGTGAGCGGGTGGAGGGCGGCCGATGACGGCAGTTGAGTTCGATGCGCCGGCGGGGCTGACCGGCCGGGGGGCGGGCGTCCCGCTGAGCCGGTGGGCCGCACAGTGGGGCATGGCGGTGCTGCGGCTGCTGCGCAGCACGCTGTTCGTCGGCATCCCGGTGGTGCTGATCGCCACGATCATCACCTACGGGCTGGGTGCCCTCACCGACACCAACCCCGCGGCGCAGGTGCTCGGCGAGACCGCGACGCCGGCGGACATCGACCGGATGAACCACTACTTCGGTCTCGACCGGCCGCTGGTCGTCCAGTACCTCAGCTGGCTCGGCCACGCCCTCACCGGGGACCTCGGCCGGTCCTACTACACCACCCTCCCGGTGACGGACAGCATCAGCCAGGCACTGCCGGTGAACCTCTCGATCACGCTCCTCGCCGTGCTGATCGCCGTCCTGCTCGGCGGCGCCCTCGGCATCGGGGCGGCCCTGTCGGGCGGCGGCTGGTTCGACCGGGGGGTCACCCTGCTGTGTTCGGCGGCGTCGACCGTGCCGCCGTTCGTCATCGGCATCGGGCTCATCGTGCTGTTCTCGGTGACGGTCCCGATCCTGCCCTCCGGCGGCTACGTACCGTTCAGCGAGGACCCGGGGCGGTGGTTGCGCTTCGCGATCCTCCCGGCGATCGCGCTCGCGGTGGAGGGCGCCGTGGCCATCGCCCGCCAGCTGCGGACCTCCCTCGTCGGGGAGCTGCGGGAGAACTACGTCACCGGGGCCGACGTCCGCGGCCTGACGAAGCTGCGGGTGGTGTTCGGCCATGCGCTGCGCAACGCCGCCGGGCCGGCGATCACCGTGCTGGGCTACTCCATCCCGCAGATCATCGGGGCCATGGTCGTCGCCGAGGCGGTCTTCAACCTGCCGGGCCTCGGCAAGCTCAGCCTGGACGCGGCGGGCAAGGGCGACATCCCGGTGATCCAGGGGGTGCTGGTCACGATGATCGGGCTCGTCGTGGTCTCCAACCTCCTGGTGAACGCCGCCCTGCTGCGCCTGACACCGCACGCGAGGAGGCAGCAGCCGTGACCGAGAACGCGCGCGGCCCGTTGCGGCGGGCCCTGCGGCTGCGGTCCACGAAGATCGCGCTGGTGATCCTCGCCGTGGTCGCCTTCTTCGGGTTCGCCGGCGGGGCGCTCGCCCCACACGACCCGCTCGCCCAGGACACCGGCCACATCCTGGCCGGCCCCAGCGGGGCGCACTGGCTCGGCACCGATTATCTCGGCCGCGACGTGCTCAGCCGGTTGATGGACGCCACCGGCCGCTCGGTGGTCGGCGCGGTCGAGGCGGTGGCCGTGGCCTTCCTGCTCGGGGTGCCGGCGGGACTGGGCTCGGTCTACTTCGGCCGACTGTTCGAATGGGTGGCCCAGCGCATCACCGACGCGGTGATGACCCTGCCCTACATCGTCTTCGCGATCGCCGTGACCGGCGTTATCGGCAACGGCCAGGAGCAGGCGATGCTGGCCGTCGGGGTGTTCCTCGCGCCGCTGTTCTTCCGGGTCACCCGGGCGGCGGCCCTCACCCTCACCCGCGCGCAGTACGTGGAGATCGCCGAGCTGCTCGGGGCGTCCCGCTGGTGGATCATCCGCCACCACGTCTGGTCCAAGGTGTTCCCGACGGTCGCGGTCACCACCGCGCAGATGTCCGCGATCGTGCTGTTGAGCGTGTCCTCGCTGACGTTCCTCGGCATCGGGGTGAAGCCACCGGCCCCGACCTGGGGCGGGATGCTCTCCAGTGACCTCGGCTTCCTGGCCCAGCAACCGTGGGCGCCGCTGTTCCCGGCACTGGCGATCATGCTGTCCGCCGGGATGCTGAACGCGATCGCCGACGCCATCCGGGACACCACGGGGGTGGCGACGATCCCGCTCGGCCGGAGTCGTCTCCGCCGACCCGCCGTCACCATCCCGGCGCAGGAGAAAACCATCCCGGTGCAGGAGAAGACCATCCCGGCGCAGGAGAAGAGGTCCCATGCCTGAGCCGACCACCCACCCCGCCGAGGTGCTGCTGACGATCGACGGTCTGCGGGTCACCATCGCCGGCGGCCGGACCGAGGCCGTCCGCGGGGTGTCGTTCGAGGTCCGCCGCGGCGAGACGGTCGGCATCGTCGGTGAATCCGGCAGCGGCAAGACGCTGGTCTGCCGGTCGGTCCTCGGGGTGCTCGCGCCCGGCTGCGCGGTGAGCGACGGAACGATCGACTTCGCCGGTACCTCGCTGGTCGGGATCCCGCGGCGGGCCTGGGACCAGCTGCGTGGCACGCGGATCGCCGCGGTGTTCCAGGACCCGGCGTCCTACCTCAACCCGTCGGTGCCGGTGGGGCACCAGCTGGCCGAGCAGCTGCGGGTGAAGCTCGGCCGGTCCCGCCGGGACGCCCGAGACGCCGCGGTGCGGCTGCTCGCGGCCATGGGCCTGCACGAACCCGCCCGCGTCTACCGCCAGTATCCCTATGAACTGTCCGGCGGCATGCTGCAGCGGGTCGTGCTCGCCATCGCCGTCTCGGGAGATCCGCAACTGCTCATCGCCGACGAGGCGACGACCGCTCTCGACGTCACCATCCAGGCCGAGGTGCTCGAACTGCTCGCCGGGCTGCGGGCCGACCGCGGCCTGGCGGTCATCGCGGTCTCCCACGACCTCGCCGTCATCGCCGAGTTCTGCGACCGGGTGCTGGTGTTCTACGCCGGTGAAATCGTCGAGGCCGGGCCGACCGCCGCCGTGCTGCGCGCGCCGCGGCATCCGTATACCGAGGCCCTGCTGCGGGTCGCCTCGGTCGGCAGCTGGGAGCGACGCAACCTCGCCGTCATCGACGGCCAGCCACCCGCGGTCGGTGCCACGCTGCCGGGCTGCCGGTTCGCCGACCGGTGCGCGTTCGCCACCGAGCAGTGCCGCACCCGGCCGATCCCGCTGACCGAACTGGCGGATGGCCGGGCCGTCCGGTGCGTTCGCGTCGACGAGATCGCGCTGAGCGGAGCCGGAGCCGGAGCCGCCGGAGCTGGAGCGGGAGCGGGAGCGTCACGATGACCGACACCGACCTCGACGCCGCCGGGCGGGCGGCCTCCGCCGCGACCCCGCCGACCCCGCCGACCCCGTCCACCTCTCCGACCCCGTCCACCTCTCCGATCCCGTCCACCCCGTCGGCTCCCTCCACCCCGTCGGCCTCGTCCACCCCGTCGGCTCCGTTGCTGCACGTCGAGGAGCTCGGAGTGTCCTTCGCCCGGCCCGGGGGCGGCCGGCGGATCCGCGTGCTCGACGATGTGGAGCTGACCGTCCGGCCCGGCGAGATCGTTGGCGTCGTCGGCGAGACCGGCTCCGGCAAGACGACGCTGGCTCGGGCGATCGCCGGCCTCACCACCCCGGACGGCGGCCGGGTCCTGCTGGACGACCGGGACATCGCCCGCCTGCGCGGCCGGGCCCGGCGGCGGTTCCGGCGGGGCGGCGCGATCCAGTTCGTCTTCCAGGATCCGCTGCGCTCGCTCGATCCGGAGCTCACCGTCGGGGCCAGTGTCGGGGAGGGACTGGCGATCGCCGGCGTCGGGAGCCGGGCGCAGCGGGCCGAGCGGGTGGCTGGTGCGCTGCGGCAGGTCGGCCTCGACCCGGCGGTGGCCGACCGGCTCCCGGCGCAGCTCTCCGGCGGCCAGCGGCAGCGTGCCTCCATCGCCCGCGCGGTCGTCGCCGACCCTCGACTCCTGCTGTGCGACGAGCCGGTCAGCGCGCTGGACGCCTCCAACCGCAACCACATCCTGCTGCTGCTCGACGAACTGCGCCGCCGGCTGGCCCTCGGGATCGTCGTGATCTCCCACGATCTGAGCTCCCTGGCCGGGATCGCGGACCGGGTGGTCGTGCTCTACCGGGGCCGGGTGGTGGAGGCCGGGCCGATCGCGGACGTGTTCACCCGGCCGCGCCACCCGTACACCGCGCTGCTGATCGCCTCCGCACCTGACATCCACGGCCGGGACCGGCTCGCCGCGGCCCAGCTGCGCTCGCAGCGTCCCGACGACGACGCGACCGCGCGGTGGGCGGGCGGCTGCGTGTTCGCCCACCGGTGCCGCTTCGCCACCGACGTCTGCGCGCAGACCCCGCCGTCCCAGGACGCCGCCGGCCGACCCGCCGGCGACTGGACCGTGGCCTGCCATCACACCGACACCTGGCGGAACCAGACCGCCGCCACCGCCACCCCAACCACCGCCGTCACCGCCCGGAAGGAATCCTCAGCGTGAGCGTCGAGTTCATCGGGATCGCCAGCACAGCCGCGGGCAGCGAGTCGCAGGGCTTCGCCGGCCAGGCCGTCGATCCGGCCTATCTGGAACAGCTGGTTCGCACGCACGAGGACGCCGGCTTCGACCGGGTGCTCGTCGCGCACTCCTCCGCCATGCCCGACGGCTTCGTCGTCGCCGACCAGATCCTCTCCCGCACGACGACCCTGAAGGTGCTGCTCGCGCACCGTCCCGGCTTCGTCGCCCCGACGATCGCCGCCCGCACGTACGCCACCCTGGACGCCTTCCACCCGGGCCGCGTCGCCCTGCACGTGATCACCGGTGGTGACGACGTGGACCAGGCTCGGGACGGGGACCTCACCGACAAGGTGACCCGCTACCGCCGCACCGACGAGTTCCTCGACGTGCTGCGCCGGGAATGGGAGTCGGCGGCGCCGTTCGACTACGACGGCGAGTTCTACCGGGTGCGCGGCGGCTGGTCGTCGGTACGCCCGGCGGCGGGGAACATCCCGATCTACTTCGGTGGGGCCTCCGCCGACGCGATCCGGGTCGGGGGCAGGCACGCCGACGTGTACGCGTTCTGGGGAGAGCCGCTGGCCGGGATCGTCGAACGGATCGGGCAGGTACGCGCGGCGGCGGCGCCGCACGGACGCGACCCGCGGTTCAGCGTGAGCCTGCGCCCCATCCCGGCCGACACCGAGCAGGCCGCCTGGGACCGGGCCGCCGACATCCTCGAACTCACCCAGGCGCGGGCCGGTGAGTTCAAGCGGGCGATCGGTATCGACGGGGCCACCCAGGTCGGCAGCCAGCGGCTGCTGAAGTTCGCCGCCGAGGGCGACGTGCACGACAAGCGGCTGTGGACCGCGATCGCCAAGGCCACCGGCGCGGCCGGCAACTCCACGGCGCTGGTCGGCAGCTACGAGCAGGTCGCCGAGTCCCTCGTCGACTACGTCAACGTCGGGGTGTCCACCCTGCTCATCCGCGGCTTCGACCCGGTCGCGGACGCCCGGGACTACGGCACCCTCATCCGCCTCGTGCGGGACCAGACCGCCGACCGCGAGCCGGTGCCCGCCTGATCCTCGGCTCCACCCGGCTTCGGCCCGGCTTCGGCCTGACCCGGCTTCGGCCCGGCCCGGCGTCAGGACAACCCAGTTTCAGCACAGCTCGGAGGTTGCGCGCATGTCCCTCGACATCCTCGGCATGGTGAGCACCAAGGAGGCGTCGGAGACCCGGGGCTCCTTCTTCGACGGCCCCGCCGTCGACACCGCCTACCTGACCCGGTTCGCCAAGGCCCACGACGCCGCCGGGTTCGACCGGGTGCTCATCGGCTACGGCGCCACCTCACCGGACGGTTTCGCCGTCGCCGGCCACGTCCTGGCCTCGACCGAGCGCCTCGGCGTCCTCATCGCGCACCGGCCGGGATTCGTCGTGCCGACACTCGTCGCCCGCAAGCTGGCCACCCTCGACCAGCTCAGCGGTGGTGGGCGGGTCGCCATCCACCACATCTCCGGCGGCAACGACGCCGACCAGCGCCGGGACGGCGACTTCGCCGACCACGACACCCGCTACGAGCGCACCGCCGAGTTCATGGCGGTGCTGCGCCGGACCCTCACCGCCGACGCCCCCTTCGACCATGAGGGCCGCTTCTACCGGTTCGCCGGCGCGTACAGCTCGGTCAGGCCCGCCCCCCCCGCCGGCATCCCGCTGTTCTTCGGCGGGCAGTCGGACGCCGCCGTCGCGGTCGGCGCCCAGCACGCCGACGTCTACATGCTGTTCGGCGAGCCACTGGAGCAGACCGCGCAGCGCATCGCCCTGCTGCGCGCCGCCGCCGCCAGGCACGGGCGCACCCTGCGGTTCAGCCTCTCCACGCGGCCGATCATCGCCGACACCGAGGACGCCGCCTGGGCCCGCGCGGAGGCCATCGCGGCCGAGACCCGGCGGCGGGTTGCGGCGGCCACCCAGGGCGGGCAGGGCTTCCCCGGCCTGTCGAACTCGGTGGCCTCCGAACGGCTGCAGCAGGTGGCGGCCCGTCAGCAGGTGTACGACGATCGGCTCTGGTTCGGCGTGACGGCGCTGACGGGACCGGGCGGCAACTCCTCCGGGCACGTCGGAACGGCCCAGCAGGTCGCGGACGCGCTGCTGCGCTACCACGACATCGGCGTCGACACGTTCCTCATCCGTGGTTTCGACCCCTACGAGGACGTGGTGCACTGGGGCCGGGAGCTCATCCCGGCGTTGCGGGCCGGCGCGACCCGTCAGCCGGCCGGGTTCCTACCTGTCAGGTGAGCAGGTCGGGCTGCTCCGCCAGGCCGCCGCCGCCACGGTGCCACCGGCCTCGAACCGTGCCAGCGCCGACTGCGTCATGCCCGCGGCGCGGGCCAGCAGGTCGCCCGGACCGCCCGGCCCTCCAGGTGAAACCGCAGCTCGCGGGGCTTGCCGTCGAGCTGCCGCGCGTACGGCTCACCCAGCAACGGACCCGCTCGGCGAGCAGGTCCACGGAGAAGGCGGCCGTCGCGAACTGCGCGACGTCAGGCCTGATCAGACGTCAACCTCCGCCACGGCAGCGCCAAGGATGAGACTGGCGGCCACCATGCCGTCCGCGAACCGCTCCGCCTGGCGGCGCGGAACATGGAACGACGCGACCACAGCACCGGCGGCGTCGCGGGCGACGAACAGTATCCGGTCGTCGGGCAACGGGTAGGAGGCCACAGTGTCGGCGGATGGGGTGGTCTCGACCAGGTGGCGAATCTCGTCGTGATCCATGGAGATTCCTTCGGGTTCGGGTGAGGAGTAAGGAACGACTGGCCGCCCAGGTTGGCAGCCGGCTCGGGGCAGCCCGCGGCGGGTACGAGCCATAGCCCACGCCGAAACCGTAGACGCCGTCGGTCGGCCGCGACCCGCTGGCACCTGGTGGCACACTACGCCACCGGCCACCTCGATGTCCTGTCCGACGAGCGTGCCGCCGACACCGTCGGCCTGACCCGGGAGATCGTTCCCGCCGGCCGGGCCCGACACGCCTCGACGGCCGACGCCGGCCGATGCTGGTTGTCTCCGGCGGCCCTGGTAGCCCGCAGCCGCTGGACCGGCTTCGGCCGCACTCCGCTCGCTTGGCGTGGTTGTGATTTCGCCGGCAGGGCCTCCTGTCCGCGGCTCCGGCGATGCCGGACCGGCGGCGCTCCCCGCGCAGGCCGTGTTGGGGCGATGCCGGTTCGCCCTCGGGTGCCCGGCGAACCGGGCGCAGTGGGATCATTACCGGCGGTGCCAGCCACAGGGAGGATGACCGTGTCCAGTTCCCCGACCGACCCCGGCCCCGACCAGGCCCCCGACGCCGATGAACCTGTCTCTTATACACATCT
>NZ_JYFN01000016.1:0-5945 GCF_000948395.1 Frankia torreyi | reverse complement strand
GAAAAAACCGGCCCCGACCAGGCCCCCGACGCCGATCGGGACGCAGCCCCACCTCCGCCGGGCTCCTCCGCGGACGCTGGTCCGGTGCCGGCCGAGCCGGCGCGGGGCGGTTCCGCGGAACCGCCGGAGGCGCCATCCGGGGGCCGCCCGCCGCTGCGCCCGGTCGACTGGGACGGCTCGTTCACCCGCACCTGGCAGTCCCGCGACGACAACGAGCTGACAAACCGTCTCGCTTCAGAGCAGGAGCGGGAGTGGAGCCAGCGAGAGCTTGATCAGATGATGCGGGAGTTCCGGGACAAGGCGAACGCGGCGGCGGACGCGCGTGCACGTGCGGAGCGGGAGCGCGCAGCCGAGCAGTCGGGTGCGCCTGATGACGCACGGTCGCGCTTGTTCGACAAGTTGGCGGGATTCGGCCGTCCGTCCGACGAAACGGATACCTTCCCGGACGGTGACGGCGGCGGGTCTCCGGACACGCGTTGACGGATCGCCGTGCTTGGCAGGTGACCGGCCCAGCCGGTTATGGGCTGAAGCGGGAATGCCCGGTTTCGGCTGTCGGTGGCCGTTCGGGGCGGGGTGGCCTGTCGGCGCCCTGGTGCTGGGTGGCGTCGGTGAGCGCGCGGCGGGCGCGAATGGCGTCCGGGTGGTAGGGGCCGTGGTCGCGCATGGCGTCGGTGAGCGCGTCACGGTAGAGGGGTGCGGCGTCGGTGTGCCGGCCGGCCTGGCGGTAGGTGTCGGCGAGGGTGGTCCGGCTGGCGCGGGTGTCGGGATGGTCCGGGCCGAGGCTGTGGGTCCGGACGGCGTGGACGCGTTCGCTGAGGTCCACGGCCTGGGCTAGCCGGCCGGTGTCGCGGCAGACCTCGGCCAGGCCGGCGGCGGTGCGCAGGGTGCGGTCGTCGGCGACGCCGTCGGTCCGGGCGCGGGCGACGAGCTGGCGTTCGAGGTGGTGGCGGGCCGCTTCCGGTTGGCCCGCGTCACGGTAGTGGGCCGCAAGATCATCTCGGGCTTCCATCGCGCGTGGGTGTGCACGGCCGAGGAGGCGTTCGTGGCGGTCGAGAACGCGTTCGAAGTGGATGACAGCCTCGCCCGGCCGGCCTTCCGCCAGATGGGCGGCGGCTAGGCTCTCCCGGGTTTCCGTTGTCTCCGAGTGGTCGGGGCCGAGGACGCGTTCGCGGCCGGTCAGGGCCTGGTCGAACAGAGGAACGGCGGATTCGGGTCGTCCGGCTTTGAGGTGGGTGCGGGCGAGGGCGTGGGCGCTGTCGAGGGTGCGGGGATGGTGGGGACCGAGGACATGCTCGCGGCCGGTGAACGCTTGGTCGAGTTCTCGGGTGGCGTCCGCGAGGCGGCCGGCCTGGTGGTAGGTGACGCCGAGTTGGTGACGGCTGTCGAGAGTGTGGGGGTGGTCCGGGCCGAGGACGCGTTCGCGAGCGGTGAGGGTGGGTTCGGCGTGGGCGACGGCGTCGCTGGTGGCGCCGATTCGTCGGTAGGTGGCGGCGAGTTGGTGGCGGGTGGTGAGGGTGTCGGGGTGGTCGGCGCCGAGGAGGCGTTCGCGGTCGGTGAGGGTGGGTCGCAGGAGGCGGGTGGCCTCGTCGCCGCGGCCGGCGTCGTCGAGGGCGGCGCCGAGGCGGTGGCGGCTTTCCAGGGTGGCGGGATGGTCCTCGCCGAGGGTGCGGCGGCGGTCGGTGAGGTTCTGGGCGAACAGGTCGGTGGCGTGGTCGAGGTGGCCGGCTTGTTGGTAGGCGCGGGCGAGGGTTTCGCGGCTGGTGAGGGTGTCGGGGTGGTCGGGGCCCAGGAGGCGTTCGCGGTCGGTGGCGTTGCGTTCGGCCAGCGGGCCGGCGACGGCGAGGTGGTCGGCGTTGAGGGCGGCGCGGATGTGGGTTTCGCGGGCGGTGAGGGTGTCGGGGTGGTCGGGGCCGTCGAGGCGTTCGNGGGCGGCGACCGCGCGGGCGGCGAGCGGTTCGGCCTGCTCGGGGTGGCCCTGTTCGGTGAGGTAGGCGGCGGCGTGTTCGGCCAGCCAGGCGGTCTGCGGGGTGTCGGCGGCGGGATCGGTCGCCTCGACGGCGGCGAGGGCGTGCGGGAGAAGTTCGCGCCAGGCCGGCCAGGCATCCGGGGTGGCGATGACGTCCTCGGGCAGAGCCGTATGCAGCATCCGGCCGAGCGTGCCCACCAGCCGATCGGCCTGCTCGGGGCTCGTGTCTGCGCGGACCGCGGCGCGAACAAGGGGATGCAGGGCCACCGCGGAACCGTCCCGATGGGCGAGACCGGACCGTTCCAGGTCCGCCACGGCGCCGGCCAGGTCGAACGGATCACCCGCGGCCGCGCGCAGCTCCCGGTCGCCGATCGCCTCGGGATCGGCCACCAGCAGCCGCAACGGCAGCGGCCCGGAGGCATCACCATGCGCGGCGAGACGCAGCAGCTCACCGGCAGCCGGCGCATCCGCGTCGAGGCGGCGCAGCGGCTCGTCCCACAGCGTTGCGGCGGTGACCCCGGGCCGGCCCGGCACCTCCCCCTGACCGAGCACCACAGCCGGCCGGTCGATCAACGCCGCCAGGTACGTCTCCGCCGGCGCCCGGGCCTGACCGATCCGATGCGCCGCCTGATCAAGAGCAAGCGGATGATCACCGAGCTGGCCGGCGATCGCTCCGGCGACAGCCCGGTCGACCGCCGGGAGCCGGTCGGCGAGCAGCGCGACCGACTCCGCGCGTTCCAACGGGCCGAGCGGCACGACGACGCCGGTGTCCACCCAGTCGTCGGCGCGCGACGTCACCAGGATCCGACCCGCGCCGGTCGAGGGGCGCAACCAGCCAGGTAGCTCGCCGGGGCCGGCCGCGTCGTCGAGGACGAGTAACCAGCGGCCGTCGGCGGCGTCGAGCCGGGCCAGGACGGCCGCCGGTTCCGCGTGCCGCGGCAGGCCCAGGGCCGGTGCGAGCGCCCGCACCCGTTCACCGACGAGCTCCGGGCGCCCCGCCGGCACCCACCACACCGCGTCGAACCCCATCCGCTGCTGACGGACGTACTCGACGGCCAGGCTCGTTTTCCCGATCCCCGCCAGACCCGTCACCGCCACCAGCCCGCCGCCCGACATCGCCTCATCGAGCCGGCCCAGCGCCGACGCCCGACCGACGAACCGCGCCGCGGGCCGCGGCACGTTCCACACCGGCGGCAACTCCCCCGGAAACACCGCCCTGCCAAGGTATGACTGGCGGTCCGGGAAACTCGCGCCGTCCCCCACCTCCACCTGCCCAGCCTCAACTCGCCCGGCCTCGCCACGCACCGCCGCGAGCAGCACGGTCTGCGCGGCCCACCGGCTGCGACCGACCAGATCAATGGGGACGAGCTGGCCGAGCAGCCCGGGAATCGGCCGGTCCGTCACCCGCGCGACCAGCAGCCGCCGCTCCCCATCCAGCACCCGCGGCGACCAGGCCGCACCCCACTCCGCCGACGCCGCCGACGAATCCAGGTAACCGTCCGACACCACCGCGATGGTGCGCCGCGCCCGCTGCGTCACCCCATCCAGCCACGAAACCCGATGAGTACCAGGCACCGCATCCCAAGCCTCGAGCGTGACACGGTGACCAGCGCTCTCCAACGCCCCCGCGATCCACTCAGCCCAGCTGAGCCCATCCTCGGCATAGGACACGAAGACATCGAGAGCGCGACCATCGCCCCCGCCCGTCACCCGAACAGGATGACACAGTCACCCAAACCACTCGATCCGACATGGGAACCGGACAGGATGGCCCAGTTCGATGGGCACTGAGCTGGCCGGCACCGAGTAGCCGCCGCCGGTGACCGAGAAGCCTCCCGGGCCGGGCTGCTCGACGGGCCGGGTTACTCGGCGCGCCTGACCCCGGTGAGCCGGTGGCGCGTCTGGCGGAGGTCCGCCGCGGTGTCCAGCAGCTGGGCGACCGTGCGGCGAGGGCGATCGTTCCCGCTGCTGTCGGGTTCACCACGGAAACGTCGCAGCATCTCCAGCTGGACCCGGGCGCCGTGGCCCTGCGCGACCTGACGGAGAAGCTTGTCCTTGTCACCGGACGGAAGATCCTTGATCCAGCTGGCCAGGGCGCGGGGATCGTTCTTGGTCGCCGGCGCGGGTGAACTGGCCTGGGCCGCGCTGGCGAGCAGGTCGGCGTCGAGGCGCAGGAAGTCCGCCAGGGCCCGCTGGGGCGCGGTCAGGCTGCCCAGCCCGGCGGGCACCGGCGGTTCGGGCTCGTCCTCCTCCTCGTCGTCGAAAGCGTGCTCGTCACGTTCCCAGGTTCCCCAGCCAGCCAACCAGGCCAGGTAGAGAGGCCGCAGATCACCGGCGGCGAGTTCGGCACGGACACCGACAATCGCCGCCAGCGAATCCTCGGCGCCTTCCACCCAGTCCTCACCCTCGACCTCGCTGTTCAGGTCAACGACGAGATACGCCCCGGTGGTCCAGGCGGTGACGTGCGGATCGACGCAGTACTGCTCGGCGATCCTGAGATCGAGCAGGGTCCGGGGCAGGCGGAACATCAGGCGATGGGTACCCCAGTTGGCGAGATACAGATGAGCGTCGTAGAAGCGCTCCATCATCTTCCGGGGATCGCCGCCGAAGTCACCCCAGTGGTACTCGTTGGTGAAACGAGTTGCGGTGATACAAGCCCGGGTAGACAGCCCACGAACCTGGGCCTGCTCCCGTTCGTTCAGCGGCCGGTCAACGGCCAGGAACTCGTAGTATTGGTACTCCGACATCGTCTGTCCAGCCCACCCTCGTCGTCACGCCGTCAGAGCGCCCAGTGCCGGAACGCCTCAATCCATTCCGCCCCGGCCGGCGGCGGGGTGGGCAGCGGCAGGTCCAGAATGCCGACCGCCTGACGATGCCTCCCACGGACGCAGACAGCGACGATACCGCTCCCAGGCAGCAGATCGATCCCCGCGACGGTCACCTCCACCCCCAGGACTGTGGTCCGGAAGGGAACCGCGAGATTGTCCTCGATCACGGACTGGAAGGCTGCGAGCTGTTCGTCCTCGCCGTAGGCATCGACGACAGCACGCTCGACCAGAGCCTCCAACTCGGCGTCACTCAGCCCCGCCATGGCCGGCAGCCTACCGACGCGGTGATCGGACAACCTCGTCGGATGTCGCTCCGCCGCACGGAACTGCCCGGAGAGACCGCCGACCCGGAGTCGAGAACTATCCATCGGCCGACAGCGCCAGCGGCGATCCGTCCACGCCGGTGTAGCACCGGCCAGGGCCGATGATCCGGTTCCGGTTGATGCCGAATGCTCCCGCCCAGACCGCCGGGTAGCCCGGGGGGATCTCACCCCCAGGCCCCCACAGAACGGAGCGTGACGGTCTCCTGTCACTCCGCTCTTCCCATCCAGTCCGTCAGAAACTGGTGACCCATGCCCAGTGGGCGAGCAGGCGGGGCTGTCTACGTATCAGCCCCTTCCACCAGCGTTTGGCCTTCTTGAACGACCGCAGCCGTTTGAACTTCCGCCTTGCCCATCGCACCAGATAGGTATTGATGCGTTGCAGTAAACGGTACAGCTCGGAGCGGTAGAACTCCCCGTAGTAGTTCATCCAGCCGCGAATGACCGGATTCAGCCACGCCGCGAGCGCCGCAATGTCCTCGGTCGTGCGCAGGTTGATCCGCCACCGGCGGACCACCCTATCTGTCAGCATGAGATGAGCCAGGCGGCGGCTATCATCTTGTGACCTGGGCGGGTAGGGAGAGGAAGATCGTGACGATGGCGGTGCCGGCTGGGCGTGGCCTGNTCGATGATGTCCGTGTGGACGGACGTGAGGACGCGGGCCGGCGGCCGGACCCGGAGGTCGAGCCGAAGGCGCGGCGGCGGTCGTTCTCAGCGGCGTACAAGCTGCGGATCCTGAACGAGTACGAGGCGGCCCCGGACGGGCAGAAGGGTGCAATTCTGCGCCGGGAGAGTCTGTACTCGGCGCATATCGTGGAGTGGCGTAAGGCC
>NZ_JYFN01000150.1 GCF_000948395.1 Frankia torreyi | reverse complement strand
CCGTCCGGCGTGAGCGCCACCCCGCTCACCGCGTCGAGGTGGTCGGTGAGACTCGCCTGCAATGTGTTGTCGGTAAGGATCGTCGCAATCTGGTCCATCGCGCCGACTCGTCCGTCGATTTCGTGCGCGGCGAGGTCAAGTTTGAGGGCCCTACGGGGGGTACTGGAAGGGAGGGCAGTTGCTTCGGTGATGAGTCTTTGCGCTACGGCAGTTCGCCGTTCCCGCTCTGTGGCCTTTCCCCGATCGACGGCGATATGCCATTGAACGAGTGCTATGAAAGCACCGGAGGTGACAAGTAGCAGCGCGCTCGTGAGCGCGGCGGTGAGTCGGCGGCGACGGCGTTGACCGTGTCGGCGGCTGATGTCGAGGAATATCCGGGCGATGGGGGTGAGTTCTGTCAGGTTGACAGCTCGCCTTGTTTCGGTGGCCCTGTCGAATTCCCAGAGGTAGTTGGTGGGCCGGCCATGGCGATTCCAGTCGGCAGCGGTGTCCTCGACCGCCGCCCTCAGCCGGAGACCATCGGCAGCCTGGCCGATTGCCGTGGCGAGCGGTGTCCACGCGGTGAAGATGTGTTCGTGGGCGATATCGACGACGGTCTGGCCGTTGCTGTTATTGACGGTAAGCAGACGGCGAGCGACGAATGGTGTCACCTCCCTCCCGGTCGAGTCGGACAGATGGTCGAGAGGTACCTGGCGGCGTGTGGGGCGGCCGTCGGCATCGACTGTGATCAGACGAAGCAGAGCGGTGAGGACCTCCTCGTCGGTGCTACCAGTCGCGGCGGTGGCTTCGGCGAGCGCCGCGTCGGCGTGGTCGACAAGCGCGCCGCGGACCCCGCCGGTCTTGTCGTACAGGGTGGCGGACAGCACTGTGGTGCCCGCCTCGCGGGCCTCCGAGTAGAGGCGCTGCAACGTGTACGCCAACAGGGGAAGCGCCTGTCCGTTGCCGGTGTCGGAGACCATACGCGCGACCAACTCGTCGGGGCGTGTCATGACGACTGTGTAAGCCGGAGGTGGACCAGGATCGATCTACCTTGATCGGGTAGGTTGGAAAGGGACACCGAATGACACAGAGCA
>NZ_JYFN01000149.1 GCF_000948395.1 Frankia torreyi | reverse complement strand
CCGCGCCACACCGGGTTCGCCGCCGCCGCCAGCAACGTCGCCCTCGGATTGACGGGGAGGCCGAAACGCACTCCCCAGGCGTTCACATACAGCGTGCCGGCCGGCTGGAGCAATATCACCCGTTCGACCGGCCCACCGACGTCCTCCCAAAGAAAGGGAAGGTTGTCGACGTCAAGGCGGAGGGCGGTGACCGGCCGGTGTGTCTCCACCGGAATCAGAACCGCGGTCAGCACAGTACTCACGCGCACCTCCAAGGAAAAGGGGCGGCATCCAGGTGTAGGGACGGGAAAAGACACGCAAGGCCACCGGCGTCTGGTTGCGTTTCCCCCGGCCCGTGCACGCACCCGGACGGACGGGCCGGCAGACCCGCCGTGACGGGAACCGGGGCAAGCGCGGCACGGCGACGCGGGAACCGGAGGGCCCCCCGGGGGGCGTGCGCGCCGTGACGGCGGCCGGCCCGCTCGGACACCGCGCCCCTGCGGCGCAACCCGCGGTGTGGGGCGTGGCCGACGGGGCGCGGTGCTGGTATGCGGGCGGCGGCGGGGCCGGCTGGCCTACGGCAGGCGCTGGTGTGGCGCCTGCCGCGGCCCAGCCGGGGTGTCTGGGATGCCAGGCCAGCCGTATGGTGACCGCCCCCGCCGGGGCGTCGCGGGGATCCGCCGTCCGTCAGGGGATCAGCGACGCGGCCGCGATCTCGGCGGACCAGGGGAAGGCGAGGAGGATCGGGACGCCGTCGGGGACGTGGACCGGGTCACTGACAAAGAAGTCGCCACGCCAGGATTGGATGCACGCGGGGCAGATGGTCACGAAGTGGGGACGCTCGTAGGGGGTGTCCGTGGGCCATCCGGGTGGCGCGGTCTCAGGGCAGCCGTCGGGGAAGTAGGGAGTCACCTGGGCGGGGCGGCGTGCGGGCCCGCCGTGAGGTAGTCCTCGCGACTGTTGTAGGTGATCAGTACCCGGTACTCGAGGGAGGCGGCCCCGGCCGGCGGGGACTCGGGATCGGTGGGGGCGACCTCGACGGTGGGAACGGTCACCNATCCGGGCACGGCGGGCCGGGCGAGGTCCGCGGAGGCACTCTCACGGCCCGTGTCACCGATCGGAGGAACTGCGGGAACAGCAATCGGTTGCATCGTGGAATAGCTCCTTCTGAAACATTGAGAGGCGGGG
>NZ_JYFN01000148.1 GCF_000948395.1 Frankia torreyi | reverse complement strand
GAAGGGCGTGGTGCGCACCCGGCCGCGGGATCTGCCGTGCGGGTCTGGCGGGCTGCAACTGGTGTGGGTCAAGCGCCGCTGGTACTGCCGGGAGCCGTTGTGCGGGCGGGGGTCGTTCACCGAGTCGCTGCCGGTGGTGGCGGCCCGGGCCCGCCTGACGTCCCGGGTACGGCGGGAGGNCGCCGACCGGGTGGTCGACGGGACGTGCGCCACGGTGGTGGCCGCTGGCCGACAGCTGGGGCTGTCCTGGCCGACGGTGATGGACGCGGTGCGCGCGCGGGCCGGGTCGTTGACCAGCGGCGCGGTGGCGCCGGTGGAGGTGCTCGGGATCGACGAGGTTCGCCGCGGCCGGCCGCGATGGCGCCCTCCCGACGCCACGCCGCCGACGCCGGGCCCGACGTCCGAACCCGCCCCGCCGGGCCCGGTCACGCCACCGCCGTCCACACCGGCGGGTGCCGAACCGGCGAGGGCCCGGGTGCTGGCCGACCGGTGGCACGTCGGGTTCACCGACGTCGGTGGCGGGCAGGGGATGCTCGGCCAGGTCGAGGGCCGCACCGGCGACGACGTCGCCTACTGGCTGGCCAGCCAACCGCCGGCCTGGCGTGACCGGGTCCGCTATGTGGCGATCGACATGTGCACCGTGTTCGTCTCCGCGGTCCGCCGCTACCTGCCCCACGCCGAGCTGGTCGTCGACCACTTCCACATCGTCAAGCTCGCGAACGACACCGTCGCGGAGGTCCGCCGCCGCGTCACCACCACGACCCGAGGCCGACGCGGCCGCGACAGCGACCCCGAATGGAAGATCCGTAACCTGCTGCGCCGTAACCGGGAGGACCTCACCCCGAAAGCGCTCACGAAACTGTGGAACACCCTGCTCGACCTCGACGAACCCGGCCTGACGATCCTGTCGGCGTGGATCGCCAAGGAAGAGCTCCGCGCACTGCTCGCTCTCGCCGGCACCCACCCCGACCGCACCGTGATCTCCCACCGGCTCGCGAGGTTCTACACCTGGTGCGCCGACGCCGACGTCCCCGAGCTCGAACGCCTCGCCACCACCGTCAGCACCTGGTGGACCTGCATCGAAACGTTCCTCCACACCACGATCACCAACGCCGCCAGCGAAGGCTACAACCGCGTCGTCAAACTCGACGCCCGCAACGCCTACGGATACCGCAACCCCACCAACCAGCGCCTACGAACACGCTGCGCAACCACCCGTCGAGCCCGCGGATGCCTCAACCCCGCCTAACTTCGAAGAGCC
>NZ_JYFN01000147.1 GCF_000948395.1 Frankia torreyi | reverse complement strand
CCCCGCCAGCCCGCCAGCCCGACGACCCGCCAGCCCGCCAGCCCGCCACCCCGCCAGCCCGACGACCCGCGAGCCCGACCGCACCGGTCGGGGAAGGATCCGGCGACATGCTTCTCAGCGACGAACAGGAAAGCCTGGCCGACGCCGCCCGCGACTGGCTCGCGGAACGCACCGATCTGGCCGCGGCCCGGGCCGACGGCGCGGCGCTCGCGGCGCTCTACTCGGCGCACGACTTACGCGCCGCCGCCGAACTCGGACTCACCTCGCTGCTGCGGCCCGCGGAGGGGGGGACCTTCGCCGACCTCGCGGTCGTCGTGGAGGAACTCGGCCGTGCCGGCTCGCCGCTGCCGCTCGGCCAGGCCGCCCTGGTCGCCCGGCTGCTCGACCAGATCGGTATCGGGGCGGCCGTGTCCGACGCGGTGGCCGAGGGCGCGGCGCTCGCGGTCCCGGCCGCGGCCGAGCCGGACGACGCCGCGATCAGCGGCGCGCCCGGACCCGACGGCACGCTCACCCTCGCCGGCCGGGCGGCTGTCGTCGTCGGCGGACTCGGCGCGGCGTGGCTCCTGGCCAGCGCCGCCATCGACGACGACCGCGCCCTTGCGCTCGTTCCCGCCGCGAGCGCCACCCGTACCGCCCGTACCACCCTCGACCTGAGTCGGGACATCGCCGCCGTCGACCTGCATGGCGTCACCGTCCCGGCGGGTGACTGGGCCCGGGTCGGCGCGGGCGTCGCCGAGACCCTGGACCAGGCCCTGGCGATCATCCACACCCTGGACGCGGTCGGCGCCGCCGGCCGCCTGCTGGACATGACCGTCGGGTACGTCAAGGAACGCGAGCAGTTCGGCCGGCCGGTCGGATCGTTCCAGGCGGTCAAGCACCACGCGGCGACCATGGCCGTCGACATCGAGGCGGCGCGGCTCTGCGGCCACGACGCCGCCCGCGCGCTCGACAGCGGCGATCTGGTCGCCGCCGGCACCGCCGTCGCGGTCGCCGGCTCCGTGGCCGGCGAGGGGACCAGCCGCGCGGCCAGCACGGCGCTGCAGCTCCACGGCGGCATGGGCTTCACCTGGGAGCACGACCTGCACCTGTTCCTGCGCCGGATCAAGGTCGACGAGCTGGTCCGCGGCACGCCCCGCCAGCACCGCGAGCGCCTGATCGCCACCGCCGGCTGACGGCCCGGGAGCGTCCCGCTAGCCCTGTCCTTCGCACGTTCGTGCGATGTGACAGTTCCGTGATCTTTTGGTTGTTCCGTGTCGGGTTTGCCGCGGGGTGGAGTGGTGGGCC
>NZ_JYFN01000146.1 GCF_000948395.1 Frankia torreyi | reverse complement strand
TTTGGCTTCCTCCTCCTCGTGAACGAGGGGGACTCCCGGTGGGGATCATGCCGCCTTCCCGGGTGGTTGACGCTTCACCGTCCCCGGCAACCCGGAGATCTCCACGTCCATGGACGACAGTCCAGCCGCCCTGATGTTCAGACTTGCGTTGGTATCCGCGTTCCCCGACCAGCCACACGACGTGCACAGGAATGTTGCCTGGTCGGGGCGGGACACCCGGTCGACGACCCCGCAGACGTGACAGCGCTGCGACGTGTACGGCGCCGGAACCCTCACCAGCACCCCACCCACGCGGGCCGTCTTGTAGGCGAGATGCGCGCCGACGCGTCCCCATGCGGCGTTCAGAACCGACCGGTTCAGCCCGGCTTTCTGCCGCACCTTCCGCCCGGGGGTCTCGACGGTACCCCGGGCCGAGCGGGTCATGGTCCCGACGCGCAGGTCCTCGATGACGACCAGCCCGAACTCCCGGCTGATCCCGGTTGTCACCTTGTGTGCCCAGTCGTCGCGGCGGCGTTTGGTTCTCGCGCGCACCCTGGCGATCTGGTCGTAGGTTCTGGTCAGCCGGTTCGACGTCGGGGCGCCCCGCGGCCGGGCCCGGCGCTGCCGGGCCGCTTTGCGTTCCAGGCGGAGCAGACGGCGTGCCTCGCCCGCCGAGAGCAGAACAGGCAGGTCCCGGAACGTCCCATCCGACAGGGCCAGTGTTCGGGTCACCCCACGGTCGACTCCGACCGGCGGTCCGCCGTGGGGTTCCGGTTGCACGTCGGGGGTTTCGAGGCGGAACACCACATGCCAGCCGTGGGCCTCACGGACCAGCCGGGCACCCGTCAGCCGGCCCGGCACCCCACGGGACACCCCGGGAAGCGGCCGGGTCCACCGGAACCGCACCCGACCGGCACCCGGCACCGACAGGACACCCCACCGGCGGCTCACACGGGCCACGTTCAGCCCGCGCGCCTGCGGAACATCCACCGCCAGGCGGGCACGCCGCCGGGACTTGAAACGCGGCGGACGAGCCAACCCCGAATAGCAGCGTTTCCACGCGGTCTGATACTGCTTCAACACCTGCTGGCCTGCCTGCGCAGGCAGCACGGAAAGCCACTCGAAGCCTTCCGGTAGATTCTTCCGCGCTTCCCGCATCTGCCGATCAACCTCGGCCACGGCGAGCATGGGACGGCGATGCTCGCGGCACGTCGTGTGCCATTCGTGTAGCAGATTCCACAACCCCCGCGCCGCATGACCCTGCCCGTCCAGTTTCCCTGCCTGACCCGAATCCGGGTACAGACGGGCGACGTGAACCGACCGGGGCATGGCTGTAATTCTACCCGAATACACGGCGATTCACCTCCCGACTAAAGGCGGAAGCCCTCTC
>NZ_JYFN01000145.1 GCF_000948395.1 Frankia torreyi | reverse complement strand
CTAGTAGGACATCGTTAGGTGACTCCGGATAGGTGTTGTGTGACGTTGGGTGTGTGGGTGAAGGGTCGTTGGCAGGTGGGGCAGGCGCCGGTCCAGACGGCGAGCAGGGCCTGGAGGGTGCGGAGAACTCCATAGAGAGTCAGGCCGGCGCAGGGGCTTTTGGGTCGCGGCGGAGCTGGGTGCAGATGGCTTGGGCGATGCTGACGAGGGTGACGTGGTGGTGCCAGCCGGTGAAGGTGCGTCCTTCGAAGTGGTCCAGACCGAGGCCGTCTTTCAACTCGCGGTAGTCGTGTTCGATCCGCCAGCGGATTTTCGCGAGGCGGACCAGGTGCCGCAGGGGGGTGCCTTCGGGCAGGGTGGACAGCCAGTAGTCGGTGGGTTCGGGCTGGCCGGGGGGCCATTCGGCCAGCAGCCAGCAGTCCGGCAGGCTGCGGTCGGGGTTGCGGGTGAGGTTCCGGTTGGCGGGGCGGACCCGCAGCGCGAGGAAGCGGGAACGCATCGCGGCGGTCGGGTTGGCCGGTGTCTTGTGGGTGCCGTGGCGCCAGGTCACATACCGGCCCGCGCGGCGGCCGGTGGCCATGACCAGGGATTGCAGATCCCGGGCCGGGTCGGGGTAGGCGGGCACGGGCCGCCGGCCGTTCCCGGAGTACGGGGCGGTGACCGGCACCGCGTCGGCGGGGTAGGCGGCCGCGGTCGGCTTCACCGCCAGCACGTAGGGGATGTTCCGGTCGGTCAGGCCCTGGCGGAACTCGGCGGCGTCACCGTAGCCGGCGTCCGCCACCACCGGCCGCACCGGCATACCCCAGCCAGCCAGCTCGTCGAGCATGTCCAGCGCGAGCCGCCACTTCTCCCGGTGCCGCGCCGCGTCCGGGATCCCGGCGCGGGCCCGCCGGGCCCGCGCGGCGGCGCTGTCCCGCGGGTCGGGTAGGGCGGTGTCATCCCAGGAGGCCGGCAGGAACAGCCGCCAGTCCACCGCGGCCGACGCCCAGTCGGTGACCGCGTGCACCGACACCCCGATCTGANAGTTGGCGACCTTGCCCAGGCTGCCGGAGTACATCCGGGCCACCCCGGGCGACGCCGGCCCGTCCTTCGGGAAGCCGGTGTCGTCCACCACCAGCGCGACCGGGTCGAGGAAGGCGGCCGCCCAGCCGGCGAGGCGCCGGCGGACCTGGGTGTAGTCCCAGGTCGAGCTGGTCACGAACTGCTGCAGCTGCTGATGGTCCACCCCGAGGCGAGCGGCC
This sequence comes from Frankia torreyi, assembly GCF_000948395.1. Taxonomy (GTDB): domain Bacteria; phylum Actinomycetota; class Actinomycetes; order Frankiales; family Frankiaceae; genus Frankia; species Frankia torreyi. The sequence continues at coordinate 212 of NZ_JYFN01000145.1, read as the reverse complement.
ATCGGGACCATGCTCTTGCGCTTGCCGTCGGTCAACAGCCCCCGGACATACAGCTCACCGGTGCCCCGCTGGTCCCGCCGCGGCAGGTCCGCGAACATCTCACCCGCGAACCGTTCGATCACCGGCCGCACCCGGGCCATCTCGTCCTGTCTCATACCAACCACCGCCACACACATGAAGACGACAGTCAGTACAACCACAGACAGACCTAA
>NZ_JYFN01000144.1 GCF_000948395.1 Frankia torreyi | reverse complement strand
CTAGGCTGCGAAGCTCCTGACTCAGCGATCGCTTGCGGGTCCGCAGAATAGTGAGCAGGACGTCCCTCCCCTTACGCTGATGCCGCAGCCATTCAGGAGAGTTCTTCCGCAGGTGAACAAGAATGTCGGCGGCGTCGCCGTAGTCGCGTAGCGCGGTGTGGGCTGACGCTACGTCGAGAAGGTGACGACTCAGGTTGTCGGACCGATATCGGCTAGTACGTGGCTGTGGGATTGTCTCCGCGAGCCTCAGCACGCCCCGCGCGTCACCCGCGATCATGACTGCTTCGGCGCGTTTCATCGTCACGACCGGCGGACCGAAGGTTGTCAGGTACTGGTGATAGCGACCGGGCGAGCGGATGACGGACACACGCGACGCGGCAACCTCGGCGAGCGACAGAAATTCGTCGGAGGAGTCACGCCGATTGTTGCGTATCGCGGCGGCCGACCCGCGAAGCAGGAGCCACCCCCATGCCGAGAGTTCCGCATCGCTGGCCGTGGACATCCGCGGTTCGATCGTCGAGGCGGTGTCTCGGGCGAGCGATTCCGCATCGGTGAACCGACCCTGCCTGATGAACAACCACGCCTGCGATATGGCGCCAGATGCTGCGGTAAGAGGGTCGCCCGCGCCTGTCGCGTCCTGTATCGCGTCCCGAATAGCGGCATAGGCGAGATCATATTGTCGCACTTGCGTGAGGAACCATCCGGCAAGTTGATAGATCTCGGCGCGTAGCCGCAACAGTGGGGGCCGTTCCTCGGACGCGGCGTGATCGATCAGCCAATGGCTTTCGCGGACCATGCGAGGGAGCATTGCGGCGACAGCCTCGAAGTCGTCAGCGTGGTAAAGGCGGACGGCTTCCGACAGTGCCGCGCGTAGATCTGCCTCCCGCACCTCGCCGGACGGCTGTTCAGTGAAGGATGCGGCGCCCCCGATGCCGACAACGGGAGTGAGTACCCGACGCAAAGGAAGAAGATTCAGCTTATTGTCTTCCTCGCGGTCGGGGGTGGGTGCGGGGGAAGCCGACCCGAAGAGAGTCGATGTCTCGACGTCGAGTGCACGGGCGAGGATGTGAAGTGTTTCGATTCGGGCGCTTCCGCCCTGTTCGATCTTACGGATCGTGGAAACGCTTAGTCCAGCCGCGTCCGCAAGTGCTTCCTGAGTCAGGCCACGTCGGTGGCGCAGGTTCTGGAGATGGGTTCCCGGTGCCGACTCGTCTACCATCACGCCCTCTTCTCGCCCGCGTGCGCAAGTCATCCTCAGGATACGGCGCCGTGGCTGCCGTGCCGACCACCCGCGATCGTTCGGTCGGACACTTCCGAGGCGAATATTCGTGTGNCTGGCGATCNCTTGTGTCGGGGCGATGGTTCGGCGCGTCCTGGGCGTCGGTGATCGTCGGGTCGGTCGCCGTGCACGCCGGGGGCGGCCGGACGCCCAACGCGCGCAGACGCGCGCACGCGCGTTGGGGCCGTGCATGCACAC
>NZ_JYFN01000143.1 GCF_000948395.1 Frankia torreyi | reverse complement strand
GTACCGCCTCCGCGACTGACTCATTGATCTCCTCCGCTCACGGATCAATTATCCCACATAGGGATCACTGTCCGAAGAACGGGGACCACCTCAGACCATCGACCTGAATTCCGTCATCTTGACGTGGATGATTTGACCTCAGAGCGTCCGGGTAAGTTGGCGGATTCGGTGGATCTTGGCGGCCGAACGGCTTCTGGTCGAAGTGGTCGCGGACGGCAAGCGGGACGTGCTGGAGGGGCGGCTTAATCCGCGTTGCAGTGGATGCGTTACGCATCGAGAACCAGCAACTCCGCGACGCGCTCGCACACGTCCACGGTCAACTCCGAGCAGCCCGAACCGATCTTGATGTCGAGGATGGCTCCTGAGCTTCGGGATACCCTCGGCCCATAACGCGCCGGAACAGATCGACACAAGTCACGTGACACGCGCATAGCTTGGATGTTATCCTTGTGACCGATCCGGCTCTTCCTCGGCTCTGGACACGGCATTCCCCGAGGGCCCTCTGACGAGGGCCGAGAAGCGTTTGCAGCGCCTACATCCCCGGCGGGCCTCCGGCGCCGATGTCATCGGTGTTCTCCTTGGCAATCGAGACGAGCCCTGTCCGATCGGCCCTCATGCTGCTCGAGTACGCGCCCATGGTCTGATCCGTCAATGTCCTTTCAACCCAGAAAGCTGGACAATTAATGTTCATATGGCCCCGAATGACCACTGGACCCGAACGTCTCATGTTGGAGAGCTTGCTTGACCGCAACCGGCAAGCGCTCATCGACACCGCGCGAGGGCTATCCGAGACCGACGCACGGCGGCGCCTGGTCGTCTCACTGACCACACCGATCGGGCTGATCAAACACGCCGCCACCGCCGAGCGCATCTGGTTCCAACGCACCCTGCTCGGCCTAGACGAGTCCGCATGCGACGGCTACGCCACCGGTGACGACGGCAGTTTCGTTGTCGCCGACGGCGAAACGCTGGCCGACGTGATCGCCGAGTTTGAGCGTGCCAGCGAGCGTTCCCGCGTGATCGCCGCTGACTTCGAACTCGACGACACCAAGGCGCACCCCCGCGCTGGCGATGTCAGCCTGCGGTTTGTCTACCTGCTCCTGATCGAGGATTTCGCCCGTCACGCCGGCCATGGTGACATTCTCCGGGAACAAATCACCGCTTTGGCTTGGACAGGATACCCGGACCGCGACCTGACCACCAACCTGCCTCGAAAAGGCCAACTACCGTGAGAATCGGGTCGCTGGCGTCCCAGAACACCTGTCCCACGCCTGGTCAGAACCACAAGCCCAGACATGATCGTCGGGACTAACCCGACACGCCAACCGCCCGGCCCACACGACACGCCGACCGGCCCCCGCGGATTCCCATCCGAAGCTGTCCAACCCCAGGTCAAGACTTGATCGCCAGACATGATCCTCGGGAACGGACCCAATACCAGGAACTTAGGTTCTGATCGTGTAGGTTCGAGGGGTGCCGAGACGCGGTCAGGTGAAGGAGAAGCCCGAGGACCGGTTGGTGGACCGGGTCGGGCTGGNGGTGCTGGCGGCGCAGTTCCCGGACGCGCTGGTCGACCGGGTGGTCACCGAGACCGGTCGTCGCGAGAAGCGGACGCGGGACCTGCCCGCGGCGCTGATGGTCCGGTACGTGGTCGCGTTGGCGTTGTTCCCCTC
>NZ_JYFN01000142.1 GCF_000948395.1 Frankia torreyi | reverse complement strand
GACCTGATCCGAAATTAAGACGCAACGTGGGCAGGCTCGCGCCCACCCGTCGGCGACCACGCTGGAACGGTCACTGACAGGGGGCGACCACGCTGGGACGTGCCGGTCTGGTGGGTTAGGCGGCGGGGGCGGGGCCGGTCGGGGCGGCGGGGGTGAGGGTGACGGTGAAGCCTTGGGCTTCGAGGGCGCGGACGTGGGTGCGGCGGACGCGGTCGGGGTTGAGGCGGCGGTCGAAGTGGTCGGGGCCGAGGTCGTGGTAGCGGGTGTCGGGGTTGGCGAGCAGGTGCCAGACGATGGTCAGGATGGAGCGGCCGACGGCGACGATGGCCTTCTTCTGACCGCGGCGGGCGAGGCGTCGGTAACGGGCGCCGAGGAAGGTGCGGGTCCGGCTGGCGCCCACGGCGGCCTCGCCGAGGGTGCGGGCGAGGTAGCGGTTGCCCTTGCCGGTGGAGTTGCGGCCTTTGCGCCGGCCGGCGGACTCCTGGGTGACGGGGGCGAACCTCGCCCAGGAGGCAAGGTGACCGGCGGTGGGGAAGCGGGTCGCGTCGGTGCCGATCTCGGCGATCAGGACGCGGGCGCTGTCAGGTCCGATGCCGGGAATCTCGTCGAGCCGGGCGGCGAGGTCCGCGTATGGCGCCACGGCGGTCTCTATCTTCGTGTCGAGTTCGTCGATGTCGGCGGTGGCGGCGTCGATGCGGGCGAGCATCCTGCCGAGCAGGTAGGCATGGTGCTCGGTGAAGCTGCCGGTAAGGGCCTCTTCGAGTTCGGGAATTCTGCGGCGTAGCACGGTGCGGGCGAGCTGCGCGAGCCGTTTCGGGTCACGCTCGCCGGTGACGAGGGCGGCGAGCATGGCCCGGCCGGACACGCCGAACAGCTTGGAGGCGACGGTCCCGAGCTTGATCTGGGCGTCCTCGAGGAGCTTCTCGACCCGGTTCATTTCCGCGGTGCGGACGTTGACGAGGTCGGTGCGGTAGCGGGTCAGATCGCGGAGCCGGCGCAGGTCGGCCGGGGGGACGAAGCTGGGCCGGATCATCTGCCGCTCCGCGACCTTGCACAGCCAGACGGCGTCGATCGCGTCTGATTTGGGCCTTCCTGGCAGGTGTCTGACGTCGCGGGCGTTGACCAGCCACGTCTCGAAGCCGGCGGCCTCGAGCACGTAGAACGGCGAGCGCCAGTAGTCCGACGTGGCCTCCATGACGACCCGGGTCACGCCGAGGGCGCGCAGCTGGTCGGCCAGCCCGACCAGCGAGCGTGTCATGGTCGTGTGGGTGGTGACCTCCTGCAGCCGCCGGCCCGGCCGGTCGTCGTCGGGGACCCGCACGCAGCAGGTCAGCTCGGCCTTGCCGATGTCGAGCGCGGCGACCCGCCGGATGATCTCTTCCGTTTCCTGCGTCTCCTTGAGCACCATCGGGTGCCTCCCGTCTGCGGTGGGTCCGGACAGGGGGCTGCCCGTGGGAGCCGCGGGGCAGGATCGAATCTGATCCTCGTGCTCGAGGCAACAGGGAAGGGCCCTTCGGGTGCGGTTCCCGGCGCCCGACTAAATCACGGCCTGAAACGACCAAGGTACGTCGACGTCGGTGGGCAGCCGCGATGATCGTCACGCCGCCCCGGGTCTTCCGTGACGGAACAGACCTACGGGGCACACCAAGCCCACGACCGGCCACCGGGCCGAGGCGCGACGCTGCCACGCAGACCCGACGACAGCGAGCGACCACAGAAATTTCAGCCCGGAACGGGCTCCCC
>NZ_JYFN01000141.1 GCF_000948395.1 Frankia torreyi | reverse complement strand
CCGCGCCCCGAAGGCGCCGGACGGGCGGCGCGCGCCCGAGTCGGCCGACCTCACCATCCGATCACCTCCGTCCGTCGTTTTCCGTCTGTCGTTTGCGGGATTGATTCATGATACCGCGCCGCGCCACATTCAGCCACCCCGATTTCATGACTCTTTTCCAACCATATTCAACCACGCACACGCGGGATATCTCTACATNGTTGTTTAGGCAAGCCGTTTTCCATGACTCTTTTCGCGAATTCCGTCTAAAGAGTCATGGAAATAGGGTTGCTAGGCGCCGGAATGGCGAGTTACGGTTGTTCCACAACGAAATACGGAACGCCGGGAACACCGGAAACCGGAAACAAAAAGTCATGAAAAACGGCTTGCGATTCCGAAGATTCCCCTCGTATGGTTATACCAATCCCCGCGAATGCCGGGCGGTTACGGAAAAACATTATCCGTCCCCCGTGATTTCGCTGCCGTTCGGGCCGCGTGTTGTCGACGCCCCGGACNCCACGACATCCCCGCGACGCCGCCTGGNCGNCCGTNCCCGCATCCCTGGAGATCGTGATGAGTACCCCCGCCCCGCCCCCGCCCCCGCGCCGTCTCGGCCCCAACGAGTTGCATCGCCTCGTCGCCCAGTACCTCCTCGACCACGACGGCGCGCACACCCCGACCAGGGTCGCGGCGGCACTCGGGCGCAGCAACGGCGCGGTCGGCAACGCGTTGCACCGNNTNGCCGAGGCCGGTCATGCCACCGTCACCCAGGCGAAGCCCCGGATGTACACGGCGAACGGGGCCACCCGCCACGCGCTGACCGTGGCGACCGGGACGCCGCCCGTCGCGACGGCCCGGCCGGCACCCGCCCCCGCACCGGCGAAGCCAGCCGCGCCGAAGACCACGCCGGACGGGGGGATCATCCGGCCGTCCGGGCAGGTGTACCGGCCACGCCGGCTCGCGGACCTGCCCGACGTGGAGGTGCTGCGCAAACTGCGCACCGCCGAGGTGCCCGTCCTGCTCTACGGCCCCCCCGGCACCGGCAAGACCTCGGTCATCGAAGCCGCGTTCGGCGACGACCTGATCACGATCGCGGGCGACGGTGACACCCAGGTCGGTGACCTCGTCGGCGAGTACACCCAGACCAACAACGGCCGGTACGTGTTCGTCTACGGGCCGCTGATCACCGCCATGCAGCAGGGGAAGGTCCTCCTCGTCGACGACGCCACCCTGATCAGCCCGGCGGTCCTCGCGGTGATGTATCCGGCGATGGACGGCCGCAAAAGGATCATCGTGAAGGCGCACAAAGGCGAGACGATCGAGGCCGCCCCCGGCTTCTACATCATCGCCGGACACAACCCCGGCGTACACGGGGCGGTGCTCACCGAGGCCCTGTCGAGCAGGTTCTCCGTGCAGGTCGAAGTGTCCACCGACTTCGACCTCGCCACCAAACTCGAGATCGACCCGAGGGCGGTGACGGTCGCACGGAACCTCGCCCGGCGCCGCGAGGCCGGCGACGTCGGCTGGAGCCCCCAACTACGCGAGCTCCTCGCCTTCCAGAAGATCTTTGGTGTCCTCGGCCTGAAGGCNGCCGTGTCCAACCTGATCGGGATCGCGCCGCCCGAGGACCGCGACGTNGTCGCCGACATCGTCACCAANACCTTCGGNGCCACGTTCGCCCCCCTCGCCCTCGGCGCCCAGATCTCACCCGCCGCACCGTGACGCCCCGGGCGGCGGGCGGGCGAAGCCTTCCTGCCCGCCGCCCCACCCC
>NZ_JYFN01000015.1 GCF_000948395.1 Frankia torreyi | reverse complement strand
CCATCGACTACCCCCACGCCGAGCGGGTGGTGCTGGTCATGGACAACCTCAATACCCACGGCATCGCCTCGCTCTACGAGGCCTTCGACCCCGCCGTCGCGTTCGCTCTCGCCGGGCGCCTCGAGATCCACCACACCCCCAAACACGGCTCCTGGCTCAACATCGCCGAGATCGAACTGGCCGCACTGACCCGCCAATGCCTCGACCGCCGCATCGACGACCTCGACGTGCTCAACACCGAACTCGCCGCCTGGCAGACAGCCGTCAACGCCGACCAGCGCCAAGTCCACTGGCACTTCACCACCGCCGACGCCCGCACCAAACTCCGCCACCTATACCCCAAACATTAGTGGCGACGGTCTACTAGGTATTCGATGTGTTCTAGGTATCACGCCGGTGCCCCAGGCATCACGCCGCCATCCCGGGCCCGCGACCAGGGCCGACGCAGGTGGGGCGAGCCAACACGCAAACAACCGGCCAGGGAGCTCCCTGGCCGGTTGTGATCCTGCGGTGTCTCGCGGAACCCCAACACGCGTCCGGCGGACGGCGGCGTGGCCGACACGGCGACGCCGGGCATCGTCAGCGGGTCTCGCGGTGCTCCGTGTGCTTGCCGCAGTTCGGGCAGAACTTCTTCAGCTCGAGGCGGTCCGGGTCGTTGCGCCGGTTCTTGCGGGTGATGTAGTTCCGGTGCTTACACACCTGGCACGCCATCGTGATCTTCGGGCGGACGTCAGTGGCGGCCACGGCGTGATGCCTCTTCCTGAGTCGAGTGCTGAACTGATCGGGCGACGCGGCAGGCCGCGAGCCCCTACAAGGGCTACGGCGCGCCGCTCCCCGANAGTAGCGGTGGCCGGACTTGAACCGGCGACACAGCGATTATGAGCCGCTTGCTCTGCCAGACTGAGCTACACCGCCAGGATGGTCCCCAGGATGCCCGGAGACACGACCACTAGCCTACCCGGGAGAACCGGCGGAACCGCCCATCCCGGACACGAACCTGCCCGAGGACCGGAACGTGGAGCCCCTTTACGGAATCGAACCGTAGACCTTCTCCTTACCATGGAGACGCTCTGCCGACTGAGCTAAAGGGGCGCGAGGTCGCGGTGCTCAGATTACACGACGCTGAGCGTGGTTGGGGAGGCACCCCCGTCCGCTTCGTCCCCGATCATGGCAGCGCCGCTCGGACCGGCCAGTCGGCGGCGACCACACGCCACCGGATGCGCGGAACATCCCCATCGCCAGCCTTGCCCCCTGGCACGCCGGCACGCCCAACCCGGCAGCCATTCCGACCGGAAGATGCGCAGATTGTCGACGGGAGCAACTGTCCGTAGCGAATAACTCGGGCCCCCCAACCTTCGATAGCTGTATGTAATTCCTTGAATGCTTAGCGTGTGGCTCACCCGTTGGTGCGCCCCGCCTGGCGCGGCCAACCGGCTCACGAGCCTCCCCGACCGTCGCCTCCCAAGCATCCGAGGGTTGCCCATGCGTTCCACGCATCGTCCTGGCCGGTATCCGACGACCCGCGGCACCGACGGCGACGCCGGCCCGGTCGGCATCCCGATCCGGCCCGGCACCCCGTTGCCGCCCGGCACGGTGTTCCCTCGACCCGACCGACTCGCGTCGGTGGCCGCCCAGGCCTCTGCCCACGTGCCGCCCCCCGCACCGAACCCGAGATCGATCCGCTCATCGGACCCCGTCCCGCTCCGCCGGGTGGACGCCGACTCCGTCCCCCGCCATCGGGGCTGGCCGGGCCGGCCGGGCCGGCCGGCGCTCGCGATCCCGCTGCCCCGGCAACTGCTCAGCATCGCCGCGCTCACCGCCGCCACGCTGACCATGTCCGGCACCGCCGGCGTGGCCCAGGGGGCGGCCCCTTCGCCGCTGTGGCCGCGCGGGGTCGACGTGGCCTCGTGGCAGCATCCAGGTGGCGGACCGATCGACTGGAACGCGGCTCGCGCCTCCGGCGTCAGCTTCGTGATCATCAAGGCCACCGAGGGACCGAACTACACCAACCCGTTCTTCGTGGCCGATCGCGACGCCGCCACCAGGGCCGGACTGGTGGTCGGCGCCTACCACTACGCCCGCCCGGCGCAGCCGCTGTCGACCGCAGTGGATCAGGCTCGCCATTTCATCGCCGTCAGCGGGCTGACGCGCACGGCCGGCCATCTCGCGCCCGTGCTGGACCTCGAGGACACCGGTGGACTCGACCCCAGGACACTCGCGGCCTGGACCCGGGCTTTCCTGGAGGAGGTCGAGTCCGCGACGGGCCGGGCCCCCATCCTCTACACCTACCGGTCGTTCTGGACCGGGAAGGTGGCGGACATCCACGACTTCGCGAAGTACCCGTTCTGGTTCGCGATCTACAACGACCAGGCGACCCCCGGCTGGCTACCCGGCGGCTGGCCGAACTGGGCACTGTGGCAGTACACCTCCGGCGGCACCGTGCCCGGGATCAGCGGCAGCGTGGACATGAACGTGCTGTGCTGCACGTCGACCGCGCTCGCCGCGCAGGCGGACGGCACCCACAGCGAGATCGAGAAGTGGCACGCGGCCGGCGGGCCGACCCGGGCCGCGCTCGGTGCCGCGGTCGGGGTCGAGAATCCCGCGGGCGGCGGGGGCCGTTGGCAGCAGTACGCCAACGGCCTGGCCTTCTGGTCCGTCGCCACCGGGGTGCACGCGCTGTACGGCCCGATCTCGACGAAGTACCTCGGCGTCGGCGGGTCGAACAGCTTCCTGCGCCGCCCGGTGAGCGACATCGAGATCGCCAGCGCGCCCGGCGCCCAGCAGGCCCGCTTTCAGGGCGGCTGGATCTACTGGCACCCCTCGACCGGCGCTCACGAGGTCCACGGCCGCATCCTGCAGACCTACCTGTCCCTCGGCGGCACGACGTCCAGCCTCGGCCTGCCCACGACCGACGAGTACTCGGTGCCGGGCGGGCGGGAGAGCACCTTCCAGCACGGCCGGCTGCACTGGGACGCCGCCACGAACAAGGTCACGACGCTGCCGGCCGCCCTCGGCTGACGGGACGCTGCGGGCCGCCCTCGGCTGAAGGGGTGACGTCGGGGCGGGGCGGGTATCGCATCTAAGCGGCGGACGGTAGTTGTCTGACTACCGGATGCACACCGGACCGCACGGTGTCGGTGTCGACCCGCCGCGACCACGAGGTCGTGCCCCACCCTGCCCCGGTGGCCCCCCTCATCGGGGGCATGGCGGTTCACCGGTCGGGCGAGGCGTCGGCGTCGAACGGGGAGGATCAGATGGCAGGAAATCGGGCGGTACGCCCGCTGAGCGGATGGCTCACCTTCGCCGCCGTGATCATGTTCATCGTCGGCTTCCACAACCTGATCTACGGCATCGCGGCTCTGAACGACTACACGGTGGTCGTGAACAACCTCAACGGCGGCACCAACGTGCTCTACGCCGACATCAATTTCTGGGGGTGGCTGTGGATCGCGGTCGGCGTCGTCGAGATGCTGATCGCCTACGGGATCTACATCCGCAACGACACTGCGCGCTGGGCCGGCATCGTGATCGCGGCGATCAACGCGATCGGCCAGCTTGCCTTCATGGCGGCGTTCCCGGTGTGGTCGGTCGTCATCATCGCGATCGACATCCTGGTGATCTACGCGCTGTGCACCTACGACACCGCCCGAACCCGCAGCGGCTACGAGGAGCCGTACCCGGGCGACCGAGCCGGCGTCGGTGAGGCCGCCGGCCGCGGCGCGGGCGTCGGCGGCCGCCACCCGGAGGCGGCGGGTGCCCAACCGGGCTCCGGCGGGTTCACCGGCCGTGGCCCGGGGGGCCCGGGCCGAACCGGGCGCGGCGACGACGGTCCCCCGCCCACCGTCACCGACTGAGCCGGGATCGCCAGGCAGCGCACCGCAGGACGTAGTCGCCGAGGTGCCCGTCCGCGAACGTGCGGGCGTCCCAGTCATCGTCGGTCGCCTCGGCGGCGTCCAGCCAGAGATAGGCGGCCGCTTGGCGCCCGTCGGCCAGGGCGAGCGGGGCGGCCTCGTAGGCCGAGCCCTCGAAGGCGTCGAGCACGGCTCGTTCCCGCGGATCGAGGCCGACGAGCACCCGGCCCGCGACCGGCGCCTCGTCCCTGGCCACCCGGCGTACCAGCCCCGGGTAGAGGCGGTCGCGCAGCCGGGCGGCCCGCCACCCGGGGGCGGCGGCGGACTCCATCGGCGGCACCCGGCCGATCAGCGTCGAGACCACCTCGGGAAACATCAGCGTCCCGTAGACGAATAGCAGTGCACCGGGGCCGTCCGCCGGGACCGGCGGGCGGCGCTCGGCGGCGGATCGCGACATGGCATCACCGTAGCCCCGGTTGCGCAGCGGATGTCCCGATGCGCCAGGTGTGGGCGGCCGGCGGACGGGACCGGCGATCGTGGTGTTCCGCGCGACCGCGCCGCGCCGCCCGGCCTCAGCCCCCTAGAGTGCACTGACGTGAGCGACAACGCGGCGCTGGCCGCCCGGGTCCGGGCCGCCTCCCATCTGACCGGCACCTTCCTGCTCCGGTCGGGCAGGACGAGCACCGAGTACTTCGACAAGTACCTGTTCGAGGCCGACCCGGAGCTACTCGCCGCGATCGTCGACGGCCTGACCGGGCTGATTCCGCCGGGCACCGAGGTCCTGGCCGGGCTCGAACTCGGTGGCGTCCCCCTGGCCACCCTGCTCTCCCAGCGCACCGGCCTGCCCGCGCGGTTCGTGCGCAAGAAGGCCAAGGAGTACGGCACCCGGCGGATAGCCGAGGGCGGCGAGGTCTCCGGCCGCCGCGTCGTCCTGGTCGAGGACGTCGTCACCTCCGGCGGCGCCGTGCTCGACGCGACGAAGGTGCTGCGCGACGACGGCGCGATCGTCGAGGACGTGCTCTGCGTGATCGACCGCGGTGAGGGCGGCCGGGAACGGCTGGCCGAGCTCGGCCTGACCCTGCGTCCGTTGCTGACCCGCGCCGAGCTGGACGCCGCCGCCCCCTGAGCGACCGGGTCCGCGGCCGCGCGGCACCGGCGAGGATGTCCCAGATCGGCGTGTCGACCCAGCCCGGGGAGACGGCGTTGACCCGGATCGGCGCCAGCCTGACGGCGAGCGCCGCGGCGATCGATGCCAGCGCCCCGTTGATACCTGCGACTGATACCTGCGACGAGTGCCCCGCCGGCGCTCGGCCGGTGGGCGGCGATCCCGAAGGTGAAGGTGATCAAGCCGATCGGCAGCGGTCATGATCGGCCGGGAACCGCCGGGAAAACCACGCAGGCCCTGGAGAGGTCTCCAGGGCCTGCGTCACAACATGATCCGGGCCGTAGCCGGGCCAGTGGCAGGTGATGGATTCGAACCATCGTAGGCTGAGCCGACGGTTTTACAGACCGTTCCCTTTGGCCGCTCGGGCAACCTGCCTTCGTAGAGGAGCATACCGGTCCCGCCGGACCACCGGGACGGTGGACCGTCCCGCACGGCTGTCGTCGATCGAATACAACGGCGAGTGGCCACCCCCCGAGGCGGGTACCGCCCCTGATGACCACGTACGGTGCCTGACTCGACACCACCCGCTCGGCCAGACATCCCCGCACCGAACCGAACTGGAGGTCCGCGCACGTGGCAGACCCGTCCTTCGACATCGTCAGCAAAGTCGACGCACAGGAGATAGACAACGCCGTCAACCAGACAGCCAAGGAGATCCGGACCCGCTTCGACTTCCGCGACACGGGCGCATCGGCCGCCCTGTCCGGCGAGTCGATTCTGCTCGTAGCGAACACCGACGAGCGGGTCAAGGCGGTGCTCGATGTCCTGCAGGAGAAGTTCGTCAAGCGCGGCATCTCGCTCAAGGCGCTGTCGTTCGACGAGCCCAAGCCCTCGGGTAAGGAGTTCCGCCTGTCGGTGACCGTCCAGCAGGGCATCTCGGACGACAAGGCCCGGGCGATCGCCAAGAAGATCCGGACGGATGGCCCCAAGGGGGTGCAGGCCCAGATTCAGGGCGACCAGCTCCGGGTCACCGGGAAGAAGCGGGACGACCTGCAGCGGGTGATCCAGCTACTGAAGGCCGAGGACTTCGAGGTCCCGCTCCAGTTCGTCAACTACCGCTGAGGCCCGTACCCAGAAACGGCGCACCCCGCCCGATGGGGGGTTTCGGGCGGGGTGCCTGCGGCGGAACCTGGGGGGTTCGCTCCGCCGCTGTCGTGGCCGTGGAACGACTAGGTTCCCGGCTACCGTCCCGCGGTACGCGGTCGACGGTACGAGCTTACTCTGAGTCGTCCACTGTAATACGGTGATGCCACTGCGGACAACACTGCTGTCAGTTGCCCGTCAGCGATACGGATTCATACGCGCGAGCTGTTCCAGCCGGGCGATTCGCTCGTTCATGGGCGGATGGGTCGAGAACAGCCGGCCGACCCCGCCGCCGCGGAACGGGTTGGCAATCATCAGCGCGGCCGCTGGACCCAGCTTCGAGTTCTGCGGCAGCGGCCGAGCGGAGGTGCCCGCCTCCAGCTTGCGCAGCGCGCTGGCCAGCCCGAGCGGATCGCCGGTGAGCGTCGCGCCCGACTCGTCGGCCTGGTACTCCCGGGAGCGGCTGATGGCAAGCTGGATGATCGACGCCGCGACCGGACCCAGAATCATCAGCAGCAGCAGCTCGAAGATGCCCGGGCCGTTCTCCTCGTCCCGCCCGCCGAAGATGGCCAGGAACTGGGCCATGTTCGCCAGGTACACGATGACGCTGGCGAGGGCGCCGGCGACCGAGGCGATGAGGATGTCGCGGTTGTACACATGGCTGAGTTCATGCCCGAGGACGCCGCGCAGCTCGCGATCGTCCATCAGGTCCATGATGCCCTCGGTGCAGCAGACCGCCGCGTTTCCCGGATTGCGGCCGGTGGCGAAGGCGTTGGGCGAGCCGGTCGGGCTCAGGTACAGCCGCGGCATCGGCATGCGGGCATTGCGGGCGAGCTCCGCGACGATGGCGTAGAGCCGCGGCTGTTCGACCTGGGTGACCGGATAGGCCCGCATCGCCCGCAGGGCGATGCGATCCGAGAAGAAGTAGGAGAAGCCGTTCATCGCGAGCGCGAGCACCAGCGCGATGAGCAGCCCACCCCGCCCGAACAGGGACCCCACCAGCAGGATCGCGGCGGAGAGCACGCCCAGCAGCAGCGCGGTCTTCAGACCGTTGAGGTGGCGGTGTGGCATGGCGATCCGGTGTCCGTCCTGTCGAGCCGGTACGGGCTGTTCAACGCGGGGACTGCGCATCAACGTTCCCGTCCGCCGTGTGGCCGACCGCACCCGCGCGCAGTCGGTCGGCCACGGGCGCATCGAGCAGGCCGGCCCGCTCCAGCCCCCCGGTGGTGTAGGCCATCAGTGCCCGGTAGACATCCGCGACGGCCGGATCCACGGCGTCCAGCGCCCGCAGATGGGCTCGGACGGTGCCGAGATCGCCCCGACGGACCGGGCCCGTGGCCGCCGGCCAGCCACCGGTGAGGGCGTTGTCCAGGGACGCCCGCAGCAGGGGGGCGAGGGCGACGCCCGGATCGGCGACGCCCGCCGCCGCGAGCGTCTCCCGGGCGGCCACGGTCAGGCTGGTCAGGAAGTTGCCACCGAGGACCAGCGCGGCGTGGTAAAGATCACGTCGACCGTCCTCGATCAGCAGCGGGACGCCGCCGACGTCGGCGACGAGCCCCCGGGCCCGGGCCTCGGCACCCGGGTCGGCGGTGATGCCGAACGACACGCCGGCGAACGCGTCGGGGTTCCGCACCGCGTCGGGCAGCGTCATGATCGGGTGCAGTGCCACCCTGACCGCGCCCACGGATGCGCCGGCGGCGAGCACGCCCAGCCCGTGCCGGCCGCTGAGGTGCGCGAGGATCTGCTCCGCCCGCACGGCGTCCGCGGCCACGAGCTCGGCCGTCACCGGCGCGATCGCGTCGTCCGGGACGGCGACGAGCAGCACCTCGGCCGCCCGCAGCCACGGCGCCACCTGCGGCACTGCGCCGATCCGTGCGTCCGGGAACATGGCCGCCGCGCGTTCGCGGCCGAGGGGGGATCTGGTGGTCACCGCCACCACCGGGTGCCCCGCGGCGGCCAGGGCGAGGGCGACGGCGCTGCCGGCCCGACCCGCTCCGACGAGCCCGACCGTCTCCCGGCGTCCGCCATCGGGGGCTCGCTCCGGCCGTTCCAACGCCGGACTGGAGTGGGCCGGGCGGGGGCGCGAGGTCATGACTGCGATGCTGCTCTCCCGCCCGCGCGCCGGTCGCGATGGCACCTCGGCACCATCCGGCCAGTGCCTCGCGACCGATACGCTGCGTGGTGCGGCTCCCACCGCGGTGGCAACGGAAGATAGTGAGTCGCACACATGGAGTAATCGAAACAAAGTTGCGAATGTGTCTATTCGCCGACAGGCCGCCCGACCGGAGCTGTATGGAAAGCCGCCCGGAAGCGTATTGAATCCGTACCGCCCACACCCGTCAGGCGGGCGACGCATCCCGACCACCCGGACACGGATGGCAGCAGCCGGCCACCAGGACGGGGGCATACATACGCAGAGTCGACAGACAATCACTCTACGCCAGAACACACCGAGATCAACAAATTCGGGTCTGATCGTCGGGCCACCGCGTGCGATCGGTCGGCCCGGCACGCCGCACGCGTCCCATTGCTACAGCCGGTAGGCTGGTGTGGTACCCGAGGAGGTTACTGAAGGTGTCTGAGCAGGTCAGGGAGAGGGAGACCCGCCGGCTCGACCGGGTGGTCGTGCGCTTTGCGGGCGACTCCGGCGACGGTATGCAGCTCACCGGAGAGCAGTTCACCAGCGAGACGGCCACGTTCGGCAACGACCTGTCGACGCTCCCGGACTTTCCCGCCGAAATCCGTGCCCCAGCCGGCACCCCGGCCGGTGTATCCGGATTCCAACTACATTTTTCCGATCACGACATCCTCACCCCGGGTGACGCACCGGACGTCCTGGTTGCGATGAATCCCGCCGCGTTGAAGGCGAACCTCAAGGACCTGCCTCCCGGTGCGAATCTCATCGTCAACACGGACGCGTTCACGGGCGGAAACCTCAAGAAGGCGGGTTATGCGACAGACCCGCTGACGGACGGCACGCTCGACCCCTACTCGGTGCATCGGGTCCCCCTGACCTCGATGACCATCAACGCGGTGCACGCCGCGGAGGGGGTCGGCAGCGCGGTCAACAAGAAGGAGGCGGAGCGGGCGAAGAACATGTTCGCCCTGGGCCTCATGAGCTGGCTGTACCACCGTCCGACGGAGGGCACCGTCGGTTTCCTCGAGAAGAAGTTCGCGAAGCGGCCGGAGATCGCCGCAGCCAACATCGCGGCCTTCCGCGCCGGGTTCAACTACGGCGAGACCACGGAGTCCTTCACCGTCACCTACGAGGTGGCGCCGGCCCGGATGAGGTCCGGTACCTACCGGCGCATCACGGGCAACCTCGCCCTGTCCTACGGGCTCGTCGCGGCCGGCGAACTGACCGGCCTTCCGGTGTTCCTCGGGTCGTACCCGATCACCCCCGCCTCCGACATCCTGCACGAGCTGAGCAAGCACAAGCGGTTCGGCGTGCGGACGTTCCAGGCGGAGGACGAGATCGCCGGGATCGGCGCCGCGCTGGGCGCGTCCTTCGGCGGCTCGCTGGGCATCACCACGACCTCGGGTCCCGGGGTCGCGCTCAAGAGCGAGACCATCGGTCTGGCGGTGAGCCTGGAGCTGCCGCTGGTCATCGTCGACATCCAGCGTGGCGGGCCGTCGACCGGGCTGCCGACCAAGACCGAGCAGGCCGACCTGCTGCAGGCGATGTTCGGCCGCAACGGCGAGGCCCCCGTGCCGATCGTGGCGCCCCGCTCGCCCGGGGACTGCTTCGACGCCGCGATCGAGGCCGCGCGGCTCGCGACGAAGTACCGCACGCCGGTGTTCCTGCTCTCCGACGGCTACCTCGCCAACGGCTCCGAGCCGTGGCTGCTGCCGAGGCGCGAGGAGCTGCCGGACCTGACGGTCGCCTTCACCACCGAGCCGAACCACACCGGGCCGAAGGGGCCGGAGTTCTGGCCCTACCTGCGCGACCCGGAGACCCTCGCCCGGCCGTGGGCGGTCCCCGGTACGCCGGGCCTCGAGCACCGCATCGGCGGCATCGAGAAGTCCGACGGGCAGGGGAACATCTCCTACGACCCGGCCAACCACGACCGGATGGTCCGCCTGCGCGCGGCCAAGGTCGCCGGCATCGCGAACGACATCCCCCCGCTGGAGGTGGAGGATCCCTCCGGGCAGGCGCGCGTGCTCGTGCTCGGCTGGGGCTCCACCTACGGCCCGATCGCAGCCGGCTGCCGGCGGGTCCGCGCCAAGGGCCTGCACGTCGCCCAGGCGCACCTGCGCCATCTCAACCCCTTCCCGGCCAACACCGGGGAGATCCTGCGGTCGTATGACAAGGTGCTGATCCCCGAGATGAACCTCGGCCAGTTGCGGACGCTGATCCGGGCCGAGTTCCTTGTCGATGCGATCGGCTACAACCAGGTCCGCGGGCTGCCGTTCAAGGCGGCGGAGCTGGCCGGCGTCTTGGAGGACGTGATCAACCAGTGACCGTCACGACGAACCACACCGGTATCAGCAATCGGCTGCTCGACCTGGTGCCGGCCGCCCCGGCCCAGCAGAGCCGCAAGGACTTCACCTCCGACCAGGAGGTGCGCTGGTGCCCGGGCTGCGGTGACTACGCCATCCTCGCCACCGTGCAGGGCTTCCTCCCCGAACTCGGGGTCGCCCGCGAGAACATCGCCTTCATCTCCGGA
The DNA here is from genome assembly GCF_000948395.1 of Frankia torreyi. Taxonomy (GTDB): domain Bacteria; phylum Actinomycetota; class Actinomycetes; order Frankiales; family Frankiaceae; genus Frankia; species Frankia torreyi. Next base: position 120,563 of record NZ_JYFN01000015.1, on the reverse strand, counting down.
ATCGGCTGCTCCTCGCGGTTCCCGTACTACCTGCAGACCTACGGGATGCACTCCATCCACGGTCGTGCGCCGGCGATCGCCACCGGCCTCGCCACCTCACGGCCGGACCTGTCGGTCTGGGTGGTCACCGGCGACGGCGACGCGCTGTCCATCGGCGGCAACCACCTGCTGCACGCGCTGCGCCGCAACGTCAACCTCAAGATCCTCATGTTCAACAACCGGATCTACGGTCTGACCAAGGGCCAGTACTCGCCCACCTCCGAGGTAGGCAAGATCACCAAGTCGACGCCGTTCGGCTCGCTGGACCGGCCGTACAACCCGGTGTCGCTGGCGCTCGGTGCGGAGGCCACCTTCGTCGGGCGGTCGATCGACTCCGACCGGGCGCACCTGACCTCGGTGCTGCGCGCCGCGGCGGAGCACCCGGGCACCGCGTTCGTCGAGATCTTCCAGAACTGCAACATCTTCAACGACGGCGCCTTCGACACGCTGAAGGACCGGTCGAGCCGCGACGACGTGACGTTGAAGCTGACCCACGGCGAGCCGCTCGTCTTCGGCGCCGAGGGCGACAAGGCGATCCGCCGCGCGGCGGACGGCAGCCTGGAGGTCGTGCCCGCCGGCAGCCCGGGCGTCCTCGTCCACGACGCCGCCGCGGCGGACCCGAGCCAGTCCTTTGCGCTGTCCCGGCTCACCGGCGACACACACGGGGTGACGCCCATCGGGATCTTCCGCAGCGTCGACGCGCCCACGTACGACGAGGCGCTCAACACGCAGATCAGCGACGCTCGGGCCCGGCAGGGCGAGGGCGACCTGATGTCGCTGATCTCCGGTGGGGAGACCTGGACCATCGACTGATCCAGGTATGGCCGTCCGGGTCTGGTCGGCCACCACCGGCCGGTACCCGCCGGTCGACCGCCCTGCACGACCCGGGAACCCGCCGGACCGGCCGGACCACTCGGTCAGTCGAGCGGTCCGGTTGATTAACCAGCCGGCATGAAGGCCGGGGCGCGCGCATCGACGCCGCCCCGGCCTTTCGGCGTTCTGGGGATCCCCCGGGGGCACCCGAACGGCCGTCCAGGGGACCAGCGGGGGACCCCGAAAGCGGCAGCCAGAACCCGCCCGCCGAACAATCAGCCGCCGTCCCGACGTCCCGCCGGCGCGACGTCCCGCCGGCCGGCAGCCCGACGAGCCTCGGCGCGAACCGCCCGGCCTGTCCCCCGGCCATGGCCTGCCCGCAAGGCAGGCTGGCGGGCGGCCACGGCGGCCAGAACCCGGCCCGCTGGGGTCCGATGGGGCACGGCCATGCCGGAGGAATGAGGCGCGGAGCGGTCTGACGACGCCGTTCCGGCCACGGACCATCCCCCCTCGCACTAACAATTAACTAGTTACTTCGGATAAGTCCGGTATTTGCCGCTCCGACCAGGTCGGGTAAGGTCAGATTGCGCGTGGGGGTGCCGTGTGGCCCGGGGGGGCTCACAACACCAATGCAGCCGGAGGCGTAGTGCGGGGTCATCGAGCCCTCAGCCCGCGGTCCGCGGCCAGTCCGCGTTCGTCGGTGGGCACCGACCATGCCGCCGAGGCGGCCTGTTTGCAACTGCCCTGTTCTCGGGCGGGCCATGCCCGACCGGCCGGGTCCGAGGCGCTGCTGCCCGCCGGGGGCCGCCGTGGGTAGCCACTCCGCCGGCCGGCACTCCCGGGGTGCCGCCCCGCGCCGCCCAGCCGTCCCGTCCCCGATCGGCCTCGACGACCGCGCCTACGCCCCGACGCCCCCCACCGGGACCGTCGCGGCCTGGGACACCTCGGACCGCTCGGGCTGGTACGGCCCCGGGCCCTCCTCGACCCCGCGGCGGATCCCGCCGCGACCCCCGTTCGCCCCGCCCGGCGAGCTCGACACCCTTACCGGCCCGCTGTCGGTCAGCACCACCGCCCGCCAGGCCCGACAGTCCGCACCCGCCTGGGATGACCACCTGGCGGACGGGCCGCGGCGTGGCTGGCCGAGACACGGCCGATTCGCCACCGGCGGTCAGTTCGACAACGACCACCAGTACGACAACGGCCAGTACGACAACGACCAGTACGAGGCCGACCCGTTCGAGGGCGGTCCGCATGGCGAGAGCCGATTCGACGGCGACGGGGTGGAGGACGGCCGGTTCTACGCGGACGACCGGCTCGACGACGACCGGTACGACGCGGACGATCAGTATGAAACAGGCAACCGGCACGACTCGGACGACTGGTACGACGTCGAAGACGGATTCGACGCGGAGGATCGTTTCCGCGCCGGCCGGTTCTCGGACACGGGCTTCGGCGCTGACCGGTTCACCGCGGACGACCGGTTCGACGAGGACAACCAGTTCGACGAGGACAACCAGTTCGACGACGACCGGTGGTCGGACTTCCCGGCACACGACGCGCCCTCCTGGGAGCAGGGCTCCCGGTTCGCCGCCTCCTCACGGCTGCTGAGCCCCTCCTTCGGCGCATCCTTCACCGCCAGCCGGATGCCGACCACCAGCCGGCCGCCTGCCGCCGGCCGGAGGCCCACCGGCCCCCGCCGCAGCGGGCCGGCGTCGGCGGCCGCGCGGAACCTCGCGCCGGCCGAGCGTGTCACGGGTGCCCACCGGGCTCCGATCCGGCGCGGCAACGGGCGGGTGCGCCTGGCCGCCGCCGGCACTGCCTCGCTGGCCGGGCTGTCGGCGCTGGTCGCCGGGGTGGCTTTCGGGGGCGATGGGGGGGGCGGCGCAGCGGTCCCGAACGCCGGTGAGGCATCGCGGATCCAGTACACCGGCACGGAGACCCTCGCCTACGGTGCGTCGCAGACCCAGGCGTCGCGAGACCGCACGCAGAGCTCGCCGCCGCGGGCCGAGCTTGCGCCGAGCGCCGACAGGGCGGGCACCGGGACCGGCGGGTCCAGCGCATCGGGGTCGAGTGCCGTCACCACGGTCGCGCTGGGCCCCACCACCGCCCCGATTCCGATCATCTCTCTGACCCCGCGCGACCAGCCGACGACCGGGCCGACCGACCTACGCTCCCTCGCGCCGAGCGCCGGCACCGTGACGGGCACCTCCGCCACGGCGACCCCGACCACCACGGCGACCTCGTCGGCGTCCGACGGCGGAGCCACCAGCCCGGCCGCGAGCCCGTCGGCCACTCCGAGCGCCACCTCGTCCCCCGGCACCGGTGCGCTGCCGTTCCATCCGGTCGATGTGGAGCCGCTGCTCGGCTCCTGGTTCAGCGCCCCGTCCTCGACCTCCTCGACCGCCACCACGTCGTCGGCGTCCACGTCGTCCGGGGTTCCGGCTCAGCGGTCCAGCAGCACGCCGAGCGCGTCCCAGACCGCCCACTGATCGCCCCCGCCGGCCCCGGAGGCGGCCGCCACTCCGCCGGAACGCCCGCTTCCTGTCCCGGAACACGGCGTCCGCCTCCGGCGCGGCAACGGCCCTGCGCCGGAGGCGATCGGTCGGCCGACCTCGGGCCGACGGGGGCGGAGTATCAGCCGCGCGGCCGGGCCAGGTCGCGCGGGTAGGCCAGTCCCGCAGGTGGGCCGGTTGCGGGGGCGCCGGCGTGGCCGGGGGCGTCAGCCGGTGCGGTCGATGACGAAGTCGGCGAGGGACTCCAGGGCCGCCTTCGCCCCGTTGTCCGGCAGCGGAGCCAGGCATTCCCGGGCGCGGGTCGACCAGGTGACGAGCTCCCGGCGGGCCCTGGCCATCCCCTCGTGCGCGCGCAGCAGCTCGATCGCCTCCGCGACGCCTTCCTCCGGGTTCCCACCCCCGGCGGCGAAGTCCGAGTTGATGAGCTCCCGAAGCCGGGCGGCGGGCCGGTCGTCGGCCTGCAGCGCGTAGAGCACCGGCAGGGTGGGGATGCCCTCCCGCAGGTCCGTGCCGGGGGTCTTGCCGGAGTCGGCCGGGTCGGAGGCGACGTCGATGATGTCGTCGGAGAGCTGGAAGGCCACCCCGAACAGTTCCCCGAAGGTTGCCAGGGTGTCGACGGTGAGCGGGTCCGCGCCGGCGAGCATCGCACCGAGGCGGCCGGAGGTGGCGATCAGCGAGGCGGTCTTCTCCGTGACCACCCGCAGGTAGTGCTCGACCGGGTCCTGGTCGGGGGCGGGGCCGACGGTCTCGCGGATCTGGCCCTCACACAGGGTCGCGATCGTCCGGGCGAGGATCCGGGTCGCCGCGGGGCCCAGGTCCGCGGTGATGTCGGAGGCGCGGGCGAACAGGTAGTCGCCGGTGAGGATCGCGACCGTGTTCGTCCACCGGGCGTTGGCGGACGCCGCTCCCCGGCGCCGGGGAGCCTCGTCCATCACGTCATCGTGGTAGAGCGTCGACAGATGGGTGAGTTCGATCGCGACGGCCGCCGGCACCACCCCGGGGGCGTGCGGATCGGCGAACTGCGCCGCCAGCAGCACGACGATCGGGCGGAAGCGTTTACCCCCCGCATCGACGAGATGCCGCGAGGTCTCGGTCACGAAGGAGAACTCGCTGCGCACAGATGCGCGTAGCAGCTCCTCCACCTGACCAAGCCCATCTCGCACGGCTTTTTCCAGATCAGGATCGGTCCTGATCCCCACGACGTCCAGCCCGATAGCGCTCATACCACCGTCAGCGTACGAAGCCGGACGTCGCCGCGGTATTCGCGAGGTCCAGAAGGGGCTGTGGCGCTACTCCCAGGACCAGTGTCGCCACGGTGCCGATGCCGACCGTGGCGAACGTCAGGGTCGGTCGGGTGACCACGACGGGCCCCTCGGCGAGCGGCTCCGAGAAGAACATCAGCACGATCACGCGCACGTAGAAGAAGGCCGCGATCGCGCTGCAGACCAGCGCCACGACCACAAGTGGGGTCGCGTCGCCCTCGATCGCCGCCTGGAACACGGCGAACTTCCCGGTGAAGCCGCTGGTCAGCGGGATGCCGGCGAGCGCCAGCAGGAGGAAGGAGAACGTGCCGGCCAGCAGCGGCGAGGTGCGGCCGAGACCGCGCCACTGGGACAGGTCGCTGGCCTCGCCGTCGCTCGTGCGCACCAGTGAGACCACGGCGAACGCGGCGATCGTGGTGAAGCCGTAGGTGACCAGGTAGAACATCGAGCCGCGCAGGCCGTCGGTGTTGGTGCCGGCGAGCCCCACGAGCAGGAAGCCGGCGTGGGCGACCGCTGAGTAGGCCAGCATCCGCTTGATGTCGCGCTGGGTCAGCGCCAGCACCGCGCCGACGACCATCGTGAGGATCGCCACGGTCCACAGCACCGGCCGCCAGTCCCAGCGCAGGCCGCCGAAGGCGACGTAGAAGACGCGCAGCAGGGCACCGAAGGCGGCAACCTTGGTCCCGGCGGCCATGAACGCGGTCACCGGGGTCGGGGACCCCTGGTAGACGTCGGGCGTCCACGAGTGGAACGGCGCGGCGCCGATCTTGAAGAACAGGCCGACGGCCAGCAGGCCGAGCGACAGGTAGAGGTAGAGGTCGTTCTTCCCCACCGTGCCGACCGCGTCGGCGACCTTGCCGAGCTCCACGCTGCCGGCAAATCCGTAGGCGAACGCGACGCCGTAGAGAAAAAATGCCGATGAGAATGCTCCGAGCAGGAAGTACTTCATCGCCGCCTCCTGCGAGAGCAGGCGCCTGCGCCGGGCGAGCCCGGCCAGCAGATACAGCGGCAGCGACAGGATCTCCAGCGCCACGAACATCACCAGCAGGTTGTTCGAGGCGACGAAAAGCATCATGCCGGTGACCGAGAAGACCATCAGCGGGTACGCCTCGGTCTGCATGTCCGCGGAGGTCTGCTGCGCGGTCGAGCCCTTCGACCCGGGGGTGATCGCCGCCGAGGCGACGATCGCGCCGCCGGAGGAGTCGAGCCGGCGCTCGGCTACGAGCAGCACCGACAGCAGCGCGAAGACCAGGATCGTGCCCTGCATGAACAGCGTCGGCGCGTCGATCGCCACCGCGCCCGAGGCGAGCACCGCGTGCCGGCCGTGCAGCACCGCGACCGCGACCAGCGCGGCGATGAAACCGCCGCCGGCCAGGACGGGCTGGATGACCCGACGCGCCCCGCGGGTGGCGAAGGCGTCGACGAGCACCCCGACCAGCGCCACCACGAAGACGATGAGCAGCGGGCTGAGCGAGGAGTACTCGATCGACGGCGGCGTGATCTTCTGCGTCTGCGCCAGCAGGACGGTCGGATCGGCGCTCACGAATGGCCTCCGGGCTGCGCTGAGGCGGGATGGGCGGCCGCCGGGTGGGTCGGTGCCGGATCGGACTTGCCGATGTCGGCGTAGGTCGCCGTCACCGTCGGCCTGATGATGTCAAGCAACGGCTTCGGATACACCCCCAGGGCGACGATGAGCGCGACCAGCGGCGCCACGACGACCTTCTCGCGCAGGCCGAGGTCGTGCAGGACCCTGTTCTCCTCGTGGACGACCGGGCCGGTCATCGTCCGCTGGTACAGGTACAGCACGTAGATCGCCGCGAGCACGATGCCGCAGGTCGCCACGATCGCCAGCGGCTTGTTCGCGGTGAACGTGCCGACGAGGACGAGGAACTCGCTGACGAAGCTGTTCGTCCCGGGCAGCGCCAACGACGACAGCCCGGCGAGGAGGAAGACCCCGGCGAGCACCGGCGTCACCTTCGCCAGGCCGCCGTAGGCGCCGACGTCGCGGGTGCCCCGGCGGGTCACCAGGAAGCCGACGACCAGGAACAGCAGCCCCGTCGACAGCCCGTGGTTGACCATGTAGAGCACCGCGCCGGTGCCGGCCTGGCTGGTGAAGGCGAACAGGCCCAGCGCGATGAAGCCGAAGTGGGCGAGCGAGGTGTAGGCGACGAGGCGTTTCATATCTCGTTGCCCGATGGCCAGCAGCGCCCCGTAGAAGATCCCGACGACCGCCAGGCCCAGCACCAGCGGGGCGAAGTAGTCCGCGGCGTCTGGGAACAGCGGGATGCAGTAGCGGATCAGCCCGAAGGTCCCCACCTTGTCCAGCACGCCGACGAGCAGCACCGCGCCGCCGGTGGGCGACTGGGCGCCCGCGTCGGGCAGCCAGGTGTGGAACGGGAACAGCGGTGCCTTGATGGCGAACGCGACGAAGAAGCCGAGGAACAGCAGCTTCTGCACCCCGGGGGTGATCTCCATCTGCCGCAGGGTGGCGAAGTCGAACGTGCCGTGCCCGAGGTTGTCCGCGGACACAACGTACAGGCCGATCACCGCGGCGAGCATGAGCAGTCCGCCGAGCAGGCTGTAGACCAGGAACTTCACCGCCGCGTAGGAGCGCTGCGCCTGCTCCTTCACCGGGCCGTAGCTGCCGATGAGGAAGTACATCGGGATCAGCATCGCCTCGAAGAACACGTAGAACAGGAAGACGTCGGTCGCGGCGAACACGCCGATCATCCCGGCTTCCAGGGCGAGCAGCAGCGCGAAGAACGCCGGCACCGAACGGCGGCCGTGCCTCTCGGCGGCCTCGCCTCGCGCTTCGACCGGCGGGATCGTCACGGTCCGCGCCGGGGCCGGGGCGGCCAGCGCAACCGCGGTCCCGCCCGAGCCGCCACCGCCACCTGACCCACCACCGCCGCCCAGGTCATCACCGCCGAGCCCGCCGACACCGCCGAGCCCGCCGACACCGCCGATTTCTCCGGCCACGCCGATCGGCCCGACTCCGCCGGCGGAACCGGTGCCCCCGGCGGACCCGCCGGGCGTGCCGCCGGTGGCGTCGGGGGCGACCGTGGGCGCGGGGACACGGCCACCGCCCGTGGCGTCGCCGTCGACCTCGTCCCACGACGACAGCACCACGACGGGCACCAGCAGCGCGGCCAGCAGCATCAGTACCAGCGAGATGCCGTCGGCCCCGACCGAGTAGGAGATGCCGAACGTGGAGATCCAGTCGTAGGACTGGCCGAACTGGAAACCGGCCTTGTCGGGGTCGTAGGCGAAGGTCGCGAGCACGGCGAGCACCAGGACCGCGAGCGTGATGCCGAGAGTGAGCTGCTTGGCGAGCGTGGCGTGGCGCCGCGGCAGGGCAGCGACGACCACCGCTCCCGCGGCCGGGACGATGAGCAGGATCGTCAACCAGGGGACTGTGTTCACGTCAGCCCGCCCTCACCAGCAGCAGTGCGCCGACCACGAGGACGGCACCTCCCAACATCGACAGAGCGTAGGACCGAACGAAGCCGGTCTGCAGGCGGCGCATCCGCCCGGACAGCCCGCCGATGGCGGCGGCGCTGCCCCGCACGAGCCCGTCGATGCCGACGAGGTCCAGCCAGACCAGGAAGCGGGTCAGGTACTGGCCGGGACGCATGGCGACGGTCTCGTTGAACGTGTTCGCGAACAGGTCGTGCCGGGCGGCGAAGGTGACCAGGGTGACCTCGGTGTCCGGACGGGCCACGGACTCGACCGGCCGCATCTGGTAGCGCAGGTAGGCGCCGGCGAAACCGCCCGCGGTCACCACCAGGGTGAGCAGGGTGAGCACGACCGGAGAGAACGTGTGCACGCCCTCGACGCCCGTCCCGGCGACCGGTTCGAGCCAGTCCTGCAACGAGTGGCCGAGGACGAACAGGCCGCCGGCGAACACCGAGCCGACCGCCAGCACGATCATCGGCCCGGTCATCGACACCGGCGACTCGTGCGGGTGCTTGGCGGCCGGCCCCTCCGCCGACCAGCGCGGCTTGCCGTGGAAGGTCATCAGGAACAGCCGGGTCATGTAGAACGCGGTGATGCCCGCGCCCAGCAGCGCGATCGAGCCGAGCAGGTAGCCGGACGTGCCGCCCTTGTCGAACGCCGTCTCGATGATGCGGTCCTTGGTGAAGAACCCGGACAGCCCCGGAAAGCCGATGATCGCCAGGTAGCCGAGGCCGAAGGTCACCCAGGTGATCGGCATGTACCGCCACAGCCCGCCGTAGTGGCGCAGGTCCTGGTCGTCGTCCATCCCGTGGATCACCGACCCGGCGCCGAGGAACAGGCCGGCCTTGAAGAAGCCGTGGGCCAGCAGGTGCATGATGCCCAGCGCGTAGCCCGCGGGCCCCAGGCCCACGGCGAGGAACATGTAGCCGATCTGGCTGACCGTCGAGTAGGCCAGCACCTTCTTGATGTCGTCGTAGGCGCAGCCGATGACGCAGCCGATGAGGATCGTCGCGGCGCCGATGATGACGACGACGGTGCGCGCCGCCTGCGTCCCGTCGAAGATCGGCCCGGCCCGCACGATGAGGTACACCCCGGCGGTGACCATCGTCGCCGCGTGGATGAGCGCGGAGATCGGGGTGGGGCCCTCCATGGCGTCCGGCAGCCATGCCTGCAGCGGGAACTGGCCGGACTTGCCGCACGCGCCGAGCAGGAGCAGCAGCGCGATCGCGGTCAGGGTGCCGTAGCCGATGACGCCCGCGGCGGCGGCGCCGAACACGTCCGCGTAGCTGGTCGAACCCACGGTGGCGAACATGAACATGATCGCCAGGGCGAGGCCGACGTCGCCGACCCGGTTCATGTAGAAGGCCTTGTTCGCCGCGGTGGCCGCGGCCGGTCGGTCCTCCCAGAACTTGATGAGCAGGTACGACGACAGGCCGACCAGCTCCCAGCCGGCGTAGAGCGACAGGAAGTTGTTGCCCAGGACGAGCAGCAGCATCGACGCCAGGAACAGGTTCATGTAGGCGAAGAACTTCCGCCTGTTCGGGTCGTGCGCCATGTAGCCGATCGAGTAGATGTGGATCAGTGTGCCGACGCCGGTGATCAGCAGTACGAACACGATCGAGAGCTGGTCGACGAGCAGGCCGACGTCCACCCGGAAGCCGTTCACCGGGATCCAGGAGTACAGATGCTGCGACAGCGCCCGGTCGTCGCCGTCCCGGCCGAGCAGCGCGGCGAACAACACCAGGCCGAGCACGAAGCTCGCCGCCGCCGCGAGCGTGCCGATGATGTGGCCGACCCGGTCGGTGCGCCGCCCGCCGAGCAGCAGCACCGCGGCGCCGGCCAGCGGCAGCACGATGAGCAGCCAGGACAGCGAGAACACCCCGGAGGCGGCGGCGTAGTGGATCGGCTGGCCGCCGGGTTCGGTAGCGGCGAGCAGAGCCGGGGCGACCCTCATCGCGACCCCGCCACGGCGCGTCGTTGGCGATAAAGCGTCACTGCAGTCTCGTCCGTTCTTCCATGACCGCCGGGGGCGCCGCGGCCGCTGGGTCGCAGGTCAGTACTTCAGCAGGTTCACGTCGTCCACCGACGCCGAGCGACGGGTGCGGAAGATGCTGAGGATGATGGCCAGGCCGATGACGACCTCGGCGGCGGCGACGACCATGACGAAGAACGCCATGATCTGGCCGTCGAGGGTGCCGTTGATCCGGGAGAACGTGACCAGGGTCAGGTTCACGGCGTTGAGCATGAGCTCGATCGACATGAACACGACGATCGCGTTACGCCGGACGAGGACCCCGACGGTGCCGATGGTGAACAGCAGCGCCGAGAGGATCAGGTAGTTCGCGGGATTCACCGCTCGTCTCCCTTACCGGCGCCCGCCAGCGCCGAGCCGTTCACGTCGACCGGATCCGTTCCGCCCGCGGCGCCGTCCGCCGCGGCGCCGTCCGTCGGCGCCGGGGGTGTCGGCGCGCCCGGCGTGGAGCCGCCGCCCGCGCCCGGTCCGCCCGGCCGGCCCGGTCCTGCCGGCCCGCCGGATCCCCGCGGGCCGCCGGGACCCGCCGACCCCGGGCCATCGGACACTCCGGGGGCGCCTGGGGAACCCGGGGTGTCCGGGGCGTCCGCCGCCTCCCGGCCGTCGGGGAGGTCCGCGGCGCCCGGTTCGTCGGCGCCCCCGGGGATGCCGGGGATGCCGCCGATCCCGGAGGCGCGGCCGCCGCCGGGCAGCAGGCCGAGGGTGTCGGCCGAGTCGTGCCGGGCGAAGACGCCGGGTCCGGGCAGCGGGGTGACCTGGCGGCCGGGTTCGGCGAACCGGCGGCGCATCCGCTCCCGCTGGTCGACCCGGCCGCCCTCGCGCTCGCGGTGGCCGAGCACCATCGTCCCGATCGCGGCGACGACGAGCAGCGCCGAGACCGCCTCGAAGACGAAGACGTAGTTACTGAACAGCAGCCGACCGATCGCCTGGACGTTGCCGCCCTCGTTGGCCTTGTCGAGGCCCTTGGCGCTGCCGCCGTCGATGGCCGAGCCGATCGGGAAGACCAGCAGCCCGGCGAAGCCGAGCCCGAAGATCGCCGCGCCGAGCCGCTGGCCACGGATGGTCTCCACCAGCGAGTCCGAGGAGTCGACGCCGACGAGCATGAGCACGAACAGGAACAAAACCATGATCGCGCCTGCGTAGACGATGATCTGCACGAACCCGAGGAACGGCGCCTGCTGGACCAGGTAGAACACCGCGACGCAGAACAGGTTCGCCACCAGCAGCAGCGCTGCGTGCACGGCGCTGCGGACCAGCACCATCCCGACCGCGGCCAGCACCGCGATCGGCGCCAGGATCCAGAACACCGCGGCCTCGCCGGTGGAGGTGCTGGTGATCTCGCCCGCGGCGGCGAGCAGAGTCGCGTGGGTCATCGCGGCCGCTCCGACCCGGCGTCGGAACCGCCGGCGGCCGCGCGTTGCTCGTCGGTCACCTGCCAGGGCAGCGGCGCGTCGGGGTCGCGCACGTAGTAGTCGGTCTCGCTGGAGCCGAGCCGCATCGGGTGCGGCGGCGCCTCCATGCCGGCGGCCAGCGGGGCGAGGAGCTGCTCCTTGGTGAAGATCAGGTCCCGGCGGTTGTCGTCGGCGAGCTCGTAGTCGTTCGACATCGTCAGCGCCCGGGTCGGGCACGCCTCGATGCACAGCCCGCACAGGATGCAGCGCAGGTAGTTGATCTGGTAAACGCGGCCGTACCGCTCCCCCGGCGAGTAGCGCTCGGTCTCGGTGTTGTCGGCGCCCTCGACGTAGATGGCGTCGGCGGGGCAGGCCCACGCGCACAGCTCGCAGCCGACGCACTTCTCCAGCCCGTCCGGATGACGGTTGAGCTGGTGGCGGCCGTGGAACCGGGGCGCGGTCTCCTTCTTCTGCTCCGGGTACTGCTCCGTCGTCGGCTTCTTGAACATCGTCGAGAAGGTGACGCCGAAGCCCTTGTAGGGGTCGAAGAAGCCCATGACTCAGCTCTCCTGACGCGGAGGGGGGTCCGCGGGGATGACGGTGGACGACCCGTTGGCCGAGGTACCCGCGGGCACCGCCGGACGGTGGCGCGCACCGCCCGGTGGCGGGGGCGGCCACGGGATGCTTTCGAGGCTCGGCGCCTGGGCAAGCTTGCGGCGCTCGGCCTCCTCCAGCTCCCGCTGGTGCTTCGCGCCACCGGGATCGAGCAGCGCGATGATCAGCATGACGCCGATGACCACCCCGACGCCGATCAGCCACGGCGTGCGGTCGTCGACGTCCTTCTGGTAGACGCGGAAGGTCGCGATGATCAGGACCCACAGCAGGCCGACCGGGATCAGCACCTTCCAGCCGAACGCCATGAACTGGTCGTAGCGCAGCCGGGGCAGCGTCCCGCGCAGCCAGATGAAGAAGAACAGGAACAGCAGCAGCTTCAGGACGAACCAGATCAACGGCACCCAGCCGTGGTCGAGACCGGACAGGCCCGGGATCGGCGGCGGCTGCCAGCCGCCGAGGAACAGCGTGGTCGCGATCGCCGAGACGGTGACCATGTTGATGTACTCGGCGAGGAAGAAGAAGGCGAACTTGATCGAGCTGTACTCGGTGTGGAAGCCGCCGACCAGCTCACCCTCGGCCTCGGGCAGGTCGAAGGGGGTCCGGTTCGTCTCACCGACCATCGAGATGCAGTACAGGACGAACGACGGCAGCAGCGCGATGTACCAGCGCCCCGACTGGCTCTCCACGATCCCGGACGTCGACAGCGTGCCCGCGTACATGAACACCGCGACGAACGACAGGCCCATCGCCACCTCGTAGGAGATGATCTGGGCCGCCGAGCGCAGCGAGCCGAGCAGCGGGTAGGTCGACCCACTCGACCAGCCGGACAGGATCAGCCCGTAGACCCCGAGGGAGGCCGCGGCGAGCATGTAGAGCACGCTGACGGGCAGGTCCGCGAGCTGGAGCGTGGTGCGCTCGCCGAAGATCGAGACCTCCGGGCCGAACGGGATGACGGCAAAGGCGAGGAACGCCGGGACCGCCGAGAGGATCGGCGCCAGGATGAAGATCGGCTTGTCCGCGAGGGCCGGGATCAGGTCTTCCTTGAGCATCAGCTTGGCGCCGTCGGCGAGGCTTTGCAGCCAGCCCCTCGGGCCGTGCCGGTTCGGCCCGACCCGCTGCTGCATCTTCGCGACGACCTTGCGCTCGAACACGATCGAGAACAGCGTCATCAGCAACAGGAAGGCGAAGACCGCCACGCCCTTGAGCAGGATCAGCCAGAACGGGTCGTCGCCGAAGCCGGACAGGTCCGGGTCGACCGGGGCGGCGTACACGAGCGCGGCGGCGGCGTGGCTCATGGCCGGCCCCCGGCGGGCTCGTCGCCGACCGTGCGCGGCGCCGGGGCGATCGGGTCCGCGGCGGCGGATGCGGCCGGCGGTGCCGCCGGCGGTGCCGCCGGCGGCGCGGCCGTCCCCGGCGGTCCGGCCGCGGGTGGCCGGGAGCCGGCGGGCGACGTCTCGACCGTCACGGCGGTGTCGCGGGCGGCGGTGAGCTCGGCCCCCAGCGCCGTGCCGCGACGCTGGTCGACACCGAACGTGTCGGCGCCGGCGGGCCGGGGGGTGCCGCCGGCCGCGATCCGGACGACGACGCCGGCGCGGGCGGCGAGTGAGCGGCGCACGTGCGAGCCGGCCGAGTGGGTGGGCACCCAGACGACGCGGTCGGGCATGGCGGCGAGCTCGCAGGGCAGGGTGACCGACCCGCGGCCGCTGCGCACCGTCACCAGGTCCCCGGCGGCCACCCCGATCTCGGCGGCGGTCGCCGCGGACAGGCGGACCCGGGCGGGCCGGGCAGTGCCGGCGAGATACGGCTCGTCGGCGAGCAGGGCGCCGTCGTCGACGAGCTGGTGCCAGGTGGCGAGCACCGCCTCGCCCGGTCCGGGGACGCTCGCGGCCTCGGCGGGATCGGACGGTGCGGGCACCCGGGAGACGCCGGTCCCGGCCCGGCCGACGTCGCGCAGCTCGCGGGCGGCGGCGCCGGTGTCGGGCAGCCGCAGGTCGATGCCCATCTCGGCGGCGAGCAGGTGCAGCACGCGCACGTCGGGCAGCGCCGGGGTGTCCAGGGCCCGTTGGAACGGCCGCAGCCGGCCCTCCCAGTCGACGAACGAGCCGGCCTTCTCCGCCACCGGCGCGACCGGCAGCACCACGTCGGCGACCTCGGCGATGGCCGAGCGCCGCACCTCCAGCGACACGCAGAACGGCACGCGGGCCAGCGCGGCCAGCGCGGCGGCGGGGTCAGGCAGGTCCTCGGCGTCGACCCCGGCGACGAGAATCCCGTCGAGGCGGCCGGCGGCGGCCGCGGCGAGGATGCCGGCGGTGTCGCGGCCGGGCGCGCCGAGCAGCCGGCCGCCCCAGAACGCCTCGACCTCGGCGCGGGCGGCGGGGTCGGCGACCGGACGGCCACCGGGTAGCAGCGAGGGCAGCAGCCCGGCGGAGACGGCGCCGCGGTCCCCGGCGCGGCGCGGCACCCAGGCGAGCGCGGCGCCGGTGGCGTCGGCGAGGCGCAGGGCGGCGGACAGCGTTCCGGGGATCTCGCCGGCCCGCTCGCCGACGAGGATGACCGCGCCGGGCTCCCGCACCGCACGGGCGGTCGCGGCGAGCGAGTGGGTGTCGCCCGCGCCGGGGCGGGCGTCGGCAAGCGCATCGAGGACGGCCGGCTCGGCGCCGGGCTCGGTGGTGACCAGCGTCCCGGCGAGCTTGGCCAGCCCGCGGGTGACCAGCGGCGCGAGCGCGTGCACGGCGGTGGCGTGCTTGTCGGCGGCCTTACGCAGCCGCAGGAAGACGATCGGCGACTCCTCCTCCGGCTCGAAGGCGACGAGCAGCACCGCCGGCGCCGCCTCCAGGTCGGCGTAGGTCACCCCGATGCCGGTGCCGGCGACCGCGTGGCCGAGGAACTGCTCCTCCTCGGCCGAGTGCGGCCGGGCACGGAAGTCCACGTCGTTGGTGGCCAGCGCCACCCGGGTGAACTTGGCGTAGGCGTACGCGTCCTCGCGGGTCAGCCGGCCGCCGGCGAGCACGCCGACGCCGTTGCGGCCGCGGCATTCGGCCAGCCCGCGGGCGGCGTATTCCAGCGCCTCGGACCAGGTCGCCTCGACGAGTTGCCCGGTGTCGTCGTCGCGGATCAGCGGCGTGGTCAGCCGGTCGGCGGCGCGGGCGTAGGCGAACGCGAAGCGGCCCTTGTCGCAGTTCCACTCCTCGTTGACCGCCGGGTCGTCGCCGGCGAGGCGGCGCACCACCTTGCCGCGGCGGTGGTCGGTGCGCAGGCTGCATCCCGACGCGCAGTGCTCGCACGCCGTCGGCGTGGAGACCAGGTCGAACGGGCGGGCCCGGAACCGGTAGGCGGCGCTGGTGAGCGCGCCGACCGGACAGATCTGCACCGTGTTGCCGGAGAAGTAGGAGGAGAACGGCTGGCCGTCGCTGACCGCGACCTGCTCGGCGGCGCCGCGCTCGAACAGCTCGATGAACGGATCCCCGGCGATCTGCGCGGAGAACCGGGTACAGCGAGCGCACAGCACGCAGCGTTCCCGGTCGAGCAGGATCTCGGTGGAGATCGCCAGCGGCTTCGGGTAGGCCCGCTTGGCCTCCTTGAACCGGGAGACGGCGCCGCCGTTCGCCATCGACTGGTTCTGCAGCGGGCACTCACCGCCCTTGTCGCAGATCGGGCAGTCGAGCGGGTGGTTGAGCAGCAGGAACTCGATGTTGCCTGCCTGGGCCTTGCGGGCCACCGGCGAGGTGAGCTGGGTCTTCACGACCATGTCGGCGGTGACGGTCGTCGTGCAGGAGGCGACCGGCTTGCGCTGGCCTTCCACCTCGACGATGCACTGCCGGCAGGCGCCGACGGGGTCGAGCAGCGGATGGTCGCAGAACCGCGGGATCTCGATGCCGAGCAGCTCCGCCGCCCGGATGATCAGCGTGCCCTTGGGGACGCTGACCGGCAGCCCGTCGACGGTGAGGGTGACGAGATCCGCGGCGGTCGACGCGGCCGGCTGGGATGGTGCGACGGTCATGGTCAGTGCGCTCCCGCGTAGGCGCCCGGGGTGGGCGCGGCCGAGCCGTTGCCGGCCGCGGCGCTGCCCGGGGTGTCGGGGGTGTCCGGGGTGGCGTCCGGCCTCGACGTCACCGCGCTCACCGGGATGAACTCGTCCCGGAAGTACTTGATCCCCGAGACGATCGGGGAGGTGGCCCCGTCGGCCAGCGCGCAGAACGCCCGGCCGAAGATGTTGTCGCAGGCGTCGACGAGGGTGTCGACGTCGGAGGCGTCGCCCTGCCCCCGCTCCAGCCGGGACAGGATCTTCACCATCCAGCTCGTGCCCTCGCGGCACGGGGTGCACTTGCCGCACGACTCGTGGGCGTAGAACTGGGTGAGCCGGCGGACGACCCGGAGCATGTCGGTCGTCTCATCCATGATCATCAGAGCCGCGGTGCCGAGCAGCGACCCGGCCTCCTGCATGCCCTCGAAGTCGAGCGGGGCGTCGAGGTGCTCCGCGGTGAGCATCGGCGTGGACGACCCACCCGGCGTCCACGCCTTGAGCGCACGCCCGCCGCGCACCCCGCCGGCCAGGTCGAGCAGCTCGCGCAGGGTCGTGCCCATCGGGACCTCGTACTGGCCGGGCCGGGTCACGTGGCCGGACAGGCTGAAGATCTTCGGGCCCGGGGCGCGTTCCCGGCCCATCGTGCGGAACCAGTCCACCCCGTAGTTGACGATGTAGGGCACGGTCGCGATCGTCTCGACGTTGTTGACGACGGTCGGAGACGCGTACAGCCCGTGCGTCGCGGGGAACGGCGGGCGCAGCCGCGGCTGGCCACGCCGGCCCTCCAGCGAGTCGAGCAGGGCCGTCTCCTCGCCGCAGATGTAGGCGCCGGCGCCGGAGTGCACGACAAGCTCGAGGTCGAAGCCGCTACCGAGGATGTCGCGGCCGAGGTAGCCGGCGGCGTACGCCTCGGCGACCGCGGCGCGCAGCCGGCGGGCCGCGTGGATCAGCTCGCCGCGCAGGTAGACGAACGCCCGGCTGGCCCGCACCGCGTACGCCGCGATGATGATGCCCTCGACGAGCGAGTGCGGGTCGGCCTTCATCAGCGGGGCGTCCTTGCAGGTGCCGGGCTCGCCCTCGTCGGCGTTGATGACGAGGTAGTGCGGCCGGCCGTCGCCCTGCGGGATGAAGCCCCACTTCATCCCGGTGGGGAAGCCGGCGCCGCCGCGCCCGCGCAGCCCCGAGTCCTTGATGAGCTTGATGAGCTCGTCGGGGTCACCGGCGAGCGCCGTGCGCAGCGCGACGTAGCCGTCGAGCCGGCGGTAGGTCGCAAGCGTCCACGACTCCGGGGTGTTCCAGCGCCGGGTGAGGACCGGGGTGACGGGCATTGATCAGTTCCCCTTCCGCTCGGAGGAGGCGGTGGGCGCGTCGGGCTGGCCCGCACCGGTCTCGCCTGCGGTGACGAACGGTGCGGGGGCCTGGTCGGCCCGCCAGCCGGCCGCCTCGGCGAGCAGCAGGCCGGCGACCGACGGCTCGCCGACGCCGGGTCCCGCGACGCCCGCCGGGCGCTCGTCGGCGAACCCGGCGAGCTGGCGGGACGTCTCGGCGAACGAGCACAGCGGCCCGCCGCGGGTGGGGGCGGGGCGCTCGCCGGCCTGCAGGCCCTCGACGATCGCCTGCGCCGAGTCCGGGTCGACCTGGTCGTAGAACTCGTAGTTCACCGTCATCACCGGCGCGTAGTCGCAGGCGGCGAGGCACTCGGCGTGTTCGAGGGTGATCGAGCCGTCCGGGGTCGTCTCGTCGTGGCCGATCCCGAGGCGGTCGGCGACCCGGGCGAAGACCTCGTCCCCGCCGAGCAGCGCGCAGGACAGGTTCGTGCAGACCGAGACGAGGTAGTCGCCGACGGGCCGGCGCTTGTACATCGTGTAGAAGGTCGCGACCGCGCCGACCTCGGCCTGGGTGATGCCGAGCGTGTCCGCGCAGAAGGTCACCCCCTCGGTCGTCACGCAACCCTGCTCCGCCTGCACCAGGTGCAGCAGCGGCAGCAGCGCCGAGCGGGAGCGGCCGGCCGGGTAGCGGGCGATGATCTCGGCCGCGGCGGCGTGGATCTCGGGCGAGAAGGCCATCATCGATCAACTCCCCCGAGCACCGGGTCCACCGAGGCGACTCCGACGATCACGTCCGCGACCTGGCCACCCTCGGTCAGCGCCGGGACGGCCTGCAGGTTGACGAAGCTTGGGTCGCGGACGTGGACGCGGAACGGTCTCGTCCCGCCGTCGCTGACCACGTGGTAGCCGAGCTCGCCGCGGGGCGACTCGATCTGTGTGTAGACCTGGCCGGGCGGCACCCGGAAGCCCTCGGTAACCAGCTTGAAGTGGTGGATGAGGGCCTCCATCGAGGTCCCCATGATGTTCCGGATGTGCGCCAGCGAGTTGCCCATCCCGTCCGCGCCGATCGAGAGCTGCGCCGGCCAGGCGATCTTCTTGTCGGCGACCATGACCGGGCCCGGCCGCAGCCGGTCCAGGCACTGCTCGATGATCTTGAGTGACTCGCCCATCTCCTCCAGCCGCACCAGGTAGCGGGCGAAGGAGTCCGCCTCCAGGGCGGTCGGCACGTCGAACTCGTAGGTCTCGTAGCCGCAGTAGGGCATGGTCTTGCGCAGGTCCCAGGCGAGGCCCGCGGCGCGCAGCACCGGCCCGGTGACGCCCAGCGCGATGCAGCCGGCGGCGTCGAGGACGTTGACGTCGACCATCCGCGCCTTCCAGATCGGCTGGCCGGTCAGCAGCCGGTGGTACTCGCGGATGCGCTTGGGCATGTCGGCGAGGAACTCCCGGATGGCCCGCTCCGTGCCGTCCGGCAGATCCTGGGCCAGTCCGCCGGGGCGGATGAAGGCGTGGTTCATCCGCAGCCCGGTGATGAGCTCCAGCAGGTCGAGGACCTTCTCCCGCTCGCGGAACCCGAAGATCATCGCGGTGGTGGCGCCGAGCTCCATGCCGCCGGTCGCCAGCCACACCAGATGCGAGGCGATGCGCTGCAGCTCCATCACCAGCACCCGGATCACGGTGGCCCGCTCGGGGATGTCGTCGGTGATGCCGAGCAGCTTCTCCACCGACAGGCAGTACGCCGCCTCGTTGTACAACGGGGACAGGTAGTCCGCACGGGTGAGGAAGGTGACCGCCTGGGTCCAGGTCCGGTACTCGCAGCTCTTCTCGATCCCGGTGTGCAGGTAGCCGATGACGAGGCGGGTCTCGATGACCGTCTCGCCCTCGATCTCCAGCACGAGGCGCAGCACGCCGTGGGNGGAGGGGNGCTGCGGCCCCATGTTGACGACGATGCGCTCGGCGTCCTGTTCCCCGGCGCCGAGGATCTCCTCCCAGTCGCCGCCGGTGACGGTGTAGACGCGGCCGGAGGCGGACTCGGTGAAACCGGCCTCGTAGGCCGAGGACCCGTCGGTGGCGTGGGCGGTGCCGTCGGTGGGCTGGGCGGTCGATGTGTGCTGGGCGGTGGATGTGTGCGGGGCCGACGTGCTGGGCGTCATAGCGAACCTCGGATGTCGCCTCGGGGATGCAGGCGGCCGGTCAGGGCCGGGTGCGGGATCACGAGTAGCTCCGGCGCTCGTCCGGCGGCGGGACCGTGGCGCCCTTGTAGTCGACCGGGATGCCGCCCAGCGGGTAGTCCTTGCGCTGCGGGTGCCCGATCCAGTCGTCCGGCATCATGATCCGGGTCAGCCCGGGGTGGCCGGTGTAGACGATGCCGAACAGGTCGTAGGCCTCCCGCTCGTGCCAGTCCGCGGTGGGCCACACCGAGGTCAGGCTCGGCAGCGTGGGGTCGGCGTCGGCGACGGAGACCTCCAGGCGCAGCCGGCGGCGGTAGGTCATCGAGGTCAGGTGGACCACCGAGTGCAACCGGCGACCGGTGATGTCGTCCGGATAGTCCACTCCGGACAGCGACGACAGCAGCTCGAAGCGCAGTCCCGGATCGTCGCGCAGAGTCTGGGCCAGCGCGGGCAGGCCCTCGCGGCGCACGTGCAGGGTCAGCTCGCCGCGGTCGACGACGGCCCGCTCGACCGCGTCGCCGAGCTGCGGAAAGACGCGTTCGAGCGCGTCGTACACCGCATCGGCGTCGGGGTCGCCGAACGGCCGCTCGCTGGCGGCCAGCACCGGGGCCGGGGCGACGAGCCCGCCGAACCCGGAGGTGTCGCCGGTGCCGCCGGAACCGAACGCGTCGTGGCGCCGTCCCGGTCGCACGCCGTTGCCGCCGCCCACCAGCTCGCCGGCGCCGCTCGCGGCCGTCCCGCTCTCGTCGAGGGCGCCGCCGTCCGCGCCCCGGCCTTCGGCGGGAGTGCCGGCGGCGGGAGTGCCGTCAGGGGGTGTCATGGGTCGCTCCTGAGTCGGCATCCCGCTGCGCGGCGCCGGTGCCTGCCGTGGCGCCGCCCGCAGCGGCCTCGCTGTCGGCGATGTCGGCGGTGCTCGGGCCGGGACCGTGGGCCCGCGACTCGTCGGCGGGCTTGGCGTCGACGGGGATCCCCTTGGCCCGCCCGAACACCGACGGCGGGACGATCGCGGCCGGCCGGCGGGTGTCGAGAACGGGTTCGACGGCGCCGCGCCCCGTCGGGACCGGCGCGCCGGCCGGGATCCGGAAGTGCTTGCGGTCGTTGACGGACAGGGTCCGGGTGTCGAGCTCACCCGCGGGCAACCCGGCGCGGGCGGTGGCCACGTCGATCGGCTTGGGGTAGGGCGACGAACCGGACTCCGTGTGCGGGGTCTTGCCGGTGACCGGCCCGGCAAGGATCTTCTCGTGCAGCTTGATGATGGCGTCCATCAGCATCTCCGGCCGCGGCGGGCAGCCGGGCAGGTACATGTCGACCGGGACGATGTGGTCGACACCCTGCACGATGGCGTAGTTGTTGAACATGCCGCCGCTGCTGGCGCAGACGCCCATCGACAGCACCCACTTGGGCTCGGGCATCTGGTCGTAGATCTGCCGCAGCACCGGCGCCATCTTCTGGCTCACCCGGCCGGCGACGATCATCAGGTCGGCCTGGCGGGGACTGGCCCGGAAGACCTCCATGCCGAACCGGGACAGGTCGTAGCGGCCGGCGCCGGTGGACATCATCTCGATCGCGCAGCAGGCCAGCCCGAAGGTCGCCGGCCACAGCGACGACCGCCGCGACCAGTTGGCGAGCTTCTCGACGCTGGCGAGGAGCACGCCACCGGGCAGCTTCTCCTCTAGTCCCATTCCAGACCTCCACGACGCCACTCGTAGGCGTACGCGACGAAGATCGTCGCCATGAACAGCGCCATCGCACCGAGGCCGAACACCGCGAGGCTGTCGAACGCGACCGCCCACGGGAACAAGAAGATGATCTCGATGTCGAAGACGATGAAAAGCATCGCGGTGTTGTAGTACTTCACCGGGAAACGCTGCGGTCCGGCCGGGGCCGGAGAGGGTTCGATCCCGCACTCGTAGGCATCGATCTTCGCGCGGTTGAACCGGCGCGGGCCGATGAGCGCACCCGCCGCGACGGAACCGACCGCGAACAGGGTCGCGATCGCCAGCAGAACGAGGATCGGCACGTAGTTCGAGAGCATGCCGAACTCCTCTCCTTCGAAAGAGTGTTGCCGGACGTTATGAGGAATGGCTTTCCGGTGAACGGATCGCAAACGGTCCGTACTCGGTGTTCGTCACGTTTCTGGCCACTTGATCACGGCGCCGGAAGCGGGGCGCCCTCATAGAGTCCCGAGCCAGATCCCCTGGCCCGGTGGTACTTCGCGGTCTCGCCGGCCGCTCCTGCCGGCTCCCCCCAGGACTTGTGACCCCAGGATCTCCGACGGCGGGCTGGTCCCACAGTCCTGTCCGCGGAGAAAGCGGTCCGGGTACGCCATGACGGCCTGCCACACTCCGCTCCGACACCGGTCCACCAGCGCCGGCGCCGCAAGGCGCGATAGACCGGCATTCCGTCGATCCGGCCCGTTCTGCTCGCCACCGGATCGACTCGGGTAACACGTCAGGCCGCGGGAGCGAGCCGGGTCATAGCATTGATCAGTCGGTCCATCGCATCCCCTCCCCGGGGGTCGGTGAGATTCGCCATGATCTTGAGGACAAAGCGCATGAGGGTCGGCCGCGGCAGCCCGTACTTCGTTCCGAGCGCCATGATGGTCGGGTTCCCGATGAGCTGGACGAAGTATCGGCCCAGGGTGTAATACCCGCCGTACTGGGCGCGGATCATCGCCGGGTAGTGTCCGAGGGCGCGTTCCCGGGCGGGCCCCTCGGCACGGGCGAGCGCCTGCACGGCGACCTCGGCCGCGTACCGGCCGGACTCCAGCGCGTAGGCGATGCCCTCGCCGTTGAACGGGTTGACCATGCCGCCGGCATCGCCGACGAGCAGCACGCCGTCGCGGTAGTGCGGGGTGCGGTTGAAGCCCATGGGCAGAGCGCTGCCGCGCACCGGGCCGACCGCGTTGTCCTCGGTGAAGCCCCACTCCGGCGGCAGCGCCGCGAGCCAGCGGCGCAGCAGGTCGGTGTAGTTGGTGTTCTGGAAGGCGTCGGTGGTGTTCAGCAGGCCGAGACCGACGTTGCTGGTGCCGTCGCCGACGCCGAAGATCCAGCCGTAGCCGGGCAGCAGGCGGCTCTCGCGCGGGCGACCCTCCCACAGCTCGAGGTGGGACTCGAGGTGGTCGTCGTGGGTGAGCGGGCTGCGGTAGTAGCGGCGGACCGCAACGCCGAGCGGCCGGTCCTCCCGGCGGCGGATGCCGAGCGCCAGCGCGATCCGGGCACTGTTGCCGTCCGCGGCGATGACGAGCGGCGCGCGGTAGGTCACCGGCTCCCGGTCGGGCCCGGTACGCGCCAGTACGCCGACGACCCGGCCGGTGCGCTCGTCGAGCAGCGGCCCGGTGACGGCCGTGCCCTCCTGCAGCCGGACGCCAGCCTTCACCGCATGCCGGGCGAGCAGGTCGTCGAAGTCCAGCCGGGGGCGGACGAGGCCGTAGTCGGGCCAGCTCGCCAGGTCCGGCCAGGGCAGTTCCATCCGCACACCGCCGCCGACGATGCGCAGCCCCTTGTTGCGCGCCCAACCGGCGGCGGGCGAGGTGTCGATGCCCATCTCGACGAGGCTGCGCACGGCACGCGGGGTCAGCCCGTCGCCACAGACCTTCTCGCGCGGGAAGGTCGTCTTCTCGACGAGGAGGACGTCGAGCCCGGTACTGGCGAGGTGGTAGGCGGCCGACGAACCACCGGGGCCGGCGCCGACCACGATGACGTCGGCGTCGGTCGTCGACCCGCCGCCCACGCCGTCAGTCCTTGTCGTCGCCATGGCCACCCATTGCTCCGGATCTGCTCGACCACCCGTCCCGGGAGCACTCCCGGACGGGACCCTCCGCTTGAGTGCTCGTGAAATTCTTCACGAGCGTCCTCGGCGAGTGTAGGCCCTACGCAGGCCAATCGCACCAACCAGGATGCGCTGAAGACCGGACGAGTCGACTTCGCGCACCCAATGACCACTGTGAGCGACCGTTTCCCGCTCCCGGCCCGCACGGACCCGCCGCGGCGTCCCGGCGCAACTTCTGGGCGAGGGTATAATGCCCACCCCTCCTCTCGCGTGACCGCTGGTCACAGGCGCGACAGCCACGCCGAGCTCTCCAGCGTGTCACACATCGCAATTCATCCACTACACGCAGCCGACGGCCGGAAACGGCCCATGGCACCTTCTCCCCGCGGGGTGGGATCACCGCCTGTGCGGGGTAGTCACCCGCTGGCCGTCCGAAACGCGGCGCTCGTCCGCGGGCGCCGGGTGCGTCGCGGCGGTGCCACCAGGACCGCGCGGGGCACGTCCGGGCCAGGCGGCGCCGCCCGAACGGGCGGTCTCGACCGGCCCAAGCGGGTGACGCCCGGCCGGAAGGGACCACCCTGACCTGGCAGCCACGACATTCTGTCCCGACCCGATCCGCCCACTTGCCCACCTGATCGCCCGCCGCATCGTCCACGCCGTGTCATCTAACCCCGAAAAGGCGCAAAGTATCCCGAATCGTCACCCATCCCACCGGATGTGCACGGGCGGGCGGGCCACCACCGGCCCGGCCCGACCCGGCCCGACCCGGCCCGACCAGAACGCCCGTCACCGACACGCCCCGGAAGACCCGCCACAACCCGGCCGACCCGACCCAGTTCCGAATCGAGAGACGCGATGACCGAAGAGACCGTCGTCCTCCCCACCGCCGACGGACCTGCCCCGGCGACGCTCGCCGAACCCGACGGTCCCGCGCGCGGCGGCGTCGTCGTCCTGCATGAGGCGTTCGGCCTCACCGAGCACGTGCGGGGACTGTGCGGCCGCTTCGCCCGGGCCGGCTGGCGGGCGATCGCGCCCGACCTGTTCCACCGCGTCGGCTCGCCGGTCTTCGACTACGACGACATCGCCTCGGCGGTCAAGGTGGTCGAGGACCTCGACGGCACGGACCTGCTGGATGACGTCGATGCCGCCCTCGCCGTGCTCGCCGAGGAGGGAACGGCGCTGGACCGTTGCGCCGTCGTCGGCTTCTGCCTGGGCGGGAGCATCGCCTTCCAGGCCGCGGTGGCCCGCCCGTTCGGTGCGGCGGTCACGTTCTACGGCGGCGGGATCCGCACCCGACGCTTCGGCGAGCCCAGCCCGCTGGAGATCGCCGGGCGGCTGCAGGCGCCGTGGCTCGGCCTGTACGGCGACCAGGATCCGAGCATCCCCTTCGAGGACGTCGAGGCGCTGCGGGCCGCGGCGGCCGAGGCCCCCGTGCCCACCGAGATCATCCGCTACCCCGAGGCCGGGCACGGCTTCCACAACGACGCCCGCCCGGCGTCCCACCATCCGGCGTCCGCCCGCGACGGCTGGTCGCGCACCCTGACCTGGTTCGACTCGCACCTGCCCGGCTGACCCGCGGCAGGCGTCGATCAGCCGGGGGCGTCGATCAGCCGGGGGCGTGGCCGCGGTGCAGGGCGACGACGCCGCCGGTGAGGTTGCGCCAGGTGACGCGGGACCAGCCGGCCTCGCGCAGCAGATCGGCGAGCTCGGCCTGGGCGGGCCACGCCCGGATCGACTCGGCCAGGTAGACGTAGGAGTCCGGGCTGCTGCTGACCGTGCGGGCGACCCTCGGCAACGCGCGCATCAGGTACTCCAGGTAGACGGTCCGCCAGGGACCCCACACCGGGCGGGAGAACTCGCAGACGACGAGGGCGCCGCCGGGCCGGGTGACCCGGCGCAGCTCGGCGAGGCAGCGCACGGTGTCTGCGACGTTGCGCAGCCCGAACGAGATCGTCGTGCGGTCGAACACGGCGTCGGGGAAGGGCAGGTGCAGCCCGTCCCCGGCGGTCAGCACCACCCGTCCCGCCGGGCTGGCGGGCGGCGGCCTCTCGGCGAGACGGCGCTGGCCGGCGCGCAGCATGCCCAGGGAGAAATCGCAGGCGACGACCTGCGCGCCGGCCTCGGCGAAGGCCCGCGAGGAGGTGGCCGTGCCGGCGGCGAGGTCGAGGACCCGCAGGCCGGGGCGCAGGTCGAGGAAGGCGGCGGTGGCACGCCGCCAGGTCCGGTCGAGGCCGCCGGAGAGCACGGCGTTGGTCAGGTCGTAGCGCCCGGCCACACCGTCGAACATCGCCGCGACCTCCTGCGGCCGCTTGTCCAGCCCGGCCCTGCCCACCGCGCCCCCTCCCGTCGTCGACCCCGATCCATACCGAACCGATCCACCCCGCACCGATCCGAACTTGCCGCGCCGCTCAGCCACCGGCCGTCGATCCTCCACCGGCCGTCGATCCGCCGCCGAGCAGCTCGCCGTCGAACCGGGCGAGGGCCGCCGGGGCCGCGGCGCGGGCCGCCTCCTCGGCTGCGTCCCAGTCGGTGGCCGCGCCGAGGCGGCGCAGCCGGTCCCGGGTCGCCTCATCACACAGCGCCCCGGCGACGCCGGCCGCATACAGGTCGCGGGCGCGGGCGCCGAGCCCGGCGGCGACGGCGTGCTCGGTGCCGAGGTCGGTGCCGAACATCGCCGGGTCGTCGGTGGCCAGTGAACAGGCCACGCCGGCCGCGTGCAATGCGGCAAGCGGATGGTCACCCAGGCGGACCACGGAGCGGGTGCGCAGGTTCGACACGGGGCAGACGTCCAGCACGATCTCCGCGTCGGCCAGGCGGCTCATCAGCGCCGGGTTCTCCACCGCGCGGATGCCGTGGCGGATCCGCCGGGCGCCGAGCGCGTCGAGCGCACCCTGGATCGACGCCGGACCGTCCGTCTCCCCCGCGTGCGGCACCGCGGCGAGCCCGGCGTCCGCGGCCAGGGCGAACGCGGGCGCGAACGGCTCCGGCGGATGGCCGATCTCCGGGCCGCCGAGCCCGAGGCCGACGACGCCGCGCTCGGCGAAGCGCGCCGCCCAGCGGGCCACCTCGGTAGCCGCCTCGACGGGCAGCACCCGGTCGATGTCCGGGGTCAGGCGCACCTCGACGCCGAACCGCTCCCGGGCCTCGATCGCCCCGTCGGCGTAGCCGTTGAAGATCTCCTCGACCCGGACGCCGCGCTGCACGCGGAACCACGGCGAGAAGATGCCCTCCACATAGACGGCGCCGTGCGCGGCCGCCTCGGCGGCGTAGTCGACGACGACCTGGCGGAAGTCGGCCTCGGTCCGCATCACGTGCGTCGTCATGATCCAGACCTGGATGAAGTGGTTGAAGTCGCGGAACCGGTACAGCTCCGCGAGGCCCTCGACCGTCCGCGACGGCAGGGCCTCCTCGTTGCGCCGGGCCATCTCCAGCAGCGTCGACGGCCGGACCGTCCCCTCCAGGTGGACGTGCAGCTCGATCTTCGGCCCGGTAGCCGCCAGGACCGCGGCCGGGGACCCGGCGGACTCGCTCATCGGGCCAATCTATGGCGTCCCGCCCGGGGCGGGTGCCTGGGGCGGGTGCCTGGGNGCGCCCCCGCGCCAAGGAAGATTGCTCAGGTGGCCGAGACGAGGGGGAGCGCGGTGGAGGAGAAGTGGGAGGCGACGCGGTCGTCGGTCGGGTCCTGGGCCGGGTCGCGGTGGACGACGAGGTGGCGGTAGAGGGTGTCGCGCTGCGCGGGGATGCGGCCGGCCGTGCGGATCAGGCTGATCAGTTCGGAGCGGTTGGTCCGGTGGCGAGCGCCCGCCGAGGAGACGACGTTCTCCTCCAGCATCACCGAGCCGAGGTCGTCGGCGCCCATGTGCAGGGTGAGCTGGCCGACCTCCTTGCCGGTCGTCAGCCACGAGCCCTGCAGGTGGGCGATGTTGTCGAAGAACAGCCGGGCGACGGCGACGAGGCGCAGGTACTCCAGCGTCGTGGCCTGGGTCCGCCCGCCGAGGTGGTTGTTCTCCGGCTGGTAGGTCCACGGGATGAACGAACGGAAGCCGCCGGTACGGTCCTGCACGTCCCGGATCATCTTCAGGTGCTCGATGCGCTCGGCGTTCGTCTCGCCGGTGCCCATCATGAAGGTCGCGGTCGATTCCAGGCCGAGGGTATGCGCCGTCTCCATCACCGACAGCCAGACATGGCCGGGCTCCTTGAGCGGGGCGATGGCGTGCCGGGGGCGCTCGGTGAGGATCTCCGCGCCGGCGCCGGCGAAGCTGTCCAGGCCCGCGTCGCGCAGCCGGGTGATGACCTCGGGGAACGTCAGGCCGGAGGTGCGGGCGATGTGCACGACCTCGCTGGCACCCAGCGAGTGCAGGGCGAGCTGCGGGTAGGCCGCCTTGATCGCGCCGAACACCTGCTCGTACCACTCGATGCCGAAGTCGGGGTTGTGGCCGCCCTGGAGCATGATCTGGGTGGCACCGAGCTCCACGGCCTCGCCGCACTTGGTGACGATGTCGTCGACGTCGCGGACCCAGCCCTCGGCGTGCTTCGGCGCCCGGTAGAACGCGCAGAACCGGCAGGCCGTCACGCAGATGTTCGTGTAGTTGATGTTACGGTCGATGATGTAGGTGGCAATGCCGTCGGGATACCGGCGGCGACGTACCGTGTCCGCCGCCGTGCCGAGCGCGTGCAGGGGTGCCTGGGTGTAGAGGAGCAGGGCCTCCTCGGGCGAGATGCGGCCGCCCCCGGCGGCCCGGTCCAGGATCGACCGGATCTCGCCGGCGCCGTCGCCCCGACCCACCGCAGACTCGCCGTCGGCATCCACAAGGCTCATGGCGCGATGGTACGACCTGGATCCCGATGCCGGACCACGTCGCGCTCAGGCCAGCACCAGGACGGTCGGGGTGAGACGGCCGGACGATCAGTAGCCGGAACGACCGCCGGTGTCGGCCGGACCGGTGCTCGGAGGGACGTCCGCGTCGTAGCCGCTGGACGACCGCTCACCGTAACCGGCACCGGACCCGCTGGACGGCCGCTCACCATAGCCGGCATCGGACCCGCTGGACGGCCGCTCACCGTAGCCCTGCTCGGAACCAGAGCCGCCAGTCCCGGACGGCCGCTCACCGTAACCGTGCTCCGCGCCGTAGCCGCCCGGGTGGCTCGGGGTCGAGCCGGTGGTCGGGCCGTCGGTGGTCGGGCCGCCGGTGGTCGGGGGGCTACCCGGAGCGTTGTGATGGCCGGGGCCGTGGGTGCGGTTGGTGAACTTCTGCTGTACCTGCTTGATCTTGGCTCGGTTCTCGGGCTTGTTGGCCGCAGCCTTGGCCTTGTCGACCATTTCTCGCGTCTTCGGGCTGTGCAGAAATTCGTTGATCTTGCTTGAGATGCTCGCCATGAGGTCGGTGTACCTATCCGGCGGTGGTTTTACGCCTGTCGGTCAGCCGTTCCGCGCTCCGTCACCCCGGACCGCCCGAGGAACCGCCCAAGGTGTCCTTGGCCTGGTTCCACAGGCTGTCCACCTGGTCGCCCACGCCGTTCTTGACCGAGGTGGCCACCTTGTCCCACAGCCGGCTGCGCTGCTCGTCGACCATGGACGCGATCTGGTCGGCCGCGGAGAGCAGGAGCAGGACGACCAGAACGAACAGGATCGTCCGCTTGAAGGGGATCCGCAGCCGGAACCGTCGGCGCGGGCGTCGCGGCGCCGGGGGGTCATGGTGTTCCGGCGCCCGGTCGCGGGGGCGCTCGGCGACCGGGCGCGGCGCCGGTTGCGGGCGCGCGGCATCGCCGCGGTCGGCCGCCCGTCGCCCCTCGGCGCGCCGCCCCTCGGGACGGTCCGGTGCATACGGCTGGGCCTGCGGGTATGGCTGGGCCTGCGGATACGGCTGGGCCCGCTGGTTGGGCTGGGCCTGGGGATAGGGCTGGGCCTGGGGGTAGGGCTGGGCGGGGTAGGGCTGGGCCGGCGGGTGGGGCCGGGCCTGCGGATACGGCTGTGGCTGCTGCTGAGGCGGCGGGTACGGGCGGCCCGCCTGGCGAGGTGCCGCAGACGGGGGTGGTGCCGCCGGCGGGTAGGGCGACGGGGGCGAGCGGCGGTCGTCCGCCGGCGGCGCCGGCTCGGCGCGGCGGTCGCGGGCTGCCGGTCCGGGTGCGGCGGCCGGGGCGGGAGGCTGCTCATCTTCGTACTGGACGAATCCCGCGCGCCGCCGCCGGCGGCCCGGCACCCCCTGACCGTCGGCAGCGCCACCGAAGCCGGCGCCACCACCACCACCAAAGCC
Organism: Frankia torreyi; assembly: GCF_000948395.1. Lineage (GTDB taxonomy): Bacteria > Actinomycetota > Actinomycetes > Frankiales > Frankiaceae > Frankia > Frankia torreyi. Next base: position 90,897 of record NZ_JYFN01000015.1, on the reverse strand, counting down.
GGCGCCCTCGAAACCAGCGTCGCCGGCGCGGCCCGCCTCCTCGGCGGCCCCGCCGCGGGCGCGCGGGGCGCGATCCTCGACGCCGAGACCGGCCAACGCCGGTGGCGGCACGGGCGGCCCGGCCGGCGGCGGAAGGTCGGCCGGCTCATCCCATCTGGGTTCCCTCGCCGACGGGGCGTCGCCTTCCCACCAGCCGTGCTGCTCGCCGGCGCCGGCGACGCGGGTCCGCGCCGGCCTGGCGGCGTCGGCGCGCCGGGCGCCGGGCGCCGGGGGGTCGACGTCCGGTCCGGTCGAGCCGTCGGCGGCCACCGAGTCGTCATAGCGCCTGGTCCGGAAGGCGTCCGCGCCCGCTGCGGCCCCAGCGGCCCCAGCGGCCCCAGCCGCGGCCGCGGCGGCGCTGCGGCCTCGCGGCCAGGTGCCGTCGAGGACGGCGGTGGCCGCGACCCGGGTGTCCCCGCCGGGCGGCGCCTCCTCCCCGAGCAGGGTCAGCAGCAGCCGTTCGGTCGACGGGCGGTCCCGCGGGTCGCGAGCGAGCGCGGAGCGGACGACGGGTTGGAGCTGCGCCGGCACGTCCCGCAGGTCGGGCCGACCCGTCTGGATCTTCTCCGACATCTCCAGGTAGGTGCCCTGCCCGTAGGGGTGAGCGCCGACGGCGGCGTAGGCGATGAGCAGGCCCCAGGCGAAGACGTCGACCGCCGGGCCGATCGTCGAGCCCTCCATCTGCTCGGGGGCCATCCAGCCGACCGAGCCGAGGACGAGGCCGGTCTGGGTCCGTCCCTGCGCCGCGTCGAGGGCCCGGGCGATCCCGAAGTCGATGACCCGGGGGCCGGAGAACGACAGCATGACGTTGCTCGGCTTGAGGTCACGGTGGACGATGCCGGCCTTGTGGATCGCGGTCAGCGCGCTGGCCACACCGATCGCCACGCCCTGCAGGGTCGACATCGGCAGCGGCCCGGACCGGGTGACGACGTCATCGAGGCGAACGCCGTCGATGTACTCCGTGACCAGGTAGGGGCGGCGGGCGGCGGGATCGGCGTCGAGGACCTGCGCGGTGCAGAACGGGGCGACCCGGCGCGCCGCGGCGACCTCGTCCCGGAACCGGTCGCGGAACTCGGGGTCGGCGGCCAGGTCCGAGCGGATCACCTTGATCGCGACGAGGGCTCCGGCGGTGTCGCGGGCGAGGTACACCGTGCCCATGCCGCCCGAGCCGAGCCGGCGCACGACCCGGTAGGCGCCGATGACGGTGGGGTCGTCCGGGTGCAGTGCCTCACCCCGGGTGCCGTCCGGCGCGTCCCGGCCCGTCGATCGATCCGCCACCGCTCTCCCGCCCGTGTCCGCTGTAGTGCCCACCGCCGCTCGGTGCGGCCCGGCGACTGCGGGTGCCTGTTACCTCACGCTAGCCCTCGCCGGACGCCACACGGGGAGCGCTGTCCGCCATCCGACGGCCGCGACGGTGCGCCGTTCCCCCCGGAACGTCCTGGAATACTGCCTGAACAGCCGGCACGAGCGACAACGAACCGGGCAACGGCGAAACGATACAAGCGCAACGCCGCCTCCCGTTGACCGGGACCGCGCTTCGCCCGGCGATCCGGGCGCATCGCCCGGCACTGCCGGCGCCCGGCGTCGCGGCACCGGCCGGTCAGGGACGCCCACCAGCGGAGATGACGGCGTGCCAGCCGGATCTCCGGCAGGATGAGGCGAAGGAACGTCCAGTGGCACCGACCGGACACTCCAGTCCGACCGGTCGGGTCGCGGGCCGCGAGGTGCGGGGAGCTGCTCATGGTCACGCAGTCGGTCGAGGCGAACGACGGCACCGCCGTCCGCCCGGAGGCCGCCGCGGGCGGCGACGTCGACACCAGCGTGGACATGCTGATCGTCGGCGCCGGCCCCGCGGGGCTCTACGGCGCCTACTACGCGGGTTTCCGGGGCATGTCGGTCGCGCTGATGGACTCGTTGCCCGAGGCAGGCGGCCAGGTCACCGCGATGTACCCGGAGAAGGTGATCTACGACGTGGCCGGCTTCCCGGCCATCCGCGGCCGCGAGCTGGTCGACGCCCTCGTCACCCAGGCGGCCCAGTTCGACCCGACCTACCTGCTCGACCAGCAGGCCGCCGAGCTCGCCCACGAACCGGAGGCGGTCGTGGTGACCAGCAGCCAGGGCCACCGGGTCCGCGCCAGAGTAGTCGTGATCACCGGCGGGCTCGGCACGTTCACCCCGCGGCCGCTGCCGACCGGGACCGGCCATCTCGGCCGCGGCCTGGCCTACTTCGTGCCGAAGCTGGACGCCTACGCCGACCAGGACGTTGTCGTGGTCGGCGGCGGGGACAGCGCCTTCGACTGGGCGCTCGCCCTGGAGCCGATCGCCCGCTCGGTCACGCTGGTGCACCGCCGCGACCGGTTCCGCGCGCACGCGGCGACGATCGAGCGGGTCGAGGCGTCGAGCGTGGAGATCCTCACCTTCTCCGAGGTCGCCGCCATCCACGGGGAGGACCGGATCGAGAAGGTCGAGCTGGTGCAGACCCGCACCGGAGACCGGCACGTCCGCCCGGCGCAGGCGGTGGTCGCCGCGCTCGGCTTCACCGCCGACCTCGGGCCGCTGACCCGCTGGGGGCTCACCATGGCCCGGCGCCACATCGCGGTCGACTCGACGATGTTCACCGGCGTCGACCGGGTCTTCGCGGCCGGGGACATCACCGAGTACCCCGGCAAGGTCCGCCTGATCGCCACCGGTTTCGGCGAGGTCGCGACCGCCGTCAACAACGCCGCGCCGGTCGTCGACCCCGCGGCGAAGGTGTTCCCGGGGCACAGCTCCGGCGACAGCACCGCCTGACCACATGACCGCCCGACCGGAATGACCGTCTGACCGGACGACCGCCCGACCGGAATGACCGCCTGGCCGTCTGACCGGACGGCCAGCGGCCGCGATCGGGCATCTGGCGCACACTGGTGGCATGCGCGGTCTTCTGGTTATCGGCCACGGTTCACGGCGGGACGAGGCGAACGCCACCGTCCGCGAGCTGGCCCGCCGCCTGGCGACCGAACCTCGCCAGGACGGCGACGGCTGCGCGGGTCGCCCGCCGTCCGCGCCGGCAGCGCCGCGGCCGTGGGGGGCCGTCGAGGCGGCGTACCTCGAGGTCAGCCGGCCCGACATCGGCGAGGGCTATGCCAGGCTCGCGGACGCGGGGTGCACCGAGATCGTCGTCTATCCGTTCTTCCTCTTCGGCGGCAACCACACCCGCCGCGACCTCCCCGCGGCACTGGAGGAGGCACGCGGACGGCACCCGACGACCCGCTGGATCCTCTCCGAGCCCCTCGGCCTGCATGCCTGCGTCGTCGAGGCGGTGCGGGCACGGCTCGACGACACGTTGCGCGACCTGGTCGCCGCAGCCGAGCACCCCACCGGCTGACGGACCGGCCCCACGTCCGGCGATCATGGCGCCCCCTCAGGAACCGCGCCCTGCGTCGCAGCCCCTCGCAGGGAGGCGGTACGCCTGAGAACGGTGCCGCCGACGACGGCAGGCGGCGGCCGCCGGGGTGACGATCAGAAGGCCGCGGCGGCGCGGCTGGCGGCGACGAAGTCCGCGACGGCGGCGGCAAGCGGGCGCACCCCCGGCTCGGCCGGCACGATGTCCACCCGGATGCCGGCGGCCTCGCAGGCCTGGGCGCTGCGTCGGCCCATCGCGGCGACGAGCAGGTCCGGGGGCAGCGGCCCGTACAGCTCGGCGGTGCTGCGGGCAGCCGTCGAGGAGGCGAACGCCGCGACGTCGAAGTCGCCGTGCCGCAACTCGTCGGCGATCCGCGGATCGGGATCAGCGGTCACGTCGGTCAGCAGCGGCACCCGCCGCGGCGTCCACGGGCCGTCGGCCGGCAGGTCGGCGGCGCCGACGACGAGCACCTCCGGCACCGGGGCCGGCCGGCGGCCCGCCGTCCCCTGCCCGGCACCCACCGCTGCCCCGGCACCCACCGCACCCTCTGCACGGGCAGCACGGGCGGCCCGGCCGGCATCTCCCGCGCCTGCGGCGAGGTCGTCGAGCGTGGTGGCGGCCAGGCCCAGTGCGTCGAGGGCGGCGGTGACGTCGGGGCGGGCGGCCACCAGGGTCAGCCCGGCCAGCGCGCGCACGTCGGTGCCCGCCCGGCGCAGCAGGGCGACCACCGCGGCGACCTCGTCCGGGTCGGCGAGGACGAGGCCCGCGGCCCCGGGCAGCGCCGCCAGCAGAGCCGCACCGGCGTCGTCGAGCGGGGCGGGGCGGGCCACGACCGTCTCGACCGCGTCCGCGCCGAGCTGTCGCAGCCGGCGGGCCAGCAGGCCCGGGCGGGGCCGGGTGCGGGCGACCAGGACGCGCACGCCCGCGAGCGGCGCCGCACCGGCGGCCGGGGCGTCGTTGCGGGCGGCGACCTCGCCCACCACGATCACTGCCGGTGACCGCACGCCCGCGGCGATCGCGTCGATGGCCAGAGCGTCGAGCGTGGTGCGCAGGACCCGCTGGGCGGGGGTGGCGCCACGCTCGATCACCGCGACCGGGGTGGCCTCCGGGCGGCCACCGGCGAGGAGGGCGTCGGCGATGTCCATGAGCCGCGCCACCCCCATGAGGATGACGATCGTCGCCCGGGAGGCGGCGAGTCCCGCCCAGTCGACGGTCGAGTCGGGGTGGCCGGGTGGCAGATGACCGGAGACGACGGCGAGTTCCTGCGCCAGGTCGCGGTGGGTGACCGGGATGCCGGCGAGCGCCGGCACGGCCAGCGCCGAGGTGATGCCGGGGACGACGGTGCAGGCCACGCCCGCCTCCGCGCAGGCCTGGGCTTCCTCACCGCCCCGGCCGAGGACGTAGGGGTCGCCGCCCTTGAGCCGCACGACCCGGGCGCCGGCCCGGGCCCGGTCGACGAGGACCGCGTTGATCTCCTCCTGGGCCCAGGAGCGGGCGGTCGGACTCTTGCCTACATGGATGATCTCCGCGTCGGGCGGCGCGGCGTCGAGCAGGACGGCCGCGGCGAGCCGGTCGACCACGACCACGTCGGCGGTCGTGAGCAGCTCACGACCACGCACAGTCAACAGCCCGGGATCGCCCGGACCAGCCCCGACCAGCCAGACCTCACCCGCGATTCGCCCGTCCATCACGGCGTGCACCGTACCTGTTCGTCCTTGTCCGACGAGCGCTCACGCGGGCGGCGCCACAGCGCGGCCGAGTCGGCGGCCGGGTCGGCGGCCGGTCAGTGGATGCCGCACTCCGTCTTGTTCGTGCCGGCCCAGCGGCCCGCGCGGCCGGCGCCCCGCCGGGTGCACGGCCAGCAGCCGACGGAGTCGTAGCCGTCGGAGAGCAGCGGGTTGACGATGACCTCGTGCTCGGCGACGTACCGGTCGACGTCGGCGTCGGTCCAGGCGGCCAGCGGATGGATCTTCACCTTGCCGCGGCGCGCGTCCCAGTCGACGACCTTCAGGTTCGCCCGGCCGGCGGACTCGGCGCGCCGCGACCCGGCGGCCCAGGCGTCGTAGGGCGCCAGCGCCCGGTCCAGCGGCACCACCTTGCGCATCCGGCAGCACAGGTCGGGGTCGGTCTGGTAAAGGTCCTGGCCGTAGACGGCGTCCTGGCCGACGACGGTGAGCTGCGGGCGGACGCTGATCAGCGGCAGGTCGTAGGTCGCGGCCACCGCGTCGCGGGTGCCGACCGTCTCGGCGAAGTGGTACCCGGTGTCGATGAAGACCACGGGCACGTCGGACCGGATCCGGGCGAGCATGTCGACCAGGATCGCCTCGGCCATGGACGCGGCGACCACCAGCTTCGTGCCGAACTCCTCGGCCGCCCAGCCGAGGATCTCCTCGGCCGGCGCGCCTTCGAGCTCGTCCCCGGCCCGCAACGCCCGGGATTGCAACGTGGCACCCATCAGCTCGTCTCCTCGTCGTCGCGCGCGGCGCCTCGCCGTGCCGTCTGGTCCCCCGTTGCGCCGCGCCTGCCCGCCGGCGTGGCACCGACCGGGCCCGCAGCGACCGCGAGGGCCGTCAGGCTCAGTCGGAAGGCTCGCCGGCAGGCCCGGCACGCCCAGTGCCCGTGCCCGGAGCCGGCGCCGTCCGGCGCCGGCTCCGGGACGATGTCCTCCTCGCCGCAGTACGGGCAGTAGAAGGGCACCGCCCGATCACTGCCGGCCATCGGCACCCCCGGCCGCCGGCCCTGCATCGGCACCGGCACCGGCACCGGCCGAGGAACCCACGGCGCCGACCGCGGCCAGCGACGCCTCGTCGGCCCGCTCCGCCCAGTCGGCAAAACTCTCCCCGTCGGCGCGCTCGCGCCGGTAGGTCTCCAGCAGGCCGACGACGTAGTCGAGCAGCCCGTCGGCGGTGACCTTGAGGCCGCGCGACTTGCGGCCCAGTCGCGACCGGGTGCCCAGGTGGCCGCCGAGGTGCACCTGGAAGCCCTCGACCATCTCACCGGCGTCGTCGGGGACCAGCGAGCCCTTCAGCCCGATGTCGGCGACCTGGAAGCGGGCGCAGGCGTTCGGGCAGCCGTTGACGTTGATCCCGATCGGCTCGTCGAAGTCGGGCAGGCGGCGCTCCAGCTCCTCGATGAGGTCGCGGGCGTTGCCCTTGGTCTCGACGATGGCCAGCTTGCAGAACTCGATCCCGGTGCAGGCCATCGTGCCGCGGCGGAACACGCTCGGCCGGACGACCAGATCCAGCGCCGCGAGCTCGGCCTCCAACGGCGCCACGGCCTCGTCGGCCACGTCGAGGATGACCAGCTTCTGGGTCGTCGTCGCGCGGATGCGGCCCTGTCCGAACCGGTCGGCGAGATCCGCCACAGCGCGCAGGATCGTCCCGGACACCCGCCCCGCGCGCGGGGCGAAGCCCACCGCGTTGCGCCCGTCGCGCTGGCGGTGCACGCCGATGTGGTCGCGGCCCTCGTTGCGCGGGGGCGCCGGCGGCGGCCCGTCCGGCAGCGCGGCCGTCAGGTACTCCTTCTCCAGCGTGGTGCGCACCCATTCGGCGCCCATGTCCGCGACGAGGAACTTCAGCCGGGCTCGGGTGCGCAGGCGCCGGTAGCCGTAGTCGCGGAACAGCGAGGCGACGCCGTGCCAGACCTCGGCAACCCGCGCCGGCGGCACGAACGTCCCCAGCCGCACGCCGAGCTTCGGGTTCGTCGACAGGCCGCCGCCGACCCACAGGTCGTAGCCCGCGCCGAGCTCCGGATGGACGACGCCGACGAACGCGATGTCGTTGATCTCGTGCAGCGTGCAGTGGTCCGCGCAACCGGAGATCGCGCTTTTGAACTTACGGGGCAGGTTCGCCAGCGTCGGGTCGCCGACGAAGCGCTCGACCACCTCGTCGATAGCGGCCGACCCGTCGATGACCTCGTCGCCGTCGACGCCCGCCAGCGGGCAGCCGAGGATGACCCGCGGGGTGTCGCCGCACGCCTCGGCGGTCGTCATCCCGGCGCCCTCGAGGGCACCCCAGATGGCGGGCACGTCCTCGATGCGGATCCAGTGGAGCTGGATGTTCTGCCGGTCGGTGACGTCGGCGACGTCCCGGCCATACCGGGTGGAGATGTCCGCGATGACCCGAAGCTGGTCGGCCGTCATCCGCCCGCCGTCGAGCCGGATCCGCTGCATGAAGTAGGAGTCGTCGAGCTCCTCCGGTTCGAGGACCGCCGTGCGGCCGCCGGAGATTCCCGGCCGGCGTTGCGTGTACAGGCCCCACCAGCGGAACCGGCCACGCAGGTCCTGGGGGTCGATCCCGTCGAAGCCGGTGTGCGGGTAGAGGTTGAGGATGCGGTCGCGCACCTCCAGCCCGCCTTGGTCCTTCTTCATGCGCTCGTTGGCGTTGAGCGGCTCGGAGTATCCCAACGCCCACTGGCCCGCTCCCTTGGGGCGGGACGGGCGCGCGGGACGGGCAGGGCGGGCAGGAGAAGTCATGAGATCTCTCGATGCGCGGGGAAACGCGACGCCGGCAGAGTGGCGCCGCGAACGGGAACGTCAGCGGGAGCGGCGACAGCCGGCGCTGGAGACCCGCAGCAGGTCGACGTGCAGGCGCGCGACGAGCATCGGCTCAATCACGAGGCACGCGGCCGCGGGGGACGACGCGAACCCGCGCCGGGGCGAGACGCGGACCAGATCCGTCGCTCGCTCAGCCGGCGCCCCGAGGGTGAGGGCACGCGTAACCACGGCCCCATGTTTCCACAGAAGTGACGCCGATGGGCGCGTTGTGGGTCCCAGGACCACGCCACCAGCGAGTATCACCCCGCGAACCGGGCCAAATCGGGCCAGTACCGGTGGCCTTCCCCGGCCCTCCGACACCGCCACCACAACTCTACCGCACCGATGGAGAAAATGAACAACGCAGTCCACGCCGGAGATCGGTGATGCGAGGCTCAGCCGGTGCGCCGGGCGGCGCAGAGGCGGCGGAGCTGATCGACCAGCGGGCCGGTGGCCAGGCCCTTTTCCAGTAGGGCGTCCGCGCCCAGAGCGAGCACGCGATCGAGCAGCGCGTCCTCGGAGAAGCCGGTGAAGATGACCACGGTGGCGTGCGGCGCGACCCGCCGGATCCGCGGCAGTGCGCCGAGGCCGTCGAGCACCGGCATCGCGAGATCGAGCAGCACAAGGTCCGGCGCCGTGCGCACGACCTCGTCGATGGCCTCCGCCCCGTTGGCGGCGGCGCCGACGACCACGAAGTCGGGTTCGGTGCCCAGTAGTAGGCAGAGCAGCTCACGCACGCCGTCCGCGTCGTCCACGACGACCACTCGGCGCGGGGCGACTGTGGGCGGCGGCTCGGCCGCGCCCGGGCCCGCGCCGTCACCGGGGGCGGGGTCCCCGGGCCGCTCGCCATCCGGGATCGCGGCCCACGTGACCGGGCGGCTGGCCTGCACACCCGGGCCGCAGCCAGCATCCCGGCCGGGCTCGGGGCTGCGAGCCGTCCCGGAAGAGCCCCGAGCCGGGGCGACAACGTCGTCCCGGCCGAGCCCGACGGTGTCGGCGTCCACCGAACGGCCGGTATCCACCATTCTTTTGTACGCGCCCCACCCGACCCCGCGCATCGTCATTCAGGATGGTTTCCGGGGATGACCCATGTCGGTCATCCCAGCGATACCCACAGACCGTGGCGAAGTGCCGCACGCCCGGCGTGACAGTGATAGCCCGCGTTGCGGGAATAGGCCGCCGGAGACGATCTCTCGATGATTCCGCGGCTTTCCGCCCGGACTTCCTCAGCAACACTCCCGTTTCCCAACAAGAGCCCAAGAATACAGGCATAATGTCTCGACGGGTCCGCCACGCCCGTCCGGCCCTCCTAACGTATTGCATCCGATCACACGCCTGGAGCGACACCGTCCGGCAGAAAATCCCAACTTATGACGGAGAGTAATCATCGCAAGCGTTCGCGTATGGGACTTTTGGCCTCTAGTCTACTAGGGTGCACCATGGAGTAGCCTGATCACTACCGGTGAATTCCTGCCGGCTCTCGGGGGGGGGCACGAGAGGCGGCGCACGACGACTGGCCTCCCTCGGTGGGAGGCGACCTCTGCCACGCGGAAGGACGTCAACAGATGCGGCAACGGAGCCGAGGCCGGCAGGGCGCGGCGACCGCTGAAGACCTGCTCCCCGTGGAGGTCCGGCGGCGGCGCTGTGAACGCGTTCTCTCCCGGGACGAGCTCGCCCGACGCACCGGCTACAGCCGCCAGTACATCTCCCAGTTGGAGCAGCCCAGTCGTGGGATTCCTTCGCGCCCCGTGATCGCGGCCGTCGACGCGGCGCTGGAGGCCGGGGGCGCCCTGGTCGACCTGCGCGAGGCGGCCGTGGCCGCGCGAGCCGAGCGCCTGCGTCGCCGGCCCGACCCGGAGCGGGAGTCCCGCCGCCGGGTGTCGGACCTGCTCGACCACCGCCGGTCGGACCGCGAGCTCGACTACCTCGATCGGCTGGTTGCCGACCTCATCGCCAAGGCCGACCGGCTCGACCCGCAGGACGTCACCGCCCGGGTACTCGACCAGCAGAGCGTGGTCGACAACCTGCTATGCACCCCGCTGCTGCCGCATCAGCAGTTCCGGCTGTTCATGCTCGCCGGCCACCTGGCCGGCCTGCTCGCCATCTCGCTGCTCGACGTCGACGAGCTCGCGGGCGCGAGCACCTGCTGCCTGGAGGCGGCGGTGTTCACCGAACTCACCGGGCACGAGGGGCTGCGGGCCTGGACCCTCGCCGTCAACGGGCTCATCGACGCCGCCGCCCGGCGGGAGTGCGCCGCCGACGCCGGCCAGGCGCCGGACGCCGCCGCGCCGGATGCGACTGTCGACGGCGGGGTCGGCGACGGCGGGCGCGGCGACGGCGGGCTCGGCGGGCCGACCGTCACCCCGCTGCACAGGCGGCCGGGGGCTGCCGGCCGCACCCCGGCGATGCCCACTCCCCCGCCGAGCGCCGCCCCGCCGGCCAGGTTGGATCCCGTGGAGGGGCCGGCGTCGCCAGTCGGGTCGGGCGCGTCGGCGGAGGCGTTCACCCCGGCCGGGTCCGGCGCGCAACCGGAGGATTCGGCTGCCTTCGAACCCGCCCTGCCCGGTGGAGACGGCGGCGAATCACTCGACGAAATGCTGATCGCGCCCGGCGGGCGGGCCACGCCGCCCCGGCTGATCGCGCTGGTGAAGGGGCGCATCGCCCGCTTCGCGACCGCGAACACCCACCGGGCCGTCCCACCGTCCGGTATCTCCCACGCGTTCCGCCCGCCGGTCTGACCCCGGGCTGACCCCGGGCTGAGCTGTCCCGCGCCCGGTCCAACGCCGTCAGATCGGGCGGATCAGACCTCGGCGAAGGTCATCGCCCGCAGCGGGGGGACGTCGCCGCGGCGCGCGGCCTTGTCCGCGAAGGCGCGGATGCCCGCCTGCTGCCGTTCACCCAGCCGGAAGTCGAGGGTGGTGAAGTAGCGGGCCAGCGTCGCCGGGTCGAACACCTCGAAACGGGCCGCCCGCGTCGCTACCTGGTCAACATCGCGCAGCGCGAGGTCCAGCCCGGACCGGAACGCGTCGTGGACCTCCTTCACCGTCCCGGGATGCCGCTGCGCGAACGATTTTCGGGCCGCCCACACCGCGAAGACCATCGGCAGCCCGCTCCACTCCCGCCAGGCCGCACCCAGGTCGATCAGGCCCAGGGGATGGCCCTCGCCGCCGCGTTCGGCATCGTAGGTCGCGCGCAGCGCCACGTCTCCGATGATCACCGCGGCGTCGGCCTCCCGCAGCATCGACGGCAGGTCGGGCGGCATCGTGACGTACGTCGGCCGCAGTCCGTGGCGTTCCTCCAGCAGCATCCGGGCCAACAGCACGCTGGTCCGCGACGTCGAGCCGAGCGCAACGGTGCGGACCTCGGCAAGCGGCACCGCCGTGCTCAGCACGACGGACAGCACCGGCCCGTCGGAGCCGACCGCGAGATCGGGCAGGACGACGAGATCCTCCGCGTGCCGGAGGTACTCGACCAGGCTGATCGGGCCGATGTCCAGGTCGCCCGCCACGAGGGCCTCGTTGAGGCGATCGGGGGTGTCCTTGGTCAGCTCGATGTCGAGCAGCGCACCGGAGTGAACCAGCCCCCAGTACAGCGGCAGGCAGTTCAGGAACTGGATGTGCCCGACCCGCGGCCGGGCTTCGGTGCCCGCCGGCCCGGTCAACGCCGGCCGCCGTGACGGTTCTCCATCACGGCGAGGACCGCGCGACGCTGTCGCAGCGCCAACGGATAGCTCATCAGTCCACTGACGACCAATGCCAGCACAAATGCGAGAANCCCGCCCGCCCCGAGCAGCAGGACGACGGCGAGCACCACCCCGAAGAGCACCGCGCGGAGCGCGAAATACCGCAGGTTGATGCCGAGCAGGCCGCGATCCTTCGCCGCCGGGGCCCCCGGCGGCGCGGCCGCGACCCCCGGCGGCGCGGCCGCGGGCCGCCTCGGGCGCACGGTGGGGCGCTTGCGCAGTTCCATCAGGACCTCCGCTTCTTCGTCGGCACCCAGCCGAGCCGGCGCAGCACGGTCGGGAAGAACCCCAGCCCGAGGAAGACGACGAGCAGGCCGAGCAGGCTCGCGCCGCCGATCGGCAGACCGGCCCAGTCGAGCAGCACGTAGACCGCCACGCCCGGGACCAGGATCACCAGGAAGGCGAGCACGAAGATTGAGCCGATTCCTGGCGCGCCGGGCGGTCGGACCGGCGGGCGGGGGGNGGAGGNGGCGTTCGCCGCCGGGGTGCCCGCGGGCGCGGGCTGGCCCGCCGCGCGGTCCTGCGTCGGCTCGTCCTCGCTGACCATCGAATCCCGCCTCAGGCGTCGATGGAGGTCGGGATCTCGCGGCGGGCCGGATCGGGACCGTCGTAGGCGCGGATCTCCCGGTAACGGGTGTCCCGCTCGACCGGCCGGAAGCCGGCGTCCCGAATGATCGCCAGCAGGTCCTCGCGCGTCATCGTGTTCGGAGTACCGAAGCGGTCCGCGTCATGAGTGATCTTGTACTCGACGACCGATCCGTCCAGGTCGTCGGCGCCGAAGTTCAGCGCGAGCTGCGCCGTGGTCAGCCCGTGCATCACCCAGAAGCACTTGACGTGGTCGATGTTGTCGAACAGCAGCCGGGAGACGGCGAACGTCTTCAGCGCCTCCGCGCCGGTCGCCATCGGCTGGTTCATCAGCCGGTTGCGCGGGTCACCGGCGGCGTCGTGCTGGAAGCGCAGCGGGATGAACACCGCGAAGCCGCCCGTCTCGTCCTGCAGCTCCCGCAGCCGCAGCACGTGATCCACCCGGTGGCGCGGCTCCTCGATGTGCCCGTAGAGCATGGTGCAGGGAGTACGCAGGCCCTTGGCATGGGCGAGGCGATGGATGCGCGACCAGTCCTCCCAGTGGGTGTCGTGGCCGACGATGTGCTGCCGGATCTCCCAGTCGAAGATCTCCGCGCCGCCGCCGGTCAGCGACTCCAGCCCCGCGTCGATGAGCTCGTCGAGGATCTCGTCGGCGGGCAGTCCGCTGATCTTCTCGAACCAGTGGATCTCGGTGGCGGTGAACGCCTTGAGCGCGACGCCGGGCAGCGCCTTGCGCAGCTCCCGCAACGAGCGGGGGTAGTAGCGCCACGGCAGCGTCGGGTGCAGGCCGTTGACGATGTGCAGCTCGGTGATGCCGGCCGGCTCCATCTCCTTCGCGAGCCGGACGGCCTCCTCGATCCGCATCGTGTAGGCGTCGGCCTCGCCGGGCTTGCGCTGGAACGAGCAGTAGGCGCAGGACGCCGAGCAGACGTTGGTCAGGTTCAGGTGCCGGTTGACGTTGAAGAAGGTCCGGTCGCCGTTCTTCCTGGTCCGGACCTCGTGGGCGAGGCCGCCGAGCCAGGCGAGATCGTCACTGGCATACAGCGCCTCCCCGTCGGCGCGGCTCAGCCGCTCGCCGGCGGAAACCTTGGCCTCGATCTCCCGTTTGAGCCCAGCATCCATGCCATCCAGACTAGCCCGCAACGCCGTCAGNCCCNCCCGAGCCGGCCGGGCTGACCCGTCACAACCGCCGGGCCCGTGGGGGTCGGTCAGGCGTCCCGGCCCTTGCCGGCACCCGGCGACGGCGGCCCGGCCGCGTCCCGGCCCGCGGCGGCACGCTGCGCCGCCCGCCGCTGCATGCGTCCCAACGGCCAGGTCAGCAGGCCGGCGACCGCGAACCCGATCAGCACCGCGAGCAGCAGGTTCACCCCGACCACCGCGAGCACGACCGTGATCACCACCAGGGCGGCCAGCCGGATCAGGAAGTACGGCAACTGCACCCGTAGGTCCACATCCTGCATCGGGGGCCGCTGTCGACGCCCGGCCCGGCCCGCGTCGCCGGCCTGTCCGCCGCCCGCCGAACGACCGCCGCCCGCTGGCCGGTCGGGGCCGCCCGTCCCGGCCGCCTTCGATCGGCCGGAACCGCGTCCCCGCCCCTTCGCCGCCCCGCGCCCGTTCGTCGCCATGTCGCCCTCGATCCGCCGAGCTCCGCGCCCCGCCGGGGCGGTGGCTGTGATCCACCCCCCGGCCCTGGGCCGTCGCCGCCCACTCTGCCCGCCCAGGCCCCGCCCCTGCCAGAGGGATCCCGGAACTACCCGGTCGAGAACGAACCGCCGCCAGCCTGATGTGGTCGCGGGTGGCCCTTCGGCCGGCCGACCCGGCTGCGTCAGGCGCCGGCGAGACCGAGTTGGTGCCGTAGCGCCGCCTCGTCGGCGAGGGCCCAGTGCTCGACGACCTTCCCGTCTCGCACCCTGACCATGTCCAGGCCGGTTACCTCGTAGCGACGGCCGGAGCCCGGGTGGGTGCCACGGAGCGTGTAACGGTTGACCGACGTGTCCCCGGTCGAGACGTTCTGCTCGATCCTCGCGGAGACGTTCTGGAACCCCTCGTTCATGCGCTCCCACTTCCTTCGCCAGGCGGCGATGCCGTGGTGGTCGCCCTCCCGGCCCCCTCGGTGGTCGATCACGTCCGGGTCGATCAGTGTCAGTGCGTCGTCGAGTCGGCCGGCGAGAACCTCGCCGTACTTCTCGACGACGCGACGGTGGACGTCAGCCGCATTCGACATGCTGCGCTCCTCGAATACCGTGGCACTGGACGTACACAAGCGGGGAACTCCCCGATTATCTCGCGGTCGACAACATAACCGGGGAACTCCCTGGTTAACAAGGGGGATCATGGCGCTCCCGGACTCGGCAGGTCCGCCGCAGGCCGAGCGGCACCTGCGGGCGGACGCCCGACGCAACTACGAGCGGCTGCTCACCGCCGCCGCCGCGGTCTTCCGCGAGCAGGGCGTCGACGCCGCCCTCGACGAGGTCGCGCGGCAGGCCGGAGTGGGCAACGCGACCATGTATCGCCACTTCCCGACCCGGCAGGACCTGATCGTCGCCGTCTACTCCGACGAGGTGGACGCGCTCTGCGCACGCGGCGAAAGTCTGCTGTCGGACCAGCGGGCCGACGACGCGCTCTTCATGTGGCTGCACGACCTCGTCAGGTTCGTCGGGGACAAACGTGAGCTCGCGCTGGCGCTCGGCGCCGACGTCGACAGCGCGAGCCGGTCGGGACTGTTCAACCGGTGGCATTCGGCGATGTACCGGACGGTCACGGCCCTGGTCGTCCAGGAACAGCAGCGAGGCACCCTCCGGGACGATGTCGACGGGTGGGATCTCCTGGTCCTGGTCAACGGGATCGCGCTCGGTGGCGTCGGCCCTGAGCGGGTCGGAGCCCTGTTGGACCTCGTCCGACGCGGAGCGGCCCCCGGTCCGGCAACCGGCACGACCGGGACGTGACGCCGGGCCACGCGGCCCGCGTGCCCTCGGTCACCCCGTCCGGTGACCGGCCTGGTCGGATCGTCGGGCCTGGCCGAGTTCGCCGGTCCAGCGCCGGAACAGGGCGTGGTCGACGCCGGCCGCGTCGAGTATCCGGCCGGCGACGAAGTCGACGAGGTCGGCGGCGGTGCGCGCGCCGGCGTAGAAGCCGGGACTGGCCGCGGCGACCACCGCCCCGGCGTCGTGCAGGGTGAGCATGTGGCGCAGCGTCGCGCCCGTGTACGGCATCTCCCGCGGGACGACGACGAGGCGCCGGCCCTCCTTGAGGGTCACGTCGGCGGATCGCTGCAGCAGATCCTTGGACAGGCCGAGGGCGATCCCGGCCAGGCACGCGGTGCTCGCCGGGACGACGATCATGCCGCGAGTCCGGTACGAGCCACTGCTCGTCGGGGCGGCGAGGTTGCCGGGCGCGTGCACCGCCACGAGCGTCTCCACGGCGGCGGCCGATTCGGGAGCGGATGCGCCGAGAGGGGCGGACAGCCAGCGTTCCAGCGGTTGCTGCCAGGCGGCGTCGTGCCAGGCGATGCCGGTCTCGTCGAGCAGGGTCAGCCGCGCCGCCCGGGACAGCACCAGATCGACCGGTAGCCCGGCGGTGAGCAGGCCGCGCAGCACGGCGGCTGCGTACGGCGTCCCGCTGGCGCCGCTCACGCCCACCACCCAGGGAACCCGATCGCTCCCGGCGCCGGCGTGCGGGTCGTGCGTCACGGTGACGGGCCTCACAGCGGGGCTCAGGCGGACAGGCCGCGGCTGATCAGGTCGGCGACGGCGAAGGCGAACAGGGCGATGCCGACGAAGCCGTTCGCGGTGAGGAAGGCGCGGTTGACCCGGGAGAGGTCCTTCGGCGAGACGATCGCGTGCTCGTAGCTGAACGCCGCCGCCGTGACCGCGAGGCCGGCCCACCACCAGGCGCCGTTGTTCTCCATCAGCCCGTAGGCGACGAACAGCGCGAAGGTGACGACGTGGGTGACGGTGGAGCCGAGGAGGGCGCCGCGGACCCCGAAGCGCGCCGGCACGGACCGCACCCCGATGCGGCGGTCGACCTCGGCGTCCTGGCAGGCGTAGATGAGGTCGAAGCCGCCGATCCAGGAGCCCACCGCGAGACCGAGCACGACCGCCGCCCACGACCAGTGGCCGGTCACCGCGATCCAGGCGCCGATCGGCGCGACGGCCTGCGCGATGCCGAGCACGGCGTGCGGGAAGTCGGTGAAGCGCTTGGCGTACGGGTAGATCACCAGGGGCGCCACCGCGATCGGGGCGAGCGCGAGGCACAGCCAGGACAGCGTGGCGGCGGCGGCGAGGAAGACGCCGAGGGCGACGACGGAGCCGACCACGGCGGTGCGCACCGACACGGCGCCGGTGACGAGCTCCCGGCCCGCGGTGCGCGGGTTGCGGGCGTCGATGGCGCGGTCGATGATCCGGTTCGCGGCCATCGCGAAGGTCCGCGCGGCGACCATGGCGACCGTGACGAGCGCGAGAGCGGTCCAGTGCACCGACCCGGACGCGGCAAACGAGGCTGCCAGGGCGGCGATGTAGGCGAACGGCAGCGCGAAGACCGAGTGCTCGATGGCGACGAGCCGCAGGAACGCCCGCACGTGCCCGATCGCCTGCTCCTGGCCGCCGCCGGCACCTCCGCCGGGCCTGGCGGTGCCACCCGACGCGCCCGGCAGAAACGCTGCGTCACTCACCGCGAGCACCCACCCACTGCCTCTTCTGCTTGCCTGGAGGCATGGGCGTCCGATGTATCCCTCTGGATGGGCGAGGAGAGGTGGTCACAGGCCGTACTCCTTCCAGCGGCGGGTCACCTGGGCGCGGACCGCTTCGTCCATGACGATCTCCTCGGGCCAGCCGCCCTCGCGGCGATAGCCCTCGGTCGGCAGCTTGCGCGTCGCGTCCACCCCGACCTTGCCGCCCCAGAACTGCTCGTAGGAGGCGTGGTCGAGGTGGTCCACGGGGCCGATCGTGGTGATCAGGTCGTGGGCGTAGTCGACGTTGCCAAACGCCCGCCAGGCCACCTCGGCGTAGTCGTGGACGTCACAGTCGGCGTCGACCACCACGATCAGCTTCGACAGCGACAGCAGCCCGGCGCCCCAGACCGCGTTCATCACCTTCTGCGCATGCTTGGGGAAGCGCTTGTCGATGGAGACGATGCAGCAGTTGTGGAAGACGCCGGCCTCGGGCAGGTCGTAGTCGACGATCTCGGGGATCATCATCTTGATCAGGGGGCGGAAGATGCGTTCGGTGGCCTTGCCCATCGGCCCGTCCTCCTGCGGCGGGCGGCCGACGACGATCGTCTGGAAGACCGGGTCGCGCTGCATCGTCATCACGTCGACGTGCAGCGCCGGGAACGGCTCGACCGGCGTGTAGAAGCCGGTGTGGTCGCCGAAGGGGCCCTCCGGGAGCCGCGCGCCCGGCTCCAGCCAGCCCTCCAGCACGATCTGGGCATTCGCCGGCACCCGCAGCGGCACGGACAGGCAGTCGACCATCTCCACCCGTTCGCCGCGCAGATAACCGGCGAACAGGTACTCGTCGATGTCGGCGGGCAGCGGCGCGGAGGCGGCGTAGGTCACCGCCGGGTCGCAGCCGAACGCGATCGCCACGGGCAGCCGCTCCCCGCGCCGCTCGGCGACGGCGTGGTGGGCGTTGGAGTCCTTGTGGATCTGCCAGTGCATGCCGACGGTGCGCGCATCGTGGCGCTGCAGCCGGTACATCCCGAGGTTGCGCGCCCCGGTCTCCGGGTGGCGGGTGTGGGTGAGACCGAGGTTGAGGAAGGCGCCGCCGTCGTTCGGCCAGGCGTGCACCCCGGGCAGCCGGAACAGGTCGACGTCCGGTCCCTTGAGCACGACGTCCTGGCACGGCGCGGTGCGGACCCGCCGGGGCGGGATGGACGTGAGCGAGGCAGCCTTGCCCAGCGCGTCGCGCAGCCCGGACAGGCCGGTCGGCAGCTCCGGGCGCAGCAGCGCGGCGAGCCGGTCGCCGATCTCATCGAGGCGGTCGACCCCGAGCGCGGCGGCCATCCGGGCCTCGGTGCCGAACAGGTTGATGGCCAGCGGCATGTCGGCGCCGCGGGGGGACTCGAACAGCAGCGCCGGCCCCCGCTCCCGAACCACCCGCGTCACGATCTCGGTGACCTCCAGGTGGGGGTCGACGGGCACGGAGATCCGTCGCAGGTCCTTCCGCCGTTCGAGGTGAGCGAGGAACGCGCGTAGATCCGCCCAGGCCATGCCTCCATCCTGGCAGCCGACGCGGCCGGCCGTCCGACCTCCCACCATCCGTCACGACGGAAACCCGGGGAGTCACGACGCGCCGCCGTGACGGTGAGCGGGCGGACGCCGGCGGCGGCCGATGGCGGACCGGCCGGACGCGGGCCGGGGCCGGAGGGCACACTAGGGATACACGGGCCGGCCATCACCGCGACATGTGCGCTCTCCGGGGAGGGCACCGCACGCTCGTCTGCCCCTTTCGGCGATGCCGCGCAGGGCCGGGACTACACACCCGCCGACCGATGTTCATACCCCATATGTCGAGCCGGATGTAATCGATCAAGGAGAGCGGAAGGAGCGACCAGCCTGTGCTGGGCCTCGCGCTGAGTTTCGTGGTCATCGGTATCTGGGCGTACATGATCGCCGACGTGTTCGGGACCCCGTCGGATGAGGTACGCAGTATGTCCAAACCAATCTGGATTATGGTTGTGATTCTCTTCGTCTTGCTCGGTTCCGCCGCGTGGTACTTCTTCGGTCGCCCCCGGGCGAACGGGCTCGGAGCGCGGCCGCCGCGGCGCGCGGTCTCGGACCACCCGGCCTTCGGCCAGCGTTCGACCTGGGACGTCGACCGCCGCGAGGGGGGCCTGGGACGGCCCGGTTCGCGGATGGGTACCCGGCGCCCGGCCGTGCGGCCCAAGGGTCCGGACGACGACCCGGAGTTCCTCCGCGAGCTCGCGGACCGCATTCGCGGCGGCGACGCGGAGCCCCCGTCCGCCCGCGGCTGACACCGTCCCCAACCCCCACCGCCGAGCCGAGCAGCACCGAGCCGCACCGAGCCGCGCCTCGCTCTCTCCGAGCCGCGCCTCGCTCGCTCGCTCGCTCCGAGCCATACCGGCCGGCCATGGTCAGGCTGAACCCGACCCCACAGCGATCAAGATCATCGCGGGGTGGAGTCTCACGCCACCACGAGGGACGATCCTTGCCCTTTCAGGGGGATGAATCGGACGCGGAGCCCTCCAGAAGGGCAAGGAAGGTCGGCCGCGCGCGCTGCGCTTCAGAGAACGGTTCACGCGGAGCGGACCGACGGACGTACGTGACGCGGTTGCGCGCTCGGCGTGGATCCATCCGCGTCCGTGCCCCTGATCACGGCCCGGAGACGCGCAGGGCCCCGGGGCCAAGGCGGGCGGCCCGGGGCCCCGAGGTCCGGCGGACTGCCGCCGGGTCAGACGCCCGCGTAGGAGTGCAGACCGGTGATGACGAGGTTCACCAGGTAGTAGTCCACGAACAGCGCGGTGAACGCGACCAGGGAGATGGCGGCGGCCCGCCGGCCCCGCCAGCCAGCGGTCGCCCGCGCGTGCAGGTAGGCCGCGTAGCAGACCCAGGTGATGAACGACCAGGTCTCCTTGGGGTCCCAGCCCCAGTACCGGCCCCAGGCCGCCTCGGCCCAGATCGCCCCGGCGATGATCGCGAAGGTCCAGATCGGGAACGCGAACGCGATGACCCGGTAGGACAGGGTGTCGAGAGCCGCGGACGACGGCAGGCGCATCACGATGCCGCCGCGGCTCTGCATCGCGCGGCTGGCGTCGGCCCGGCCGGCCGCCACCTCGGCGAGCCGGTTCTCCCAGCGCTCCTTGACCAGGAACAGCACCGTGGTCACCGCGGAGATCAGGAACACCCCGCTGGAGACGATCGCGCCGACCACATGGATCTTCAGCCAGTACGAGTTGAGCGCGGGCACCAGGGGTCCGGGCGCGACGTAGAGCACCGTGCCGGCGAAGCCGAGGTAGAGCACCACCGGCACCATGACGAAGACGCCCAGCCAACGGACCTGCTGCCGGGTCATCAGGGCGAGGAACGTCGTGACCGCGATCAGACAGATCATCGACGAGTACTCGTACATGTTGCCCCAGGGCACCCGGTCCGCCGCGATGCCACGGGTGACGACTGAACCCAGGTGCAGCGCCCAGCCCACCACCGTGAGCAGCACGGCGATCCGCCCGATCCACCGGGCACGGGCGGGCACCTCGACGTCGCCGTCGTTGCCGGCGACCAGGGTGTGAGCGGCGGTGTCCCGCTGGCGCACCGCCTCGATCTCGCGGGCGCGCGCCGCCGCGAGCGCGGCCGCGGCGGGATCGTCCGGGTCGATCTCCACGCCGGAGCCGGCCTCCGCGGGGGCTCCGGCCCCGACCAGCACGGCCGGCCGGTCGGCCGCGCGGGCGGCGGGAACCTCGGCCGCCAGCTCCGCGGCACCGCGGCGCGCGCCCAGGCGGCTGAACGCGAACTCGGCCGCGTAGCCGAGCATGGCCGCGGCGTAGACCGCCATGCCGCTGCCAAACAGATGATCGGAGAGGCTGGCTACGCCCTCGTTGACCGCCATCAGTGCTCCCGTTCGCTGGCGTTCGACGCGGCGCCACCGGCTGCGGTGCCGCGCGATTCCGTAGTGCTCGGCGCCGCGGCGCCGCCTGGCGCCGCGGGCTCGCCCGGCGGCGGTGCCGCCGCCTCGGGCCGCGGCGCCGCCTCCCGCCCGCCGGCCGGGCCGGTCGCCTCGCGGACGAGGGTGGTGAGCTGACCGAGTTCGACGGCGAAGCCGTCCCCGTGCGACCGGGACAGGCCGCCGATCTCGACGACCGAACCGCCCTCGGGTGCCGGGCTAGCCCGGACCCACAGGCGGCGGCGGTGCACCCGCAGGCTGGCGATCAGCCCGGCGATGATGAGCACCGCGAAGATCAGCGCCTCCCGCTTGAACGGGTCGGACTTCACCTGGAAGGTGGCGAACTCCGCGACGCTGTCGGCCTCCAGGCTCAGCCCGCCGGGCAGCCCGCTCAGGGTCCGTTGCCGAGGGTTGTTCAGGGCGAGCACCTGCGCGTTGCGTGCGGTTCCGGCCGGACCGTTCAGGGTGAGCTGGCGCATGTCCTGGGTGTCGACCGTGTACACGTTCTGCGGCACGCCCTCGTCGAGGTGAAGGTTGCCGACGAAACCGGTGATCGTCAGGCCGGGTGCGCGGGCCGCCGGGAAGGTCGAGACGTAGCCCTGGGTCGGGTCGAGGTGGGTCGTCGGCGTGAACACGCCGCTGAAGGCGAGCTGCTGGGGCTCCTTGCGGACGCCGAGCGGCGCCAGGCCCGTGTCGGGAATCTTGACCGTGCAGGTCGAGGTGAACATCCCGTCCCGTGGGGTGCAGGGCACGTTGCCCTGCCAGACCGTCCGGCCCTTGGCGTCCCGCAGGACGAAGTGCGGGGCGTACCCGTGCCCGATGAGGTAGACCTTGGCGTTGCCGAGGACCAGCGGATGGTTCACCCGGATCGTCGCCTGCCGGGTCGGTGCGTCCAGGTCGGGCGAGTAGGCGACGTCGGCGCGGAAGTCCGACGGCTCGCCGTTCGGCTCGTAGGCGGCCGCGAACCGGTTCAGCGTCAGCGAGAACGGACGCAGCTTCGCGGTGTCGACGAGCTTGCCGCCACTGAACTGGTCGTAGGAGATGATCGTGTTGGCCATGCTGTCCCCGGTGACGACCAGCGTGGTCCCCTGGTAGCCGAACCAGGAGCCGAAACCGACCGCGGCCAGCAGCCCGACCAGGGCGACGTGGAAGACAAGGTTGCCCGTCTCGCGCAGGTAGCCCTTCTCGGCCGCGACGGAGTGGTCCGGCGAGCCGTCCGGCCGCTGGGTCCCGGCGGGGGCGACGCTGGCGCGGAACCGGCGCCGGCGCAGTGCCGCGCGAGCGGCGGCCGTCGCATCGGCCGGGGCCAGCGGGCTGGTCCACGAGCTGCCACCCGGCAGCCGGCCGGGCCGCGCCGGTGCCTTCGGCGGAGCGGTGAACAGTGCCCTGGCGTGCCAGCGGATGCGCGACGACAGGCAGCCGATCAACGAGATGAACAGCAGCAGGTAGATCGCCGCGAACCAGGGGGCGGCGAAGACGTCGAAGCCGGAGAGCTTGTCGAGCAGGGGCCCGAGGGTCTGGTGCTTCGACAGGTACTGATCGACCCGCATCGGGTTGATGTTGCGCTGCGGCAGCAGCGACCCCGGCACGGCGGCCAGAGCGAGCAGGAACAGCAGCACCAACGCGGTGCGCATGCTGGTGAGCTGCCGCCAGGAGCGAACGGCGAGCGCCAGCGCCGGATGCCGCCCGGCCCGGGTCCCGCCGGACGCCGACGCGTACTGTCCCGCGGCACCGCCGGCCCTACCGGCCGCGGATCGGCGAGCTCCCCCGGCAGAGGTCGGGTCGGCGCCGAGTCCGGCAGCTCCGTCAGCCCCGTCGCGCCCGTCGGACCCGGCTGGCGCGAACACGTCCGGCGCGACGGCCACGCGGGCGTCGGCGTGCCCCTCGGGCAGCCGGCGTCCGCTCGAGGAATCCGGGGCGAACCCGACGGCCTCCTCGTCGATGAGGCCCGCCGGATCGATGAGGCCCGCCGGATCGATGGAGCCCGCCGGATCGGCCGCGTCCGGGTCGCCGGGGCTCGGCTTCGGCGCGAGGTCGGTGGCCGCACCGGCAGGCTCGTGGGGACGGGTGGAAGAGGTCACAGCGGCGTCTCCGAGAAG
Source organism: Frankia torreyi (assembly GCF_000948395.1). Lineage (GTDB taxonomy): Bacteria > Actinomycetota > Actinomycetes > Frankiales > Frankiaceae > Frankia > Frankia torreyi. The sequence continues at coordinate 67,898 of NZ_JYFN01000015.1, read as the reverse complement.
CCGGGGGCATAGGGCCGCAGGTTGCCGATCAGGTCGGCCCACTCCCCGGTGAGTTGGAGCACCCCGACCGCGACGAGCAGCACGCCACCGGTCAGGGTCAGGGCGCGGGTGTGTCGCCGTAGCAGGTGCAGGGCGCCGACGGCCCGCCGGAAGGCGAGCCCGACGGCGAGGAACGGCAGCCCGAGTCCCAGGCAGTACACGGCGGAGAGGAACGCGCCCCGGCCGGCCGTCGCACTCGTCACCGCCAGCCCCTGCACTGCCGCCAGCGTGGGACCGAGGCAGGGGCTCCAGCCGATGCCGAACAGCACCCCGAGCACCGGCGCGCCGAGCAGGCCGGGGCGCGGCAGCCGGTGGAAGCGCCACTCGCGGTTCGCCCAGGACATCCGGGAGAACAGCCCGGCGAAGGCCAGGCCCATGACGATGGTGAACGCCCCCAGGAGCTGGCTCATCCCGACCTGATGGCGGACCAGCCACTGACCGAGTCCACCGAAGGCCGCGCCGAAGGAGACGAACACCGAGGTGAACCCGAGCACGAACAGCCCGGTGCCGGCGGCGACCCGCCCGCCGACGCGCAGCCGGCCCAGCCGCGGCCCGAGACCGGCGAACCGCCCGCCGCGGCCGCCGTCCCCGGTCTGCGCTGCCGTCGATCCGGCGGCCGGGACGGCAGCATTCCCGCCGGGGACGGACCATCCGGCCGCACCGGCCGGTGCCGGTGCCGGCGGCGCGGCAACAGCGACGGCCAGGACCGGCTCGGACGCCGCAGCGCGATCGGCCGACCCTGACGGTGGACGGGCGGGGCGACGCTCACGGTCCTGGAGCTCCTCGCCGGACAGGCCGGTGATGAAGCTGAGGTAGCCGGGAACGAGGGGCAGCACGCACGGTGACAGGAAGGACAGCAGCCCGGCCGCCGCCGCGACCGGGGCGGCGAGCAGCACGGGCCCGTCCGTGACGAGCCCGACCACGCTCACCGCGGGTCCCCCAGCCCGCTCGGCCGCCGCCCGCTCACGCCTCGGCCTGCAACCGGGTCAGCACGGGCTTGAGATCGTCCTCGGGCACGACCGGGCCGGTGAAGCGGGCCGCGATGCGCCCGTTCGCGTCGAGCACGAAGGTCGACGGCAACCCCGGGGCGACCGGCCAGCCCGCGGCGAGCGTGCCCAGCCGGTCGACGACGCTCGGGTACGGCACGCCGTTGTCGCGCACGAAGGCCTTGGCGCCCGACGGATCCTTCTCGTTGACGCCGAGGAACGCCACCGTCGGGTTTGCCTTGGAAAGCTGCACCAGGCCGGGCGTCTCCGCCCGGCAGGGGGCGCACCACGAGGCCCAGAAGTTGACCACGACGATCTTCCCCCGCAGGGACGCGACGTCGAACGCGGCTCCGTCGAGGTTCTTGCCGGCGAGCTCGGGCGCCTCGTGCCGGTTCCCGGCCGGGACGAAGTCCTTGCCGGCGGACTGCTGGACGAAGTTGAAGCCTCCGCCGCCGGTCGCGTCGACCGTTCCTCCCCCGCCGGAACAGGCCGCCACCAACCCCGCCACCGCGAGCACCACCGCGGCGAGCCCGACCCGCCTGATCCGCGTCCGCTGCCGGCGCGACCCCGCGGCCCGGTCATGGACAACGCCTGCCACCGGCGTGTCCGACCTGTCACCCGACGCGGACCGCCGTCCCATCTCCGCCACGCGAACCAGTATGTGCCCTGCCCCTTCCCGGCCCGGAACCCGTCTACGACCAACTGTAGAACTCAACTCAGCGTAGGCGGCGAGGCCGGCGGACGCGCGTGGAGTTCGACACGGCAGACACCACTGGGCTCGGCGGCTACCAGGTGGGTACCATCCCGCCGTCGACCCGGAGGTCCGCGCCGGTGATGTTCCCGCTGCGATCCCCGGCGAGCAGGACGACGGCGGCAGCGACCTCCTCCGGCGTGCTGAACCGGCCGGTCACGGAGCTGCCGGCCGCGGCGTCGACGACGCTCGCGGGGTCCGCGCCGGTGGCTCGCGAGACGGTGGCGGCGACACCGTCGGACCCCAGCCACAGGTCGGTGGCGACCGGGCCGGGACTGACCGTGTTGATTCGCACGCCCCGACCACCGACCTCCCGGGCCAGCGACTTGCAGAAGTTCGCCAGCGCGGCCTTCGCCGCGCAGTAGTCGATGACCGCCGGATCGGCGAGGACCGAGTTCACGGAGCTGATCGTGACGATGGAACCGCTGCCGGCGGCGAGCATCAGTGGCAGCGCCGCCCGGGTCGCCCGCACCGCGGCGAGCAGGTTCAGGTTGAGCGTTCCCAGCCACATCTCGTCGGTGACCGAGCCGAACCCGCCGGGCCGGGCGGGCGCGGAACCGACGTTGTTGACCAGGATGTCGACCCGCTCGCCGGCCCACTCGACGAGCGCGGCCGGACCGTGGGGGGTGGCCAGGTCCACCAGGTGCACCCGCACCGCGCCGGTGGCCGCCAGCTCGTCGAGCTCGGGCGAGCTGCGACGGGCTCCGGCCACCACCGTGGCGCCCTCGGCGACCAGCGCCCGAACCACCGCCAGGCCGATGCCCCGGCTCGCCCCCGTGACGACGGCGATCCGCTCGAGCAGTCCCATGTCCATTCCGAACCTCCATTGTCGGCAGCGCCGTACGGCCGTCGGCCGTAACCGTCCCTCATCCACGCGGCCGGTAGCACCGGACCGCGAGACGGACGGTCACGGCGGCGTGCTGCCGCGGCCAGGCCGCCTCGGCCCGATGGCGCAGGTCCTCGGCCGTGCGGTGGTGGCCGGTCGGGCCCATCAGGGCCAGGTCGACGGCCTCGTCGGGGGACAGCACGAGCGGAATGTCCAGGCGTTCGACAGCGGCCGGAGCGAACCGGTCGGCGGTCCGCTCGTCGAGTCGATCGCCCTTGTCCGGCTGCATCCCGACCAGCCCGAGCGGGCCCCGCAGCTCGGCGAGATGGCCCGGTTCGGGGGTGACGACGATGAGCAACCCGTCCGGCCGGAGCACCCTGCGCATCTCGGCCGGGTTGCGCGGGGCGAAGACGTCGAGGAGCACGTCGACGCAGCCGTCGGCGACCGGCCACGGGCCGGCGGCGTCGAAAGCGACCGCTCCGATCCGGGGGTGGGCCCGCGCGGCCCGGCGCAGCGCGTACTTCGACACGTCGACCGCGACCCCGGCTGCCCCGGCGGGCAGCGCGGCGAGCACTCCGGCCAGGTGGTGGCCGGTGCCGGCCCCGATCTCGAGCACCACCGGCCCCGAACCGGCCGGCCCCGAACCGGCCGGCGGGGCGGGGTGGGCTGTCGTGCTCGCGTCCCGGCTCGGGGCCTGAGCCGTCCCGACGGCGGGCGGTCCGGCGGCGGCGAGCTCGGCCAGCCGGGTGGTGAGCGGCCGGTAGTGCCCCGCCCCGAGGAAGGACTCCCGCGCCGCGACCATGGCGGCCGTGTCGCCGGCGATCCGGCGGGTGTGGCCGGTGCGCAGGTTCACGTAGCCGCCGCGCCCGAGGTCGAAGCCGTGCCCGGCGGCGCAGCGCAGGGAGCCGCCGTCCCGCTGCAGCGCACCGGCGCACACCGGGCAGCGCAGCACCGACAGCACCGCCCCGACCCCGACATCACTGTCACCGCCACTGCCGCCACTGCCGCCACCGACGCCGACGCCGACGCCACCGCCGACGGCAGGTTCGGGCGGCGGTGCCGACGGACGCGACGGGGTTCGGCGGGTCAGGCGCCGACCGATCCGGGCAGGTTCGCGGTCGGGCCGTTCGGTTCGGCGTACTCGACCCCGACGAGCTCTCGCCCGCGGTAGACCGCGGTGGTGACGCTGGCCAGGCCGCACTGGCGCCGGTCGGGACGGTGCCACAGGTGCACCCCCTCCAGCGCTCGCCGGGCGGTCCACACCGGGAGCTGGTGGCTGACCAGCACGACGTGCCGCCCGGGGTGGACGTCGCGCCACTCGGCGACGGCAGCGAGCATCCGCTCGGCGATCTCGGTGTACGGCTCGCCCCACGACGGCCGGAACGGGTTGGCCAGCAGCCGCCACAGGTGCGGGTAGCGCAGAACCGCGGGGCCCGCCTCGAACGGTTTGCCCTCGAAGGCGTTGCGGCTCTCGATCAGCCTCGGGTCGACCTCGATGGGCAGTCCGTGGGCGGCGGCGATGGGAGTGGCCGTCTGCTGCGCGCGGTCCAGGGGGCTCGCGACCACGGCGGCGATGTCCAGCCCGGCGAGGAACTCCGCCGTCACCTTGGCCTGGCGGTGGCCCGTCTCGGACAGCCCGAATCCGGGCAGCCGGCCGTAGAGGACCTTCTCCGGGTTGAAGACCTCCCCGTGGCGGACCAGGTGCACCCTCGTCAGTGGGTGCTGCCCCGGCTCGCCGTCCACCGGCTCCTGGGTCGGGCCCGTCATGACCGGCCCCCGCTCGTCGCGGGCACGGGCGCCGGTTCGGGCACGGCGGCGGCGGCACGGGCGGCGGCGGGCGCGGCGGCGGCGATGCGCTCCATCGTGGCGTCGTCGTGGGCAGCCGAGACGAACCACGCCTCGAACGCCGACGGCGGCAGGTAGATCCCCGCGTCGAGCATGCTGTGGAAGAACGCGGCGTAGCGGGCGGCGTTCTGTGCCTGGGCGCCGGCGTAGTCGACGACGGCCGCGGCGTCGGTGAAGAAGAAGCTGAACAGTGAGCCGGCGCTGCTGGGCAGGTGGGCGACGCCCTCCTCGGTGAGCGCCGTCGAGACGATGCCGGCGACGTCGGCGGCGCGGGCGTCGACGGTGGCGTAGACGTCGTCGGTGCAGGCCCGCAGGGTGGCCAGCCCCGCCGCGACGGCAATCGGATTCCCCGACAGGGTGCCGGCCTGGTAGACGGGGCCGGCGGGGGCGAGCCGCGCCATCACGTCGGCGCGGCCGCCGAACGCCGCCGCGGGCAGGCCCCCGCCCATCACCTTGCCGAAGGTGAACAGGTCCGGCGACCAGTCCTCGATGGCGCCCTCGATGCCCCACCAGCCGGCCCGGGAGATCCGGAAGCCGGTCATCACCTCGTCGAGGATGAGCAGCGCGCCGTGGACGTCGCACAGCCGGCGCAGGCCGGCGTTGAAGCCGGGCAGCGGCGGGACCACGCCCATGTTGGCCGCGGCGGCCTCCGTGATGACCGCGGCGATCGTGTCGCCGCGCTCGGCGAAGACGGCCTCGACCAGGGCAAGGTCGTTGTAGGGCAGGACGATGGTGTCGGCGGTCGCGGCGCCGGTCACGCCGGGGGTGTCGGGCAGCCCGAGGGTGGCCACCCCGGAGCCGGCGGCGGCGAGCAGGGCGTCGACGTGCCCGTGGTAGCAGCCGGCGAACTTGATGATCGTGGACCGGCCGGTGAAGCCCCGGGCCAGCCGCACGGCGCTCATCGTCGCCTCCGTGCCGGAGTTGACCAGCCGCACCTTCTCGACCGGGCCGACCCGCTCCACGATCAGCTCGGCGAGCTCCACCTCGCCCGGCGTCGGCGTGCCGAAGCTGGTGCCGGCGGACACCGCCCGGGACACCGCCTCGACGACGGCGGGATGGGCATGGCCGAGGATCATCGGCCCCCAGGAGCAGACCAGGTCGACGTAGGTACGCCCGTCCGCGTCCGTCAGATACGGACCGTCGCCGGACACCATGAAGCGAGGGGTGCCGCCGACGGCCCGGAAGGCGCGGACCGGGGAGTTGACCCCACCGGGAACGACACGCTCGGCGCGCCGGAACAGCTCTTCGGAGGCCGGCGCGGCAGAGGGAACCACCATGCCCCCGATCCTCGCAGGTCCACTCGGCCACCCGCGCCTCGCGTGGCCAGCGGCACGCCCGCGACCGCCCGTCGGCGCTCCGTCGGGCGCCGCAGCCGCGCCCGCGGCCCAGCACCCGGGTGGAGCGCCGCCGGTGGACGGGGGTCTGCCCCGGCCGCCCACCGGCGGCGGACTGTGCGCCAGGACCCCGGCCGGCCGGCAACGCGGATCGCGCCCGGCAGCAGCTCCGAGGCCACCGTCCGTGACCGCCGTCGTGGGTGGTTCGACAAGGATGCCGGGCCCGCGGCGGTGGCGGAGGGGATGGCGACGTTGTCCTGATAGTGCCCGGTGCAACGGCCACGCGCCCGATCCCGAACTACTGATCGATAGGCGAGCCTGGCCTAGCCGGGGGTCCCCCGACGGGTGGTTCGCCGCGGCAGTGGACTTTCCCGCCGACTCACCCCGCGGCTGGCCCGTTCGGGCGTGAGCACTCTCACGCCACCGGCACGTTTCATCGGGCATGCCTGCTCCCCGGCTGGATCGCCGCAGCCGCCCGGTACAACCCGGTGGACTGGGCGGTCACCGCCGCCCGGGAGGCGATCAGCGCCGACCCGGACGGGACGGCCGCCGGCCGGCGGCGCCCCCGCCACCGGGCCACGCCGGCCTCGTTGAGACGGCGTGCGCAGTGTCATCGATCGTCGCTGATCTTCACAGCCGCCGGACGCGCAGCACGCAGGTCAACATCGGCAGGGTGAACTCACCGCGGGCGGTCTCCGGTCGGCTCGCGAGGAAAACGCGGATCCGCCCCAGCGTGGCCTCGCGTTCCTGTTCCGGCATGACCAGCATCCCCGCCCTCGTCGCGAGTGTCGCGACGAGGGAGTCGGCGGTACGACGCTGCCCGTGCCGGAACTCGGCCTGCTCCGGCGAGCCGAACCGGGCGGCCATCCCAGTCCTGGGAAGGTGCAGGTCGGCCGTCTCAGCGCGCCAACTGGTGGGCGTGTCCCGCGGGCCGATGGCCGCGCTCCCGCTGACCTGCGCGAGCCCGGCAACCCAACGGCATCGACGGACGCGTCCGGCAGCGGTATCGCCTCGGCGCTACCTGGCAGGGCACGGACAACCGGCAGTGCGCGGCGCAGCTCGGTCAGCATCGCCGGGTCGGGCTCGACCGCGATGACCTCGGCGCCCAGCGCGAGCAGCGTGGCGGTGAGCTTGCCGGTTCCAGCGCCGAGGTCGAGCACGCGCGGACCGGGCGCGCGCTCGAGCGCCCACCGCACCGCGGCCTGGGCGTAGTCCGGGCGGTGCTCGGCGTACGCGACCGCCGCGGTGCCGAACGACGAGCTGAGAAGTAGCCGGTCATCCTGGCCCACGCGATCATCCTATCGGTGCTGCCGCCGGTCAGAGGTCGGCATGCGCTGCCTCGGCCTCGACCGAGGTGTCGTGCCGTTCGCCGCGGGGCAGCAGGAGCAGGGCGACCGCACCGGCGACCGCCATCAGGGCCACCGGGAGCAGCAGGGTGTGGCGGAAGGCCGCGACCACGCCGCCGGCCGCGGTGGCGGGGATGTCGCCGGAGAGGTCGGCGCCCTGGTCCAGGCCGGCCAGGCTCGCCAGGTTCGACGCGAGCAGCACCGACGTCAGCGCGGTGCCGACGGAGACGGCGACCTGGTTGGTGATGTTCAGCAGGGTGCTGCCGGCGGCGGTGTCCCGGTCGGGCAGGTGACGCATCGCCGTCGTGATCGTGGGCATGATCGTCGCACCGGTCCCGATTCCGGTCACCGCCATCGAGGCCAGCAGACGCCAGTACGGCGTGTTCGCGTCGAGCTGGAGCAGGGTGGTCAGCAGTCCGGCGGTCGCGATCACGATGCCCGCCCCGACGACCCGCGCCGGTGGAACACGATCGATCAGCCGGCTCGCGACCTGCAACGACACCCCGGTGGTCAGCGCCTGCGGGATGGCCAGCAGTCCGGCGGCCGCCGGGCTCTGCCCCCGGACGAGCTGCCAGTACAGCGGCACGATGAACATCGAGCCGAAGTAGGCCGCGGCGAACAGGCCCAGCGTGCCGGCCCCGGAGGCGACGGCCCGCCGGCCCAGCAGGCGCACCTCGACCAGCGGGCGCCGCGTGCGCAGCCGCACCGCCCGCAGCACGAACACCACGCACAGCCCCAGCCCGAGCAGCGCCGGGACCAGCACGGCCGCCGAGACGAGGGTGCCACGCCGGCCGCTTTCCGCCAGCCCGTACACGACGGCGGCCAGCCCCGGCCCGATCAGCGCGAGCCCCGGCACGTCGAGCCGCTCGCGGACACCCTCGGGCGCGTCGCGCGGCAGCAGCCACAACGCCAGCGGAATGGCGACCAGCGCGATCGGCACGTTGATCAGGAAGATCCACCGCCAGGAGTACTCGACGAGCCACCCGCCGAGCGTCGGCCCGGCGAGCGGGCCGACGAGCACGGGCAGCCCCAGAACGCCCATCGTGCGGCCCCGGACCTCCGGCCGGGCGCTGCGCATCGCGATCGTCATCGCGATCGGGTTGACCAGCCCACCGCCGATCCCCTGCAGCACCCGGAAGGCGACGAGCGAGCCGATGTTCGGGGCCAGCCCCGCCAGCAGCGAACCCAGCCCGAACAGGCCCAGCGCGGCGACGTAGACGCGGCGGGTGCCCAGGCGCGCGGCGAGCCACGCGGTCGTCGGCACCACGACCGCGAGCGCCAGGGTGTAGCCGGTGGTGACCCACTGGATCACCGCCAGCGGGGCGTGCAGGTCGCGGGAGAGGCTGCGGATCGCGACATTGGTGATGGTCACGTCGAGCACGACCATCAGCCCGCCGAGCACCAGCACGGCAAGCGTGAGCCGGGTCTGCCGGTCGATTCCGGCCGACGGGCCGGGAGCCGCCGGCCCGGCGACCGGTCGTCCTGTGGCCCCGCGGACGGGGTCCGATCCCGGTTCGGAGCCGTGGGGCCGGAGGTTCGGCGGGTCGGGATGGTCGAGGGCTGTCGGGGGCGAAGTGCCTGCCATCACGGTCCTCCTCGGCCAAGGCTGCCCGGCGGAATCTCCACCGCACCCCGGCCGGCCAACAGTCTCGAACCTGAAGTCGACATGAGGTCAAGGCCACCGCGCGATCCCCCTACGACTGGTCCTGACCCGGCGCACAAGCGGCCGGGCCATAGGACAATCGCGTGGTTACCCGTCGGTGCCGTCCCGCGCGACCGGACCGTGGCGCACAGCCGGCACCGACGTTCGGGGCTCGACCAGCTCAGGTGGCCCAAGGCCGCCGGAGGAGGGAGGCGGCGATGGCCGTCCACCAGTGCGGAGTCGACGGGTTACCGGTCAGCTACACCGATATCGGTAGCGGCCCGGTGCTCCTGTTCGTCCACGGCGTCTACGTGACCGGTGCCCTGTGGAAGGACCTCGTCGCCCTGCTCGGCGACCGGTACCGCTGCATCGTCCCGACCTGGCCGCTCGGCGCGCACGAGCCGGTGGGCGACGCGGACCTGAGCGCCGCGGCTACCGCCCGTCGGATCCTCCATCTGATCGAGCTTCTCGATCTGGACGACGTCACGGTCGTCGCCAACGACACCGGCGGCGGGCTGGTCCTCACCGCCCTGGGGGACGACTCGTTGGACCTGGCCCGCATCGGCGGCCTCGTCCTGACCAACTGCGACAGCTATGAGCACTTCCCACCGGGGTCGTTCCGGCACATCGCCCGACTGTGCCGGGCCAGCCGCCGGCTCGGGGCCGTCGTACTGAGCACGCTCGCCAGCGGGCCCGGCCGCGCCTTCTTCATGAAGGCGGTCTGCGTGACGGCTGTGCCCCGCCCCCGGCAGGACGAGATCTTCGGGCCGTTCGCGACGAACGCCAGCACCAGGCACGAGGCGGTGCGGGTGACGGCATCCCTGGATCCCGCCCTGACCATGCGGGCGGCTCCCGCGATCGAGCGGTTCTCCCGCCCCGTCGTGCTGGCCTGGGGCACCGACGACAAGCTCTTCCCGCTCGACCACGCCCGCCGGCTCGCGCAGGCGTTCCCGAACGCCCGGCTAGTCGAGATCTCCGACAGCTCCACTTTTGTCATGCTCGACGCTCCCGACCGGTTGGCCAGGATCGTGGCCGAGGCCGTCGACGCCCGCCTGGAGGCCGGCACCGATCCCGGTCTGCCGGCCGAGGCGGCGCTGCGCACCGACCAGCCGCGCTCGGCCCGGGTGCACGACTAGGACCTGGACGGCAAGAACAACTCCCAGACCGGCCGGTCAGCTTTCTGTACGCGCATCGGGCCGGTCACGGGCTCAGCCGCGCCTGTCCGCAGCCGGTCTCGCCCGAGAGCTCGTCGCGGACGCCCGGCAGACTGTCGAGGGGGCCGGGGCCGGCGGTCCTGTGGACGAGCGACACCAGGCTGGCCTGGTGGAATCGGTAGTAGTCGAGGGTCAGCGTATACGCGCCGGATGAGGTGCTCGGCCCCGTCTCGGTGACGATTGCCGCCGCGGGGACGGCGGCGGGGCGGCACGCCCACGCCGCGACGAATCCGGTTGATCCACCATAGGCAAGCGCGGCCTGTTGCCCGGCCCGGGTGACCAGGTGCAGGTGACCGTCGAAGTATCGGAAGACGGCCGCGGTCTGGATGGACGCACCCTGGTCGGTCTGGACGAACACCTCGGCGTGGCCATCGCGGTCGGCGTCGGCCGCCCCGAGGACGTGGATGTCGACGAACGTCGGGTCACCGGCCCGAAAGCGGACTGCATCGTCGCCCCCTCCGGTGTAGCGGGCGTGGAGCGTCCCCGGCTGGGTGATGGTCAGGGTGTCAGGTCGACCGTCACCGTCGACATCGCCGTTCAGGGCGACTGCTGGCCGGACCGGCGTTGTGCTCGTAGTCGGCGTGCGGGTCGCGGTCGGCGTGCGGGTCGCGGTCGCGCCTGTCGTCGGTGTGTCGGCAGTGGCGGTCGTCACCGCGGAGGTGCCCGTGGTGGCGGCCCCGCCAGGTGCCGAGAGATCCGAAGCTCGGTCATCGGAGCAGGAGGCGAATAGGAGTGTCCCGGCGAGTATGGCGAAACCGGGAAGGAGGCGACTACGGAGCACGACTTTCCTCCAGCCACATGCCGTTACCTACGCAAAGATGGCAATGAACCCACGCCCCCGCCAAGGAAGCCCGTGCCAGCCAGGTGAATGACAGCGGCGACCTGCACCACCGTCAGGCGAGACGCACAGGAAAAATCTACTGCGCACCTCGTGGCGCATTACCTCACTGTCGCATGACGGACAGGTTCGAACCGTCCCGGGCTGTTTGGAGATCTGACTTTACCCGACGCGGATAACCGAACTCGTGCCTGCGGTCGACGTCGCGGCCCACGGCACGCGGACTAATGTCGGCCGGCCGCATCACTCCTCGCTCCCGTGCTGGCCGTGCCCCGTCTGCACGGCCTGGACCCGGACCCGGACCCGGGTAGGTACCGTGGCTCCTTCGGAGATCCGCCCCTGCGCCCGGTACCGTCTTGGGCGGGCACCGGCGCAGGACGAGGGGACGGGGGCGAGACGTGCGGGTCGCGGTCTTCTCGTCGAAGGACTACGACCGCCGGTTCCTGAGCAGCGTCCGGACCGGTGACCTCGAGCTGAATTTCATCGAACACCGGTTGACCGAACAGACCGCGGGTCTGGCACAGGGACATGCTGCGGTCTGCGTGTTCGTCGAGGACGAGGTGTCGGCCGGCGTGCTGACCAGGCTCGCCGCGGACGGCATCCGGCTGGTGGTGCTGCGCTCGGCTGGGCATGACAATGTCGACCTCGCCTGCGCTCGTTCGCTCGGCATCGTGGTGGCCCACGTGCCGGCCTACAGCCCGTACGCCGTCGCCGAGCATGCAGTCGCCCTGATCCTCGCGCTGAACCGCCACGTGTGCCGGGCCTACAACCGGGTGCGTGAGTACAACTTCGCTCTCACCGGCCTGCTCGGTTTCGACCTCCACGGACGCACCGTCGGCGTGATCGGCACCGGGGCGATCGGCACCGTCTTTGCGCGGATCATGACGGGATTCGGATGCCGGGTGATCGCGCACGACGTCAGGCCCAACTCGGAATGTGAACGGCTCGGGGTCAGGTATGTCGAACTGGACCAGATTTTCGCCGAATCCGACATCATATCGCTGCACTGCCCGTTGACTCCCGCCACGCACCACCTCGTCGATGCCGATGCGCTGGCCCGGATGAAGCGCGGTGTGATGCTGGTAAACACCAGCCGCGGCGGCCTGCTGAACACCGCCGCCGTCATCTCTGCTCTCAAGAACGGGCTGATCGGCTATCTCGGGATCGATGTCTATGAGGAGGAGAACGCCCTCTTCTTCGAGGACCGGTCGGAACGGGGAGCGTTCGACGACGACCTGTTCGCGCGGCTACTGACGTTCCCGAACGTTCTGGTGACCGGGCACCAGGGTTTCTTCACCGCCGATGCACTGACGCGGATCGGCGAGGTCACGATCGCCAATCTCCTGGGTTTCGAACGAGGCGACGGCCCGCAGTTCCCAGTCACGACCAGCGACTGAAGCCGGGCCGGGCCGGGCGACCGGACTGATGGCCCCCCGCGGCCAGGCCGACGGAGGCTGCGACGCCGGCCCCACCGGCGAGGGACTGACCGACGCCGAGGTCAGCGCTTACGCCGGCGTCGCCGGCAAGCCGTAGGCGGGCGGTGCCGCTCCCGGCGGCCGTCACGGGGGCGGGCGGGTAGGATCTCCCTGTGTCGACGGCACGTGTCACCGCCGAGGCGGCGAGCCCCCGGATGATGCTGATGTCCATGCCATCCGGCCTTTTCCGCGCGTCCTGACAGACCACCGATGAGGCCCCGACGGAGCCTCATCTGCGAGGTTGCGCACCGGGGCGGGAGGATCCGAAACCGATGGGTCGCTACTTCGTGACGACGGCCATCCCGTACGTCAACGGCAAGCCGCACGTGGGGCACGCGCTGGAGCTGGTCGAGACCGACGCGTTCGCCCGGCACCTGCGGGCACGCGGTGACGAGGTCCGGTGCCAGACCGGCACCGACGACAACGCGCTGAAGAACGTCCAGGGCGCCGAGGCCGAGGGCATCACGCCCGCGGAATACGTCGAGCGGGTGGCCACCCGGTTCAGCTCCCTGCGCGAGCCGCTGAGCCTCTCCTTCGACGACTTCATCAAAACCAGCTCCGACCCGCGACACCGGCCCGGCGTGGAGAAGCTCTGGGCGGCCTGCGCCGAGCGCGGCGACTTCTACCGCAAGAGCTACGCGGGCCTGTACTGCGTCGGCTGCGAGCTGTTCTACGCCCCCGACGAGCTGGTCGACGGCCGCTGCCCGGAGCACGGGACCGTGCCGGACCTGGTCGAGGAGAGCAACTGGTTCTTCCGGCTCAGCCGCTACCAGGATCAGTTGCACGAGCTCATCTCCAGCGACCGGCTGCGCATCGAGCCGGCCACCCGCAAGCGCGAGGTGCTGTCGTTCATCGAGGCCGGGCTGGAGGACTTCAGCGCATCCCGGAGCATGACCCGGGCGCGTGGCTGGGGCATTCCGGTGCCCGGCGATCCCGACCAGGTCATCTACGTCTGGTTCGACGCCCTCGGCAACTACATCACCGCGCCCGGGTACGGCACCGACGACGCCACCTTCCAGCACTGGTGGAACGACAGCGACGCCCGCGTCCACGTCATCGGCAAGGGCATCATCCGGTTCCACGCCGTCTACTGGCCGGCGATGCTGCTCTCCGCCGGCGTGCGCCTGCCCGACACCATCTTCGTGCACGAGTACCTCACCGCGGACGGCATGAAGATTTCCAAGTCGGCCGGGAACGCGGAGGACCCGGCGGACATCGTCGCCGCCTACAACACCGATGCGCTGCGCTGGTGGATGCTGCGCGACGTCGCCCGCAGCGGCGACACCGACTACACCACCGAGCGGCTGCTCACCCGGGCCAACGAGGACCTCGCGAACAACATCGGCAACCTGGTCAACCGGACCGTGTCGATGGTGAAGCGTTACCGGGACGGGGTGATCCCGCCCGTCGCGGCGGACAACCCGGGGGCCGCGGCGCTGCGGGCGGCCCGGGAGCAGGCGCCGGCGACGATCGACGCGGCGTTCACCGCGTTCGACTTCCGCCGCGCCGCCGAGGCCATCACGACGATCGGCAACGAGGGCAACCGCTACGTCGAGGCCGCCCGCCCCTGGGACCTCGCCAAGGCCGAGCGCAAACAGGACGCGCCTCCGGCCGCCCTCGACGCCGTGCTCGCCGAACTGGTCGCCACCTGCCGCGAGCTCGCCGCGCACCTCACCCCGTTCCTGCCCGACGCGGCGCCGCGCATCGCCGCCCAGTGCGGCGACGGCGGCCCCCGCGTCGCCGATCCCGCCCCGGTGTTCCCTCGGCTGGAGGCCGCCCCGGCCTAGGATCGTGCCGCGACCGCGGGGGCCGGCCGCGTGGATGGCGTCGCCACGGGGCCGGCCGCCGGCAGCGGGGCGAACCGGCGCAGCCGCAGGCTGTTCGTCACGACGAACACCGAGCTGAACGCCATCGCCGCGCCGGCGATCATCGGGTTGAGCAGGCCGGCCGCGGCCAGCGGGAGCGCCGCCACGTTGTAGGCGAACGCCCAGAACAGGTTCCCCCGGATCGTGCGCAGGGTGGCCCGGGACAGCCGGATCGCGTCGGCCACCAGCCGCGGGTCGGCGTTGACCAGGGTCAGGTCGGACGCCTCGATCGCCGCGTCGGTTCCGCCGCCCATCGCCAGCCCGAGATCGGCCTGGGCGAGTGCGGCGGCGTCGTTCACCCCGTCGCCGACCATGGCCACGACCCGGCCCTCGTCCTGCAACCGGCGGACCGTCGCCACCTTCTCCTCCGGCAGGACCTCGGCGATGACGTCCTCGGGCGCGATCCCGACCTCGGCGGCGACCGCGCGGGCCACGGCCTGCGCGTCCCCGGTCAGCAGAACCGGATGCAGACCGAGCCGACGCAGGGCGGCGACGGCCTCGGCGGCGGTGGGCTTGACCGTGTCGGCGACGCTGATCAGCCCGCGCGCGGCGCCGTCCCAGCCGACGACGATCGCCGTGCGCCCGGCGTCGAGCTCCCGGGCCAAGGCGCCCGCGAGCTCGGTCGGCAGCTCGGCGAACAGGCGGGCCCGGCCGACGACGACCGACCGGCCCTCGACGGTGCCGCGCACGCCGAGCCCGGCGTCGTTGGCGAAGTCCGTCACCGGCGGCAGCGACCCGCCGCCCGCCGCCCGGGCGGCGTCGGCGACGGCCCGGGCGATGGGGTGCTCGCTGGCGTCCTCGGCCGCCCCGGCGAGGCGCAGCACGTCGGCGGCGCTCTCCCCCGGCGCCGGGTGGACGGCGGCGGTCCGCATCCGGCCGGTGGTCACCGTGCCGGTCTTGTCGAGCAGCACGGTCTGCACCCGCCGCGTCGATTCGAGCACCTCCGGGCCACGGATGAGGATGCCGAGCTGCGCACCCCGCCCCGTGCCGACGAGCAGGGCCGTCGGGGTGGCCAGACCCAGCGCGCACGGGCAGGCGACGATCAGGACGGCGACCGCGGCGGTGAACGCGTCCGTCGCCGGCTGCCCGGTGGCGAGCCAGACGCCCAGGGTGATCAACGCGGCCGTGATCACAGTCGGGACGAAGACCGCCGAGATCCGGTCGGCCAGCCGCTGGACGCGCGCCTTGCCGCTCTGGGCCTGCTCGACGAGCCGCGCGATGCGGGCGAGCTGCGTGTCGGCCCCGACCCGGGTCGCCTGCACGACCAGGCGACCGCCCGCGTTCACGGTCGCACCGACCACCGGATCCCCCGGCCCGACCTCCGCCGGCACCGACTCGCCGGTGACCATGCTCGCGTCGACCGCGGAGACCCCCTCGAGCACGACCCCGTCGGTCGCGATCTTCTCGCCGGGGCGGACGACGAACTCGTCGCCGAGGCGCAGCTCGTCGACCGGGATCCGCGTTTCGACCGTCAGGCCCCCGGGCCCCGACACCGGACGGCGCACCGTCACGTCCTTCGCCCCGAGGTGCAGCAGGGCCCGCAGCGCCGCACCGGAGCGGCGCCGGGCACGCAGCTCGAGGAACCGCCCGGTGAGCAGGAACACCGTGACCCCGGCGGCCACCTCCAGGTAGATCGCGGTGGCGCCGCCGCCGGCGTGGGACATCCCGCTACCGCCGTACGACATCCCAGCCCCGGCGGTGCCGGTGCCGACGTCGGACAGGCCGCCGGTGAGCGAGAACGAGTGCCGCATTCCCGGGTCACCGGCCCCGCCGAAGATCAACGCGTAGAGCGACCACCCGAAAGCCGCGAGCGTGCCGAGGGAGACCAGGGTGTCCATGGTGGCCGCACCGTGCCGGGCGCCTCGGGCCGCCGCGGCGTGGAAGGGTCGGCCGCCCCAGAGGACGACCGGTGTCGCCAGCGCCAGGCTGACCCACTGCCAGTAGTCGAACTGCCAGGCGGGCACCATCGCGAGCACGAGCACCGGCAGCGCCAGCACCGCCGAGACGGTCAGGCGCCGACGCATCGCCCGCAGGCCCGCGTCCCGCGACTCCGCCTCATCGCCGACGGCGCCGGCGGCGTTCACCTCAGCGCCGTGGGCGCCGGCGGCGCCCACCCCACCGCCAGCGGCGCCCGCCGCACCGCCCGACCCGCGGATGGTCGAGCCGCTCGTCGCGGCGGCGGGCAGACTCGCCGTGTAGCCGGCGGCCTGCACGGCCCCGATCAGCTCGTCGACCGTCACCGGGCCGGCCGCACCGACCGGTGCCGGCCGGGCGAGGGTGATGGTCGCCTTCTCCGTGGCGTAGTTCACCGAGGCGCTCACGCCGTCGATCCGGTTGAGCTTGCGCTCCACCCGTGCCGCGCAGGACGAGCAGGTCATGCCGCCGATCGCGAGCTCGACCCGGACCGGCTCGCCGGCCTCGACCCCGACGTTGGTCACGCGCTTCCCCTCCCCCGGTCCGCCCGGCGACGCACTGCCCGTGGACTCGTCAGGCCCGGCCGACCAGTTCGAAACCGGCCTCGGCCACGGCCTCGCGGACCGCGCCGTCCGCCAGCGCCCCGTCGCTCACGACCGTGACCTGACCACCCGCGAGATCCACCGCGACGCTGGACACCTCGGGTAGCCGCTCCAGCTCCTCGGTGACCGAGCGGGCGCAGTGCTCGCAGGTCATCCCGGTCACGGTGTAGGCGGTCGCGGTCATCGCGGTCCTCGTCTCCTCAGCCACTGTCCACAGGCCGGGCGGGTCCGCCCGGCAGCCCGAAGATACCCCTCCCCCGTATGGCACACAACTACCCCCAGGGGGTATCTGCGAGACGGCGACGGAAGTCACGGGAGCAGACCTGGACGCGAACCCGCAACCCCTGGCCGAGAGGCTCCGCCCCGCCCCTGCCTCCCGAGCGCCCCCGCCCGCCGACCGCGGCAAGAACCGCCCCGGCCCACGCCGCCCGGTGACGCCCCTGACCAGCCATCGAGCGCCGGCCGCGCCTAGCGGGGTGATCCCCCGGACGGGGATGACCGCCCGGTGGCCTGGGCGAACGCCGGCGGTGCGCGGCCCGGCGACCCGCGGCTCGCGCCGGCCACCCGCCGCGGGCCGGTCGAGTCGCTTGCCCGGCGCCACCATCGACGCACGCCGGACAAGCCTCACATCGACGCGCCGCCGCTCGGCGCCCGGCACCATCCGGCCGCCCGCGCCCTCACCAGCCCGATCGTCGAGCACCCCGCAATCCCGGAGCCCTCGACGGGCGATTGATCTTTCCGGGCAGCAGGCGGAAGGCCGCCGCTGGGGGCTGGGCTGTGGACGGGTGCGGGGGGAGGGGGTCAGCGGGGAGCGGCCAGGCCGCGGGCGACCTCGACGGCCCAGTAGGTGAGGATGATGTCGGCGCCGGCGCGGGAGATCGCGGTCAGCGTCTCGGCGATCGCCCGGTCCCGGTCGATCCATCCCGCGGCGGCGGCGGCCTCGACCATCGCGTACTCGCCGGACACCTGGTAGGCGGCGACGGGCACATCCACGGTGTCCGCGACCGCGCGCAGCACGTCCAGGTAGGCCAGCGCCGGCTTGACCATCACGGCGTCGGCGCCCTCGGCGAGGTCCAGCGCCACCTCGCGCAGCGCCTCGGCCACCGAGCGCGCCGGATCCTGCTGGTAGCCGGTGCGGTCACCGAACTGGGGAGCGCACTCGGCCGCCTCGCGGAACGGACCGTAGAACGCCGAGGCGTACTTCGCCGAGTAGGCGAGGATCGGCAGGTCGGTGAAGCCCTCGGCGTCCAGCGCCGCCCGGATCGCGCCGACCTGGCCGTCCATCATCCCGCTCGGCGCGACGACCTCGGCGCCGGCGCGGGCCTGCGCCACGGCGATCGAGGCGTAACGCGCCAGGGTGGCGTCGTTGTCCACCTCGCCGGCATCGGTCAACAGTCCGCAGTGGCCATGGTCGGTGCACTCGTCCAGGCACAGGTCGGTCATCAGCACGATGTCCCCGCCGACCTCGGCGACCAGGTCGGCCAGCGCGAGCTGGACGATCCCGGCGGGGTCGTCGGCGGCCGAGCCGCGGGCGTCCTTCGCCGCCGGCACGCCGAACAGGATCAGCCCGCCGACCCCGGCCTCGACCGCCTCGACGGCGGCCTTGAGCAACGACGAGCGGGTGTGCTGAACGACGCCGGGCATCGAGGTCAGGGGAACCGGCTGGTCCACGCCCTCCTTGACGAACATCGGCAGGACCAGGTCCGCCGGGTGCAGCCGTACGTTCGACACCAGCCGGCGCAGGGCGGGCGAGCGGCGCAGCCGACGGGGGCGCACCGCCGGAAACCCGGCCGGCCCCGAACCGCCCGACCCCGGGTTCCCCGGACCGGGGATTCCCGCTCCCGCGCTGCCGGCGCCCCGCGCTCCCGCTATCCCGCTCATCAGCCCCGCACCTCTCGACGACGGCCGGCCCACGCCGACGCTACCCGCCCTGCCGCTGCGGCCCTCCCACCTGTCCACAGGGGCACCTGGGACGCATAACCCTGTGGACAAAGGCCAGGAAGATGCCGGCCTACCGCCGCGAGCCGCGGCGCGGCTTGGGCAGGCGGGCCGCCAGCGGACCGATCTTGCCCAGCTCCTCACGATGCTCGGCGGCGAACTCGGCGAGCGCCCCGACCAGGGCCGGGATGGACGCCTCCGGCGCCTGCACGTCGACGCGCAGCCCGAGTTCCTGGGCGGTCGCCGCGGTGGCGGGGCCGATGACGGCGATCACCGTGGTCTCGTGCGGCTTGCCGGCGATGCCGACGAGGTTGCGCACGGTGGACGAGGAGGTGAACACGACGGCGTCGACCCTGCCCCCCTTGAGCGCCTCGCGGATCGGGGCGGGCGGCGGGGCGGCCCGGACCGTGCGGTAGGCGGTCACGTCGTCGACCTGCCAGCCGCGGTCCTTCAGGCCGGCGACCAGCGTCTCGGTGGCGATGTCGGCCCGCGGCAGCAGCACCCGGTCGAGCAGGTCGAGCGACTCGTCGTACTCCGGCCAGTCCTCCAGCAGGCCCTCGCTGGACTGCTGCCCGGAGGGGACGAGGTCGGGACGGATCCCGAAGGCGCGCAGGGCCTCGGCGGTTGCCTCGCCGATCGCCGCCACCTTGACCCCGGCGAAGGCGCGGGCGTCCAGGCTGCGCTCCTCGACCTTCTCCTGCACCGCACGCACGGCGTTGACGGAGGTGA
The DNA here is from genome assembly GCF_000948395.1 of Frankia torreyi. Lineage (GTDB taxonomy): Bacteria > Actinomycetota > Actinomycetes > Frankiales > Frankiaceae > Frankia > Frankia torreyi. The sequence continues at coordinate 48,554 of NZ_JYFN01000015.1, read as the reverse complement.
AGGCGACCCACTGGTAGCGCCCGGAGACCAGGCCGGTGATCGCGCGTTCCATCGGGGCGGCGGTCCGCGGCGGCTCGACGGCGATCGTCGGCACCTCAAGCGGGCTCGCGCCGTGCGAGCGCAGCAGGTCGGACAGCGTCGCCGCCTGCTCCTTGGTCCGCGGCACCAGCACCGTCCAGCCGAACAGTGCCCGGGTCTCCCACCAGGACAGCTTCGTCCGGGTGGCGACGACGGCACCGACGGAGAGGACGACCTGGGTGATGGGTGCGGGGGCGGCGGTCAGCAACGGCGCGACGTCCGCCTCGACCCGGTCGAGGGTCGAGGTGACGGTGCGCTGGTCGGTGGTGGTGCCGTCGACGGTCACCGCGATCGGGGTGTCACCGGGCCGGCCGTGCTCCACCAGGGCCGCCGCGACCTTGCCGACCTCGGTCGGCGCCGCGGTGACCACGAGCGTGCCGGGCGTCTGGGCGAGCGCGGCCCAGTCGACGTCGCCGGGCGAGGGAACCGGCGCGCCGAACCCACCGAACCCGCCGGGGCTGCCCAGCCCCAGCGGCGACCCGAAGCCGGCGCCCAGCCCGCCACCGAGGCCGCCGCCGAGCCCGGTCATCGGACGAGCGCCGAGCCGGCCGGCGCCGAAGGGCGGGCCGGTCAGCGGGCCGACGGGTTCGCCCGCACCGAACGGCGAGGGCGCCGGGAGCGTCCCCGACGAGGAGAAGACACCCGACGTGCTGGCGAAGGTGATCGGCGAGCCGGGCGCGACGCCGGCGTAGGTGGCCACCGCGGCGCCCGTGAGGACTCCGGGCACGACCCGATAGGGGATCTTGGCCTTCGCGAGCGCCTGGGCGTCGGCGGCACCGATGCGGGTCAGCCACGGGTCCGACGCGTAGAGCCGGACGACCCTGTCCCCGGCGCGGGCCCGGCTGACCACCGCGGCGGTCGCCGCCTCGGCGTCGCGGACCGGCTTGGACGCCTCCAGGTCCCCGATGCGCAGCACCTCGGCGGAGAGGTTCTCCACGACGGCGGGTGCGACGTCGGGGTCGGCGACGACGAGGTCGGCCGACGAGAGGGTCTCGACCGCGAGGACGGTCAGCAGGCCCGGGTCACGGGGGCCGGCACCCACGAGTGCGACCGGGGAGACAGGCTTCTTCGTGCGTCGGGTGGCCATGCTCAGCGAATTCCCATCAGCGAGTGTGCTCCGGCGGACAGCAGGTCGTCCGCGAGGCGCTGCCCGAGCGCCTCCGGGTCGACGGCGGACCCGGTCACGTCACGCCGGAGGACGGTGCTGCCATCCGGCGCGGCGACGACCGCCCGCAGGCGCAGTCGACCCGCGGGGGACGCATCGCCGGCCGGTGCCACAGTGCCGACGGCCGCCGCCGGCGCAGGCTCTGCCACTGCCAAAGCGCCGACCGGGGCGGTACATCCAGCCTCGATCCCAGCGAGAAACGCGCGTTCCGCTCTGACCGCGACGGACGACGATGCGTCATCGAGCACAAACCGTAGCAGCTCGGCAAGGCCACCATCGACGGGCTGACCATGATCTGACCGCGTTTGGCCACCGTTCCGTCCCAGATCCGGACCCCGGCCCCGTCCGTCGCGCTCGTCATCCCCGCCCGCAGCGTCTCCGACACCCCCAGCATCCCCGCCCGCGGCCACCAGCGCGCGGGCCGGTCCGGCCAGCCTGAGCCCGGCCGCTGCGGCGCACTCGACCGCCAGCGCACCCTGGCCGGGCGCCGGCAGCATGACCTCGGGGTCGAGAATCTCCGTGACGGCGTCCAGGCGGTCCAGTCGCGCCAGTCCCGCGTACGCGAGGACGACGGCGTCGACCTCGCCGTCGATGGCCTTCTTCAGCCGGGTGTCGACGTTGCCGCGGATCGCGACCACGTCGAACCCGAGTCCGAGGGCCCGCAACTGGGCGGCGCGGCGCGGCGCGCCGGTCGCGACCCGGGTGCCCGGTCCGAGCTCGGCGAGCCCCCGCCCGCTGGGCGAGACGAGCACGTCCCGGGTGTCCTCCCGGGTCGGAACGGCGGCGAGCACGAGGCCGGGCGGGGTGGCCGTCGGCAGGTCCTTCAGGGAGTGCACGGCGAGGTCGATCTCGCCGGCCAGCAGGGCGTCGCGCAACGCGCTGACGAACACGCCGGTCCCGCCGATCTGGCTTATCTCCGCGGACGACCGGTCACCTACGGTTACGATCGGGACGAGGTCGACCGCGCAGCCCACCCTCTCCCGCAACTGCGCGGCGATCATGCCGGACTGGGCCAGGGCCAGCGCGGAGCGGCGCGTCCCCAGCCGTAGCCGGCGACCCGCAAACCGGGCGCGCAGCGTCGCGCCCCGGGCCGTCGCATCGGTCTCGGTACTGGTCGGCTCCATCGCCGTCACGAACGCTCCACAAGATCAAGGTCAGGCGCGGACACCACGGCGGGCACCTCGCGCGGAAGATCGAAAAGTTCCCGCAGGGCCTCGGCGTAGGAATCGCCCCCGGGCGCCCCGGCGAGCTGCTGCACCCGCACGGTCGGGGCGTGCAGCAGCTTGTCGACGACGCGGCGGACCGCGCCCTCCACCAGTTCCCACTCTCGATCGTCGAGGTCGGGCAGGCGGGAGTGCAACCGGGCAAGCTCGCCGTGCACGACGGAGTCGGCGTGTGCCCGCAGGGCGACCACGGTCGGCGCGACCCGGCCCGCGCGGCGGCGGTCGAGGAAGCCCGCGACCTCGGTGGAGACCAGGGCGCGGACCGCCTCCACGTCGTGCGCCACCTGGGCGCCGTCGAGCGCGACCCGCAGCGTCTCCAGGTCGATCAGGCTCACCCCGGGCAGGACGCGCACGCCCGGGTCGATGTCGTGCGGCAGGGCCAGGTCGAGGAACACCAGCGGTCGCCCGCCCCGCCCGGGCAGCGTGGCGGCGACGAGGTCGTGCTCGACGACGAGACCGGTGGCGCCGGTCGAGGAGATCACCAGGTCGGCCATGAGGATCTCGTGCGGGAGGTCGGCCAGGCCGACGGCCCGGCCGTCGTGCATCTCGGCGACCCGGGCCGCCCGGGCCGGGGTCCGGTTCGCGATCACGATCTCCGCGGCGCCGGCCCGGCGGGCGGTCTGCGCGGCCAGCGATCCGACCGCGCCGGCGCCGATGAGCAGCACCCGGGCGCCCGCCAGCGGCGGCGGCTCGGCCACGGGCGCCGCGAGCATCGCGGCGCCCCCGAGCTCGCCTGCGGACCCGCCCGGTGGCGCGACCGGCACGGCCGGCACCTCGCTGAGGATCCCCAGGCTGGAGGCGGCCAGCCGGATGCCCACCGCGACGATCGAGGCGCCGGCGGCGTCGATCGACGTCTCGGAGTGGGCCCGCTTGCCGACCCGCAGCGCCGCCTGGAACAGCCCGGACAGCGCGCTGCCCGCGACCCCGGCCGACTGCCCGGCCCGGAACGCGCCGCGCACCTGCCCGAGGATCTGCGACTCGCCGACGAGCATCGAGTCCAACCCACAGACCACTGAGAACAGGTGGCCGACCGCGCGGGCGTCGTGGTGGACATACAGATGTCCGGCCAGATCACCGAGATCGATCCCGCAGATCCGGCTGAGCTGGTCGGAGATGTCGGCCACACCGCCGTGGAAGGTCTCGACGTCGGCGTAGATCTCGGTCCGGTTGCAGGTCGAGAGCACGACCGCCTCGGTGACGTGCGCCGCGGCGGCGAGATCGTGCAGGACCTTCGGGGTGTCATCGCCGGACACCGACGCCTGCTCGAGCAGGGAGGTCGGGGCAGTCCGATGGTTGAGGCCCACCACCAGCAGGCTCACGACACCCCACCCCCCGCCAGACCCTGTGCGAACCCCCCGGCCAAGCCCCGCCGGCGGTCGCCGGCGAGCAGTGCGTCCGCGCCCGGCGGGGTGCCGCGGGTCGGCGGGGACGGCTCACCGACGTGGGCCCGGTGCGGTGCCGGCTGCCCGGCCCGGCTCTCCCGGACCGGCCCGACCTGACGAACCGCCTGCGCCGGCCGCGTCTGTCCGGCTTGACGAGTCACCCGCACGACCTCATCCGTCTCGGTCCTCACCCTGTCTGTTCGAGGCGTCAACTCGTCCGTGCTCGCCCCGTCCGCGCCCACCGCGAGGGACGTCTCACCGCCGCGCCCCGGGACCTCACCGGCAGGCACCTCACCGGCCGGCACCTCACCGGCCGAGCGCCCATCCGCCGCGGGCCCGACGCTGGGAAGCCCCGGCGGTGCCTGGCGGGCCCGGTCGGGCCACGCGCTGTGCGGCGACGCCCCGTCGGGGCCCACCGCGACGCCGGGGCCGGCGAGCGTCGGCCCACCGGGCGACCCCTCGCGGGGCGCGGATGGACGCTTCCGTGCCTCATGGAACGAAAGGATCTGAAGTTCCACGGCGAGGTCGACCTTACGCACGTCTACCCCTTCCGGCACCGACAGCACCGTGGGGGCGAAGTTGAGAATGCTCGTGACCCCCGCGGCGACCAGTCGGTCACACACCTGTTGCGCCGCGGCGGCCGGAGTGCAGATCACGCCGATCGTGACCGTACACTCGGCGATGACCCGCTCCAGCTCGTCAACGGGACGGACGATCACCGCGCCGACCCGTTCGCCGACCCGGTCCGGATCCGCGTCGACCAAAGCCACGATACGGAAGCCGCGGGCGTGGAACCCGCCGTAGCCGGCGAGCGCATGACCGAGGTTGCCGACACCGACGAGCACCACCGAGCGGTCCTCGGTGAGGCCGAGCTTCGCGGCGATGCAGTCAAGCAGGACGTCGACCTCGTAACCGACGCCCCGCGTCCCGTAGGAACCGAGGTGAGACAGGTCCTTACGGACCTTCGCCGGGGTGACACCGGCAGCGGCGGCCAGGGTGTCCGAAGACACAGTGTGAACCCCGCCCTCCGCGAGCGTGGTCAGTACCCGGAGGTAGAGGGGCAGCCGGGCGACCGTGGCCTCCGGCACCACGGAGCGGCCGGAATGCGGTTCACTGCGGGCTCGTCGCCGGATCACCGCTGGGCGACGCCGGGGCTGGCTCATCCGCGGCTCCGATCTGTGGGCGCGCGTCGCCGCCCGGAGCTGTGCGCCCGAATCCGTGGCCCCGCCGACCCTCCGCATGCGGTTGCCGGCGCCACAAGTCGGCTGTCGACGGGCAGTGTACGACTTCGTGAAGGGATTCACGAAGTGCCGGGGAGAGCCCAACCAGCGGATCAGCGACCCCCGCCGGAACGCAACGACCACCGGCGTCCGGCCAGCGCCCGCCGCAGCCGGTCCTCCTCTACCCGCCAGTAACCGTGCTCTCGGCCATCGACCAGGATGACCGGCACCCGGTCGCCGTACTCGTCGGCCAACCGCGGATCGGCATCGACATCCGCCTCGCGCCACCCGACCCCCTCCTGCTCCGCCACCCGCGCGATCGCGGCCCGCGCGGTGTCGCACAGATGACAGCCCACCCGGGTGAGCAGGGTGATCCGAGCGCTCTCGCCGCCGGGCTCTGCCGGTCCCGACCCGTCGTCGTCCATAACCCGATGGTAAGTCCGCCACGCGGCGCCTTCCGGTGGTCGCGACGATGGTCGGGACGGGCACGGCCCCGATCTACGACTGCCGCACGTTCGTCTTGCGGCTACACTCAGCTACCTGCGCCCTCACGTGCACCGGGCCTGCCGGCCCGTCCTGTCGCGACTGCATCCTCCGGAGCCGGGCTGTGACCGACTGCACGCTCGCCGACCTCGCCGCCGGCCTCGCCGCGGTGCGGCGCGGTCCGGGCGCGTGGACGCGGCCGCCGGCCCCCCTGCTGCCCACCCGCGCGCAGATCCGCACCACCCTGAGCCGGTTCGGGCTGGGGATCGCGGCCGTGACCGCGCCCCTGCCGGCGGCCGGGCCGATCACCAAGACGCCGCCCCCAGCAGGTGGGGCGGCCCCGGCGACGACGACGGCGCCCGCGCACCCAAACGCTGGTGCCGATGCCGTCCGGGTGGGCCCCGCGGCACGACGCGGCCGGACTGCCGCCGGGGAGCTCGGGGCAGGCTCCCCCGCCCAGGGCCGCGGCACGGCCGCTCCTGACGGACCGACGGAGTCGGAGCGGGCCGCACTCGTCGCGCGGGCCCGCCAGGGCGACACCGAGGCCTTCGGCCTGCTCTACGACCACTACGCCGAGCTGGTATTCCGATACGCGCTATACCGGCTGGGCGGCGACCCGGCAGCGGCCGAGGACATCGTCAGCGAGACGTTCCTGCGGGCGTTGCGGACCATCGGCGCGTTCCGCTGGCAGGGCCGCGACATCGGGGCATGGTTCGTCACCATCGCCCGCAACCTGCTGATCGACCAGGCCCGCTCGGCGCGACGCCGGTTCGAGATCCCCACCGCGGACATCCTCGCGGCGGCGGACGAGCGGGCCACCGCGCTCGCCGTGCCCGGCCCGGAGGAGTCGATCGTCGCCGTGTTGACCCACCGCGAGCTGTTGGACGCGGTCCGCCGGCTGCGCCCGGACCAGCAGGAGTGCATCGCACTGCGCTTCCTGGAGGGCCTCTCGGTCCGGGAGACGGCACTCGCGATGGGCCGCACCGAGGGTGCCGTGCGGGCCCTGCAGCTACGCGCCATCCGCGCCCTCGCCCGCAGCCTGCCCGCGGCAGGGCCGGCCTGACCGGCCCGGGCCACCGGCGCAGGCGGCGACGGATCTTCGGATTACCTGTGGACCACGGCACCTTTCTTGTCCCACCGGCACTTTTGCGCTGCCGGATCTGAACCGCCTGCAGCCACCGAGCGGGGTCGGGCCGTAGTCTGGCGGCGTGCCGACGAACCGAGGTGTGGAATCTGACGCGCCGAGGTGCTGACGACGAGTGGGCGGTGGGCCTGTCACCGCCCGGGCCGAGCGTCACCGTCCGGGCCGAGCCCCTCGCTCCACCGCGAACTGCATGGAGATGACTGATGAGGGTGCGACGCAGGGGTGTGGCCGAGACCAGGCAGGCGGCCGAGGCGGCCGCCATCGCCGCGTTGAAGGTCGCGGCCGAAGAGGTTCCCCGGCCCCCGCTCGACGAGTCCGCCGCCGCGTTCTTCGACGTGGACAACACGATGATGGCCGGCGCCTCGATCTTCTACTTCGCCCGTGGCCTCGCCGCGCGGGACTTCTTCGACTCGCGTGACCTGCTCCGGTTCGGTTGGCAGCACGTCACGTACCGGCTGCGCGGCCACGAGAACCCGGACGGGATGCGCGACGCCCGGGAGACGGCGCTGGCGTTCGTGGCCGGGCGCTCGGTCGCCGAGATCGTCCGCTACGGCGAGGAGATCTACGACGAGCGGATGGCCGAACAGATCTACTCCGGCGCGCACGCCCTGGCCCAGCAGCACCTGGACGCCGGCCAACGGGTGTGGCTGGTCACCGCGACGCCCGTGGAGTTGGCCTCGGTCATCGCCCGGCGCCTCAGCCTGACCGGCGCGCTCGGCACGGTCAGCGAGGTCACCGACGGCACCTACACGGGCCACCTGGTCGGCGGGCTGCTCCACGGCCAGGCCAAGGCCGAGGCGGTGCAGGCGCTCGCCGAACGGGAGGGTCTGGACCTGTCCCGCTGCTGGGCCTACTCCGACTCGATCAACGATCTGCCGATGCTCTCGCTGGTCGGCCACCCGGTGGCGATCAACCCGGATCCCGACCTGAAGACGGTCGCTCGGGAGCGGGAATGGCCGATCAAGGACTTCCGCACCGCCCGGAAGGCGGTCAAGATCGGTATTCCGGCCGCGGCCGGCGCCGGCGCGCTGGCCGGCGGCGTCGCCGCCGGGATGGCGCTGCGCCGCCGGGTGGCCAGCGTCTGATCGCCGCGGCACGCCGCGGTCGGCCTGTCCGGCCGCGGCGTCGCCCGGCTCAGAAGAACACCGACCGACGCTGCATCAGCAGGCTGTACAGCGTGTGCTGGATGGTCTCGCGGATGCGGTCGGTGAGCTCGAAGACGAGCATCGGATCGTCGGCCGCCTCCGCCGGGTAGGAATCGGTCGGCACAGGCTCCCCGAACTCGATGATCCACTTCGACGGCAGCGGGATCAGGCCCAGCAGGCCCAGCCACGGGAAGGTGGGCGTGATCGGCAGGTAGGGCAGGCCGAGCAGGCGGGCGAGCGACTTCACGTTGCCGATCATCGGGTAGATCTCCTCGGCGCCGACGACCGTGCACGGGATGATCGGTACCCCGGTCCGCAGCGCGGCGGAGACGAAGCCACCCCGACCGAAGCGCTGCAGCGTGTAGCGCTCGCTGAACGGCTTGCCCACGCCTTTGAAGCCCTCCGGCCAGACCCCCACCAGGTGCCCCGCGGTCAGCAGCCGCTCCGCGTCCGCCTGGCAGGCCAGCGTGTTGCCGATCTTGCGGGCCAACGGGGCGAGGAACGGCACGGCGAACACCAGGTCCGCCGCGAGCATCCGCAGGTTGCGGTGGGCCGGATGGTGGTCGAGGATCGCCATCGCCATCATCAGCGCGTCCATCGGCAGGGTGCCGGAATGGTTGGCTACCACCAGCGCTCCGCCGACGTCGGGAACGTTCTCCAGCCCGCGCGTCTCGATTCGGAAGTAGTCGCGGTAGACGGGGCGCAGCAGCGGTGCGATCACGTGCTCGGTGAGGTCGGGATCGAACCCGTGCTCATCGATGACATAGTCGCCGGTGATGCGCCGGCGCAGGAAGGCCAGCACGCCGGCCAGGGCCGTCTCCAGGTCACCGGCCTCGGCGGACCCGGCGCCCTCGGACCCGGCGCCCTCGGACCCGGCGCCCTCGGACCCGGCGGTCTCGAACCCGGCGGTCTCGGACCCGGCGCCCTCGAACCCGGCGGTCTTGGTGTCGTGCCCCGCGCCCGCGATACCCATCCGCCCGGTGGCCGCCACCCGACCGGCTCGCCTGCCGCGGCCGGGCGCGGCCGGGACGCTCCCCGCGGCGCCGTGCTCGGTGCCGCTCCCGGCCCCACCGTCCAAGCCGCTGCGCTCGCCCGGCCTCGCGGTGGCGCCCGGTGCGGAGCTGGTCCGGTCGACGGCGGTGCGGCCCGCGGCGGGGCGGCCGGTGCCGTCACGGCCGGCGGCGGGGTCGGCGGCGGCGGAGTCGGCGTCGGCAGGGTCGGCGTCGGCGGCGGCGGGCCCTGGGCGGCTGGTCGGCCGCTTCGCCCGCGACGGGCGGGCACCGTTGAGCGGGCGCACACCCGGGTCGGCCGGACGCCGGGGAGCCGGCTCTCCGGCATCCGCGGCGGCCGGATCGAGGCTGCCCGCAGCGCCGCGGGTGCCGGCCTCGGACGCCGCTGGGACCGCGTCTGCCGGCGGGGCGGCCGCGGCGGATCCGCCGGGCCGCGTGGGACGGGCCGCCGGCGTGCGGACGGCAGGTCGCGGGCGGGCACGGCGGGCCGGCCGGACGCCGTCCGCCGCGCCCGCCCGCTCCTCGCTGTTCAGCGGGATGATCTGCGCGTCCTCCCGGGATTCGTCACGGTCCGCCATGCGCTCCGCCTTCCCCCGTCCGCCGCCGTGGACGGCCGCTCCCACCCGTCGGACGCGTCACCGCGAGCCCACCAGCCGGCGCCGGTCCAGCGAGCCGAGCACACCGTGCTCGATGCGGGACACCAGCTCGTGGTCGATGGTGAAGCGCAGATCGCGATACCGGACGAAGTTGTCGAAAGTCTCCACGGTCGAGTATCGGGGCCGGTAGCCGAAGACCGTCTTCAGCCTGGCCGTGTCGACCGCGCGCCCGTGGGCGAGCAGGTCGAGTTGCTCGGCGGAGAAGTCGACGAGTCGTAGCCGGCGCGCCACGCCGCCGAGCGCGCCGATCGCCGGGAAGGGCACCGGCAGGAAGGGGCGGCCCGCCCGGCGGATCGCCTGGGAGAGCAGCAGCACCCCGTCGCCGGCGACGTTGAACGTGCCCGCATGGTCGCCACGGGTCGCGCGCAGGAGGACGGCGAGGGCGTCGTCGGAGTGCAGTAGCTGGATGCGGGGGTCGAAGCCGAGCACCGTCGGCACCACCGGCAGGTCCAGATAACGGGCAAGCGGGCTGTCCACCTGCGGGCCGAGGATGTTGGTGAAGCGCAGCACGGTGACCGCGATGTCGGGACGGCGCCGGCTGAACCCGCGGACGTAGCCCTCGACCTCGACGGCGTCCTTCGCGTAGCCGCCGGTGGGCAGGGATCGCGGCTCGGTGTCCTCGGTGAACAGCGCCGGGTCGCGCGGGGAGGACCCGTAGATGGACGTCGTCGACTTCACGACCAGCCGGCTGACACTCCTCGCCTTCTGGCAGGCGGCGAGGAGCTGCATCGTGCCAATCACGTTGATCTCTTTCATCGCGGCCCGGCCGCCCGCTCCCAGCGGGGTCGCGATGACGTTGAGATGCAGCACCGTGTCAACCTCCGCGGTGGAGATGACCTTGGCGATCAACGGGTGCCGGATGTCGGCTCGGACAAACCGGGTGCGGCCGAGATCCACGTCGGGCGCCGCCGTGTCGACACCGACCACGGCCTCGATGGTGGGATCCGCGGCGAAGGCCATCGCCACCTGGGCGCCCAGCGGCCGCGCGACACCGGTAACCAGCACCCGGCGTGGTCTCATAGCAGTCTCCCCGCAGCACCCGCAGGTGTCCCTCCGGCGCCGGGGCCGCACGGGCCGGCCGGATTGACCCGTCGGCCACCGCCGATCGCCGGTGGCCGTACCCGGTCGGGGACGATGCACGCGACCCCGCCGCGGTCATCCTACGCCCACACTTCCCACCCTCACTGCACAGCGTGAGATTATTCGGCGCGCCAACTACAGTCAGTGAACATCGTCAGGCGGGCAGCGGCAGATCCTGGACGATGCGGAACGCGGAGGGGTCCCGGGGAAGCTGCGCGATCACGACCGCGTCCTGGCGGCGCAACCGCAGCGCGTCCGACGCTCGGCCGCAGTTCACCGCGATCATCACGCGGCGCAGGGCGTCCTCGCACACGGTGACCCCACCCCGCGGCACCTCGCCGTAGGTGTGCGTGAAGGTCAGCCGCATGAGCCGGTTGCCGGCCCGGACCTCGACCGGATCGCCGAGCAGGATGCCGGCGGCTTCCAGGTCGATGCGGGTCACGTTGAGCGAGAGGTTGCCGAAATGGTCGATGGACACGACCTCGCCGTGGACGTGATCGTCGTCGACGCTGCACGCGCGCGGTCGGAACCGGGTGAGCGAGGCGGCGTCGAGCCGCGGACCGACATCCGTCAGGTCCAGGCCCGTCGCGAGCCGTGCCGCGACCGGCGCGTAGACGTCCCGCCCGCGAAACACCGCGGTGGGCAGCGGCAGCCACAGCTCCCGGTTGGCGATCTCGTGGACGTCCACGATCCCGCCGAGGGCCTCCCAGGCCAGGGACGCCACTCCGTTGTCCGGGCACACGAACACAGAGCCGTCGGCGGTGCGGACCGCGACCCCGCGGGTGTAACCGTCGGCGTCGAGGCGTTCGACGACGACGAGATGGATCCCGGCTGGCAGGTAGCCGACCGCCCCGGCGAGCGTGATCGCCGCGTGCCCCACGTCCTGGGGCGCGATCGAGTGGCACACGTCGAGAACGCGCGCGGACGGGGCGTGCCGCGCGATCACGCCGTGGCACACCCCGACGCAGGCGTCGTCGACGCCGTAGTCGGACAGAAAGTTGATCCACGATCCCGTCATGCCGTCCCCCTGCCTGCGGACCGGCCGCACTGCCGCCCCAGCGGAGCAAGCCTGCCACAGAGTCATGGCTTAAGCACGCAGAGCGACACGGCTAGGCTCCTGTAAGCACGGGAGCCGTACGCCATGCACGGGATGGAACGTCGGAAAGACGCCGATGACGGGGAACGTGGGCCCAGCCGACCATCCGCCGGCCGCCGGCTTGTCCCCCCGCCGGCCCTGGGCCGGGAACCTACTTCTTGTTGCGACGCTGAACGCGCGTGCGCTTCAGCAGCTTGCGGTGCTTCTTCTTGGCCATCCGCTTGCGACGCTTCTTGATGACTGAGCCCACGTACCCGACCGATCTATGTTGAGGAAGTTACCGGGCGAGCCTACCCGCCGCGGGGACCAACCACGTCGCGCCCGGTGTCCCGACTACGAACGGCCCAGTTCCCGGGAGCGGTCACCAGCGGCCTCCAACGCGTCCATCAGCGCCGCGCGCACCCCCCGCCGGTCCATCTCCCGCAACGCCGCGACGGTCGTTCCCGCGGGGGAGGTGACCGCCTCCCGCAGCAGCGCCGGATGCTCGCCGCTCTCGCGCAGCATCCGGGCCGAGCCCAGCGCCGTCTGGGTGACGAGTTCCGTGGCCAGCGGGCGCGGCAGGCCGAGCAACACTCCCGCCTCGACCATCGCGTCGACCAGATAGAAGAAGTACGCAGGCCCGCTGCCAGACAGCGCCGTGACCGCGTCGAGCTGGGACTCCGCGACCTGGGTGACCCGCCCGACCGGCTCGAGCAGCGCCTGCGCGGCGGCGAGATGCTCCGGCGCGGCGTTGCGGCCGCCGCAGATCGCCGACATCGCCTCCCCGACGAGCAGCGGGGTGTTCGTCATGACCCGGATGACCGGCGGCGACGATGGCAGCCGCTGCTCGATCGCCGCCGTGGTGACCCCGGCCGCGAGCGACACGACCAGCGTGCCGGCCGAGACCTCCGGGGCGATCTCGGTCAGCAACGCGGCGACGTCCTGCGGCTTGACCACGATGAGCAGCACGTCGGCCTTGGCTGCGGCGACCGCCGGCGGGTGCACCTCGACGCCGTGGCGGGCCGCGATCTCGGCGGCCCGGCCCGAGTCCCGCTCGGCCACGACGACGTCCCCGGCCGCGTGCCCGGAGCCCAACAGACCGGACAGCACCGCCTCGCCCAGCCGTCCCGCCCCCATGACCGCAACGATCATGACCGTCCTTCCCTTCCGTCCGCTTCGACCTGGAGGGTACGGCCCGATCGGGCGATCCGGGGAACGCGGGTCGCCCCGGATCTGGGGTGCCCGGATCCGGGGTGCCCGGATCAGCGGCCGCCGCCGGGCGCACCGCCGTGGCCGGACCACCGGTCGTACCCGCCGTGGCGCCCGCCCTCGTCGCCCCGGTGACGACCATCGGTCGTACCGCGTCCGGTATCGGGGCCCACGGCCGGCGGCCAGCCGCCACCCGCCCCGCGGTCGTACCCGCCGCCGTCGGCATAGCCGCTCCGGTCCGGACCAGGCCCGCGGTAGGTGAGCGGGTCACGCGCCGGGTGGGAGTCGTACTCCTGCACCCAGGGCCGCTCGCCCGCGTCGACCCCCGGCTCCCGTCCCGGCCCGAAGTTCGGCTCCTCAAGGTAGGCATGGTCCACGTAGGCGGGCCCGACCGGCGGCGGGGTCGGGCCGGTCAGCGGGTCACCGCCCAGACCGCTGTAACCGCCGGCGCCCCGGTGACCCGCCGGAGCGCCGTAGCTCGCCGGAGCGCCGTAACCCCCCGAAGCGCCGTAACCCCCTGAAGCGCCATAACCCCCTGAAGCGCCGTAACCGTCGGGATCCTGGTGATTCCCGACGCTGCGGTAACCGCGCTGACTGCTGTAACCGCCAACGCCGCCGAGGCTGCCGTAGTCGGTCTGACCGCTGTAGCCAGCCGAATCGGGATAGCCAACCGGACCGGAGTGGGCGGCGGACGCGGAGTGGGCGGCCGGACCGGTGTGCGGTGGCCGGGTCCGGTCGGCCGGCGTGGTCGCGTAGCCGGCGCGGGGGCGCGCGTACCCCTCATCGATCCATACGTCAGCATCGTCGTCGGTGTCCGGCTCCACGATGCCCGGCGATCCCCCCACGCGCGGATCGGTGCTCGGGCGGCCGCCCGAGTCCCGGTCGTAGAAGCCGGGCAGTTGCTGCTCGCCCCAGCCTCGGCCGGCACGATCCTGGCCAGCACGATCCTGGCCCCCGTCGGGCCACCGCGGGTCGGTCCGCGGGTCGCTCGCGTAGGCACCGTCGCCATCCCGGCCGTCGCTGTAGGCATCCGAGCTGTAGGCGGCCGAGCTGTAGGCGGCCGGGCGGTGGGCGCGGTCGTCATCGCCAGCGGTGGGACGCCCGCCATCCCGATCCGGGTGCCGACGGCGGACACCGGGCTCGGTGCCCGCGGCACGCCCGACAGGCTGCGGGTATCGCCGGTCGTCCGCAGCCGGTTCGCCGCGGCCCAGGCGGTCGCTGCCGTACCCCGCCTCGACGTACCCGGAGTCCACGGGCGGGGCGTCGACGAGGCCGGGGTACGCGTACCGGGCATCGCCGCGCCTGTTTCCACCGGTGCGGTGGTCGGCGGCGGCTCGGCCAGCGTTGCCCGGGAGTTCCAGCCGGGCGGTGTCCTCGCCGCGGCCGGTGTCCTCGAACCGCCGGTCTTCCTCGAGCCGCCGGTCTTCCTCGAGCCGGCCAGCCCCCTCGAGTCGGCCGGCCGACTCGGGCGCTGGGCGGCTGGCGGAGCTCTTCGGCGACGCCGGTCCGCGAGGGGTGTCCGCCCACGTGGGGCGGGCCCGCTGCGCGGGCTTCTCGACGAACCGGTTCGAGAAGTAGGCGATGAACGTGCTGGCGGCGGCGGCGCACACCACCGAGGGCCACAGCCCGATCCGGGGCACGAGCTGACCGTTGGCCGCCGAGATGACCGGGTAGTGCCACAGGTAGATGCTGAAGGTGATCTTTCCGAGGAAGGCCATCCGTGGGCTGCCGAGCAGGCGAACCCAGGCGGTGTCCCGGCGCAGGTCGGCGCTGAGGATGACGATCGCGCCGAGCAGGGCGCTCGGGATGTAGGCCGCATGATCGAGCCAGTTGGCGTCGTGGGTGTCCTTGTTCGGCCCGAGGAAGGCGAAGAGGATCAGTCCGATCCCGGCGAGGAGGCCGAGGTCGGCGATGCGCCGCCCCACCGTCCAGCGCTCGATGGCGGCCGAGGTGACCGGCGTGACCTTGCTTCCCGGCTGCTGAGAGTGCCGGCGGCGGCGTCCGCCCGTGGCCGGATCGGCGACCGGCTCCTCCTCGGCCAGGGCACGCAGCCGGGCGTCGCGCCAGACGGCGAGCAGGCAGCCGATCAGCAGCGGGGCGACGTGGGTGTCGAGCGCCAGGTACACCCGCGAGTGCGGCGCGCCGCCGCTGGCGAGGGTGTACGTCCACACCGCGCACACCGCGATCATCGCGAGCAGTATTTTGATCAGGTGCGGCCGCAGCCGCGCGGACCGGGAGACGAGCAGGAACAGCCCCGGCCACAGCAGGTAGAACTGCTCCTCCAGCGACAGCGACCAGACGTGGGCCAGCCAGCGACCGCCCGCCGCCGGGTGCACGACCTTGTACCAGTTGTTGACGTTGAAGAACGCGGACAGCGCGCTGCCGATGTAGTCGTCCCGGAAGGGGACGTCGTTCCATTTGAACGCCACCGTGACGGCGAGCCCGACGAGCAGGTAGACCCACATCGCGGGCATGAGGCGGTAGGCACGCCGGACCAGGAATCGGCCCAGGGAGATCGTCCCGGTCCGGCTGCGCTCAGCCAGCAGCAGCGCGGTGATGAGAAATCCACTGAGGACGAAGAAGACGTCGACCGCCACGTTGCTGGCATGGATCGCGCCCATGTGTCCGGCAAGGATGATGTAGATGCAGACGACCCGCAGCCCGTCGAGGGCCGGGTTGTAGGCGAACTTCGCGGCGGCGTCCGCGGACGAGGCTCCGGCCTGCCGGGCCGGCGCTGACGATCGCGGCGGCGGTGGGGCGCCGCGCCGCGGGCCGGCGCCGTCATGCGTTCCGCCGCGCTCGCGCCCGGCCCGCGCCGCCCGCGCACGCGGGGGCGAAGCGCGCGGATCCCCCGTTCGAGGGTTCCCCCTACGTTGATCCCCCGAATGCGGATCCCGCGCATGCAGATCCCCCGTGCGCAGATCCGCCGTATGCAGATCTCCCGCACCCTGATCCCCCGTGCGCAGATCCATCGCTCCGGTCTGCCAGGAGGTCATCGGGCCGGTAGCCGCCGCCCAGGAGTCCGCCGCTCCAGCCCGTTCCGGACCACGCCGCATGATGACCGTCGCCTCCTCTAGCGGAACGCCGGCGGTCGGCGTCCGACTCAGGGGTGACCTGTGGCGCCGGGACGGGCCGGACACGGCGCTGCGGTCCGTGCACCGATCCGCCCATCACGGTCAGACCAGCATGAGGTACCTGCAACACCGCTCTTCGCCAACAAAGTTGGACACCACCCCCGCGAACGCCGCAAGACTAACGGACCGGTAAATCCGGAGGAAGTCGGGTACTCAGTCTTGAAAGCGACATGACGGCTTCCTGTACCCACAGTACTCGATTCATTACATATAGGGCATGGAAGACGGCGGGGCGTCACCGACCGGTTCGGGAATGCGCATCGAGCCGGCGGCGGGCCGGCGCGGGCGGCTCAGCCCTCCGGCATCCGCGCAATCACCAGCAGGGTGCGAAAGGGCTCGACGACGACACCGTCGGGAAAGGCCCGAAGCATGGTCCGACGCTCGGCGTCGAGAAAGTCGTCGAGGCGATCACCGATTGCCGCGACGTACGACTTGGAGCGCAGCCACGTGAGGTACTCGTCCATTCCGATGCGCCGGTGCCAGCGCCCGGTGAGGGTGACGACCTCACTGAAGTGACCGGTCCAGCGCAGCTCGTCGGCGAACGGGCGGGCGCGGTATTCGCGCCGATAGCCGGGGCTCATCCGTTCCAGCCGTTCCTGCTGGCGCTGCCACCAGCGGAACTCCGCCGCGTCGACGTCGTTCCACCAGACGGCGATCGCGCCGCCCGGGCGCAGCACCCGCGCGGCCTCCGCCGCGGCGACCGGCACGTCCACCCAGTGCCAGGCCTGCGCGTAGCAGACCAGGTCGGCAATCCCCGCCCGCAGCGGCAACGCCTCCCCGTCACCCCGGACGGCGGGCAGGCCGGGGCTGCGGTCGAGTAACCGGGCGAGCATGCTCGGACCGGGCTCCACCGCGACGACGCGCGCGCCGCGGGCGAGAAGCAGCCGGGTGGCGATCCCGGTGCCGGCGCCCACGTCGATGACATCCGTCCCCGCCAGCGGACGGCCCAGAATCCTTTCGATGTCGCCGAAGACATGCTCGGGATAGCTCGGCCGGGCGGCAGCATAGGCCTCCGCCAGCGGGTCGAACAACGAGCCGGTCGGGGTCCGTCCTCGGGACATGCCACTATGGTGGCGACTAACCGCCGACGTGTCAGCCGTAGGTGTGATGAAGTCCTGCGGCGGACGGCGCGGCGAAGTGCAGCCGGGTGAACGCGAGCGCCTCGGCCAGGTCGGCCTCCCGCTGGGCGCGCGACTCGGCGCGTCGCGTGTTGATCTCGACGACGATCGTCCCGTCGAAACTGCCGGTAGCCAGCAGCTCGAGCAGTTCGGCGCAGGGCTGCGTGCCACGGCCGGGGACAAGGTGCTCGTCCTTGGCCGACCCGAGACCGTCGGCCATGTGCACGTGGACCAGCCGCTCACCGAGGACGCCGGCCAGCGCGATCGGGTCCGAGCGCGACACGCTCGTGTGCGACAGATCGAGGGTGACGTGGGCGTAGTCGTCCTCGACCGGCGACCAGTCCGGCGCGTACGCGGACACCTCCCGGCCGCGGGCGCGCAGCGGGAACATGTTCTCCACCGCGAACCGCACGTCGGTCTCCCCGGCCATCCGCTCGATGCCCGTCACGAACTCCCGGGCATAGTCCCGCTGCCAGCGGAACGGCGGGTGGACGACGACCGTCGGAGCGCCGAGCGTCTCGGCGACGGTGCGCGCCCGCACCAGCTTCGCCCACGGGTCGGTGCCCCAGACCCGCTGGGTGAGCAGCAGGCACGGCGCGTGGATCGCCAGGATCGGGATGCCGTGGTAATCGACCAGCCGGCGCAGCGCCTCCGGGTCCTGGCTGACCGGGTCCGTCCAGACCATGATCTCGACACCGTCGTAGCCCAGCCGCGCGGCCATCTCGAAGGCGGACGCCGTGGACTCCGGGTAGGTCGAGGCGGTGGACAGCGCAACCCGCGCGCTGGGCGGGGTGGGTGCGGGGACAGGGGCGCCGCGCGGCAGGACGACCGCGGACCGGGGGGCTCGGGCGACCGCGGGCCGGGGGGGCCGGGCGGCCGCGGGCGCGGCCGCGACGGGAGCGGCCCGCTCCGGCGGCACCTGGGCGGGGGCCATCGCGACCGGCGGCACCGGCCACGCATCCTCATGCGACGCCTGCAAACCATCTCCCTGCCGTACGGACCGGGCACCGGTCTGCTCGACCGTTCCCCTCCTCCAGGCTAGGCCATCGTCGCGAACCCGCTCGCTCCGATGTCCGCCGGACGAGGGTGCGTAGCCCCACATCGCCTGCGACAACGGCAACATCCCGTTATCGTGCCGCTACAGCGCTTCACCCGCAACCGGACATCTACCTCTATCCGCTGCCCCGTCCGCCTCCCTGAGGCCGGGCTACCTTGCCCTTTTGGGGGACGAACCGGATACTGCTCCCCCGAAGGGCAAGGAAGGAAGTGGGAGGCAGGCAGGCCGAGGGCCGAGGGCCGGCAGGCGGCTCAGGCCGAGGTGAGCCAGTCGAGGCGACGCAGGATGACGCCCTCCCTCAGCGCCCAGGGACAGATCTCCACCTCGTCGATGCTGAACAGGTCGAGTGCCTCGGCGGCGACGACGGCGCCGGCGACGAGCTGCCCCGCCCGCGACGCGGAGACGCCCGGCAGTCCGACCCGCTCCTCGACCGGCATGCGGGACAGCCTCGCCACGACCTCGGTGAGATCGTCGCGGCGCAGCACCCGGCGGGTGTACGGCCCGCGGCTGTAGGGCTCGGCGCCGGCGATGCGCGCCAGCGAGCGGAACGTCTTCGACGTGGCCACCGCCCGGGTGTGCTCGCCGAGGTGGTAGATCGTGCCGACGACCGGCGCGATCTGCGCCCGCACGTAGCGCCGCAACTCGGCGAGCTCAGCCCGCTTGGGCGGGTCGTTGTCGGCCAGCCAGTCCCGGCTGAGCCGGCTGGCGCCCAACGGCAGCGAGGCGACCACCTCCGGGTCCTCGTGCATGCCGGCGCCGATCTCCAGGGAGCCGCCACCGATGTCCAGGGCCAGCAGCCGCCCGGCGCTCCAGCCGAACCAGCGCCGCACGGCGAGGAAGGTGAGCCTGGCCTCCTCCTCGCCCGGCAGGACCCCGATCGCGATCCCGGTCGCCCCCTTGACCCGGTCCAGCACCTGCTCGCCGTTGGTCGCGTCGCGCAGGGCCGAGGTCGCGAAGGCGGCGAGGTCGTGCACCCCGAGGGCGTCCGCCTGCTGGCGCATGTCCAGCACGCAGGCGGTCAGATCACGCTCGCCGTCGGGCCCGAGCGATCCGTCGGCGTCGAGCAGCTCGACCAGCCGCAGCGGAGCCCGCACGCTGGCCGCCGGCTGCGGCTGCCCACCTCGATGGGCATCCACGACCAGCAGATGGACGGTGTTCGATCCGATGTCGATCACACCGAGCCGCATCGGACCGGGATGGGGGCCCACCGGCAGCGGGCTCACGTCGACCGCGGGCCGCGCGGGCACGGACGGAGGCGGGCCGCCGACCACCGCCACGGCCGCGCCGACCGGCCCGACCAGCCCGATCGGCCCGACCTCGGCGGCGTCCCGGGCCTCGACGTCCTGCCGGCCACGGGCCGCCTCGCGGTCTCCCGCGGAGTCCTGACTCTGCGCGGCAGGCTCGGCGCGAGAGGTCGTACGGCTGGCCCCGAGCGGGAACCACCCTGTCGGACGCACGCCACCGAGCACCTGAACACCGCCCCCCTCCAGCCGCGACCTACCTGATCACGGCTCGAACTTGTAGCCCAGGCCCCGCACGGTCACCAGGTGCCGCGGATTCCCGGGTTCGCGCTCAATCTTCGTCCGCAGCCTCTTGACATGTACGTCCAGGGTCTTCGTGTCACCCACGTAGTCCGAGCCCCACACCCGGTCGATCAACTGACCCCGCGTGAGTACCCGCCCGGCGTTGCGTAGGAACATCTCGAGGAGTTCGAACTCCTTGAGCGGGAGGGTGACCGTGCTGCCGTCGACCGTGACGACGTGCCGTTCGACGTCCATCCGGACCGGTCCGGCCTCCAGCGTGGCCTCCGCGACCTCCTCCGTCTCCGACCGGCGGCGCAGCACGGCCCGGATCCGGGCGACGAGCTCGCGGGCCGAGAACGGCTTGGTGACGTAGTCGTCCGCGCCGAGCTCCAGGCCGAGCACCTTGTCGATCTCGCTGTCCCGCGCGGTCAACATGATGATCGGCACGCTGGACCGGGTCCGCAGCGTGCGGCACACCTCGGTGCCGGACAGGCCGGGCAGCATGAGATCGAGCAGGACGAGATCGGCACCGCGCCGGTCGAACTCGGCCAGCGCGCTGGGGCCGTCGGCGACGACCCCCACCTCGAAGCCCTCCCGTTCCAGCATGAAGGACAACGCATCGGAGAAGGACTCCTCGTCCTCGACCACGAGCAGCCGCGTCACCTGTTCGCTCCCCCTGTCACATCGGACGGACCGGCAGACCCGGACCGCTTCCTGTTCCCGGCGGGGCGGGGCGCCGCCCCGCCGGCCTTGCTCCCGCCACCGCCGCCACCCGCACCGCCCGCATCCCCCGCATCGGCACCGGCGATGATGTCGGGATGACCACCCGTCGCGCCCTCCGCGTCGGGGGTCTTGGATCGGGTTGTCGCCGCAGCGCGGCGGTCCTCGAAGGTGAACGACGGCGCCGGACCGGTGAACAGCGGCAGCCGCAGGGTGAACGTGGACCCCGCACCCTCCGCGCTCCACACGGTCACCGACCCACCGTGATTGGTGGCGATGTGCTTGACGATCGCGAGGCCGAGCCCCGTCCCGCCCGTCGCCCGGGAGCGGGCCGGGTCCGCGCGGTAGAACCGCTCGAAGACCCGCTCGAGATCCTTCTCCGCGATCCCGATGCCCTCGTCGGCGACCGAGATCTCCACGGTCGTCCCGCTGCGGCGCACGCCGAGCACCACCCGGGTGCCGCGCGGCGAGTAGCTGATCGCGTTGTCCAGGAGGTTCGCCACCGCGGTGACGAGCTGGTTCTCGTCGCCGAGCACCTGCAGCTCGCCGTCGCCGATCACCGCGATGGAGATCGCCTGCGCCTGGGCGACGAGCCGGGTGCGGTCGACCGCCTCGGCGAGCAGCGCCGCCGTCGGCAGCGGCCGCAGGTCGGGCAGCGGTTCGGCGCCCTGCAGCCGGGACAGGTCGATGATCTCCTGCACCAGCCGGGCGAGCCGGGCCGACTCGTGCGTCATCCGGGAGGCGAACCGACGCACGGCCACCGGGTCCTCGCTGGCCGCGGCGACCGCCTCGGCGAGGACGTGCAGCGCGCCGACCGGCGTCTTGAGCTCGTGGCTGACGTTGGCGACGAAGTCCCGCCGCACCGCCTCGACCCGGCGCGACTCCGTGATGTCATCCAAAATGACGGCGACATGACCGGACGAGTCCAGCAGGCGGGCCCGCGCGCGGACGGCCACGCCCTCCTGGTCGGGCCGGGGTCGGGTCAGCGGCGGCTCGGGTACCGGGGGCAGGTCGATCTGGCGCTCCCGGGCGCTGCCCGCCCCCCGGGTCGCCCGCACCAGCTCGGCCAGCTCCGCCACCGCGAGCTCATCGGAGTCGACCACGCCCATCCGCCTCGCGACCGTGTTGACCAGGACGACCCGGTCGCTGGCGTCCAGGACGATCAGGCCGGTCGGCAGGCCGGAGATGACCCGGCGGACCAGCTTCGCGGGCAGCATCGTCCCACCGTCCGCGCCCCCGTCGGGGCCGGTTGGCGGGGCGCTGCTGCCGGGTACCACCGTCATCGTCCATCCATCGTGTCGGGCCGCCCGGTGGGCGGGGGCGGCTCGGTGTGGTGTGCACCGGTTGTCACGGCATCCGCCGACCTGTCACCCACTCGCCGCATGCTAGGTGCCTACATGCCGCCCGGGCATCGCTCTGCAAGCCTCCACCGCCGATGGTCGCCAGTTGTTCATCGGACCTATCGTCGATGTTCACCGGACCGCGAGGGGTGCGCATCATCGTCGAGGTTCGGCGCGACACAGCGCCGTCATCGCGATCGCGGCGATTCGTCCCATAGTTCGGTTAGTTCGGTTCAAGCCCCATCCCGACAGCCGCCCAGCACCCCACAGCCGCCCCCCCGGCCCACTAGCGAACAGGAGGAGCCGTCCGTGCGGGACGCCTTCACCGATGAACTCGAAAGCATCAACCAGTCCCTGATCGAGATGACCAACCTGGTCGCCTCGGCCATGGCCCGGGCGACGACCGCCCTCCTCGACGCCGACCTCCAGCTCGCCGAGAACGTCATCAGCGGGGACGAGACGGTCGACCTGTTGCGCAACGAGATCGAGGAACGCGCGTTCGACGTCATGGCGCGCCAGGCTCCGGTCGCCACCGACCTGCGGATGATGGTCACCACCCTGCGGATCGTCGCCGACCTGGAGCGGATGGGCGACCTGGCGCTGCACGTGGCGAAGGTGGCGCGCCGCCGGTACCCGGGCCGGGCGATCCCGCCGGAGCTGCGCGCGACCATGCTGGAGATGGGCCAGGTCGCCCAGCGCATCGTCGCGAAGGCCGGCTCGGTGATCGCCAGCCGGGACACCGAGNTCGCCAAGCAGCTCGAGGCGGACGACGACGCGATGGACGGGCTGCACCGCGCCCTGTTCCGAGTGCTGATCGAGAAGCCCTGGCCGCACGGCATGGAGGCGGCGATCGACATCACCCTCTGCGGCCGCTACTACGAGCGGTACGCCGACCACGCGGTCTCCGTGGCCCGCCGGGTGATCTACCTGGTCACCGGGGAGATCGCCGCGTCCTGACCGGCGCCCGGTCCGGCGACTTCCCCGGGACGACGCGCCAGGCCCGCGCGGGTGCCGCGGGCCTGGAGACTGACCGCCGTTACTTCTTCCCCTGGGCGGCGACGGCGGCCGCGGCACTCGCGGCCGCATCCGGGTCGAGGTACCCCGAGTTCAGCACGCCCAGGTTGTCGTCGAGCTCGTACCGCAGGGGGATGCCGGTCGGGATGTTGAGCCCGGCGATGTCGGTGTCGCTGATGTGATCGAGGTGCTTGACCAGGGCCCGCAGCGAGTTGCCGTGCGCGGCGACCAGGACCGTGCGGCCGGCCCGCAGGTCCGGCACGATCGCGTCGTACCAGTAGGGCAGCATGCGGGCGACGACGTCGGCGAGGCACTCGGTGCGCGGGATGAGGTCGGGGGCGAGGTCGGCGTAGCGCTCGTCCACCCCGCTGACCTGCTCCGGACCGATCTCCGGCGGCGGCGTGTCGTACGAACGGCGCCAGAGCTGGAACTGCTCCTCGCCGAACTTCTCCAGCGTCTCGGCCTTGTTCAGACCCTGCAGGCCGCCGTAGTGCCGTTCGTTCAGCCGCCAGCTCCGGCGGACCGGTACCCAGGTCCGCCCGGCGGCGTCCAGCGCCAGCCAGGCGGTGCGGATCGCCCTGGTCAGCAGGGACGTGTGCACGACGTCCGGCAGGACACCGGCCTCGGCCAGCAGCTCACCGCCGCGGGTGGCCTCCTTCAGGCCCTTCTCGGACAGGTCGACGTCCACCCAGCCGGTGAACAGGTTCTCGCGGTTCCAGTTGCTCTCACCGTGGCGGAGCAGGACGAGGGTCGTCATACCCGAGATCCTGCCTGTTCGCCCGGGCCCTCGGCCAGCATTGCCGGTTCCCGCCGCCGGCCGGCCGGATCGCCGCCGGTCGCGGCCGGGGCCGGACGACGCCGACGCCCCACCGAAGGGGCCGGGCACCCGGGTCAGGAACACGCCACTCGGGTCGGGAACACGCCACTCGGGTCGGAAATGAACGACCCCCGGGCGCTCCGCCGCCGCTGGAAGCGGTGGCGGGCCGTCGGGACTTGTCGACGGCGCCCGGGGGTCGGGTGATCTGCCTGGTACTCGCCGGTGCCGGTGCCCGTGGGGCCACCCGGCTAGAGGTGAGGACCACGAGACCGGCTAGCGGACAGTCACCTCACGAGTCCTATGAGCATACAAAGTTTGGACCACCTCCTCTCTCGTGTACCGCAGACGCTACGCGGCCGGGCGGCCACCTCGCAACGCCTTTTCCGCACGCGTCGATGGGACCCTCCCGACACTCCGTTCGGGAACACGGCAAGCCGCCGCCTGCCGCCGCCGCTCCGCGGAGCGACGGAGCGACGGAGCGACGGCTGAGACACCGGTGATACCGGCCCGCCGGAATACCCTGGTCAGGCTGCACATCGAGCGATTGCGCCGGCCCAGCCGGGCCGTGGACGGCGGCCCGGGGCTGCGGGGGGCGACCTAGACTCGACGGTATGACCGCTGGGTCCACCCCGAGCACCACAGCCACCCGATCCCCGCTGCTCGACCTGCCCGGCGCGGTGCCGGCTGCCGGCGACGACGCGGCCGTCGCCGCCCACTACGGCGATCCGCTGCGCGAGCAGCGCGCGCTGCGGGACGGCGCCGCCCTCGTCGACCGGTCGCACCGCGAGGTCGTCCGCATCGGCGGCCCGGACCGGCTGTCCTGGCTGCACAGCATCACCTCCCAGCACCTGTCCGGGCTGGGCGCGCTGCGCGGCAGCGAGGCGCTGGTGCTGTCCCCGCAGGGCCACGTCGAACACCATCTCGTCCTCGCCGACGACGGCACGGCCACCTGGGTGGACGTGGAACCCGGCACGGCCGCCGGGCTGCTGCGTTACCTGGAGTCGATGCGTTTCCTGCTCCGGGTGGAGCCGGCGGACGTCGGCGCGCAGACGGCGGTGCTCAGCGTGGTCGGGCCGGCCGCGGTACCCACCGTCACCGCGGCCCTCGGCGGCGCCGACCTGGACCTGCCCGAGCCGCTCGCCCTCGAGCCCACCGGCGCGCCGGTCACCGGCCCCTACCCGGTGGCCCGAGCCGCAGACGGCACGCTGGTGCGCCGGATGGCGTACGGCGTCGATCTGCTCGTCGACCGGGCGGCGCTCGCGGCGACGACGCAACGGCTGCTCGCGGCCGGCGCGGTGCCCGCCGGGTTGTCCGCCTTCGACGCCATGCGGATCGCCGCCCGCCGACCGCGGCTGGGCCGGGAGACCGACCATCGCACGATCCCGCACGAGGTGGGCTGGCTCGCCGACGCGGTGCACCTGGACAAGGGGTGCTACCGCGGCCAGGAGACGGTGGCCCGGGTGCACAATCTGGGCCGTCCGCCGCGCCGGCTCGTCCTGCTCCACCTCGACGGCGTGGTGGCCGCCCCGGGTTCGGCGGTGACGGCCGACGGGCGTGAGGTCGGCTTCGTCGGCACCTCCGAGATGCACGAGGAGCTCGGCCCCATCGCCCTGGCGATCGTGAAGCGCTCGGTGCCGGCGGGCGCCGCCCTCGTCGTCACCGACCCCGACGGCGCCCCCGTCGCCGCCGCGATCGACCCGGACGACGATGACGGCAACGCGGCGGCCACGCCGAAGCGCCCGGCGGGCCGGCTGCTGCGCTCTTCCTGACGGTCCCGAGGGGTCCGCTCAAAAGGTGCGGGAAAGGGCCTGGTCGAGTTCGTGCGCCTCCGGGTCGGAGCTGTGCCGGCGCAACCGGCGCCGCAGCTCGTCGGCCCGGCGGGCG
This sequence comes from Frankia torreyi, assembly GCF_000948395.1. GTDB lineage: Bacteria > Actinomycetota > Actinomycetes > Frankiales > Frankiaceae > Frankia > Frankia torreyi. The sequence goes on along the minus strand of NZ_JYFN01000015.1, from coordinate 23,077 downwards.
TTGCGCTTGGAGCGCGTCGCCTCCAGCATCGGCATCGCCTCCCGGGTCAGCGCGCAGCCGTGCTCGACATTGCCCAGGTCGACCTGGACGACGGCCCGGCGCAGCAAGTAGGTTGCCCTGTCCCGGGCCCGCGAGGTCGGCAGGATCGTCAGGGATCTCTCCAGCCACCGGTCTGCCTGCGCAAGGTGGCCAAGATCGATATAGCAACTGCCGATCTGGGCCTGGTACTCGCCCTCGTCGAAATAGTCGGCCCAGGCCGGATCCTCGGGCCGGGCGGCGTCCATCGCCTCCTCCGAACGGGCCAGCGCCTCCGCGCACGCGCTGGCCTCGCCGAGCGCGGCGTGGGCGCGGGCGCGACGCATGTGCAGCATGGCGCCGACCCGGCCGCTGGCCCCCCCGATACTAGTCACGGCGGCCTCCGCGAGATCCACCGCCTCCCGTGGGCGGGCGAAGTCGACGCACTGCAACGACATGTTCTTCAGCACGTTCGCGCCGAGCATCCGGTCGCCACCGGCGTGCGCGGAGTGCAGTGCGGTGATCCAGTAGCGCTGGGCGGCGGTCTGGAAGCCGGCGTCGAAGGAGACCCAGCCGGCGAACCGGGCGAGCTCGGCTGCGACCACATGCAGGTGGCGGCCGACCTGCTCGGTGTAGGACCCGCGGACCAGCAGGTCCGCCACCACCCCGAGCTCCGCGTCGACCAGGCGCCGGACGCTCTCGCCGCCGAGGCGCTCGTCCATCACCCGCAGGCCGGGGATGTTGTGTTCGATCCGGTTCACGATCTGATCGTCGACCCGTCCGCCGTTCAGCGCGGCGGACAGCCGGCTGGGCTCCAGGCCGAGCCACTGCGTCGCGAGCTCCGCGACACCGACCCCGGTGATCGTCAGGAAACCACGCCGGTCGGAGAGGGCGTCCTCGACGACGTCCATGATCGACGTGATGCCACCGGCCGGCGTCCACGGGTACTCGGTGCGCACGGCGTCGCCGGTCGGCAGCCAGGCCGGCCACGGATGCGACTCCAGCCGGTCGTTCGGGACGCCGAGCTCGGCGGCGAGGGCGAGCTGGGAGACCCGGTCCGGGACGACGCCGCGGTGCTCCCAGCGCCAGACCTTCTGGCGCTCGGCCGCCATGTTCGCCACCCCGAGGTCACGGGCGCGACGGGCCACCACACGGGCCAGTCGCTGGTAGGACCAACCACGCTGCGCGCGGACGAATGCGAGCGGATGAGTGCAGGCGTGCGCGTTATCCGTCAGCATCGACGATCTCCTCGAGTTGGAACTCCTGGGTTAATTCTGTGAGCGCCCACTGACGCTATGTCGCGACATCTTGGTGTCCATAGTGATGACCCCGGTGCGATGCGTGCACAGAGGTCACGGCCGGACCACTGGCGGCCGCGATTGCACGGATGTCGCCGGAACTGCCCGGGTATCCGGACGTAATGTCCGGTTCTCGAACGATGCGGTCCGGCGGCCATGACCTCGGGCGTCTTCCGACCGATATGCGCACGGAAACCGCTAGCGGCACATCCCGGTCATGTGCGTCTTGCCCGATAATTACCACACGCACCATCCGAGGGTGGGTCCCGGTTGGACACCGTCCGCGCGGCGGACGTTTGACGTACAGCAAAGCATAGACGGACGCCCACCGTCACCTATTCTCTAAACCGCCGTGACTTCGCCCCAGAATCCGGATTAATCACCCTCGAATTGACCGAGGATGGCGAATTGCGGCGCGGGCCACGGCCGCCGGCCTGGGACCGTGCCCCGAGGGCTGGTCGGAGAATTCGCGACCTGACGGGTTCGCGACCTGACGGGTTCGCGACCTGACGGGTTCGCGACCTGACGGGTTCGCGACCTGACGTCGCGGTCAGGAGTGGTCGAGGCGGTCGCCGCTGGGCGCGAAGAAGGTGAGCGCCGATGTCGGAGCCCGGAGCACCACGGGGGCACCGGGGGTCAGGACGAGGGCGGCGTTCACGCGGACGGCGAGCACGCCGGCGCCCGTGCGGACGTGGACGGTCCGCTCCGCCCCGAGCCGCTCGGAGACGACGACCTCGCCCGACAGCCGCAGCTCAGCGGAACCGCCCGCCCCGCCCGCCCCGCCGAAGCGGCCGGGTTGCCCAGGGACGTCGACAACGTCGACAATGTCGACAACGTCGAGGGCGTCGAGGGCGTCGAGGGTGAAGTGCTCGGGCCGGACTCCGAAAGCCGCCGCGCCCGCGGGCGCCGGCACGTCGAAGCCGTCGGCGCGCAGGCGGCCGCCATGCCAGTGGCCGTCCCAGACGTTCATCGGCGGGCTGCCGACGAAGGCGGCGACGAAGCGGGTGGCGGGCCGGTCGTAGATCTCGTCGGGGGTGCCGATCTGCTGCAGGCGGCCCTCGCCGAGGACAGCGACGCGATCCCCCACGGCCATCGCCTCAGCCTGGTCATGGGTGACGAACAGCGCGGTGGTGCCCAGGCTGCGCAGCAGGCCGACGATCTCGACCCGCAGTTCGACCCGGAGCTGGGCGTCGAGGCCGGACATGGGCTCGTCGAGGAGGATGACGCGCGCCCGGGTGGCCAGCGCCCGGCCGATCGCGACCCGTTGGCGCTGGCCACCGGACATCTGCGCGGGGCGGCGGCCGGCGAGGTCGGCGATGCCGAGCATGGCGAGCGTTTCCCGGGCCCGCGCCACGGCGGCCGACCTCGACAGGCCGCGGCCGTGGCGCAGCGCGAGCGTCAGGTTGTCCAGGGCGGACTTGTGCGGGTAGAGCGCGAAGTGCTGGAAGACCATGGAGACATCCCGGCGGTGCGGCGGGAGGCCGAGCTGGCTGGTCCCGTCGAAGCGCAGGTCGCCGGTGGTCGGCTCGTCCAGCCCGGCGCAGATCCGCAGCAGCGTCGACTTCCCCGAGCCGGACGGCCCGAGCAGCGCGACGATCTCCCCGGGCGCGACCGTGAGCGAGACCTCGTGCAGCGCGTGCACGGAGCCGAACGAGCGGCTGATGCGGTCGAACTCGATCGGTACGCCGGTAACCATCCCGAGCGGGGGAACGGGCCGGGCGGGCGCCGGGGCGCTCACCGGGTCAGCTCCACGGCCTCGGCCTGCGCCGCGGCGAGCGTCTTCGCCGGGTCCTCGCCCTTGAAGATGCGCACCACCTGGTCGGACAGCGCGGTCGGCAGCTCGGCGCCGCGGGCCCCGCCCCACACCGGCGCCTTGACCAGCGAACCGGTGAGCGCGAGGAACGGCTTGAGCTGCGGGTAGGTGTCGTAGAACGAGCCGAGCTGGCTGGTGGCCTGGGTATCGACCGGGATGTAGCTGAGCGCCTCGGTGCTCGCCTCGACGACATCCGGGGACAGCAGGGAGACGACCAGCTCGGTCGCCATCTCCCGCTGGCACCGGTCGGTGGCCAGGACGGTCAGCGCGTTCCCGCCGGCGATCGGGTGCTGGCTACCGCCGGGCAGGGTCGGGAACGGGATGGCACCGGCCCGGAAGCCCTTCGCCCCCTGCCCGGCGATGAACTTCAGCCCGCCGGCGACGGAGGCGACTGACACGACCGTCATCGCGGTCTGCTGACGGATGCCGAAGCGAAGCAGTCCCCCCTGGGTCGGGTCGGCGGACTGCGGGCCGTAGGTGCCGACCTTCGCCAGGAAGGCCGCGGCCTCGCGCGCCGCCGGGGTGGTCAACGCCGGGCGGCCGGCCGCGTCCTGGATCGGGGTGCCCTTGGAACTGGCCAGCGTGTTGAGGATCCACTGCCCGAACTGCTGGCCGGTCGACAGGTCGATCGGCTGGACGTTCTGCCCGGAGGCCTTGATCTTGTCCGCGGCGGCGAGCACCCCGGCGGTGGTGGTGAGGGTGGCGGGGTCGACGCCGGCCTTGGTCAGGACGTCGAGGTTGTAGACCAGGGCGAGCGAGGAGACCTGCTGCGGGATCCCGATCTGCTTGCCGCCGACGGTGCCGAGGCCGAGCAGGCGCTGGTCGTAGGAGGCGCGCAGCAGCCGCGGGGAGAGCTCCTGGGCGCCGAGCTCGCGAGCGAAGACCGGCAGCAGGTCGAAGCCTGCGACCGCGACGTCGACGGACCGGCCCGCCGACCGGTCGGCGCTGATCTGCTGGACGAGCGCGGTGTAGTCGGGAGCGGTGGTGTTCAGGTCCACGGTGAGGCCGGGATGGGCCTTCTCCATGTACGCCTTACCGGACTTCGCCACGTCGTTGAGGGTGCCGACCGCGGCCATCCGCAGGGTCTTCACCTTGGCGGCGCATTCCGGGGACGCCGTCGCGCCGGCCACGTTGTCGACGCCGGCGGCGGCGGAACGCGCGGTCGGACGCAGGCTTTCGGCCGGGTTCGCCGGGCCGGAGTCACCGCCTCCGCCGCATGCCGTCAACGTGAGCATGGTGACCGCCACGGTCAGGGGCAGCAGGCGGCGGATGCGGATCACGCGATGTTCCTCTCAGGCACCGGCGCCCGTGCCGGTGATCCCGGCGGCGAGGCGGCGTTGGGCGACGACGAAGACGGCCAGTGACGGCAGACTGATGATCAGCGCCGCGGCGGCGAGCTCGGCGAAATCGGGGATGATCGCCGAGGAGTCCGTCATCAGGCGGGCGAGGGCGAGCGGCGGGGTGGCGATGCCGGGTGACCGGGCGACCAGCAGCGGCCACAGGTACTCGTTGTAGGAGAGCAGGAAGCTGAACACGGACACCGAGGCGATCGCCGGCGCAGCGAGCGGCACGATGATCGAGCGTAGCGTCCGCCAGGTGCCCAACCCGTCCATCCGCGCGGCGTCGAGGACCGAGGCGGGAATGGTGCTCATGTACTGGCGGAGCATGAAAATCATGCCGGCGTGGGTCATGAACGGCAGCACCAGGCCGACGCGGGTGTCGGCGAAGCCCAGCGCGGAGATCGTCACGTAGTTCGGCACGGCGGTGACCTGAGCGGGCACCAACAGCGTGACCAGCACCACGGCGAACAGGGCGGTACGACCGCGGAAGCGCAGGCAGGCGAAGGCGTAGGCGGCGGGGACGGCCGTGGCGAGCTGGAGCGCGAGGATCGCGAGGCTGACCGCGATCCCCGTGAGCAGCGCGGGTCCGAGGTCGCCGGCGTGCCAGGCCTGGTTGAACGAGTGGAACTGCACACGCGACGGGATGGGGTTGGAGTCCAGCGCGAGGGCGGTCTGCGAAGGTCCGATCGCGGTCCGCAGCATCCAGACGAACGGCAGGACCGCGACCACGATTCCGACGGTGAGCAGGGCGAGGCGCGCGAGGGTCGCGGCGCCCGGCAGCCGACGGCGCGGGCGCGCCGCGCGGGCCGCCGTCGGCGAGGGGGCGGCCGGGCCGCGGCGACCAGCCGGCGCGGGCGGGCCGGCCGGCGTGGGTGGGCGGGATGCGCCGATCGGGGCGTCGCTGTTGGTCCCGGCGCTCACGCGGCGGCCTCCCGGGCCCGCCGGATACGCCGCCCGAGCAGCGCTCCGCCGGCGCCGAGCGCCACGATGACGGCGAGCAGCAACAGAGCGATCATCGAGGCATATCCGATGCGGAACGATCCGGTGAAACCGACCTCGTAAATGTAGTAAATGATGGTGGTGCTCGAGTTCAGGGGGCCGCCCTTGGTGAGGACGGCGACCGTCTCGAAGGTCTGCAGCGTCAGGATCGTCACGAAGACGCCCAGGAAGACCGTGGTGGGCGCCAGCAGCGGCAGGGTGATGTGGCGCAGTCGGGCGAACCCGCGGATGCCGTCGACGTCGGCCGCCTCATAGACCGAACGCGGAATGGCGGTCAGGCCGGCCAGGTAGACGATGAACACGAAGCTGGTCAACCGCCAGCCGCCGACGAGGGCGACCACCGGCAGAGCGGTCGAGGTGTCGCCGAGCCAGTCGACCGGCGCCACCCCGAACAGCCCGACCACCGTGTTCGCGAACCCGTCGGGACTGCTGTCGAACATGTACGCGAACACCACCGCCATCGCGACGATGTTCGCGCTGACCGGCAGGAACAACGCGAAGCGCACCAGGGCGCGGCCGTGGGCCACCCGCTCCGCGGCCAGCGCCAGCGCCAGCCCGATCGCAACGGCGGGGATGACCGTGATGAGGCAGTAGACGAGGGTGTTGCGCACGGCCCCGCCGAGGTCGGAGTCGGAGAAGGCGGTGCGGGCGTTCGCCGTGCCCACCCAGCCGAAATGCGGGCCGGTCAGCGTCTTGTCGGTCCCCGCGATGAAGGCCGAGACCAGGGCGGGCCCGAGGACGAACACGCCCAGCCCGACGAAGGCGGGCGCCAACAACGCACCGACTCGCCAGCCCACCCGGCCGCCACCCACCCCGGTCATCCACCTGCCCCGGTCATCCACGCACCGCGCATCCTCCATGCACCGCACTCATCACGGTTACGCATCTTGGCCCCACCCATGGCGGGATGCCTAGACCGGGGTCGGACCACCAAATGAACAACCGGTGCCTTCCTGTGACCCTCCGGCCTGTGACCCTCCGGCCTGTGACCCTCCGGGCGGCGAGCCGCCGGCCGGAGCCGCGGACGGCCGGCCGGCGGGCGTGTGGACCGATGCCACCAGCGGGCATCGGCGGTCCGCGGGCCGGATCCCGGCGCGCCGCGCCGGTGCGGGCACCGATTCATGGTGTCCGGATACGTGGCGGCCGTCCCCTCCGCGGCCGACGCCTGCAAGAATGACAGGAAACGTCAGTCGATCTTCGGGAACACGATGAGTGACCGCAGCGAATCCGGCCAAGCGTCCCCCTGGGGGCGCGTCGCCGACGACGGCACCGTCTTCGTTCGCACGGCGAGCGGTGAGCGCGCCGTCGGATCGTGGCGGGCCGGAAGTCCCAGCGAGGGCCTGGCCCACTTCGAGCGCCGTTACGACGATCTGAGTGCCGAGGTCGTGCTGTTGGAACGGCGGCTGACCCTCAGCGGGGTCGATCCGGGCGGGATCGCCGGCAGCGCCCGCCGGCTGCTCGACTCCCTCGACTCCGCCGCCGTCGTCGGTGATCTCGATGCCCTGCGCGCCCGGCTCGAGACCGTCCTCGCGGGCACCGAGGAACGGCGCACCGTGCTCGCCGCCGAGCGGGCCGAGCGGACCGCCCGGATCGCCGCAGCCAAGGAGGAGCTGGTCGCCGAGGCCGAAAGGCTCGGCCGCAGCTCGGAGTGGAAGACCGCCGGCGAGCGGTTCCGCACCCTCGCCGAGGAGTTTCGGGCCGTCGGCTCCCTCGACAAGCGCACCGACTCGGCGCTGTGGCGGCGCATCACCGGAGCCCGCGAGGAGTTCACCCGCCGGCGCACCGCGCACTTCGCCGCCCTGGACACCCAGCGGGCCCGTTCACGGGAGCGGAAGGAGGCGATCATCGCCGAGGCGGAGGCGCTGGTCGACTCCTCCGACTGGGTCGGCACGACCGCCCGCTACCGGGCCCTGCTCGCCGACTGGAAGGCGGCGGGGCGGGCGGCCAAGGACGTCGACGACGCGCTGTGGAGCCGGTTCCGCGAGGTGCAGGACGTCTTCTTCAGCCGGCGCAACGCCGCGAACGCCGAGCGGGACGCGGAGCTGCGGGACAACCAGGTCCAGAAGGAGAAGCTGCTGGCCGAGGCGACCGCGCTCGACCCGGCAGACACCGAGCGCTCGCTGCGGCGCCTGCGCGAGCTGCAGGACCGGTGGGACGAGATCGGCCGGGTTCCCCGCGAATCGGCCGGCACGCTCGAACGCCAGATGGCGGCGATCGGCGACAAGCTGCGCGAGGCCGCGGACGCCCGGTGGGCGCAACGTTCCATCGCCGCCTCGCCCTTCGTGACCAGGCTGCGAGAGTCCGTCGCCAAGCTGGAGGTCAAACTCGCCCGCGCCCAGGCCGCCGGGCGCACCAAGGAGATCGCCGAGACCGAGGCTGCGCTGGCCACCCAGCGCGCGTGGCTGGCCCAGGCCGAGAACTGACCGCCCCGGACCATCCCAGGCCTGAGGCGGTCGCGGCGGTCGCGGGCGATCGCCGCCCGTCCACCGATCGCCCGCCCGGGCCGGCGGATATCCGGCGCCCTCCGGACGGAGCGCCCCCAAGGTGCTAACTCGCGCGCTTGCCAGAGTTAGCACTCGGACGTATCGTCGATCGTGTTGACGTTGCGTTGTGCCGGGCTCCCCGTCCCGGTGGCCGAGCGCCGATCACCGTCGGCGGCGTCCTCGGTGCGGGGTGCCCGCAGCGGTCGGGCACGGCCCGACCCGTCCGTCGAAGGAGGCGTGTGACCCGGTGGCGGCCCTGAATGTGCGCGATCTCGGCGATTTCATCCGGGATCAGCGGCGCGCCGCGCAGATCTCCCTTCGTCAACTCGCCAAGCAGGCGGGGGTGAGCAACCCTTACCTCAGCCAGATCGAGCGAGGTCTGCGCCGACCGTCCGCGGAGATTCTCCAGCAGATCGCCAAGGCACTGCGCATCTCCGCCGAGGTGCTCTACGTCCAGGCCGGAATTCTGGAGGAACGGCACGGCGGCGAGGACGTCATGGCGGCGATCCTCGCGGACGATTCCCTTTCCGAGCGGCAGAAGCAGGTGGTGCTCGACATCTACGAGGCGTTCTGCACGGAGAACGCCGTCGCCGCCCGAGCCGGCGCGGCGGCCGGCGGCCCCGCCGTGGGCGGCACCGGCGTGGATGACGGCACCGGTGCGGATGACGGCACCGGCGTGGGTGCGAGTGCCGGCGGCGAAGCGGGCGGCGCGGCCGTTGCAGGCGGCGACACCGCCGGCGGTGCGCGGGTGACCGCGGCGGCGAAGACCCGCCCCGCGGGTACCGCCCGCCGGCGGCCCACCAGTCGTCGCGCCGCTGCCGAGGCGGCGCAGGACGCTCCGGGCGCGGCGGTGCCGGCCGACGACGCGGCGGCGCAACCCGTCGCCCCGGAAGCGCCGAAGCGCCGTAGCCCCAAGCGGGCGACGACGGCCACCCGCGGCGGCTCGGAGGGGACCCGGCGGACCAGGTCGGCCGGCGGCACCTCGCCGACCGCAGCCACCGCCCGCTCCCGTCGCCGCACCACCGCCCCGCCAGATGCCCCCGGCTCCGACACCACCCCCGGCTCCGACACCACTCCCGGTCCCGACACCACCACTGGTCCCGACGCCCGCACCGGCTCGGCCACCACCAGCGGCTCGAACGGCACCACCGGTTCGAACGCCACCCCGAGGCCGGGCACGGCTGGGTCCGCCGGCGGGGCCGGCGCCTGACCTGCCCCTGGGCGTCCGCCCCGCAGCCGGAGGGGAGCGCCACACCGGCACCGGTCTGCCCGGCCGCGACCAGACCGGCTGATCCGGCGCCACGACACCACGACACCACGACGCCACGTCGACCGCACCGCCCTGACCCGACAGCCGCCACCGGAGCGCACCCGGAGCGACGGCCGAAACCCCAGGAATCATCTACACGACAACAACAGATCCTCGACCCGAGGGAGACACCATGCCAACCACGCGCACGACATCCCGCACCGCGAGCCGCCCGGCCAACCGGTCCGCCGCCCGCCCCAGCGCCCGCGCCACCGCCCAGACCCGCGGCGACGAGGCCGAGGTGAAGGCCGAGATCAGGGTTCCGCTGGCGGAGGTCCGCAAGCCGATCTACGCCTCGGTGGGGGCCGCCGACCTCGCCGTCGCGAAGCTGCTCGCCCTGCCCACGACGACGAGCAGCGAGGTGCGCCGGCTCTCCGACCGGGTCGGGTCGCTGCCCGTGCAGGCCGCCCGGGTCCCCACCCAGGTGGGAACCGCGGTTCGCGCGCTGCCGGCCACCGTGACCTCCCAGATCTCGGACCTGCAGGACCGCGCCACCCAGCTCTACAACACCTTCGCGTCGCGCGGGGAACGCCGGGTGGCGAGCATCCGGCGCAGCCCGTCCACCGCGGAGGCCGAGCACCGCACGAGGACCGCGGTCAGCCAGACCCGCGCGGCGCGCACGTCGACCCGCCGGGCGGCAGAGGCGGTCGGCCGCGCGGTGGTCGACGCCGCTCCAGAGAAGTAACGCAGAGTAAACCAGCACGCATCGGATCCACTATGGACGATCACCGGTGTGCACAGGTCGACCGCCGCCCGCGGACCTGGTGTCCGCGGGCGGCACTCCGATGTGTTGTATTGAGTACATGCGCTATCGCCCGCTGGGATCGTCCGGACTGCTCGTGTCAGTCGTCGGTCTGGGATGCAACAATTTCGGCTCACGCGTCGACCTGGCCGGCACCCGCGCGGTCGTCGATGCCGCGCTCGACGCCGGGATCACTTTCTTCGACACCGCCGACACCTACGGGAACAAGGGTGGTTCGGAGACTCTGCTCGGGCACGTTCTGCGGGGCCGCCGTGATGACGTCGTTCTTGCCACGAAATTCGGCAGCGACATGGGCGGCATGTACGGCCAGGACTTCAGCGCCCGGGCATCGCGGCGGTACATCCGCAAGGCCGTCGAGGGTTCCCTGAGCCGGCTGCAGACGGACTACATCGACCTGTACCAGCTCCACAAGCTGGATGCCTTCACCCCGATCGAGGAGACTCTCGAGGCGCTCGACGAGATCCTCAAGGAGGGCAAGGTCCGCTACATCGGCGCCTGCAACCTCGACGCCTGGCAGGTCGCGGACGCCGAGTGGACCGCGCGGGCCTCCGGCGCCACCCGGTTCATCTCCGCCCAGAACCATTACAGCCTGCTCGAGCGCGGCGTCGAGGCGGAACTGGTGCCGGCCACGCTGAAGTACGGCATCGGCGTCATCCCCTACTTCCCGCTTGCAAACGGGCTACTCACCGGCAAGTACCAGCGCGACGAGGCGCCGGCGCCCGGGACCCGGCTCGCCGGGCGGCAGGACGAGCTGACCGACGAGGTCTTCGACCGCGTCGACGTGCTGGAGACCTTCGCTCGGGAGCGGGACCGTTCCCTGCTCGACGTGGCGATCGGCGGACTGGCCGCGCAGCCCGGCGTCGCCTCGGTCATCGCCGGCGCGACGAGCGCGGTCCAGGTTCGGGCGAACGCCGCGGCCGGCCAGTGGCAGCCCCGCCCGGACGACCTCGCGGTGCTCGACAAGATCGCGCCGACTCGCCGCCCCGCCGGTTCCTGACGCCCGAGACTGCGGCGGGCGGCCACCGCGCCCGCCGCGACCGGCCCGCAGGTGGCGGCGGCCGTCGGCCCGGCCAGGTCAAGCCGCCGTCGGCGCGGCCTGGCCCGGTTGCGGGGGCCGTCAGGCGGGCACGGGCCGGCGGCCCAGGGCCCGGACCAGCCGGCGTTGCCGCTCCGGGGGCAGGGTCGTCATGATGACGACCGGATGGTAGGGGCGCAGCACGTCAGTGACCTCGTCGGCCGCCGAGCGGCGCACCAGGGCGAAGATTGCGGCTCGTCCCGGCTGCAGGTACCCGGCGATGCGCCGGACCAGATCATCGTCCACGCCCGGCCCGCTGAGCCGGCTGGCGAGCGCCCCGGCGCCCGCCCCGATGCCGAGGCCGACGAACGGGGCGAGGAACACCGTTCCGATCNCCCCTCCGCACAGGGCCCCGCCGAGAGCGGCGGTCCGGGCCGGGTTGGCCACGCGGCGGATCGTGACGTGGCCGCGCTCATCCCGCCAGACCAACGTGCCGTCGGCCAGGTCAAGCCGCTTGTCCCGGCGTAGTCGGCGGCCGAGTGACCAGGCCTGCCGCGCCTGCTCCACGCTGTCGAACCCGAGAACCACGAGCTGCTCCGCCATCGCCGCCGTCCCTTCCAGCCTTCCGGCTTCCTCTCCTGTCCTGAGCCCGGCCCGCTGCGAGACCGGACATCCTCCATCGGATCGCAGTCCCCGTCCACCCGCAAACGCGCCACTCCGTGCGGGCCCCTCCGATCCCTTGCCGGGCGGATCCAGCGATGCTCCCATGGCGTGCCCTCCCCCACGGGAGGGCACCCGGAGGGGAGGGCACGCCGTCGCGCCCGGCGGCCACCGGCACGATTCCGCCGGGGGACGGGCATACCGGGTTCCGCGTCGGGGAGACTCGGCCGCATGGTGCACGTGACCCTGCAGCAGGGCGACATCACGCTCGTCGAGGCCGACGCGATCGTCAACGCCGCCAACAGCGGACTGCTCGGCGGTGGGGGCGTCGACGGCGCGATCCACGCCGCCGGCGGCCCGGAGATCCGTGCCGCCTGCGAGCGGCTGCGCGCGACCTGTCTGCCGCGGGGGCTGCCGACCGGTGAGGCGGTGGCAACGCCGGCGGGCCGGCTGGCCGCCCGGCACGTCATCCACGTCGTCGGCCCGGTATACGACCCGGCCGAGGACCGCTCCGCGCTGCTGCGGTCCGCCTACACGCGGGCGCTGGCGGTCGCCGACGAGCTCGGCGCGGCCAGTGTCGCCTTTCCCGCCGTCAGCGCCGGGGTGTACGGCTGGCCGTTGGACGACGCCGCCCGCCTGGCGGTGACCGCCGTCCTCACGGCCGACACCCGGGTCGCGCAGGCGCGCTTCGTGCTGTTCGACGATCGGGCGTACCGCGCGTTCAGCGCGGCGCTGGCGGCGGCCAGTCGACGGTGAGCTCGCCCAGCCGCCAGCGCCGGGCGTCTCCGCGCACCGGCCAGCCCTGCGCCCGTAGCTCGCCCGCTGCGGCGATCCAGCGCTGCCGGGGCGAGAACACCGCCCGTGGCGCGGCCCGTTCCCAGGCCCGATCGAGCGCCGTAAGCAGGCGGTGGACGTCGTGACCGGGCACGTTGTGTTCGATCAGCGCCTTGGGTAGCCGCTCGGCGAGCTCGGAGGGGCGGCCGAGGCTCGGCAGGTGGGCCGAGAGCGTCAGGGTCGGCCGGGCGGCGACCCGCCCGGCGGCGAGCCAGCCGGGCGGGCTCCCCGGGGCCGGCAGGCAGAACCAGCAGGCCCGCCGGCCGATCTCGTCGCAGGTCCCCTCGACGAGCAGGCCGCCGGGGGCCAGCCGCGCCGTCATCGTCGCCCAGGCGTCGGCGACGGCCGGTTCGGGGTACTGACGTAGCACGTTCAGGGCGCGGACCACGACGGGACGCGTCGCCGCGGGTGGCAGCTCGAACCCGCCGCGGGCGAAGGTCAGGCCGGGCGGCCGGGCGGCACCGGCCGCGGCTGCCACTCGCTGCGAGTCGAGTTCGAGGCCGACGACGCGCACCCGCGGGCAGGCCGTCCGCAGCCGCCGGTGGAGTTCGACGGTGGTGACCGGCGAGGCGCCGAAGCCGAGATCGACGACAAGCGGGTCCGCGCTGCCCCGCAGCAGGGGGCCGGCGGCGTCGAGCAGCCAGCGGTCGACCCGCCGCAGCCGGTTCGGCGCCGTGGTACCCCGGGTGGGTACCCCGAGGGCGCGGGCCCGGCCGGCCGCGAGGCGCGGGGCGCGGCTGGGATTCGACACCCGACCAGCCTCGCAGATCGGCCGTTCCGGTCGGGTCGGGCACCCGGCCCGACCGCCGACGTCGTCGCCTCCCGGCGCCGCAGCGGTGACCCGGACCGCGGTCGACCGCCCGGTCGGGCCGGCGCCCGGGGCGCGTCGCCGCGTCTGTTTCCTTACAGCTTTGTGACCGCCGGCCCGGCGGCCTCGCCGCGTGCACCCCTGTGACCTGCAATAACAGCGTCTTTTGCCACCTGTCGCGGGCGGCGGGGCGGGGGGGCGACCAGTTGACCGGACAACGGGGCGGGTAGAACGGTGGTTGTCGTGTCGGTCCTGTGCAGGGTTGGTCGTGCCGGGCAGGCGACCCAGACGGATGGATGCGGAGGTGCCCGGTGCGGTTGATCAGGAGCAGTGCCGCGGCCCGCGCCGAGCCAGACCGGGGCGCCCGGCCCCGGCGCGTGGCGATGCTGTCCATGCACACCTCGCCGATGGAGCAGCCGGGCACGGGGGACGCCGGCGGGCTGAACGTCTACGTGGTGGAGCTCTCGCGGCAGCTCGCGGCGCTCGGCGTCGAGGTCGAGGTGTTCACCCGAGCGGTGAGCAGCAAGCTGCCGACCTCGGCGGAGCTGGCCCCGGGTGTGACGGTGCGTCACGTCGACGCCGGGCCGTTCGAGGAGGTCCACCGCGAGGACCTGCCGGCCTGGCTGTGCGCGTTCACCGCGGACGTGCTGCGCGCGGAGGCGGGGCACGAGCCGGGCTACTTCGACGTCATCCATTCGCACTACTGGCTGTCCGGCCAGGTCGCCCTCGCGGTCGCCCGGCGATGGGGCGTGCCGTTCGTGCACACCTCCCACACCCTGGCGAAGATCAAGAACGGCGCGCTGGCCGTCGGGGACCGCCCCGAGCCGCCCGGCCGGCTGCTGGGCGAGCAGGAGGTCATCGCCGGCTCCACCCGGCTGATCGCCTCCACCGCGGACGAGCGCGGCCATCTCATCGACCTCTACGGCGCCGCCCCCGACCGGGTCGACGTCGTCGCGCCGGGCGTCGACCTGGAGATCTTCCGGCCGGGCGACGCGGCGCAGTCGCGGGCGCGCCTCGGCCTCGACCCGGACGGCGACCTGCTGCTGTTCGTCGGCCGGATCCAGCCGCTCAAGGCGCCGGACCTGCTGCTGCACGCCGCCGCCGAGCTGCTGCGCCGCGATCCGACCCGCCGTTCGAGGCTGACCGTCGCCGTCGTCGGCGGCCCCAGCGGCTCGGGGCTGGAGCAGCCGGACGCCCTGGTCAAACTCGCCGCGGACCTGGGGATCTCCGATCTCGTCCGGTTCCAGCCGCCGGCACCACAGCACGAGCTGGCCCACTGGTACCGGGCCGCCACCGCCGTGGTGGTCCCCAGTCACAGCGAGAGCTTCGGCCTCGTCGCGTTGGAGGCCCAGGCCTGCGGCACGCCGGTGGTCGCCGCCGCGGTCGGCGGCCTGCGCACCGCCGTCGCCGACGGGGTCTCCGGCCTGCTCGTCGCCGGCCGTGACCCGGCCCGCTACGCCGACACGCTGGACCGGCTGCTGCGCCAGCCACACTGGCGCAGCCGCCTGTCCGCCGGCGCGGTCGGCCGGGCGGCCGGCTTCGGCTGGTCGGCCACCGCCCGCGGGGTGCTGCGCAGCTACCGGCACGCGCTGAGCCCCGCCGCCGTCGCGGTGTGAACCGTCGAGCCGGGTGGGAGGATCTCCACCTGATCCGGATCCGGCATCGTCACAGTTGCAAGCGGGGAGGTCTGGAGCCATGACGGCACCCATCGACACGGCGGAGCGCGAGCGACTCGACGGCCTGATCGCCGACACCCTGGCCGACCTCGACCTCGCCTACGAGCGCATCGCCGCGGGCTCGTACCTGGTCACCCTGGAGGGCGAGCACAAGCTGCGCACGATGACCTGGCTCGTCGTGCAGGACCACACCCTGCTGGTCGAGGCGTTCTTCATGCGCGCCCCGGCGGAGAACGCAGCGGGCACCTACGCCTTCCTGCTCGGCCGCAACGCGAAGACCTACGGCGTGCACTTCTCCATCGACCGGGTCGGCGACATCTTCCTGACCGGGCAGATCCCGCTGCTCGCGGTCACGGCGGAGGAGATCGACCGGATCCTCGGCTGCGTCGGCACCTACGCCGACGACAACTTCGACCCGGCGATCGCCCTCGGATTCGCCACGGCGATCGAGCGGGAGAAGGCGTGGCGGGCCAAGCTCGCCGCCGACGCCGGCAACGCCGCGAAGCCCGGCTGACCGGCTGACCGATCCGGCTGACCGATCCGGCTGAGCGGTCAGTCCGTGACGCGGTGCAGGCGCGCCGACAGGTGCGACTGCAACGGCTTGCCCTCGGCCTCCATGTCGATCGCGTAGGCCAGGTCTCCACCCTCGACGATCCCGTAGAGCCGCACCGAGCGGGTGACGTCGCGGGCGGTCGCCGTGCGGATCAGCACGTTGTGGTCGAGGTCGACGCGGGTTCCCGCCACCGTGCCGACGTAGATCTCCGCGATGCCGAACGGGTGCGCCAGCGTCACCTCGACGACCGTCCCGCCGTCCTCGCCGGGCTGGACGCGCCAGAAGCCGGTCTCGGTGGCCAGCGGGCTGCCGGGCTCCCGGCCGTCGCGCGGCTCGTCCGCCCACCAGGTGTGGGAGACGTAGCCCAGCGCCGGGCGGCCGTCGGCGGCGAAGGTGATCTCCTGGCCGTAGTGAAAGCCCTCGAGGTCCTCGTAGCCGCCCACGCCCTCGCCGCGCCAGGTGCCGACGAGGAAGGCCAGCGGCAGCAGGCTGGGATGCAGATCGGCGGGCCCGGTCCCCCCGGTCCCGGTCGTGGACCGCGGCCGCCCGGCGGCCGACCGGCCCCGGGCGCTCAGCGCTGCCCCTCGTACAGCTTGTAGACCACGTAGCCGGAGAACCAGGCGATCAGGACGGACATCGCCACCAGGAGCCCGGTGAAGAAGTAGTGCAGCACGCTGCGCAGCCTAACCCCGCGCCGGGCGGCCAGGGTCGGGCGGTCGGGGGGCGGGCTGCGCGACGGCACGCCGGCGATCGCCGGGGATGGGGCAGACTGGGTCGATGACCCGTCCCCTCGTCGTCAAGGTCACCGCTGGGATGGACGCGCCGGAGCGCTGCTCACAGGCGTTCACGGTAGCGGCCGTCGCCGTCGCCGCCGGGGCGGACGTCTCGGTCTGGCTCACCGGCGAATCCGCCTGGTTCGCGCTGCCCGGGCGGGCGGCGGAGTTCGAGCTGCCGCATGCCGCGCCGCTGCCGGACCTTCTCGCCGGCATCCTCGCCGGCGGCCGGGTCACCGTGTGCACCCAGTGCGCCGCCCGGCGCTCGTTCGGCCCGGACGACGTCATCCCCGGCATCCGCATCGCCGGCGCGGCCGCGTTCGTCGACGAGGTGCTCGCCGACGGGGTCCAGGCGCTCGTCTACTAAGGCCGACAAGCCGTTACAGAAGGCCGGGAAGCCGTTGCAGAAGCCACCGCAGGCGCAACAACAGACCACGAACAGGACACGCCGAAACGCACATCGTCGGCCATCGCATGCGCTTTCATGATCGCATGATGGCAGACTCCGACATACTCTTCGCGGTGGTCCTGTTCGCGGCCGCCGGGCAGCGCACCGTCCGCCGGATCATCGCACCGTTCCCCGACCGGGGCTCCGCGGTCGCGTTCGCCCGCGACAACGGCCTGCGCTGCTTCTCGGTGGGCCCGATGCACTTCGCGGTGCCGACGACGGTGCCGCCCGGCGCGGACCTGCCGGGCGGTCCCCGCCCGCTGCTGCCCACCGCCGTCCACGCGGGCACGGAGCGCGGCGACTCCGCAGCCTAGTGCTACAGCCGCACCACTCATCCGCCGGGATCCGTAGCCAGGGACCTACTCTGCATCAGGAAGAAGGGGACAGCGGAAACTGCCCGCTGTCCCCTCCACCGCTCTACCGCGTCAACCGCGCCGTCTCCAGCGACGACCGTCAGGCCGCGACCTCGACCTGCGTGTCGACCGGCTCGCCCTGGCGGGCGACGACCTTCTGCTCGCCGCTCGCGCCGGGCACGAGCGCCCGCACGGTCCACTGCCCCGGCCGCGCGAAGAAGCGGAACTGGCCGGTCGCGGACAGCGGAACCTCGGCGGTGAAGTCGCCACCCTCGTCGAGCAGCCGGGCGTAGCCGGTCGAGACCGGCTCGCCACCCTGCACCACGACGCCCTGGATCACGGTCTCCTTGGCCACGTCAATTCCCTCCACCGACGGTCCACCGCGGGTCGCGCCGCACATGTCTCACGCACCCTTCTCGATCGGCACGCCCACCAGCGAGCCGTACTCGGTCCACGACCCGTCATAGTTCTTCACGTTCGGCAGGTCGAGCAACTCGTGCAGGGCGAACCAGGTGTGCGCCGAACGCTCGCCGATGCGGCAGTAGGCGATGATGTCCTGCGAGAGATCGACGCCGGCCTCGCCGTAGAGCTTGGTCAGCTCGTCGTTGCTCCGGAAGGTGCCGTCCTCGTTCGCGGTCTTCGCCCAGGGGATGTTCTTTGCGGTGGGAATATGACCGGCCCGCTGGGACTGCTCCTGCGGCAGGTGCGCCGGCGCGAGCAGCTTGCCGGAGAACTCGTCGGGGGAACGGACGTCGACGAGCGCCTTCTCGCCGATCGCGGCGACGACCTCCTCGCGGAACGCGCGGATGTCGGTGCGCGCCTCCTTGGCGGTGTAGGTCGTCGCCGGCCGCGGGGTGACCTCGGCGGTCAGTTCACGGCCGTCGAGCTCCCACTTCTTGCGGCCGCCGTCGAGCAGCCGGACATCCGCGTGACCGTACAGGCTGAGGTACCAGTAGGCGTAGGCCGCGAACCAGTTGTTGTTGCCGCCGTAGAGGACGACGGTGTCACCGTTCGCGATACCCTTGCTGGACAGCAGCTTCTCGAACTGCTCCTTGTTGACGAAGTCCCGGATGACCGGGTCCTGCAGCTCGGACTTCCAGTCAAGCCGCACGGCACCCGGAATGTGCCCCTTGTCGTAGGCGGAGACGTCCTCGTCGACCTCGACCAGAACAACCTTGGGGTCGTCACGGTTCGCCTCGACCCACGCGGCGTCGACCAATGCCTTCTCGCGGCTCATGCGCGCGCTCCTCTTACGGTGATGGAACGGAAGAACAGATACAGCTGGCACCCGAGACAGAATTCGAACGCCGCGTTGAGGAAGGCCGCTATGAAGGCGGCCGCGGCGGCGACGAAACCGAGGACGGTGATGCCCGAGAGGAACCCCGCGACCCCCACGGCGCCGAAGATCGCACCGACGAGCTGGGCGAACCGGGGCGGAGCAGCGTCCTCGGTCGTCGCGGGCGGCCCCAGCCGCGGCCGGATCAACGCCCGGAACAGCAGGCCGTAAGGGGCGTACCGCACGCCGGCCACCGCCCCCACGGCGAACACCACGGTCTGCGCGAGCAACAGCCATCCGCTGCCCGTCACCAGCACCACGGCGAGCACGACCGAGGTGACGGCGGCGGTGAACCGCAGGCCACGAGGATCCACCACGAGACTTTCTCCTGACTGCCGGCTCGAGCTACCCGGTCGGATGCGGAGCGACGCGTCGGGGAAACCGATCACATCAGGGGCGTCAACCCGCGATCAGGAAAGACGACACAGGCAGCTACCCACGCGGCACAGGTCGACCGCGCGGCGCTTCACGAGCTGCGTCCGGAACATGGTTCGTGCCACGGTAGCAGCGAAAGTCACGTCTGTGTTAACTCGCTGGCGGCGGTTCCGAAGAATCACCATCTGCCCGTTTAGTCCCATCCGCGGGGACGATCTGCGCCAGGGTCGCGAACACCGCCTGCCGCGTCGGAGGTGCGCCGCTGGCCCGCCTGACCTCACGGCCGGAGGCGTCGACGATGAGCACCGTGGGCGTCCGCCGGACGGCAAGCCGGCGGACGAGATCGAGGTGCGCCTCGGCGTCCACCTCGACGTGGCGCACCCCGGGCACCAGCGCGGCGACCCCGGCCAGCACCTGTCGCGTCGACCGGCACGGCGCGCAGAACGCCGTGGAGAACTGCAGCAGCGTCGCCCGCTCCCCCAGCGCCTCGCCGAGGGCGGCGAGCTCCGCCCGCAGCCCACCGTCAGGATCCGCCGCCGCCCGGGAGGAGCCGTCGGCTCCGAACGATTCAGCCACGGCCACGACCGGCCCGCCGCCCGCGGCGACCGGCCGCTCTCGGGACGGGCGGAACCGCCCGTCCCGCACGCGCATCACCGTACCCAGCGCCACCGCCACCACGACGGCCCCAACCAGTACCCAGACTCCCGTCACAGCTCCTACAGCATCCCGGCGGCACCCGCTCTTCCCGGGCCGGCACCCCTTCCCGGGCCGTCGCCCCGTTCCGGGCCGGAGACCCTCCCCAGGCTGGCACCATCTGGCGCGTCAGCGGCCCGCGGTGGCGGCGTCGGCGTCGAGCACGACGCCGCGACCGCCGGCGGCGAAGGCGATGCGATCGCCCGCGACCGTCGCCGAGGTCAGCCGCATGTTGAACGGCAGACCGGCGACCGGCACGTGCACCGTGAGCAGCTCGGTGGCGGCCTGGCGCAGCGCGGGCGGCAGGATCGCGCCGACCGATGCGGCCAGCTCGCGGGGGGTGAACGTGACCGCGGCGGGCTGGACCCCGATGTCCGCCGTCCCGGACACGGGGTAGGCGGTCCCCAGGACCTGCACCGATCCCGCGACCCGGATCGCCTGCCCGTCCGGGGTGACGGTGATGGCCGAGCCCTGGCTGCGCAGGTAGGCGTTGACGTCGGCGAACGTCAGCTCCACCCGGGCGGCGAGCCGGTCCACCGGTATCCGCCGCACGTCGCCGCGGACGACGTCGGCGAGGGGGACCCGCACACCCGCGAGGTCCGCGTGCACCCGGTCCACGCGGACGTCCTGCTCGACGCGACCGCGCACGTCCACCCGCACGTCCCGGTAGCTCCCGGCGACGACCTGGGTGAGGAACGGGAAACCGCCGAGCGACACCGTGGGACGCGACGGCAGGTGCTCGGCCCGCTGCGCCTGCGTGGCGATCTGGCCGGCGACGACCCGCGCGGCGACCCGATCCACGACGACGAGCACGATCAGCAGGACGACCACGACCACGGCCGTGATGCGCAGGCCTCGGCCGCTCATCCGGGCAGGTGCCGTCCGACCAGGTAGACCAGCGGCGCCGCGCACGCCAGCGGCAGGATCGCGGCGAGCAGGACATCCGCCGCCACCCGACCCGCCGCCGCGTCCACCTCGTCTGCGGACGAGCCGGCCTCGCGGGCGCGGGCGAGCACCAGATCGACCAGCGCGGCGACGGCGGCTCCCGACGCGGCCGTCGCGAGCGCGGCGTTCAGCGTCAGGTCGTCGGGTCCCAGCGCACCGAGGATCGCGCCCGCCGCCACCGCGACCGCCACACCCAGCAGATCGGCCGGCACCGTCGCCAGGCCGGTCCAGCCGAGCAGCCGAGCGGCCACGACGGCGCTGCCCGCACCCAGCAGACCGGCGATCACCAGCAGATCGGCCGGATGATGTGCGCCGTGCCCCGCCCGCAGCGCGAGGTACCCCGCGAACAGGGCGACGAGGATGATCCCGCTCAGCGCGGTGGCCAGTTCGGCGCTCACCCGGGCCGCGGGAGCCGGCGGCGCGACGGTGTCCGGACGGCCCGCCGGGTCCGCCTCGCCGCCGGCGCGCCCCGCGGCCGGGGCGCGCAGCGTCAGGGCCCGTCGCAGACCAAGCTGGTAGAGCACCACGACCGCGACAGCGACCCCGATGACACCGGCGACGGAACCGTAGGCGTGCCGGTCGGAGACCAGCAGGACGACGTCGGCGAGCACCGCCCCCGCCGCGACCAGCGGGATCGTGCCCGGGGAGGCACGCAGCGCGCGGCCCCAGGCCCACGCGAACGCGACCTGCTCGACGGCCAGGACGGCCGCCAGCACCCACGTGGCCAGCGCCGCCGCGCCGACGGCCAGGCCCATCGCGACCAGCGCGGCGAGGGGCGCGCCGAGCAGCACCCGCCGGGGCGGGGCGACGACCGGTAGGGCCGTCTGTCCCGACAGCACGCCGCGGGACAGCCCGGGTTCGCCAGCGCTCACGCCGACATGCTGCCATGCCCCGCCCGCGGGCCTGGCGCCGCACCGGCCGCGGGCCAGGTCACGCGGGCGGCGGGCGGCGGCGGCGCCGGTGCTCAACCGCCGGCGAACGGCGGCAGGGCCTCCACGACCGCCCCGTCGCGCAGGACGACCCCGGCCGGGTCGCGCCGACCCACGGGCTGGTCGTCCACCAGGTACGAGCAGCGCCGCAACAGCGCGGGCAGGTCACCCCCGTGGCGGGCCGCGACGGTCGTGAACAGCGCCGCCAACGTGTCCGCCTCGATCGTCTCCTCGCGCACCCCTGCCACGTCGCGGGCGGCGGCCCAGTACCGGACGGTGACCCGCGCGGCCGGCACGCCCGGCGCACCCGGCGTGGGCGGCCTTGGGTCGGGGGCCGCCGTCACCGGCTCTGCACCACCGCGCCGCCGCGGTGCGCCGAGGCGGCCGTCTCCCCCGGCCCGCCGGGGCCGGCTGTCGCCAGGCTCGCCAGGCTCGTGCCGATGCGGTCGAGCAGGCCCGGAGAGAGCCCGGCCTCGGCATGGCCGAACTCGGGTACCAGCCACATCTGGGCCGACTCTCCGGCGGCCGCCGCGAGCGCGCGCGGATGCTCCAGGGTGAAATACCGGTCACGATGCCCGTGAACGATCAGTAAAGGCATCGGCGCAATGGTGCCGACGATCTCGACCGGAGCGGCGGGAATTGGCACGAAAGCGCGGGGGTCGATACGGACTCGTAACGCACCTCGTGCCACCATCCGGCCAGTGGCATGCTCGGCGAGCCAGTGGATCCGCCGCATCGGCGCGGTGTCGCGGACGAACCATCTGCTGGTGGCGCTCACACTGACAACCGCANCCGGGGGATGACGCAGGCGCAGTTCGTGACTCAGCGTACCGTTTTTGGACAATCCGGCATGACGGAGGACCGCCGCCCCGCCCATCGACCATCCCATGGTGATAACGCGCTGGTAGCCGAGCCGGCGAGCCTCGCCGACGCCGGCATCGACGTCGAAGATCTCACGATCACCAAACGTACATGATCCACTGGAACGACCATGCCCCCGCAGGTCCATGACCAGCACTCCGGCATATTTTCGTAACCCGGCTGCCACATGCCGTAACGCTGGATGCGCCATCGAACAGGAGAAGCCATGAGCGATCACAACCGCCAGGTCCCGCGACTCTCCGTGCACAACCCCGCTTCTTTGATCATGGTTCGTGGCCAGAATCTCAGAATCAGCGGTAGGCAGTAGCCCGTAGACGGTAGGAGCCGAGTAGGACACTCCGCTATCCTCCCCACATACCGGCCTTCGTTTCATGCCCATGACGGTCGTGAGACGCCCAGGGCCGGGCATCGAGTTACTCACCGGGTCGACGCTCAATACCAGGAACTTTAGGTTCGGATCAGGACTGTGACCACGGTGGGCGGCGGTCCTGCGAGGTGCTTGTCGATCGGCTTCTTGGCGGGGAACGGGGTGCGTTTGGTGCGTCGGACGACGCGGGGGTGGGAGCGGAGCCGTTTCGGTAGGACGTGTTCGGCGATCTCAGCGGTCACCGCGGCCAGGATCCGGGCCGTCCGGCGGAGGGGGGAAAAGCGCCCGGCGCACGACTTGGCGGCGGACGACTTTGACGGTGTGGGTGAAGGAGAGCCGGTCGGGGTCGATCCCTTCGACCAGCGCGGTGTCGTGGATCAGTTTCCGTAACGCCCGGTGCAGCAGCAGGA
>NZ_JYFN01000140.1 GCF_000948395.1 Frankia torreyi | reverse complement strand
CGTCAGGCCAACGAGCCCGGTTGGTGGCAGGGTTTCACCGACGTGATGCCGGGATGGTTTCAGCCCTACCTGGGCCTGGAGGAAGCGGCGATCCTCCTGACTTGGGCCAAGATCTGATCGTCTCGCTGTTCGCGGACGGGTGACCTGCGGGTTTGGTCTGGGAGGCACGCACTAATCGGGGTGGTGGCGGTGGCCTACTCTGTCGGGTTGTGTCTCCCTACGTGCGGACGGTGAAGACCGCGTCTGGTGCGCGGGCGGTGCAGATCGTGCACTCCCAGTACCGGGGATCCCGCGAGATCGAGCACGTCGGGTCGGCGCATACCGACGCTGACCTCGAGCTGCTCAAGGCGGTGGCCCGCCAGCGGCTCGCCGCGGGGCAGGGTGAGCTCGATCTTCGGCTGGCGGGCAGCCCGGCGAACTCCGGCGCCGCGCTGCCGATCACCTCGACGCGGGCGGGTCACCTCCTCGACGCGTTGGCCCGCGGCTACGACACGCTGGGGTTTCCCGCCGCGACCGGCCGCGACGAGGTCTTCAGGGCGCTGGTGCTCGCACGGATCATCGAGCCGACCAGCAAGCTCGACTCCCTGCGCGTGCTGGACGAGGCCGGCGCGCCCGCCCCGTCCTACCGGACGGTGAAACGCCGGCTGCGTCTCTACGCCGGCGCCGACGACGTCGACGAGACCGGGCAGCCCGTCCCGGTCGACCCCGCCGGTGGCCCGTGGCGGGCACGGCTGGCGCGCGCCTGCGCGGACCATGTCCGTCTCGGCACCGCCACACTGCTGCTCTACGACGTGACAACGCTCTACTTCGAGACCGACCAGGGCGACGGGTTCCGCGAACCGGAGTTCAGTAAGGAACGACGTCTGGAACCGCAGATCACTGTCGGTCTGCTCACCGACGGGGCGGGCTTCCCGCTGACGGTGCACGCGTTCGAAGGCAACCGGGCTGAGACCACGACCATGCTGCCCGTCCTGACCGGGTTCCTCACCGAGCATGGCCTGTCCGACGTCACCGTTGTCGCGGACGCCGGCATGGTCTCCGAGGCGAACAAATGCGCGATCGAGGAGGCGGGACTGTCGTTCGTCCTCGGCGCCCGCGTCCCCGACGTCCCCTACCAGGTCAAGGCGTGGCGCGAAGCGCACCCGAACCTGGAGATCCCCGACGGGCACGTGTTCGTTCAGCCCTGGCCCGCCGGTCCCTCGGACCAGCGACGCGATCACACGATCTTCTACCAGTACCGGGCCGACCGGGCCCGGCGCACGCTGCGCGGGATCGACCAGCAGGTCACCAAGGCCGAGAACGCCGTCGCCGGGAAGACCGCGGTGAAACGCAACCGCTACGTGCGCCTGACCGACGCGAAGAAGTCAGTCAACCGGGCGCTGGAAGCCAAGAACCGCGCCCTGGCCGGGATCAAAGGGTATGTCACCAACCTGCCCGACCCCGACGCCGAGCAGGTCATCGCCACCTACAGCCGGCTACTCAACGTCGAGAAGAGCTTCCGGATGAGCAAGTCCGACCTCGCCGCCCGGCCGATCTACCACCACACCCGCGAATCGATCGAAGCACACCTGACCATCGTGTTCGCCGCCCTCGCCGTCAGCCGCTGGATCGAGAACACCACCGGCTGGTCCATCCGCAGGTTCGTCACGACCGCCCGCCGCTACCGCACCATCACGATCCAAGCCGGCGACCACACCATCACCGCCGCCGACCCCCTACCCGACGACCTCCAGACAGTCCTCGACGCCATCCACGGCACGCACTAAATGGCCCAAGTCAGGTTAATCTGAGCGAATCGTAGCCCCGGGCACGAGGCGTTACCGGACGCACCCTGATGCCGTCCCCGGTGTCATGGCCGGGAAACAGTCCCGGAGCG
>NZ_JYFN01000139.1 GCF_000948395.1 Frankia torreyi | reverse complement strand
CCCCCGCCCCGAGGCCCCCCGCCCTGAGGGCAACCGCCCCGCACGCACCCATTTCGAGCGCACCTCTGCCGCGGGCACCGATCCGGAGGGCGCCCAGACTGCGGGCGCCCAGACCGCGGGCAACGTCGCGCTGGTGGTCGGCGCTCAGGGGGTGATCGGCCGCACCCTCGTCGAGCATCTCGCCGGCCTCGGCGACTGGGAGGTCATCGGGGTGTCGCGTCGCGGCGGCCGCCCGGCGCCGCGCGTGCGCCACGTCGCCGTCGACCTGCTCGACCTCGACGCCACCCGGGCCGCGCTCGGCAACCTGCGCGCGGTGACCCACGTGTTCTACGCCGCCTACCAGGAGCGACCGACCTGGGCCGAGCTCGTCGCGCCGAACCTGGCGATGCTGACGAACGTCGTCGAGACCGTCGACGCGGCGAGCCCGGCGCTGCGCCACGTCAGCCTGATGCAGGGTTACAAGGTGTACGGCGCGCACCTCGGCCCGTTCAAGACCCCGGCGCGGGAGTCCGACGCCGGGCACATGCCGCCGGAGTTCAACGTCGACCAGCAGGACTATCTGACCGCCCGCGGTCGGAATGCGGGCTGGAGCTGGTCGGCGATCCGCCCGTCGGTCGTGTGCGGGTTCGCCACGGGCAATCCGATGAACCTCACGATGGTCCTCGCGGTGTACGCCTCGATGTCGAAGGAACTCGGCCTGCCACTGCGCTTCCCGGGCGCGCCGGGGGCCTATGACGCGCTGCTGGAGGTCACCGACGCCGGCCTGCTCGCGAAGGCGACCGTGTGGGCGGCGACCACCGCCGCGTGCGCCGATCAGGCCTTCAACATCAACAACGGTGACCTGTTCCGGTGGAGCGAGATGTGGCCGGCCGTCGGCCGCTATTTCGGCCTGGAGGTCGCCGCGACGCTGCCGATGAGCCTCGAGTCCGTGATGGCGGACAAGGAGGAGCTGTGGAAGACGATGACCGCCCGCCACGGCCTCGCCGGTCACTCCTACCGGGAGGTCTCGTCCTGGCGGTTCGGCGACGCGGTGTTCTCCTGGGACTACGACATGATCGCCGATGGCTCGAAGGCCCGCCGCTTCGGCTTCCACGAGTACGTCGAGACCGAGACGATGTTCTACGCCCTTTTCGACGATCTCCGCCGCCGCCGCGTCATCCCCTGACCGGGAGAGCTGGGTCTGTCCCCCGACAGGACTGTCGCTGCGGCCCGCGTGACGGGCTTGGCTGAACCCGCAGTCGGCTTCAGTAAAAGCGGGGGCTTCCGCTCGGAGGATAGAATCCTGGCGAAACTTATAGAAAGAATATTCGACTTTCGCCGAATTACTGAACTCTACACCGAGCTCGACCTTCGCGGTTAGGTGGCGGCGATCTCCCAAGTCGGCCGGAGGGTGTGGAGTTCTGCGGGCGTCGTCTGCCCGGGGTGAACGGCCTGATATTTGACGGTGATCAGGACGCGGCGGATCTTGTGGAACATGTCGGCGGTGGGGGAATGGGTCTTGGTGGTGTACCCGGGTGCGTGCTGGCGGTGGTCGGCGGCGGCGGGGTGGTAGCCGGCGGTGGCGTTCCCGGCGACGGTGAGGGTCTAGTAGACCGTCGCCACTAATGTTTGGGGTATAGGTGGCGGAGTTTGGTGCGGGCGTCGGCGGTGGTGAAGTGCCAGTGGACTTGGCGCTGGTCGGTGTTGACGGCTGTCTGCCAGGCGGCGAGTTCGGTGTTGAGCACGTCGAGGTCGTCGATGCGGCGGTCGAGGCATTGGCGGGTCAGTGCGGCCAGTTCGATCTCGGCGATGTTGAGCCAGGAGCCGTGTTTGGGGGTGTGGTGGATCTCGAGGCGCCCGGCGAGAGCGAACGCGACGGCGGGGTCGAAGGCCTCGTAGAGCGAGGCGATGCCGTGGGTATTGAGGTTGTCCATGACCAGCACCACCCGCTCGGCGTGGGGGTAGTC
>NZ_JYFN01000138.1 GCF_000948395.1 Frankia torreyi | reverse complement strand
CTCCGCGGCGATCAGCTCGTACTTGTCGGTCACTGATGGCGTTGCGCGAAGAAGGCGGTCGCTTTTGAGAGGAACTCGCGCTCCATCCGGAGTTCCCGGTTCTCCTTCTCCAGCTCCTTCAACCGTGCGCGGTCGGACATCGAAAGTGGCTCTTCTTCGCCCTGGTGGGTCCGACGCCAGGTGGCCACCCAGCTCCCCAAGGTTCCCTCGTTGATACCGAGATCCTTCGCGATCGCCGATACCGGCCGACCCGAATCGATGACGAGTTTCACGGCCTCGTCCTTGTACTCGGGCGTGTACCGCCTCCGCGACTGACTCATTGATCTCCTCCGCTCACGGATCAATTATCCCACATAGGGATCACTGTCCGAAGAACGGGGACCACCTCACACGTCCGGCTTCTGGGCGAGCAACTGCTCCATGTTCACGTTGCTGCTGTGGAAAAGCTGCGGCACCTTCGTGATCGACGGCTGCACGGCCTGCAGGAACGGGATCGTGCTCACGTTCTGCTGGATCGCGACCAGCTTGTCGCCGACGCCGAGCATGATGTCGGCCACGGTATGCGCCGGGAACTGCTCGGCGATGCGGTTGATCGTCGTCGGTACCGTCACCTTCGCGCCCGACAGGTCCGTCACGACATGCGTGGCGGGCGTGGCAGACGTCGTAGGTGTCGCACTGCTCTTGCTGCCGGCGTCGGCACTCGAACCCCCCGAACTCGAGCAGGCCGCCAGCGCGAACACGCTCGCGACACCGACCGCGACGGCGACCCGCGCCGGGCGGCGCGGCGAACTTACCGACCATCCCCCCAAAGAACTCACTGACAGTCCCCCCGAAACAAACGATTCACGCCGCTCGTCATGCTATGGATAATCATGGGCGGAAGTTAGCAGTGGCTAAAGACCAGCGTCAAGTAAGATCAACCCCAATAAAAAAGGGTAACCAACTCGTGAACACGATGTTTCGTCGGCCGCACCCAGCGCTTCATCGAGGAAGTTCCAGTGATATCTTTGGCCGCGTTTCAGCCCCGCTCGACCGTGCGGGCGCCTGACGGCCGTGAATCGACCCGGGTCCGGTCGCAGCCTGCCGGAAATCGACTGACCGGAAATCGACCGGGCCGAAGAAGTTCGGCACCACACCGAGCGCCGACTGTGGTTTTTTCTGCCCAAACTGCCGCCGCGTTCCCGGGGATACCGCAGGTTAAGATCGGCAGACAGCTGACGTGCCGTGCGGGCCGAGCCTCCTTTCCGAAGACTTTTCCGACGTGCGACAGCGGGCGCGGACTCCGCCGCGACCAGGCCGAGATTCGCGGCGCGACCGTACGCCACAGAAATCGACAGAAACATGACGCGGACAGCGCACGGATCCTGGGGCGAAGAGCACACCCTGCCACCGGCGCCGTTCGGAGCCGGCGTCCGGGCCAGTGTAGTGGAATTCTACAGATCATCGCAAGTGCGGAGATTTTCGCGGCCCATGAGCCGCGGATGCGGAGGGGCGAAGGATGATCCGCCACTTTCCGTAGCAACTTGACTACAAATAGGCAGCGCGCAAACTATCCGGCCGGAAAAGGCGGGGACTCGCGGCCGCCGTCACTCCAGAGGACCACCGTCCTCGCCGCGGATGCAGGCTCCAGAGGCTGCGATCGTCAGCGCACGACCAGCCCCACGATCAGCCGCGACACCGCTCTCGCTCCAGCCGGGGCGGGCTGTCCGACAAGCGGACCACGCCGGTCTCGTAGGCGAAGACGACCGTCTGCGCCGGTCCCGCAGTTCCAGCTTGGCCGGGATCCACCCGACGCGGGTCTTCGCCGTGGCTTCCGACGGCACCAGCCGGGCCGCGATCTCGGCCTTGGAACGGCCGGACCTGCCGAATGCAACAGAGCCCTGCGTTTTGCATGCCATCGTCCGCCCGATCGTCCGCCCGATCGCCACAACCATGATCACCACCGGCGGTCGCGGACCGTTACGGGGAAAGGCTTACCGACCTTTAATGCGCGAGGTCGGCTGATTGATCATGGGATGGTGTCAAGGTCAACCCGGTGCCCGCCAGGCAGCCCTCGAGCAGGTCAGG
>NZ_JYFN01000137.1 GCF_000948395.1 Frankia torreyi | reverse complement strand
GCACCTGCTGACCATCGACTACCCCCACGCCGAGCGGGTGGTGCTGGTCATGGACAACCTCAATACCCACGGCATCGCCTCGCTCTACGAGGCCTTCGACCCCGCCGTCGCGTTCGCTCTCGCCGGGCGCCTCGAGATCCACCACACCCCCAAACACGGCTCCTGGCTCAACATCGCCGAGATCGAACTGGCCGCACTGACCCGCCAATGCCTCGACCGCCGCATCGACGACCTCGACGTGCTCAACACCGAACTCGCCGCCTGGCAGACAGCCGTCAACACCGACCAGCGCCAAGTCCACTGGCACTTCACCACCGCCGACGCCCGCACCAAACTCCGCCACCTATACCCCAAACATTAGTGGCGACGGTCTACTAGCACCCACACTCCCAGGTCCGAGCCCCGACCCCGACTTCGACTCCGACTTCGACTTCGACTTCGAGGATCGTGGTGTGCATGGGAGCGGCGCCCTCTGTCTCCTCCACAGGGATAAATCGGACGCGCAACCCTGTGGAAGGACCATGGAGGCGCTCTCCCACGCATCCGCCGCGGACGCCCGAGCCGTCGCCCGGCGTTCCGCGATCGTCGGAGCGGCTCGCGGCGGTCAGCCCGCAGACCGTGCCGCCGGAGACACTGTGGTCACTGTGGTCACTGTGGTCACTGTTCCGGACAATTTCCGGGAAACCTCCTCGCTTGGCGGCGACGCGCCCCTAAGCTGTCGTTCCGGCAGATATCACGATGGCCGCCGCATCACAGCATGACCGGCGGCAGATCGCATCGAGTTCCAGTCTCCTCACTCTGTTCCGACGATTTCTCGCGTGCGCGCTGGGCCGTCCAGCTCGATTCCAGCTCCGGCCTTCCGCCGCTGTCTCTGCCACTGCCACTGCCACTGCCACTATCGCCGCTGTTTTTCCCACCGGGAAATCCGCGGCGCGGAAGAACGCTGCCCGGAAACGGGCTGCGGCGCAGCAGTTCCCGCCGACTCCCCTGACCTGGAGATGCCCATGGCAAGCGTGCACGACGACGCCGAGACGAAGCTCGCCGAGATCGCGACCGGGCCGGCGGGCGGGCCCACCGACCTCCCGCCCGCCATGACGCGTCCGGCCCCCACCGAGGCCGACCTGCGCCCGGCCCTGTCCCAGGCGGCGAGCTTCGCCCCCCTGCGGGCCGAACCCCGCGAAGGCGTCGGCCGGCGGTTGCTGCGTGGCCGCGCGAAGTCGGCCGAGCTGCTCACCAGCGACGAGTGGATGTACTACCTGTCCGACAGCACGTCGATCGGGCGGATCTCGATCCCCGGAACCCACGAGTCCTGCGCCCGCTACGGCAAGGGAAACATCTTCGTGCCCTGCCAGACGCTCGACGTCGCCGACCAGCTCGACCTGGGCTGCCGGTTCCTCGACATCCGCTGCCGGGTCGTCGGCAGCGGCTCGGACCGGTCGTTCGCCATCCACCACGGCGCCTACTACCAGAGCATCATGTTCGGTGACGTCCAGCAGAAGTGTGCGGACTTCCTCTCCAGCCACCCGTCCGAGTTCATCCTGATGCGGGTGAAGCAGGAGTACTCCAACGAGAGCGACGAGACCTTCCGAGAGATCTTCAACAACAGGTACCTGCGGTCGTACTACTACACCGACGGCGACATCCCGACGGTGGGCCAGGCCCGCGGGAAGATTGTGCTGCTGGGTGACGTGGCGGGCCTCGGCGGCATCAACTACGGCGGGCCGGACCTCGTCATCCAGGACGACTGGGGCAACAGCGACCCGAGCGTGAAGTTCGACGAGATCTGGGCCCAGGCGAACGCGTCGGTCGTCTACCGCGAGCCGGGCGACGACCGCCTCTACGTCAACTACGTGAGCGCGAACGACCCGCCGTGGATCGCGCCGGACGGCTACGCCGACCTCATCCAGCCGCCGCTCTACGACGCGATCTGGGGCAACATCGAGCAGTGGCGCACCGTGGGCCAGTTGGGCGTCATGCCGCTCGACTTCTTCGACTCCGACGACGGCTGGAACGAGGGGCTGATCAGCGGAATCGTCTACTGGAACTACAACTGGTAGTGCCAGTGGCCTTCTAGTAGGACTTGATTAGGTCTGTCTGTGGTTGTACTGACTGTCGTCTTCATGTGTGTGGCGGTGGTTGGTATGAGACAGGACGAGATGGCCCG
>NZ_JYFN01000136.1 GCF_000948395.1 Frankia torreyi | reverse complement strand
GCCCACGACCGGCCACCGGGCCGAGGCGCGACGCTGCCACGCAGACCCGACGACAGCGAGCGACCACAGAAATTTCAGCCCGGAACGGGCTCCCCNCCCCGAAGGGCAGGGGGACTAAATCCGCCAGTAACGACGGTTGGCGTGATCAAAGATCGGTGATCTTTCCTTTTCTGGCCAGTTGATGTTCTTTCCGACTGTTGGGCAGGGTGTCGGCCCGGCTGTCGTGCCGGGTGGCTGCCGGGTCCACGGCCCGGAGGGCGTCGAGTGGGGAAGAACGAGCTGGTCAGGTGGCTGCGGGCAGGACGCGGAGCCGGGCGAGGGCGGCGGGTAGGTGCTGGTCGCGGCCGGGTGGCAGGCGCAGGGTGAGCGTGCCGGCGTGGCGGATGACCCGGCCGGGGATGGTGATCAGTTCGTGGCGGAGACGGTCGCCGTGGGCACGGCCGGCGGCCTGGTCGTGGCCGGTCAGCGACTGGAGCATCGTGGACAGCCAGCCGGCCAGGATCGCCGCCCACATCCAGACCTGGTTGACGGCCGGGTCGGCCGAGGGCAGGTGGCGCAGGCCGGCGCCGAGCTTGACATCTTTGATCTGGGTCTCGATGTCGGCGCGGCCGCGGAACCAGTGCTCGACGGCGACGAGGCCCTCGGGTTCGTCGGCGGGGATGTTCGTGACGATGAAGCTGACCGCCCAGGCGTGGTCGGCGACGCCGTCGAGCGCGAGGGTGAGCTGGTCTTTCGGGATCGTGGCCGCCGCCGGGAGCGGGGGTCGGTGGAGATCTCGACGGCGGGGACCTTCACCCGGCGGATGATCGTGTAGGTGCCGGGTGGCCAGCCGGCCGGGGCGTAGCCGGCGGCGGCGAGCTGGGCGCCGGCCATGTCCCGGGCATCGGTCCAGGCGTTCTCGTCGACGGCGGCATAAGCGCGCCAGAGCGCGGAGTTGCGCGGCGCGGCGATCGCGAAGTCCGCGCCGGCTCTGACGGCGGCGCGGGCGAGCTCGCCGGTGAAGAACCCCGAGTCCGCCCGGACCAGCGGCGGGGCGCAGACCGCTGTGGGCAGGTTGGCCAGGGCCCGGGCGAGCAGGCTGGCGGCGCGCGGCCGGACGTCCTGATCCCCGGCGAGCAGATCGGCGGCCAGCACCAGCCCGGTCCGCGCCCACGACGCCAGCAGCGGCCGGCCGGCCTTCTTCCCCTCGTAGGTATAGGCCACCCCGCGCTTCTTGCGGCCATAGACCTCCACGTCGGAGGAGTCCAGGTCGATCGTCGGGCGGCCTGCGACCAGCTCGGTCCGACGCTGCCCGGGCAGCCGAGACAGCCAGCGACCGGCCAGCACCCCGACCATCGCCTCGAGCCCGGACAGCGCCGCCGGACCGAACCGGCCCGACAGCCTCGCCGCCGTCCGCGACGGCGCGAACGGCACCGCCGCGAGCAGCCCACCCGCCTCGTCGAGACGCAGCCGGTCCAACCCTGCCAGCGTCGCCTGCCCCGCCAGCTGCCCGGTCGCCAACCCGACCAGCAACTCACCGCCCGAAAGCCCCCGCGCCCGCCGCTTGACCGGACCAACGCGTTCGTCCAACGCCTCGACGACCCCGAGCCGGTCGACCAGTTCGGCGACCGCGGCCAGCCCCGCCATCCCGGTCAGCGACCGGTCGGACGGCCCGACCCGCACCCGCGGGGCCCGCTTCCTCGACTCGGCCGGTCTGCGTAGTCTGTTCACCCGGCGGGTGCCTCTCGTCAGGGCTGTATCGGTAGGTGTGGTAACCCCGATTCTCCCTGCACGGCAGGCACCCGCTCGCATTCCAGCGATCCACGAACCCCCAACATCACCAGCTACTGGCGGATCTAGTCCCCCTGCCCCTCGGGGNGGGGAGCCCGTTCCGGGCTGAAATTTCTGTGGTCGCTCGCTGTCGTCGGGTCTGCGTGGCAGCGTCGCGCCTCGGCCCGGTGGCCGGTCGTGGGCTTGGTGTGCCCCGTAGGTCTGTTCCGTCACGGAAGACCCGGGGCGGCGTGACGATCATCGCGGCTGCCCACCGACGTCGACGTACCTTGGTCGTTTCAGGCCGTGATTTAGTCGGGCGCCGGGAACCGCACCCGAAGGGCCCTTCCCTGTTGCCTCGAGCACGAGGATCAGATTCGATCCTGCCCCGCGGCTCCCACGGGCAGCCCCCTGTCCGGACCCACCGCAGACGGGAGGCACCCGATGGTGCTCAAGGAGACGCAGGAAACGGAAG
>NZ_JYFN01000135.1 GCF_000948395.1 Frankia torreyi | reverse complement strand
GAGCAGGAGGTCTGGGGCGTCCTGCTGCTGCACCGGGCGTTACGGAAACTGATCCACGACACCGCGCTGGTCGAAGGGATCGACCCCGACCGGCTCTCCTTCACCCACACCGTCAAAGTCGTCCGCCGCCAAGTCGTGCGCCGGGCGCTTTTCCCCCCTCCGCCGGACGGCCCGGATCCTGGCCGCGGTGACCGCTGAGATCGCCGAACACGTCCTACCGAAACGGCTCCGCTCCCACCCCCGCGTCGTCCGACGCACCAAACGCACCCCGTTCCCCGCCAAGAAGCCGATCGACAAGCACCTCGCAGGACCGCCGCCCACCGTGGTCACAGTCCTGATCCGAACCTAAAGTTCCTGGTATTGTGCCCGTGCTCCGCGGATGGAGGGTGCGGACACGGCCGCGACACCGGGACTTCGACCGCCGGTTCCGCACAATCGTCGGTCGAACTTTGACGCATTTCCGACAACCGGCGGATGCATTCCAGGGCTTACTCTGTGAAAATACGCACCACTCGAGACGGGAAAATCCGACGGACTATTAGCCCGATGCCACCCCCTGCCGTTTCGCCCACCAGACCGTCCGGAGCCGCGACGCATGCCTGACGAGCCGATCCGCACCCTGATCGTCGACGGTGACACGCGGCTGGCCGAGAAGCAGCGCAGCTATGTCGATCAGATTCCCGGATTCGCCGTCATCGGCATCGTCCACAGCGGCGCCGAGGCCCTGGACTTCGTCTCCCGCGGTCGTCCGCATCTCGTACTGCTCGATCTCCTCCTGCCCGACACGACGGGCGTGGAGGTGTGCCGCACGCTGCGCTCCCGGGGCGCCGCGCTCGACATCATCGCCGTGACCTCGGCCAGCGACCTCGCGACGGTCCGGGCAGCGCTGTCGTACGGGGTCGTCCAGTACCTGGTGAAACCGCTCAGCGCCGCGACTCTGCGCGACCGTCTCCACCGGTTCGCGACGGCGCACCGCGAGATGGCGGCCACTCCCCCACGTCATCTCAGCCAGGGGGAGGTCGATCGCGCGCTGGCCGCGCTCCGGCCGCCGGCCACCCCGGTCGCGGACCAGCCCAAGGGCGTGTCCGCCACGACCCTCGACTCCGTCGTGGCCCAGTTACGGGCCAAGACCGTGCCGGCCTCCGCCGAGGACATCGCCGCCGCGATCGGAGTGTCTCGCGCCACGGCCCGCCGCTACCTGGAGCATCTGGCCGTCCATCGGCTGGCGATCCGCTCCCATCGCTACGGCCGGTGCGGCCGTCCCGGGAACCTGTACCGCTGGCAGGGGGCCTAGGGCTCCCTGCCACTCCAATTTAATCGACCCTCGGGTTGACATTAATCCCCGGGATTGTTACCAATGTCACGGAGATGCGGGATCATCACCGCCCCCGACGACAGGAGGGTCGATGATCGACCAATCGCAGCTGATCATCGATGGCGAGCTCGTCGCCGACGCGGGACCGACCGACGAAGCTCGTCTGCGGCGGCAACCGCTCGCCGCATCACGACCGCGGTTTCTACGTCGAGCCGACGCTGTTCGTCGACGTCGATCCCGATGCCCGCATCGCCCAGGAGGAGATCTTCGGCCCGGTGGTGACGGTGCTCCCGTTCGACGATGACGACGACGCGGTCGCGATCGCGATCGACAACGCCCACTGGCTCGCCCTGGACTCGCCGTTCGGCGGCTACAAGCAGAGCGGTCTCGGCCGGGAGAACGGCATCCCCGGCTTCGAGTCCTTCCTGGAGATCAAGACGATCGGGTACCCGCCGGCCTGATGCGAGCCGCCTGCCGGGGCCGACGTCCAGTTCACTCGTGATGAGAAGGCGCAGGTAGCGACGTGGGTAAGTTCGACGGCAGGGTCGCCTACATCACCGGGGTCGCGCGTGGCCAGGGCCGCTCGCACGCGTTACGGCTGGCCGAGGAGGGGGCCGACATCGAGCAATGGTTGAGACCTGTGGATCGGCTGGGGAGGGCGTACCTTCCCGGTGATCGAGGTTGAGGTCTCAGTCAGGCCGACGTTGACGCGTCGGTCGGGAAGGCACGCCCGTGCTCACGGTAGTACCCGAGGAGAACACGCCCGCCGATGGTCCGGCGGGCAGCCCGTCGCTGATCGATGAGATCGTCCGGGAGGGTGCCCGGCGGATGCTCGCCGCCGCCCTGGAAGCCGAGGTCGACGCCTACATCGCCGAGCTCGCCGACCAGCGTGACGCCCGTGGCCGTCGGCTGGTGGTCCGTAACGGTCACGCGCAGCCGCGGCAGGTGATGACCGCCGCCGGCGCGGTCGAGGTCACCGCAC
>NZ_JYFN01000134.1 GCF_000948395.1 Frankia torreyi | reverse complement strand
CGGCGATGGAGGAGTAGAGGACGAAGGCTTTGAGGGGGTGGTGGCGGGTGAGGTGGTGGAGGTGCCAGGCGCCGTCGATTTTGGGGGTGAGGACGGTGTGGAGGCGGTCTTCGGTGAGGTTGGTGAGGGTGGTGTCGTCGAGGGTGCCGGCGGTGTGGATGACGGCGGTGAGGGGGNGGNGGGGGNCGAGGGTGTCGAGGAGGTGTTGGAGTTGGTGNGGGTTGGTGGTGTCGGTGGCGGTGATGGTGATGGTGGCGCCGAGGTTTTCGAGTTCGGTGCGGATTGTCTGGGCGTGGGGGTGGTCGGGGCCGGTGCGGCTGGTGAGGTGGAGGTGGCGGGTGTGGTGGTGGGTGATGAGGTGGTGGGCGAGGTGGTGGGCGAGGGTGCCGAGGCCGCCGGTGATGAGGACGGTGCCGTCGGGGTCGAGATCCCAGCCCGCCGGATGCACCTGGTCGGCCGGCTCGGCCGGCTGGGCGGGGTCGGCCGAGTCCGCCGCAGCGGGTACGGCGGGCGTGGCGGCCGCTGCGGCTGCGGCTGCCGGGACGAGACGTGGGGTGTGGGCGGTGCCCCGGCGCAGGGCGAGCTGGTTCTCGCCGCTGGCCAGTGCGGCGGCGACGGCCGCGGGCAGGCCGGCGCGGCTGTCGGGGTCGCCGTCGAGGTCGATCAGCAGGATGCGGTCGGGCTGCTCGCTCTGGGCGGTGCGCAGCAGACCGGTCAGGGGCGCGGTGGTCAGGTCGACATCCTCCCCGGCGACGCTGACCGCGCCGGAGGTGAGGACCGCGAGCCGGGTCGTGTCCAACCGACGGTCGGACAGGTAGGTCTGCAGCAGCTCCAACGCCCGCTGCGTGGCCGCCCGCGCCGCGGCGGGGACGTCCACGATGTCCGAGGCATCGGCGGGGCGCGCGAGGTCCGCGGCGCCGAGGGGCAGGACGACGAGGTCGGGAACGGCGGTGCCCGCCTCGATCGCCGCGCCGAGGGACGCGAGGTCGGGATGATCCGTCCGGGTGACGCCCGCCCCGAGCTCGGCCGGCACGGCCTCGCCGGCGTCGGCGCCGACGACGGCCCAACCGGTGGCCGCTGAATCCGTCGTGGCCGGTGGGTCCGTGGCGGCCAGCCGCAGGGGCGGCCAGGTCACCTCGTAGAGCGAATCCGAACGGCGGCGTCGGGCCGCGGCGAGCTGCTCGGCGGAGACCACCCGGGCCAGCAGCGACTCGACGGTGATGACGGGGGCGCCGGTGGGGTCGGTGGCGTGCAGGGAGATCTCGTCGCTGCCGTGGACGGCGAGGTGGACGCGCAGGCTGGTCGCGCCGGTGGCGTGCAGGCGCACGCCGTTCCAGGCGAACGGCAGTCGGCTGTGACCCGCGGGCACGTCCGCGAGCCCGTGGAAGACCGACAGGTGCACGGCCGCGTCGAGCAGCGCGGGATGCACCCCGAAGGCGGCGCCCTGGTGCTGGTCGCTCCCGGCCTCGGGGAGGGCGACCTCGGCGTACAGGTCGTCGCCGGCGCGCCAGGCGGCGCGCAGGCCCTGGAAGGCCGGCCCGTAGGCCAGCCCCGACGTGGCCAGCGCGGGGTAGACGTCTCCTACGGGCACCTCCAGCGCTCGCGGCGGCGGCCACGCGGCCAGCGCTTCGGGCTCGCCGCCGCCTTCGCCGTCGTTGCCGTCGCCGCCTGCGCCGCTGCCGTCATCGGCGGCGAAGACCCCGCTGGCGTGCCGCGTCCACGCGGCGTCGGGCGAGTCCTGCGGCCGGGAGTGGATGGCGACGGGCCGGCGGCCGGTGTCGTCGGGGGCGGTGACGGTGACCTGGATGGCGACGGCGGCGCGCTCGGGCAGGATGAGCGGCGCCTCGAAGAGCAGCTCGTCCAACGTTCCCGCACCGAGATCGTCGCCGGCCCGCAGCGCCAGCTCGACGAAGGCGGTGCCGGGCACGAGCACGTTGCCCTGCACCGTGTGGTCGGCGAGCCAGGGATGGGTCGCCAGCGAGAGTCGGCCGGAGAACAGCACCCCGTCCTGGTCGGCCAGTCCGATGGCCGCGCCGAGCAGCGGATGGTCCGCGCTGGCGAGGCCAAGCCCGGCGACGCTGTGCCCACCGGTCGACGCCTCCCGCAGCCAGTAGCGCTGGCGCTGGAAGGGGTAGGTGGGGAGGGTGGCCGCGAGGTGAGCGGGGTTGCTGCCGGTGCCGACGGTGTCACTGGTGCCCGTGGCGCCGGTGGGGTCGCCGGTGGCGGTGGCGGTGGCGCCGTCGGTGTTGCCGATGCTCTGGGGGTCGGTGGTGGGTGTGGTGGGGGTGGCCGTCGTGGTGGGGGGTGTGGGGGTGTG
>NZ_JYFN01000133.1 GCF_000948395.1 Frankia torreyi | reverse complement strand
CGATCCCCGGGCCCGCCGGGCCGCCGCCGCGAAGGTGTCCGACCCGATCCTCGGCGGTTTCTGGGACTGGTACTCGGAGCTGTCCGACGGGGCGCGCGCCGCNGCCGTCGGCCCGCTGATGAACAAACTCCGCGCGCTNCTGCTNNGNGACTTCGCNCGNGCGGCGCTGGCNGGCGGGGAGTCCACCATCGACGTGCCCGNCGTCCTCGACCGCGGCGGNATCCTGCTCGTCCGTGTCCCCAAAGGCGCGATCGGCGAGGACGGCGCCCAGATCATCGGCAGCATCGTCTTGGCGAAGGTGTGGCAGGCCGCGTTGCGCCGCGCGGCCGTGCCCCCCGCCCGGCGGGCAGACTGCGCCGCCTACCTGGATGAATGCCAAAACTTTCTGACCCTGCCGGGCGCGATCGAGGACATGCTCGCCGAAGCCCGCGGCTACCGGCTGTCGATGGTCCTGGCCCACCAGCATCTACGCCANCTCCCCGCCGATCTCGCCGACGCCCTGTCGACCAACGCGCGCAGCAAGGTGTTCTTCGCGGTGAGCCCGCGGGACGCCTCCGAGCTCGCCCGTCACGTCACTCCCGTCCTGTCCCACCACGACCTCGCCAGATTGCCCGCGTTCACCGCCGCGACCCGTCTGATCGTCGGCGGCGCGGACAGCGCCGCGTTCACGTTGCGAACCCGGCCGCTGCCCGGCGCGGTACCCGGCCGGGCAGCGGGCCTACGCACCGCGGCCCGCCGGCACACCGCCCCCACGGCCGGTGCTCACGAACCCCGGCCCCGACCGTCCGCCGATCCCCGACCCGGCCAGCCGCACGGGGGCGGGGCATGACTCCTCCCTCCCGCCGAAGCTCGGCCCGTTCGCAGGACGCGCTGCTGCTCGAGCTCGCCGGGCGGCTCACTGCCCGCGACCGGTGGCTGCTGGGCATGCTGCTCGAACATCAGGTGCTGACCCGCCGGCACATCACCCGGCTGTGTTTCGACGGCGAACGCCAGACCCGGATGCGCCTGGCCACCCTGCACCGTCTCGGCGTCGTCGACCGGGTCCACCCGAACTACCGCCTCATCGCCGCCCCCCTGCACTACGTCCTCGGCACTGCCGGGGCGGCGGTCCTTGCCGCCGAACGCGGCATCAGCGTCCGGGATCTCGGCTACCGCCGCGACCGGCTCCACGCCCTGGCCCACGGCACCCGCCTCGCGCACCTCGCCGACGTCAACACCCTGTTCACCGCCCTGGTCCATGCCAGCCGCGGCCGCCCCGACGGCAACGGGCTGGTCACCTGGTGGTCCGAGCGGCGCGCCGCCGACACCTGGGGGCGGGTCGTGCGCCCCGACGGCTACGGAGTCTGGGTCGACGGACACCGCCGCCTCGACGTCATGGTCGAGGTCGACCGCGGCACCGAACCCCTCNCCCGCGTCCTCGGGAAACTCCCCGCCTACAGCCGCCTCGCCGCCGCCAGCGGCATCGTGACCCCACTGCTGATCTGGCTCCCCAGCGCCCGGCGGGAGGCGAACCTGCGGGCGGCGCTGCGCACCAGCCCACCCGGGGTCACCGTCATCACCGCCGCCCCCGGCCCGCTGACCGCCCCCGACGCCGACGACGACCTCGCCCCCGCCCGCCCGGTCTGGCTGCCCCTGCACGCCACCGCCCGCGTCGACCTGGACGGGCTCACCCGCCGCTACGGCACCCCGCTGCACCCCACCCGCCCGCTGGACCCCCCGCCGGGCAGCGACCCGGCCGACCCCGACCCGGCCCCCCACCCACGACCGCCCGTGCTGCATCTGGGCGCGTGAAAGCACTCGCCGCGGCCGGTGCGGTCCTCGCCGGCCTGGTCCTGCTGCTGTTCGCCGCCGCCGCAGGGGTCCTGAGCCTGGCCGACCTCGGCGGTGGGGATCCGCCCAGCCAGACCGCCGCCGACGACATTCCCGCCGACTACCAGCAGCTCTACCTCGCCGCCGCCGCCACCTGCCCCGGCCTGTCTTGGACCGTGCTCGCCGCCGTCGGCAAGACCGAGACTGACCACGGTCGCAACCCCGACTGGACCTCGGATGCCGGGGCGCAGGGGCCGATGCAGTTCCTGCCCGCCACGTTCGCCGCCTANGCCGTCGACGCCGACGGCGGCGGCCCGGACATCAACGACCCCGCCGACGCGATATTCACCGCCGCCGCCTACCTGTGCGCCTCCGGCGCCTCGGGCGGCCGCGATATCCACGGCGCCCTATTTTCCTATAATCACGACGACGCNTATATCGCGAGAGTCCTCAGCACCGCGAACAGCTATACCGACCACACCNGCGGCGACNNTACCGGCGGGGNCGGGGACGAGGTGCCNCNGCCGTCCCGGGCCGCGGCGGTCGCGGTCGACTACGCCACCGCNCAACTCGGCCTGCCCTACCAGTGGGGCGGCGACGGGCCCGCAGCCGGAGACCGTGGCTTCGACTGCTCCGGACTCACCCAGGCCGCCG
Organism: Frankia torreyi; assembly: GCF_000948395.1. Lineage (GTDB taxonomy): Bacteria > Actinomycetota > Actinomycetes > Frankiales > Frankiaceae > Frankia > Frankia torreyi. The sequence continues at coordinate 47 of NZ_JYFN01000133.1, read as the reverse complement.
CCCAGGCTGCCGGTGTGCGCCTTCCCCGCGTCGCCCAGGACCAGTAC
>NZ_JYFN01000132.1 GCF_000948395.1 Frankia torreyi | reverse complement strand
CCACACGCCGCGAAAAAGAATGCCAAACGTCTGTGTATTTTTTCCAGGCGTGGAGAGGGGCGGGTGAGGGTGGGGCCCAGTACAGCCGTCACACCGGGGCCAGTTGAGACCGTCAGAGCCACGGGGGGGACGGGGGCGACCGGCCCCCCGCGGGTAGGGCCGGTCGCCTCACCCCGTGCCCAGGACCTGCGTGAGAGCGGCCCATGCTTCGAGGCGGGCCTGGTAGTCGGTGATCTGCAGGGCCAGCCTGGTGACGGTGTCCGGATGTGGCCGTTCGGCTCGGATNGNCTCGCCCGCGCGGACCTTCCCGGCCAGCGCGAGCATCTGCGCGGCGGCCTGCTCCAGGTCGTGTGCCAGCTGGGAGGCGGTCGTCTCGGCCGCGACCCCCAAGGCGGCGACCAGGTCCTTGAGGTCCTCGGGTGCCCGGTCGCGTGTCTGCGCAACGGCGACGCCGGTCGGTGGGGTCGGGGTTGGGGTGGGGGTGGCGGGCTGGCTGGCCATGTCGGGCTCCTCGAGGCTGGGCGCGGTCGCTGCGGGGGGTTGGGTTCGTGGGGGTGTGCGGGTCGGGCCGGGTGGTCTCGGCCCGACCCGGGCGGTCAGAGGGTGGTGAACAGTGCGCGGACCGCGCCGGCCCGCGCGGGGGCGGGGGCGGGGGCCGACAGCCCGCGCGGGTGGTGCTGGGAGGAGGCCGCACCGGCCGGGACGGCGGGCTACGGTGCGGGCGGTGGCGGGGTGGCGTCGACGGGGGTGACACGGGCCGTCAGATGCGTTCCGGGCCGGCGTTTTTCCGTGGCGCGCGCCGCGTCGCAGGTGGCNTGGTAGGCGGCGACCAGGCTGGTGTACTGATCACCGAGGNTGATTCCTCCCGCGGTGTACTTCCTGCGGAGGTGCACGCGGTAACGGGGTGCGTCGAGAAGGCGGGCGTAGAAGGCGGGGACGTCGAGGAGGTCTAGGCCGTCGGAGTCGACCATGCCGGTGATGATCACGTCGCCGTGGATTGGCTGGTCGGGGAGAAACCTGCGCGGGTGGTAGGCGGCGAGGGCCGTGGCGCGCTCGTTGAGGGGTGTGCTTGCGGGCAGCGGCGGGTCGCCCATCCACAGCACGGCGCCGTCCTGTTCGAGGTCGATCGGTTCGCAGCCGCCGCCTGCCAGGTCTTTGAACGTCGTGTCGTCCGAGGGGTTGATGGCGAGGAGGCGGTGGGGACGTGCGGGATCGGCGGGAATCGCCAGGACGGTGATCGTCGCCGGTGTGCGCGGCGCGAGGTGTCCCGTGCCCGTGGCTGGGACCGTTGAGGCCGCCGCAGGGTGGATGGTCGGCGGGGAGAGGTTGTCGGTGGGACGGCCGGGCGTGGGGTGGGTGTCATGGTCCGGGGACATGACGGATCTCCTTCACGGGGATGTTCCGGCGGGGGGCAGGTGGGGCCGGCCGGGCCGATGGCGGTGGGGTCACGGCCCGTGCCGGCGAGAGAGTCGCTGGTTGGANGGCCGCACGACCCGCGCGGGCGATGGGTGGCGCCGGTCCGCCCGGGGCGGTCATGGGTGGGCCATGGCCGCCCCGGTGACGGATCGGTGGTCAGTCGTCGAGGGCGGTGTGGTCGTTTTCCCAGGCCGTGGTCCAGGTGAAGCGCAGGGCCGGTGGGGTGGGGTCGGGGACCGTCGCGGGGTCGGAGACGACGTGGTGGCTCGACCAGGAGGCGATGCAGGCGGGGCACACCGTGTCGGCGTGCGGCTGGTAGTGCGCGGGGCGTGCCAGACCGGCGGGGCGGGTCGGCGGGCAGCCGTCGGGGAAGTAGGGGGCCATCTGGGTCGAGGCGAGTTCGGCGGGGCGGGTGGGGGCGTCGGCGTCCCGCAGGATGATCAGGACGCGCTGCTGGAGGTCGGGCATGTCGAGGCTCCTTGCGGTGCGGGTCGGGCGAGGGGTCAGGTGGAGGGGGAATGGCGCGGGTTGGGGTTGAAGACGAGGGCACCGTCGGGCAGGCGGGCGGCGAGAATCCGTCCGCTGCGCACCGCGTCGATCAGGCCCAGGTCGACGGCGGGATCGGGGTGCNGCCCACCCGCGTGATCACCAGTGGCGATCAGGTGGGCGGCGTCGTCGGCGGCGAGGTAGCGGTCACCGGTGAGGATCAGACCGGCGGCTTCGATGCTGGTGATCTGGCGGGCGCCGGCGGGCAGGGATGGCTTACCGACGTTGGGGTTCGGAACGGGGGTGGCGTAGCCGGTGGAGCGCAGGGCGGTGGTGAGGATCGCGAGGTCGATGTGGGGGCCGAGGCATCCCTGCAACGGCNCGCCGTCGGGGGTGCGCAGGTGGAACTCGAGGCCGAGGCTGTGCAGGGTGATCCGGGTGTGGCCGGTCGGGTGGTCGGCGACGAACACGCACGGGTCTGGGAATCCCAGAAGGGGCAGCCAGGCCATGCGGGTGAACCCGGCGCCGCGCAGCAGACGCAGCAGGGCGGGATCGTGGCGGGTGGTGTCGGGTGTGGGTGCGGGTGCGGGCGAGGCGAGCGCGTAGATCATGGGGCTGGCGGCAGGGGCCGGGAACGGGTCGGAGACGTTGACGTCGAGGCGGGCGGCGGGCAGGCAGCCGGGGCAGACCGCGGTGATGTGGGGGGCGTAGTGGCCGTCGCTGGCCGGCCAGTTCGGCATGTGATCGGGGCAGCCGTCCGGGAAGTACGGGGTGGCGTAGACGGTCGCGAGTTCCGGGCTGGTGGGCGTGCCGTACGGGGAGATCGCGACGCGGTAGCGGATCGGGTCCATGGAGCGCTCCTGTTTCGGCGGTGG
>NZ_JYFN01000131.1:2488-2874 GCF_000948395.1 Frankia torreyi | reverse complement strand
GTCCACCGCTCATCCACCCAGCCCGACGCCGCCGGCCCCCGATCCAACACCGCCTCCAACGCCCGCAACTGTTCTTCATCCAACCGGCAGCGTGACGTCGGCCCCCGCGACCGCAACCCCGCCACCCCACCGGCCTTCCACACCCGCCGCCACCGCTCCACCGACCGCTCAGTCACCCGCAACCCAGCGGCAACCTCCCGGTTCGACACACCCTGTTCGAACAAATGCGCGGCTTCTTGTCGTATCCGTTCCCGGCGATCTCGATCCTCAGCGGTCAACCCGCCACCCGTCGCATACCTCATACCAACGGACTACCCAACCCCCAACGATCACCCCAGCGATCACCACCGGATCAACCCGACCCGGCACATTAAAGATCAGTAGTG
>NZ_JYFN01000131.1:0-2231 GCF_000948395.1 Frankia torreyi | reverse complement strand
GGTGGGTATCTCTGGAGCCGGCGAGGGGACTTGAACCCCTAACCGCCCGATTACAAGTCGGGTGCGCTACCAGTTGCGCCACGCCGGCCGGCGATCTCACGATACCCGACCGCCGGGTCGGCCCGGCCGCGCCGCCCGCGCGGGTGGCCGCCGCGGCCGGACACGCCCACGGGTCGCCACCTCGGGATCGCCTTATGATCGGGTTCCTGGTCGGGGCGCTTCGGGTATGACGGATGGGGCGGCTTCGTGCCGTCTGTCCCTAGGAAGCGGGGCGTTGCGAATGGGAACCACCGTCGGGTTGGGGGCGATGTTCGCGGGGGCCCCGCCGGAGCAGGGCGGGGGCGGCTCGGCTGGTCCGCGCGGGTGGGGGAGGTTGGCTCGCGCGAGCCTGCTCGCGCCCGCGCTGGCGGCGCTGCTCGTCGCCTGCTCCGGCTCCGGCTCCGATGGCGGCGCAGCGGCCTCGCCTTCGCACTCAACGGCTTCGACCACCTCCGCCAGCGCCACCACGCCGGCGGCTTCGGACGGCACGGCCGCACCGCCCGCTCCGACGGCCCTGGGAACGCCGACGGCCACCGCGTCGGTGGGGCCGCGGGTCGGCGCGCGGAGCTGGTCGAGCCAGCCGGCGACGGCCACGCGCCAGCCGACCCGGCCCGTCCAACTGGTGTCGCTGCGCAGTGCGACCAACGTGGAGAACGGCGTCCGGTTCCAGCGGCTCGTGCTGGAGTTCGCGGGGGGTGTCCCCGGCTACCGCGCCCAGTTCGTGCCGCAGGTGATCCGGCCCGGTTCCGGCGCGCCGCTGCCGCTGAGCGGGCAGGCGGCCTTCGAACTGGTCCTGACCTCCGCCGCCGCCCACGACGACCAGGGCGCCTCGACGCTGCGCACGGCGCCGAACGGCACGGGCCAGTCGGGGCTGAGCTACGCGCTGGCCGGCGACTTCGAGGGGACGGTGCACATCGGCGTCGGACTGAGCCGGGTGGCGGGCTTCCGCGTCGTCGAGCTCACGGGGCCGGACCGGCTGGCCGTCGACTTCCTGCTCTGACGGTCCGGCGCCTGGCGCCGACATGGGACGGCGATCGCCCGCCGGGCCGCGGCCGGATCGTGACGGCGCGTCTGCCGCCCTGAGCCGCGATGAGCTCCGGCGTAGAGCAGCGACCACACCATGACCATCCAGCCTGCCTGACACTGGCCCGATCCGGCAGGTAACCGTGCAGGTCACCGCCCACACCGGGGTTCTGGAGCTCCCCGGGCTGACGGGGCGACCCGGACTCTCGGCATCGTTCACCTGGGCGATCCGCCGGACATCCTCGCCGGTATCCGTGCGATCACCTAAGCACGTTGTCAACCTGCTGCCCTCGCCGGGCTGCCGGCAACCGACAGCATTGCGCATCATTCGGGGAAGGTGCGTCTTTAGCTGATGCCGCGATGAAGCGCCGTACCCAGGCTGCAGGTCTTGCTTCTGACTCGCCGGCACGCCGTTGACCTGGTGGCACGTCGCCGTCTATTTCCCTCTTCCGGGATGCCTTCCGATGCTTTTCTCCTGGACACAAACCCGGAACTCTGGTGGTCCGGAGGCCAAAGCGTGAACCTCCTGATGTCTATGGAGGTTCGACTCCGTCGACTATCCCGCGGGTAACTCGTACGGCCGGCTACGCCGATTCAAAAGATCGACCAGCTAGGTTGGCGCTCGCAGTAGTGGAGTCAATGCAAGTTGCGAGAAAGGGTATGGAATGAAGAACAGGACCGGACGTTACGCCGCTCTTCTCACGATGTCTGGTGTCGCGACCGGCGCCGTCCTGCTCGGTCCGGGCGTGGCCATGGCGCAGGCTGCAGAGCCGACAGTGGCCACTCCCCCCGCAGGCGCTGCCGAGGCCGCCGGCATCCAGGACCCAGGGTTCCCGATCTCCTGGCTAGGGTCGGATGCGGACAAGGACAAGTGGGACCACAAGAAGCNGGACATCNNCAAGAAGAAGGAGAAGGCAACCTTCGAGCGGGTGACCTGGTTCGACAAGAAGNACCACCACAAGAAGTGGGACGACCGGAAGTGGGACGACGGGACGAATCCGGGCGACGACCCGACCTGGAATGACGACGACCCGGGATCGGACGTAGGGGATCAGGCAGCCCCCGTGGCGTGGGACCCGGACAAGGGCAAGTGGGACCACAAGAAGCGGGACATCGTCAAGAAGAAGGAGAAGGCAACCTTCGAGCGGGTGACCTGGTTCGACAAGAAG
>NZ_JYFN01000014.1 GCF_000948395.1 Frankia torreyi | reverse complement strand
GGTCGAAGGCGGTGTCGAGCAGCCCCAGCCCACACGCGGCCTTCCACCGCAGATCGCACCGCAACGCCTGCACCGTCTCGAAATCCGACAACCCGTGCAGGCTCTGCAGCACCACGGTGGCCGCCAGCACCTGCGGTGGCATGCTCGGCCGTCCGTTGGACGACGGNTACATGTCGGTGAACATCTCCGCCGGGAACAGCGCCTCCCGATGCTCGGCCAGGAACGCGAACACACTCCCCGCCGGGATCAACTCCCGGCAGGTCTCCCACACGTCCGGCCCGATCAGCTCGCCCACCCACTCACCCTGCATGATCACAACACTGGCGTCGACCACCACACCAGAACCCGGACCCGCAAGATTTTCAGTGGTCTCCTAGGCCGCGCGGACGGCGGCGAGGGCGTGGCGGGCCTCGTCGGCCCAGTGGGNGGCACCCCAGCGTTCGGCGACCGTGAGCGCGTGCCGGAAGTGGTCGGCGGCGTCGAGGGACCGGCCGAGAAAGGCGGCGAGAGCGCCGAGGGTGTGGGCGACCGGCCGCAGCGCCAGCGACAGGCTCAGGGTGCCGGGTAACTGTCCGCGCAGCGGTAGCAGGTCGGCGTACATCGCCCGGGCGAGCGGACGGTCCGCGACGGCGATGGCCGCCTCGGCGCGCAGGACACCGAGGGCCGAGAAGAGGAAGTCGGGTCGCAGGGCCGGGGCTCCGGCGTGCATGCGCGTGGCCTCGGCGAGCCGGCCGTCCCGGGCCAGCGCGAGCGTGAGCAGGTCGGTCACGACCGGACCGTGGGCGGCCAGCAGATCGTCGGCGCATGCGGCGAACTCGGCCATCCGGCCCTGCGTCAGGCGCAGGGTGGCGAGGGCCAGGAGCTGGAAGCCGGCGGCGTGGATCGACCCGTGGCGGAGCATCCGGGCGCTCGCCTCGGTGTACCGGCGCTCGGCGTCGTCGAGGTCGCCGGCGATGTGCGCGAGCATCGCCTGCGCGTACTCGCCGACGCCCTCGGCCTCCGGCATCCGGTATAGGCGAGCGAGGTTCATCCCGTCGGTGACGAAGCGCCGGACGTCGGCGACGTCGGAGTCGGCGACCGCCGCGATGGCCCGGATGAAGTTGCCGAAGGAGTGGTAGGCGGGCAGGTCGTGCCCGACGCCGAGCGCGATCAGCTCCTGGCCGACCCGGGCCCGCTGCGGCCAGTCGGACTCGTTGTTGCGCACCCGGGCCAACGCGGTGAGGGCGAGGGCGCGCAGAGCGGGATCGTCCACGGCCGCGGACAGTGCCACCGCCTCCTCGGCGGCCCGGCGGGGCCGGGCGTCGTCCTCGCCGGCGAGCTCGGTGGTCAGCGCGTCCAACAGCCGGCAGCGCACGGCGGGGTCGAGACCGCGCCGCTCGAGCAGGCGGGTGAGCACCGCGACGGCGGGCGCGTCCACGGTCCCGTAGGGCCGGCTCTGCCAGGGGGTCGGTTCGGTCCAGGCCGTGAAGGCGGCGATCAGCAGGTCCTCGCGGCCGGCCGCCTCGGCGTGATCGACGGCCCGTTGCCGGGTGGCGCGCGCGGCCGCCACCGCGCCGGCCCGCACCTGCGCCCGCAGCAACCGGCCCAGCAGCCGCACCCGCTCGGCGTCGCGATCATTCTCCTGGGACGCGTGGTCGTCGGCGGGAATGTCGTCGGCGGGAATGCGGTCGAAACCGTCGAGCGCGTCCGCGAGTAGCTCCGCCGCCGTGTCGTGGGCGTAGCGGCGTTCGGCGGACTGGGCGGCCCGGACCGCGTAGTCGACGGCGCGGCGAGCCGTCGCCGCCGAGGCGGCCCGGAGGTAGTGGTGGGCCAGCGCGGGGGTGTTGTCGGGCTGCAGCCGCTCGAGGGCGGCGCCGAGCCTGGCGTGCATGCGCGTGCGGCGCAGCCGACTGAGGTCGGAGCTCAGGGTGTCCCGGACGAGAGCGTGGGTGAACCGGACCCGACCGGGTGCGGGCTCGGTGAGCAGACCGGCGATGAGCCCGGCGTCCAGGGCGTCGAGCACGCCCTCCTCGTCGGTGCTGGCCGCGTCGATGAGCACCTCGACGTCGGCCTCCCGGCCGGCGACGGCGGCCAGTCGCAGCACCGCCACCGACGCCTCGGGCAGGCGTGCGAGCCGCCGGCGGAGCACGTCACGCACGCCGTCCGGGACGTCGGACAGCGCGACGAGCGCCCCCTCGCTGGCGAGCAGGCGGGCGCTCTCCCGCACGTAGAACGGGTTTCCGCCGGTGCGTTCGGCGAGGGCCAGCATGGTGTCGGCGTCGACGGGCCGCGGGCAGAGCGCGCCGACGACGTCGGCGATCGCCGCCCGCGACAGCCCACCCAGCGCCAGGCGCCGTGGTGAACGGGTGGCCAGCCGGGCGAGCGCCTCGCTCAGAGCCGGGCCGGCCTCCCCGTCCCGGTAGGCCGCCAGCAGCAGGATCGGCGCGTCGGTCACCTGCGTACCGACCGCGCTGAGCAGAGCCAGGGTCTCCGCGTCGGCCCAGTGCAGATCGTCCAGGATGATCGCCAGTGGTCCCGCTGGCTTCCGATCGGCAACCACTCGCAGCCAGGCGGCGACGGCCTGGTGTAGCCGGAACCGGCCGGCCGAGGCGTCGACGTGGTTCCGGCGGTCCGCGTCCATGGGCTGGTAGTGGCCTGGCGGATGGTCGGGCAGCTGGTCCGACAGGAGAGGTTCGAGGAGCTCGGCCAGCTCGGCCGGCGGGGGAGCGGTGTCGGCCAGCGCGCGCAGAGCCTGCAGCCACGCCCAGGCCGGGGGAGCTCCTTCTGCCTCGAGACACTGCCCGGTGACGACCAACCACCCGGTTGTGGTCAGCCGGTGGCGCACCTGCCGCAACAGCGCGGACTTCCCGGCTCCCGATTCGCCGCTGACCAGGACGATCCTCACCCGGCCGGCATCGATGTCGGCGGCCCGGACCTGGGCGGCACCAACCTCGGCGGCACCAACCTCGGCGGCGACGTCCGCCAGCGCGGCGAGCTCCCGCTCGCGGCCGGCGAACAGCTCGGCGCTCGCAGTGGTGGCCGCCGGCGGCTCGGGTGCGGAGGGGGGTGGCGAGGGGGACGCCGAGGGGGGCGTCGTCGCGTCGAGGAACTCTCGGTCCTGCCGGAGGATCGCCTCCTCCAGCCGGGCGAGTTCGGGTCCTGGGTCCAGGCCGAGTTCCTCGGCGAGCCGCCGACGGGCGCGGCGCAACGCGTCGAGGGCGTCGGCCTGTCGGTTGCTGCCCCACAGGGAAAGGGCCAGTAGTCGCCAGCCCTCCTCCCGCAGGGGTTCACGCCGGGTGAGCGCATCCGCGAGCCGCACGGCGGCGGCCAGGTTGCCGTCGCGTAGCTCGGCGGCGGCGAGCATCTCCCGAGCCTCGACGCGAAGTTCCGCTAACCGGGCGATCTCCGCGGTGGCCCAGGACTCGTCGGCGACCTCACCGAAGGCGTCGCCGCGCCACAGCGACAGGCTCTCGGAGAGCAGCGCCCGGGAGGCGGTGCCGGCGGCGGAGTTCCGCCGGGCCTCGCGCAGCAGCGACTCGAACCGCCAGGCGTCCACTGCCTCCGGGCCGAGCGCGAGGGCGTAACCCGGGTTCGCGCTGATGAGGATCGTCGCGGGTGTCCTCGGCGGCCGGGCCGGCTCCAGCAGCCGGCGCAGATTGGAGACGTAGGACTGCAGGGAGGTCACGGCCTTGGCCGGCGGTTCGCCGCGCCACAGGTCCTCGATCAGCCGGTCCACCGAGACGAGCTCACCGCGGGCGACGACCAACCGGGCGAGGACTGCCCGCTGTCGCGGTCCGCCCAGGGCGACGGCGCGTCCACCCACCTCGACCGCCAGCGGGCCGAGCACTCGGATCCGGACCATCGCGTACCGATCCTATCCATCCGGTCCTGTCCCTCCGGCGAGACGGCTCCAACTCAGCTCCACGAGCGCTCCAAGTGTCGCCGCCGATGCTGATCCCAGTTCAACCGAACAGTCCGAACGCGATCCAGAAGGGTCGCGCACCGGAAAGGCCGCGGACCCGGAAAGGCCGCGGACCCGGAAAGGCCGCGACCGAGGGAGGAACACCGTGACCACTTCCGCAGCCCCTGACACCGACGTGGAACGCCCGAACACCCAGGAGATGAAGATCATCCACCGGGCGTTCCGCCGCGAATCGCGATTGCTGGCCGAGCTGACGGCCCGGGTTCCCGCGGGCGACACCGCCCGGGCGCGGGTCCTCGCCGGCTACTTCCGGTGGTACCAGTTGGGCCTCGGCGTCCACCACCACGGTGAGGACGAGCTGGTCTGGCCGCTGCTGCTGGCCCGCCTGGACCTGGGCGCCGACGTCGTGCTGCGGATGGAGGCCCAGCACGAAGAGGTGGCCGCGAGCCTCGCCCGGGCGGAAATCGCCCTGGCCGCCTGGGAGGCCGGCGCGGACCCGTCGGCTCGGGACGCCCTCGTCGAGGCTCTCGTCGAGCATCGGGCGGCATTGATCGAACATCTCGACGACGAGGAATCGCACCTGTTGCCGCTCGCCGCCGAGTATCTCAGCGTGCCGGAATGGGCGGCCCAGGGCGAGCACTTCCTCGCCAACACCCCGAAGGACGCGCTCCTGACCCTGCTGGGCGCCGTGTTGGAGGACGCGCAGCCGGATGAGCGCAAGGCGTTCCTCGCCGGGCTTCCGCTGCCGGCCCGCATCATCTGGTTCTCGGTCGGCCGGATCCTCTACGCGGCCCACGTGCGGCGGATCCGGGGGAACTACCGGCCCGTTCCCGCAGCCGTCGACAGGCCGAGTGCCGTCGACAGGCCGAGTGCCGTCGACAGGCCGAGTGCCGTCGACAGGCCGAGCACCGCCGACGGAGCGGCTCCCGCGACCAGATCGGCGAGGTAGACCATGACAACCGTTGCCTATGTGCTCTCGTGGATCGTCAGCGTCACCATCATCTTCATCGGAATACGCTTTCTGCTCGTACCCCGGGCCGCGGCCGCCGCCTTCGGTGTCGCCGTGCCGGCGGACATCGGCCAGGCCGACGCCTATTTCGCGGTCAAGGGGATCCGGGACATCGCGTCGGGGCTCGTCCCGATAGCCCTGATCCTCGCCTCGACGCAACAGGCGGTCGGCTGGTTCATGCTTATGATCACCGTCGTCCCGATCGGCGACGCCCTGATCGTGCTGCGCCACCAGGGGCCCAAGGTCACCGCCTACGCCATCCACGGCCTCACGGCGGTGCTGCTGCTCATCACCGCGGGCCTTCTGCTGGCCTGACGGGCTCGGCTCGGCCCGGCCGGGGCGGCGATGCCGACGTCAGGTGGGTATCGACTCCGACCTGTCGCCGGGACGCCGGGCCCGGCCGGCCTCCGCCGACGTCGGCGGAAGATCCCTCGGATCATCTTCCGGCCCGAGGCCGAGAGGATGCGGACTCGCGCCACCCGGGGACTGGGCGTCGATGCGTCGCCGCGTGGTGGAGAGCCGACCGGCGATCAGCTCGAGGACCCCGGCGGCGATGCCGACGTGGGTCGGGTCCAGCTCGGCGATGGCCGTATCGAGCAGGTCGCGGCGGGCGGCGTGGACGCTGTCGAGCGCGTGCCGGCCGCGATCGGTGATGTGGATGAGGTGGATGCGAGCGTCGCGGGGCTCGCGCCGCCGGCTGATCAGGCCGTCACGTTCGAGCCGCTTGATCCGCGGGGTGACCGAGGAGACGTCGACGCCGTGGCAGGCGGCGACCGCGGAGACGGGCATGGGGCCATGCCCGTCGAGGTACTCCAACAGCGCCCACGAGGCGGCGGGCAGGTCGAAGCCGGACCGCCGCGCGAGGTCGTCGACGGTGGCGCGGTCGGCGAGGATCCGCGCCACGTCCGCGAGTGCCCGCTCAAGGGCGGCGAGGGCGGTCGGCGTCGCGGGTGCGGGCGCGGGGTCCATCGGTCCACGGTAGAGAGGCGCGACGCGAGACCACAAGTTGGGACCAACCAACTATCGACTACGGTGGAGCGGTGAGCATCGCCGCCATTGCCGCAGACGACGCCGTCGGAGGCCACGGGCTCGGAGGCCGCGGGTGAGGCTGTCCATCGTGGAGCTGGGCACGGTCGCGCCGGGCACGGACGAGCGGCAGGCGCTCGTCGACGCGGTCGAGACGGCTCGGCACGCCGAGGCCTGGGGCTTCCACCGGGTCTGGTTCGCCGAGCACCACCTGAGCCGTTCCGGCGCGTCGCACCACCCGGAGCTGCTGATCGCGGCCGCCGGCGCGCGGACGTCGACGATCCGGATCGGGTCCGGGACGGTGCTGATGAACCATTACAGCCCGTTCAAGGTCGCCGAGATGTTCGCCCAGCTCGAGGCGATGTACCCGGGCCGGGTCGACTTGGGCATGGGACGGGCGACCGCCGGGCCGGTCATCGACCTGGCGTTGCGGCGCGACCGCCGGCAGCCGACGCAGGACGACCACACCCAGCAGGTCGCCGAGACGCTGGCCTGGCTGTATGAGGCGTTCCCGGCCGGGCATCCGTTCACCGGCAACCCGCTGATCCCGTCGGTGCCCGGGGTGCCGCAGACCTGGCTGCTCGGGTCGAGCCCGTCCGGGTCGAACCTCGCGGCCGGACTCGGTATCGGGTACGCCTTCGCCGGCTTCATCAACCCGGCGGGCGCGGCGGCGGCGCTGCGGCACTACCGCGAGCAGTTCCGTCCCCAGGGGTTCGGGCTGGCCGAGCCGCGGTCCATCCTGGCGGTGAACGTCACCGTCGCCGAGACCGAGGCGCAGGCGCGGCGGCTGGTCGGTTCGGCGAAGGGGTTCTACGCTCGACTGCGGCGTCAGGGGGGCGACGCGGTGCTGCCGAGTGCCGATGAGGCCGCCGCGGAGCTCACCGACGCCGAGCAGGAGCAGCCGACCCGGATCGTCGACGGGCGGTGGCCGCAGTTCGTCGCCGGCGACGTCGACGGGGTCCGAGCCACACTGGAGCGGATGCTCGCGGAGAGCCGGGCCGACGAGCTGATGGTGCAGAACCTCATCGCCGACCCCGCCGACCGGCGCCGCTCCCACGAGCTGCTGGCCGCCATGTTCGACCTCCAGCCCGCCGCGGGCGTGGCGCCGGCGGGCGCGCACCCCGACCTGAGCGGCACCCCGACCTGAGCGATACCCCGACCTGGCCGACGGCAGGCCGCCTGAGTGGCAGCCCGCCAGAGTGGCACCCCGACTGAGAAACCGAGAAGAGGACATTCTGATGGCATCGGATCTCGAACGCACGGTGGGCGTCGGCATCGTCGGCCTGAGCGCCAACGGCGGCTGGGCGGCCGGGGCGCACGTGCCCGCGCTGGCCGCCGTCGACGGCTTCGCGCTGCGGGCGGTCGCCGCCAGCAGCCCGCAGTCGGCGCGCGCCGCGGCCGAGGCCCACGGCGTGCCCGCGGCCAGCGGGAGCGTCGAGGAGTTGGCCGGGCGCGACGACGTCGACCTGGTCGTCGTCTCGGTGAAGGTGCCGCGCCACCGCGAGCTGGTCCTGCCCGCGCTGGCGGCGGGCAAGGCGGTGCTGTGCGAGTGGCCGCTGGCGGCCGGTCTCGACGAGGTCCGGGAGCTCGTCGAGGCCGCCGCGGGCGTGCGGTCGTTCGTCGGTGTGCAGGGGCGCTTCGCCCCCGCGGTGCGCTACCTGCGCGACCTCGTGGCCGACGGGTACGTGGGCGAGGTGCTGTCGACGACGCTGGTGGGCAACGGCGGCGTGTGGGGACCGGTCATCCACCCCGGCGGTGAGTACCTGCTCGATCGAGACCTGGGCGCCACCATGCTGACGATCCCGTTCGGCCACACCGCCGACGCCGTCGCCAGCGTGCTGGGGGAGTTCGCCGACGTCGTCGCCACCACCGCGACCCGGCGGCCCCAGGTCCGCAACGCCGAGACCGGCGCGTCCGTCCCGATGACCGCCGAGGACCAGATCGCCGTCTCCGGCACCCTCGTCGGCGGGGCCGTCGCGAGCATCCACCTGCGCGGCGGGACGCCACGCGGCACCAGCTTCCTGTGGGAGATCAACGGCACCGACGGCGATCTCCAGGTGACCTCGTCGACCGGCAGCCTCAACTACGGCCAGATCACCATCCTCGGCTCCCAGGGCGGCGAGCCGCTCGCCGAGCTGACCACGCCGGCGTCGTACGACGCCTTCCCCGCCCTGGCCGGGCAGCCGGCCGCCGCCGTCGCCCACGCCTACGCGCAGATCGGCCGCGATCTCGCCGAGGGCACCACGGTGGCGCCCGACTTCACCCACGCGCTGCGCCGCCACCAGCTCCTCGACGCGGTCTCCCGGTCCGCCGCCACCGGCCGGCGCGTCCAGGTTCCCGAGAAGTGACGTCCTCTCCCGGCGGAGGCGTCAGGGCGGGGCATCCACGCCGACACCATGGTGAGCCGTCGCGTAGGACGGGACCGGGCGCCCGCGCGGCGGTGCCCGGCCCCGCCGGTGCGCAGGGCGGGCAGAGGAGGTAGGCATACAGGGGTGAGCACACCCGAGCCGGCCGAGTTCCCGGCCTCCCACCGCGACCTGATCGACAACCCGCTGACCGGCGTCCTGACCACGATCGGCGCGGGCGGTCGGCCCCAGTCGACCGCCGTCTGGTTCCTCCCCGACGGGCCGACGGTCAGGGTCTCGATGATCAGTACCCGGCAGAAGCTGGCGAACCTGCGACGCACCCCGGTGGCGACCCTGTTCGTGTTCGACCCCACCAATCCGGGGCGCACCCTGGAGATCCGTGCCGACGTCGAGCTCGTGCCCGACCCGGACAAGTCCGTCCTGGCCCGGATGACGGACCGCTACGGCGCCGACTTCGCCCGGCTCAGCGCCCTCGACCCCGAGCGGACCACGGCCGTGCTGCATCCGCGCCGCGTCGTCGTCCGCGGCTGAGGCCGGGCCGCGGCAGGCCGGGCCGCGGCAGGCCGGGCCGCGGCAGTGCGGGCCGCGGCAGTGCGGGCCGCGGCAGTGCGGGCCGCGGCAGTGCGGGGTCGGAACAGTTTCCCGATCGGCAAGGTTGGAGACGGCGCGTGGCGAGGCGCAGGTGCCTCGCCCCGGTCGTCGAGGAGCGCGGACCATGAAAATCGGGATCATCGGGGCGGGTCAGATCGGCGGGACGCTGACGCGGCGGCTGAGCGAGCTCGGCCACGAGGTGCGGGTGGCCAACTCGCGCGACCCGCAGACCCTGGCGGAGCTCGCGGAGCAGAGCGGGGCCACGGCCGTGTGGGCGGCCGACGCCGCCGAGGACGCCGACGTGGTCATCATCAGCATCCCGCAGAAGAACGTTCCGAACCTGCCCGCGGGCATCCTCAAGGGGGCGAAGCCGGGGGCGCCGGTGATCGAGACGAACAACTACTACCCCCAGCAGCGCGACGGCCGCCTTGACGCGATCGAGGCCGGCACCACGGAGAGCGTCTGGGTCGCCGAGCAGATCGGCGCGCCGGTGATCAAGGTGTTCAACGGGATCTTCTGGAAGCACCTGCTGGAGCGTGGCCGGCCGAAGGGCGCCGAGGGCCGCATCGCGCTGCCGATCGCGGGCGCGGACGGCCCCGGCAAGGAGCTGGTGTTCGCGCTGGTCGACGAGCTGGGCTTCGACCCGGTCGACGGCGGCACGCTGGCGGAGTCCTGGCGTCAGCAGCCCGGCACCCCGGTCTACGGCGCGGACCTCGACGCCGCCGGCACCGTCAAGGCCCTGGCTGCCGCCTCCCCGGACCGCCCGGCGGACTTCCGCGCCTGACAGCAGCCGCCGCGGACTCGACCGCGTCAGCCGACGGTCCCGCGCCGCCGACGCCGGTGGCGCCGGTGGCGCACTGGCCGCAGGGCCCTACCGTGAGAGGTACGGGAGGGTCCGCGACCGGACGGTCTCCGGCAGGCGGGGACCGTCGGAGCGCACCCGGTCCGGGAGGTCTGCATGCCGACCGCCGCCCTGCGCACCGTCAAGCTTCCGTCCGGCGAACCGATCCCCGCCTTGGGCCTGGGAACCTGGCGTTTCGCCGAGGATCCCCGCCTGCGCGATCAGGAGATCGAGGCGATCCGGACCGGGTTGGATCTCGGGATGTCCCTGATCGACACCGCGGAGATGTACGCCGACGGGGCGGCGGAGGAGCTCGTCGGCGAGGCGATCGACGGCCGCCGCGAAGGCGTGTTCCTGGTGAGCAAGGTGCTCCCGCAGCACGCCACGGCGCGCGGGACGATCGCCGCCTGCGAGGCCAGCCTCGCCCGGCTGCGCACCGATGTTGTCGACCTCTACCTCCTGCACTGGCGGGGGCCGGTCCCGCTGGCCGAGACGCTGGAGGCGTTCGCCGAGCTGGTGGAGGCCGGCAGGATCCGGCGCTGGGGGGTCAGCAACCTCGATGTGGAGGACATGGCGGAGCTCGTGGAGCTGCCGGGCGGCGAGGCCGTGCAGACCGACCAGGTGCTGTACAACCTGAACCGCCGGGGCACGGAGCTCGACCTGCTTCCGTGGTGCCGCGAACGGGGAATCCCGATCATGGCGTATTCCCCGCTCGAGCTCGGCCGCCTGGCCCACGAGCCGGCGCTCACCGGGATCGCGACCAGCCATGGCGTGACACCGGCCCAGGCCGCGCTCGCCTGGGTGCTGGCGCAGGAAGGCGTGGTCGCGATCCCGCGCTCCCACGATCCCCGCCACGTCCGCGAGGACCGGGAGGCTCTCGACCTGCGGCTGGCCCCCGACGAGCTCGCCGACCTCGACCGTGCGTTCCCGCCGCCGCCCGAGCCGGTGCCGCTGGAGATGCACTGAGCCCGGTCGGCCCGCAGGCCGGCCGGCCCCGCCGCGGGTCGGTTCCCCGGGTCGGCGGCGGTGGTCACCTTCTCCGCTATAGCGGCACTTCTCCTGTCCTGCCAGGAAATGTCTCCGCCGGTTCTTCCGCCCGGGGAGCCGTGTTTGGAGCGAGCGTTCCTGGGCAGATGCGCGTTGTCGATGTTTTCTCGGTGTGATTCCGATCCCCTGGCCCGGAGACGGGCCTTCGACGGGGGGTTTTCGCGCCATGCACCCGGACGACGACCCACCACGGCGCCGAAGTCCGGATCACGCGATACGTGGCGAGTTGGCGACGGTGCTGCCCGACGCGCTCGCCGAGTTCGAGTCCATTCTCGGTCATACTCCAGAGCGAATTTCGGGGGTGCGGAGGACGGACGACGGTTGGTCGATCCTGGCGGATGTCGTGGAACTGGATCGCATACCGTCCACGACGAGCGTGCTGGCTACGTATCGGCTCGATGTGGATGCTCGCGGCGCGCTCGTGGGTTATGAGCGCCTACGACGATTCGTTCGGGGTGCTACCGACTAAGTTCCCTTGACCGTGCCAGGACCGCTGATGACCGTCGATCGAAGCCTCGCCACCGGGCCGTCTCGGGCACGGGCGTGGAGTGGGCCACGTTCCGACTCCCTCGCGGATGTGCTGGAACGGGTGCTCGACAAGGGCATCGTGATCGTCGGTGACGTGGTCGTCAGTGTGCTGGACGTCGAGCTGCTCACCCTGAAGCTGCGACTGTTCATCGCCTCGGCGGACACGGCCCGCGAGATGGGTCTGGACTGGTGGACGGCCGATCCCTTCTTCAACTCCAAGGCACGCTCGTTGCGGGAGGAGAACGAGGAGCTGCGCAGCCGGCTGGCGGCCCTGGAGGCCGCCGGCCGTATGCCTGCGACCGAGGTCGGGCGGGGTCTGCCGGACCGGGCCGCGGTCGAGGCGCCGGCGAGGATGGTCGACGAGCGGCGATGGGCGGCCTCTGCCCCGGTCGCCGCCGCCTCTCGACGGCCGTATCTGCCCTGGGCCGATTCCGTGGCAAGCGGAGGAGCGGTGAGCGCAGGAGCGCCGGACGCGACGAGGGGGGAGAGCCGCCATGCCCGCGGCGAGCGACGCTGACAGCCTCGCCGCCCTTGCCCGACAGCTCGCACCCGGCGTGCTCGAGGAAGCCGTCTCCGAGGCGCGCAGTGTGGCCCGGCGCCAGGTCGCGCAGCGCCTGGCGCAGGAGATCACGCGGGTCGTGTTCGACGCGGGGGTGCCGGGACTCGCGCAGGGGTGGACGGCCCTCGCGGAAGGGCTGTGGGGCGAAGGGCTGCCGGGCGAGGCGCCGCCGAAGCCCGACGAGGGGCTGCCGGGTGAGCGCGGGCTCGTGCGGGAGGCCGAGGTCCCCACCGACGACCGCGTGTCAGACGACCGCGTGTCAGACGACCGCGTGTCAGACGACCGCGTGTCAGACGACCGCGTGTCAGGAGACCTCGCGGTCCCGGGCGGTGAGGGGACTGCGGCCGCATCCACGGGCGGGTCTCGCGGGCGCGGTTGCGGCGTCGACGTAGACCACGGGCTGTACGCCTACGGGATCGTCCCGGAGCAGAGCCGGCACGTGTCCGATCTCGAAGGTCTGGTGGCCGGGACCGAGGTGCGCGCCGTGGTTCGCCCGCCGGTGGCCCTGGTGGTCTCCGACATCGAGCTCGCCCTGCTGCGTGACCTTGAGGAGGACGTCTCGGAGACGGGACGGCTTGCGGACCTTGCCCGCCGGCACGATCAGGTGCTGCGGGCGTTGGCGGAACGCGGTGGGGTGCTCCCGCTGCGTTTCGGCACGGTCCTGCCGGACGCGGAGCACGCCTACGCGGTGCTCGATGATCCGGAGCAGACGCTTTCCCGCACGCTGGCCCAGGTTCAGGACACGAGGGAATGGGGCCTACGGGTCGACGCGCCTCAGCCGGTGGCCGACGCGGCGCCTCTCGACCAGCCCATCGATCTTCCGGTGGAGGTGGCGGGACTCGCGCCGGGATCGGGGACGGCCTATCTTACGGCCCGGCGCCGGGAGATCCGGGCGCAGGAGGCACGCCGGGAAGAACTCGGCACGCTGATCGAACAGGCGGACGAGGAACTGACCGCCTTCGCCCGGGACACCGCGCGACGCCGGGGCGGCCGGGTCGGGCGGATGCTCGACTGCGCGTACCTCGTGCCGCGCTCGGCCGACGAGGAGTTCCTCGCGGCGGCGCGGACGCTGGTGCGGCGACTGACGCAGGCCGGTCTCGACGCCGAGATCACGGGGCCCTGGCCGCCGTACTCCTTCGTGCACGTCACCCTCGGCGGTGGTGCGGATGGCGGCGGTGGTGGGGATGGTGGTGATGGGGATGGCTGAGTCGGGTCGGAGGTGCGAGCCGGGCGGCGGGCCCGTTCCCCGGGGCCGGGCCGGTGTCGCCGGTCTGGTCCGACCCCGCACCCCGGCCACCGCCGGCACGCCCTGCTCTGCGGCCCAGCCGCTCGCAGACCTGTTGGACCGGCTCGTGGATCGCGGTGTCGTGATCAGTGGAGACGTCGTGATCGCCCTGGCCGGGGTCGACCTGATCCGGCTCGATCTGCGGCTGCTCCTCGTCGGCATCCAGACGGCCGTGGAGGGTGCTGGGGAGGTGGCGGAATGAGTGGTTCCGGCGGTGCCGGTCGCCCGTTGCGCCTCAACGCCGACCCGGACCAGGTCGGTCGAGGTCTGGGACAGCTCGTCGTGGTCGTCCTCGAACTGCTGCGCGAGGTCCTGGAACGCCAGGCGATCCGCCGGATGGACGGCGGCGAGCTGACGGTGCAGCAGCTCGACGACCTGGGCCAGGCACTGATCGAGATCCGGCACAGCCTCGAGCGGGTCCGCACCTCGCTCGGTGTCACCCAGCGGGAGGCCGACGACGCCGTCGCCCGGGCGCGTCGCCTCGTCGAGACCGGCTCCGAGGCGGTCCCGGACCGCGGGCCGATGGCACCCACGCGGCGCTCCGCCCGATCCTGCGCCGACCAGCAATCCTGTCAGAAGGCGAGGTCAGCGCCATGACCGTTGCCAGTCGTCCGATCAATCGAGCTCCCCAGCCGAGCAGTCTTGCCGACGTCCTCGACGTGGTTCTCGACAAGGGGATCGTCATCGACGCCTACGTTCGCGTCGCGCTGGTGGGAATCGAGATCCTCACGATCGACGCGCGGATCGTCATCGCCAGCGTCGATACCTACCTGCGGTTCGCGGAAGCGGTGAACCGGCTCGATCTGCAGCCCAGGGAGCAGGTCGCCGGACTTCCCGGGCTCATGCACGAGGTCACCGAGGGCACCGCTCGGCACAAGACGAGCGGAGCACTCGCTGGACTCAAGGACACGGCCGAGGACGTGGTCGACGCTCTGCGCGGCGCGCCCGCCGAGGAACGTCGCGGGCGGGACCTGCCGGCAGGTCGCGAGGCCCCGGCAGAGCGCCGCGGCGGCAAGAAGGAGTGAGGGCCATGCCCGTCATCGTGTATGGCGTCACGCGAGCGGGGCATCCGGCTCCCGAACCCGCCCCGCCCGGCCTTGGACACCCCCCGGAACCGGTGCATCTGGTGCGGTTCGGGCCGTTGTCGGCCGCGGTGAGCTGCACCGCCGACGTCGGGGTCCTCGGCGACCAGGAGGCGGTGCACCATCTGGACATCCTGCAGCGGCTGCTGGCGCGAGGCCCCGTGCTGCCCCTGCGGTTCGGCACGGTCGCTCCCGACGAGGATGCCGTGCGCGAGGAGGTCCTCGCGCCGCTGGTCGAGGTGATGCCGGAGCGGCTCGACGCCGTCGATGGTCTCGTGGAACTGCGTCTTGACGTGGACGAGGACGAGCAGTCCGCGTTGCAGGCGGTGCTCCCCGGGTCGCCGGCGGCCGCGTATCCGCCACCGGACGATCTGGACGAGCGGATCAGGTTCGGGCAGGAGATCGCCGAGCTGGTCGTGCAGCGGCGGCAGCGGCAGGCCGACGAGATCCTCAGTGAGCTGCAGCCGCTGGCCCGCTCCGATCGGCCGAGACGGCGACACGGCGGGGCGGAGGATCCCGTGCTCAGCTGGGCCTTTCTGCTGGCCGCCGACGACATCGAGACCTTCGACGCCGCGGTCGCGCGGCTGCGTCGGGCCCGACCGGAGCTCTCGATCGAGTACGTCGGGCCGTTGCCCGCCATCGATTTCATAGAAATCCCCACCATCACCCGGGCTTCAGCGGCAGGACCCGCCGACTCGTTTGCGGGCACCGGCCGCTGGGGCTGGGGACCGGAGGGGGACGAACGCAAGGGAGATGACCAACCGTGAGCAATGCGAAGATCGCCGCGGCGCTCGTCGGTGGCTACGTCCTCGGCCGGACCAAGAAGGCGAAGGCGGCCATCGGCGTGGCGCTCTGGCTCACCGGACGCAATCACGATCCCAAGGATGTCCTGCGGGATCAGGCCGTGAAGCTGCTGAAGTCCCCCCAGGGCGAGCAGCTGCTCGCCCAGGTGCGCGGGCCGGTCGTGGAGGCCAGCCGGCGCGCCGCCCTGTCGGTGTACGAGGCCCAGGTCGAGCGTCTCACCGAGAACCTGCAACAACGTACCCAGCAGTTCACGGAGACCCTCACGGAGAAGGGCGGCACCACCGCGAAGGCGGCGGCCGGAGCCGTGAGCGACGTCCTGAAGACAGTGCCCGGCGCCGGCGGAAAGACCGACGAGCAGGCACCCGCGGGACAGGAGACGGACGGCGGCCCCGGCGATCAGGCGGACGGGACCACCAGTGATCAGGCGGACAGCGGCCCCGGCGATCAGACCGAGGAATCCGACCAGGGGCCGGCGGAAGCGGAGCAGGAGGAGGCGGAGACCGAGGAACAGGGGCCCGACGACGGTGATGAGGGCCGCCGCCCCGCCGGCCGTGCCCCCGCACCCGATCGCGGCGCTCGTCGTCGCCCTCTCATGGCGGAAGCCGAGTGACGGCAGATCGACGAGGAGGGGACATGACGCAGACGACTGCGAAGCAGACGGGCATCATCGGCGCCCTGCGCGAGAACCCGGCGACGAAGAACCTGGTCGACCAGGCGAAGAACCTGGCGAAGGCGCGGGGTGCCCAGCTGGTCGGGAAGACGACGGAGCGGCTCACGTCGAGTACGGAAAAGCTGAACGTGCTCGCCGACCAGGGTGGTGCGGTCTCCGCGCTCAAGGCTGGTTCCCAGCAGCTGGCCAGTGGGAAGTCGCCGCTGCGGGCCGCGTTCGCGACGGCGGCCTCGGCGGCGAAGGACAAGGTCACGTCGGTGCTGCATCTCGGTGGCAAGGGGTCCGGTGGAAAGGGTGGGCCGCCGAAGGCCACGAACATCGAGGAGACGATCGACGTCGGGGTGCCGGTCTCCGTGGCGTATGACCAGTGGACGCAGTACCCGCAGTTCTCCCGCTTCATGAAGGGTGTCGAGGCGGTGGACGCGAAGAGCGAGACCGAGCAGAACTGGCGGGTCAAGGTCTTCAAATCCCGCCGGACCTGGGCGGCCAAGGTCCAGGAGCAGATACCGGACCGGCGGATCGTGTGGACCTCAGAGGGCCCGAAGGGCTCCACCAAGGGAGCCGTCACGTTCCACCCGCTTGCCGACGACCTGACCCGGGTGCTGCTGGCCATGGAATACTATCCGTCCGGACTCATGGAGAAGATCGGTAATATCTGGCGGGCCGGTGGTCGACGGGCCCGGCTCGATCTCAAGCATTTCCGCCGCTACATCACGATGCAGGGTGAGGCGAGCGGTTCGTGGCGGGGTGTGATCCGCGACGGCGAGGTCGTCCAACAGCCCGACGAAGGAGAACAGGGCGCGGAGGAGTCCGAGGGCACGCGGGACGCCGACGACGCGGCCGACTCGGGCCGCGGCGACGCCGGGCGGCCCGCGGGCGCGACACCCGGGCCCTCGGACGAGGACACCGGCGGCGAGTCCGAACAGACCTCCGACGCTGAAGCCAGGCCCAAGGCGTCGGTCGGCGGCTGATCGTCCATGCCGGCGGGACGTGCCGGAGGGTGATCTCGGCAGGCGGGCCGGGCCCGACGCCCGGGAGCCTCGTCGTCGCCGGCGAGGCTACGGCCGCGCGCAGGGCACGCGGTCAGGGCACGCGGTCAGGGCACGCGGTCAGGGCACGCGGTCAGGCCGGGGCTCCGGCCAGCAGGGCCTCGATCTGTCCCAGGGCCTCGGACATGCCCTCGACCATGCCCATGGACACCATCTGCTCCATCGCCTCGGACGAGGGGAAGGTGCTCTCGATCGTCATCACGGTCGCCGACTCGCCGTCCGCGGTGAGCTGGACGCGAACGATCGTGGTGGGCAGGTCGAGGTTGGGGCGGCCCGAGTCGTCGGCGAAGCCGTCCTCGAACTCCAGCCGGTGCGGGACGTCGACCGTCCGGACGCGCCACCAGCCATAATGCTTGTCTCCCTCCGGCCCGGTCATGAAGTACGTGACCGAGCCGCCGGGAGCCAGGTCGTGGTCGACGACGGTCGCCGGGTACGTCGGCGGCCCCCACCACCGCTCGAGCTGGCGCGGGTCGGCCCAGATCCGCCACACTCGCTGCGGCGGCGCCTCGAACCTGGAGCTGATGGCGAGACTGAGGGCCTCAGGATCCTTCTTCACGTCGATCACGGTCATGCGCGTCGCTCCTCGCCGTCTGCTCGTTCGTTGTCTGCTGGCCTGCCGTCTGCCGTGTCGCTGCTGGCTGTGTCGCTGCCTGCCCTGTCGCTGCCTGCCATGTCGCTATCGGATGGGTCGCTGTCGAACGGGTCGGGTTCGGCGAGGATCGCGGCCATCCGGTCGATGCGTCCCCGCCACAGAGCCGCGAGCTCGTCCAGCAGCCGATGAACCTCGCGCAGTGCGTCCGCGTTGCCCCGCACGCGCTGCTCCCGACCCTGCCGTCGCTTCGTGACCAGCCCGGCGCCCTCCAGTACCGCCACGTGCTTCTGAACGGCCGCGAAGCTCATCGGGAACCGCCGGGCGAGCTCGGAGACCGAATGCTCACCGGTCAGGGTGAGCGCCACGATCTCGCGCCTCGTCGCGTCGGCCAGGGCATGGAAGAGGCGATCGGCGTGCTCGACGGGGCCCTGATCTACAACCATTGAGTTGTACGTTAGCGGACACCGGCGAGCGAGGCAAGACGGGCGACTCCGGAACCGTCGGTCCGTGCGGTGGCCGCCGACCCGCCCGCCCCGCCCGCACCGGTGCTGCCGATGATGCCGGGCACGCTGGCGCGGATGACCCATGGCTACGTTCGGCGCGGCACGACCAGCCTGTTGACCGCCCTCGATCCGGTGTCGGGGTCAGTGATCGCCCAGACCTACCGGCGGCACCGCCACCCGGAGGTCCTGCGTTTCCTCAAGCTGATCGACTCCTCGGTCCCGGTCGGCTACGACCTGCGCCTGATCTTGGACAACTACGCCACCCGCAAGACCCCGGCAGTGAAGAACTGGCTGCTGCGCTACCCGCGGCTCCACCTGCGCCTCGCCCCGACCTCGGCGTCGTGGATGAACCTCGTCGAGCGCTGGTTCGCTGAACTGACCACCCGCAAGCTGCGCCGTTCCACCCATCGCCGTGTCGTCGAACTCGAAGCCGACATCCACAAACGGATAAACGCGTGGAACAAACGAAAGGTCCCGCGACAAGCATCTGTCACCCCGGCCTGCGATCAACCAAGAAACGTGGGACGCGGTGTGATGATGCAAGAGTATTCTTCCGAGCAGAGTCGCCGTTGCGCATCCGGGAATGGGAGTGTGTCTGCGGGGCGGTACATGATCGGGATGTGAAAATGGCGAGGACGGTCGGCTTCGGGGGAGGGCGGTCGTCCGCGCGGGGACGGCCGGCCGGTCTGCGGTCCGCATCGCCTTGCCGGCCGGCCGCCACGACCCACGCCCAACCCGTGGCTGTCGCGGATGCCCGGTACGCGCCCCTCATCCGGCCCTCATCCGGCGGTTGTCCGCGCGGTGCCGCCGCCGGGACGTCACAGTCGACGATCCCCGGTCAGCCCCGGGCGAAACCCCGACGGTCGCCGACCCGCTCAGCCGCGGATGAGCAGTACGACGGCTGCGGTCACGCCGCCCAAGGCGACGGCGCCGACGGCGACGTCGAGGCGGTTGTCGCGCAGGACGGGCAACCGGGCGTCGACCGAGAGGCGACCCGGGCCGGTCAGGGCGAGGGACAGGGCGGCCATGGCGATCAGGATCTCGTACTCGATGCCGTCCGGTACGAAGAAGCCGCCGCCCCAGCGGGTCGCCATGGCGTTGATGAGCGTGCCGAGGAGCGCGGCGGCGGCGAGCGGGGTGAGCAGGCCGAGGGCCAGGCCGATTCCGCCGAGGGTCTCGGTGAGCCCGGCGACGACGGCGAAGGCCCGGCCCGACGGGTAACCGGCGCTGGTGAAGAACGCCGCAGTGCTGTCGAGGCCGCCGCCGCCGAACCAGCCGAACAGCTTCTGGGTGCCGTGGCCGGCCATGGTGACGCCGACGGTCAGGCGCAGCAGGAACAGGCCGAGGTCGAACCCCATCGGCGCCGGACGTCGTCGTGCCTTCTCTGCGCGTGCGTCGCCTGCTCCGATGATCGCTTCGTCTCCCGTCCGGCCAGGGGCTGCTTGGTGCGCATCCAATGTCATTAACGCATCGTATACAAGCGATCACTTTTCGCATCCGCTGCTCCGGCCACGATCGACCCCTGGGGAGGGATCACATCCGGCTGGATGCGTCGAGGTCCTCGTAGAAGTCGCGGACGGTCTGTGCGGTGAGCGACGTCCCACGTCCCACGTCCCGAGGCGCGAACGCGGGCCGGTGCACGCCGGGGATACTCGGGGTTGGCCCGCACCACACCGGGCGGTGGCGACCTCGGCCCGGCGGGCCGACCTGGAGGAGCGTCGGATGAAGTCGTCGGCCCGCCTCGGCCGCCCGGTGAACGCCGACGCCGAGCGCACCCGGCGGCGCATTCTGCTCGCGGCGATGACGCATGTGGCCGAGGTGGGGTATTCGAGGGCGACGATGAAGTCCATCGCCGAGCAGGCGGATCTGACGAGCGCGGCGATCTACCGGTACTTCCCGTCCAAGGCGGACCTGGTCCTCCAGGCACTCGACGACGTCTTCGCGGACGTGGTGGGGCGGCTGGAGGCGGCGGCCTTCTCCGTCGAGGGCTTCCGGGCCCGGCTGGTCGCGTTGCTGGAGGAGGCCCTCGCATGCATGGCGGATCACCCCGCGATGACCCGTTTCGAGGCGAGCCTGCTGTTCGAGTCGACCCATTCCCCGGAGTTCGCGGCCGCGGTGGGATACCGCCGCCACACCGAGGAGACGCTCTACCGCCGGCTGGTCGTCGAGGCGGTCGAGGTCGGTGAGCTGCCCGGCGGCACCTCCGTCCAGGCCATGGTCGACCTGCTCACCTCGGTGAGCTGGGGGTTGACTCATCTGTCGGTGACCGCCACGGCCGACCGGCATCGGGCGGCCATCCGACTGACCGAGTCGCTGCTCGCCCAGGGGTTCCCGGTCGGCTCCTGAGCCCGCCCCCACCCGGCGGGGACCCGCTCGCCCAGCGCGAACCCGCCCGCGCCCCGCATCGGCACCGGCCCGCGTCCCGCATCGGCACCGGCCGGCGCCCCGCGTCGGTACCCGCGCGGCTTCGCGTCGGCCTCCACGCGGTGCCGCATCAGCACCTGCGCCGGGCCCGCGAGCCTGTCGCGAGTTCCGCGCCGCGAGTTCCGCGCCGCGAGTTCCGCGCCGCGAGTTCCGCGCCGCGAGTTCCGCGCCGCGAGTTCCGCGCCGCGAGTTCCGCGCCGCGGGTGTCGGGCGGGTCGCGCCGCCGACGTGGCCGATTCCTGCCGATCCATCGCCGTTCGACCGTTGACATGAGCTGCGTCACATCTTAAAGTAAGTAACTGTTCATTTACTTCCTCGCAGTTGCCGAACGATGTCGCCGGATGTGGCGCGCCGGGGGACCGGACGCGCACCGCAGCGGGCGCGCCCTCGAAGGAGGAGATGAGTTGACCATCCACGCCGAACCGGAGGCTCCCGGGCGGGCGGCGCCGGCCTTCCCCCACGCGATCACCGATCCCTCACGCGTACCGGTCGAGCGGTACTTCGACCGGGAATTCGCTCGGCGGGAGAAGGAGAAGCTGTGGCCGCACGCCTGGCAGTTCGCCTGCCGACTCGACGAGATATTACGCCCCGGTGACTTCACCGAATACCGCATCAACGACCAGTCCATCCTCATCGTGCGGGAGAGCGCCGACACCGTGAAGGCGTACTTCAACGCCTGCCGGCACCGGGCGACCGCGCTGGGAAACGGCACCGGCACGTTCCACGGTGGCCAGATCGTGTGCCCCTACCACGGCTGGCGGTGGAATCTGGACGGGTCGAGCTCCTACGTCTACGCGCGACGCGGTTTCGCGCCGGACTGCCTCGCCCCCGACTCCCTGCGCCTGCGCGAGTGCCAGGTCGGGACCATGTTCGGGCTGGTCTTCATCAACATGGATCCCGCGGCCCCTCCGCTGGCCACGGCGATGGCCGGAATCGCGTCGACCCTGGCCCCGATCGGGTTCGAACGGATGCGGGTCCGCTGGTGGCGCCACCTCGTTCTTCCGGCGAACTGGAAGATGGCGCAGGAGGCCTTCATGGAGGCCTACCACATCATGCAGGCGCATCCGTCGCTGAGCATGGGCGCGGCGGACGACGACTACGACATCGACGTGCTCGGCGGCAACTTCGAGTGCTTCGCCGGCGGGCATGCGCACCTGCGGCCCAGTGACGGTTCGGTGCCCGTCCCCGGCATGTCCGTGGCCGACTACTTCACCCAGTTCAACAATGCGCTGTACGTCGGGACCGACGCGTACGCGACCGATCGGGAGATGTTTCTCCAGCAGAGCCTGGCGAAACGCGACATCGACCCGGACGAGTACCCCATGGCCTTCTTCGGGGCGCTCTACGAGTATGCCGCCGGCGCCGGCATCCCGCTCCCGCCGCCGGCCACCGACACCACCGGCTACGCGCACATCTTCCCGAACATGACGGTGCTCCCCGCGTACGGGAACTCCATCATCTACCGGGTGCGGCCGAACGGGGACGATCCCGAGTCCTGCCTGTTCGAGGTGTGGGCGGTCCAGATTCCCGCCGACGGCGACGACGAGCCCGACCCGCCGGTTCTCGAAGGCCCGATCGCGATCGAGGACTGGCCGCAGATCTTCAAGGAGGACTTCCAGAACATCTCGGCCCAGCAGAAGGGCGTGCACACCCAGGGTATGCGCGACCTGGTCCTCTCCGGCCGGTACGAGTCGATGATCGTGAACAGCCATCGGGTGATCGACGAATACCTGTCCCGATGACGCGTCGCCCGTCGCGGGTCCGGGTCGAGCCCGCCGGGATCGACCTGCAGGTCGGGGTGGGGGAGACCGTCT
Source organism: Frankia torreyi (assembly GCF_000948395.1). GTDB lineage: Bacteria > Actinomycetota > Actinomycetes > Frankiales > Frankiaceae > Frankia > Frankia torreyi. The sequence goes on along the minus strand of NZ_JYFN01000014.1, from coordinate 113,679 downwards.
TCGCCGCCGCGCTGCGCACGGACCTGACCTGGCCGACGATCTGCTACGGCCAGGCCCGGTGCACCGCCTGCGCGCTGCGGGTCATCGACGGCCACCAGAACCTCGTCCCGCCGGATTCCGTCGAGCAGGGTGTACTGCGCCAGCTCGCCAGCCGACACGGCAGGCGGTCCAGCCGCGACACCAGGCTGGCCTGCCGGCTCACCGTCACCGGCGACGTGACGGTCGAGAAACGGGGCGTCCGACCGAATTCCCAGGACGCCCCGGACGACGGTTCCGTGGTGGCACCGGCGCGGACCGCGGCCACCCTCCCCGAACCGGAAAGCCTGAATCCCTGACAGTCGTGCCGGAGCTCACCGAGGGAGTGCTCCGGAACCGAGGAGCGAGCATCCATGGATTCATCTGAACCGGCCCACTTAGCTGAGCCGACCCACTTATCTGAACCGGCCCACTTAGCCGAACCGGCCCGCTTGTCCGCGACCGCTGGTTCCGAGACAGCCGCCGGCGAGACAGCCGCCGAGAAAGCCGCCGAGACTGCCGCACAGAAAGCCGCCGAGACGTTTGACGTGGTCGTGGTCGGGTTCGGCGGGGCGGGGGCGTGCGCGGCGATCGCGGCCGCCGAGCGCGGCGCCTCCGTCGTCGTCCTGGACCGTTTCTACGGCGGCGGTTCGACGGTGCACTCGGGCGGCGTCGTCTACGCCGGCGGTGGCACGGCCCAGCAGACCCAGGCCGGGGTCACCGATACGGTCGAGGGCATGTACGAGTACCTCCGCCTGGAGGTCGGCGACGCCGTCTCCGCCGAAACGCTGCGCCAGTTCGTCGAGGGCAGCCGGGAGATGGTCGAATGGCTCGGCCGGCAGGGGGTCGAGTTCGAGGGCAGCCTGTGCCCCTACAAGACGTCCTACCCGACGAACCGGCATTACCTCTACTACTCCGGCAACGAACTGGCCTCCGGCTACGCCGACGTCGCGCCCCCGGCGCCGCGGGGGCACCGTACCCACGCGAAGAACTTCTCGGGGGCGACCTTCTACGGCCGGCTGCGGGATTCGGCGCTGCGCCTGGGAGTCACGTTTCGCCCGCTCGCCGAGGCCCGCGGCCTCGTCGTGGAGAACGGCCGCGTGGTCGGCGTCGACTACGACGCGCCACCGCCGGGACGCCAACCGGGCGGATGGCACCGGACGTACACGGAGCTCGCGGCGAAGGCCCACGTGTGGAATCCGGCGCTCGGGGCCCGACTCGGCGCGGTCGGGGTCGCCGCCGCCCGCCGGCGTTCGGTGCCCCGGCGGGTCCGGGCGACCGGCGGGGTGGTGCTGACCACCGGCGGGCACGGCTTCAACCGGGAGCTCGTCGCGCGCCACGCCCCCGCCTGGGCTGGGCTGACGGCGCTCGGCACGGCCGGCGACACCGGGGCCGCCCTCGACCTCGCCGCCACGGTGGACGCCGCCACCTCGCACCTGGAGAAGATGTCCGGCTGGCGGTTCCTCTCCCCGCCCTCGGACTTCATGCGCGGGATCGCCGTGAACGACCAGGGCGACCGCTTCGCCAACGAGCAGCTCTACGGCGCGACCTTCTCGGCGCCCCTCGTCGAGGAGCAGCACGCCCGCGGCTACCTCATCGTCGACGCCGAGACGTGGCGTCGGGCCCGGGGCCAGATCCGCACGCAGTCGGCGTTCTTCCACCTCCCCCAACTGGCCTACCTGTTCGGCCCCGCCGGCCACCGGCGCGCCGCGACTCTCGGCGAGCTGGCCCGCCGGGTGGGCATCGACCCGGCTGGTCTGGACAAGACGGTCCGGGAGTACAACGACACGGCGGCGGCCGGCCTGCCGGACCGGTTCGGCAAGACCGGCGAGTTCCACCGTGCGATCGGCGACGGCCCCTACTACGCGGTGGACGTCTCGGCCCGCACGTCGTCGCTCTACCCGTTCCCGTTCATCACCCTCGGCGGCTTGGTGGTCGACGGGGACAGCGGCGCGGTTCTGCGCCGCGACGCATCGATCGTGCCCGGCCTGTACGCCGGCGGTCGGGCGGCGGTCGGCCTGTGCAGCAACAGCTACGTGTCCGGGCTCTCCCTCGCCGACGCCGTCTTCTCGGGCCGGCGCGCCGGTGCACATGCGGCGGGCAGAGCCGGCCATTTCGGTCAAGCCGTCCATTCCACGCAGTCGGGCCACTCCGCGCAAGCCGGCGGCCATTCCAGTCAAGCCGGCCGTCCCGGCCACGCCGTTCACTCCAGGCAAGGGGAGCTCACGTGAGCATCTCGGCACCCCCGGACTCCGCCGACGCGGTCGACTTCTCCGCGTCGCCGGGGATCGACGTCCAGCTCGGCCTGTTCCGCACCGCCACCCGGATCGCGCGGTTCGACGAGAAGTACCGCTCCCTGATGACCAGCGGCGCAATCGGGGGCATGTACTACTCGCCGCGCGGGCAGGAGTTCGCCGCCGCGTCCGTCGCCGCCCACCTGCGTCGCGACGACTACGTCGTCACCACCTACCGCGGGTTGCACGACCAGATCGCCAAGGGTGTGCCGCTGCGCGAGCTGTGGGCCGAGTACCTCGGCAAGGCGGCCGGCACCTGCGCGGGCAAGGGCGGCCCGATGCACGTCACCGCGCCCGAGTACGGGCTCATGGTGACCACCGGCGTCGTCGGGTCGGGCCTGCCGATAGCCAACGGGCTGGGCCTGTCGGCCCAGCTTCGCGGCACCGACCAGGTCACCGTGGTCAACTTCGGCGACGGTGCGTCCAACATCGGTGCCTTTCACGAATCGTTGAATCTGGCGTCGATCTGGCGCCTGCCCGTCATCTTCGTCTGCCAGAACAACCAGTACGCCGAATACACCCCGCTGCGCGAGGGAACGTCGGTCGACCGGATCGCGAAAAGGGCGGCCGCGTATTCCGTTCCCGGGGTCACGGTGGACGGCAACAATCCGATCGAGCTGTACAACGCCGCCGGCGCCGCGGTCGAGCGGGCCAGGTCCGGCGGCGGCCCGACGCTGCTGGAGGCGATGACCTTCCGGTTCTGCGGCCACATCATGGGCGACCAGCAGGTCTACATGCCCGCGGAGGAACTGCGGGCCGCCATCGCCGCCGACCCGCTGGTCCGCTTTCGGGCGCAGCTCGCCGTCCACGTCGGCGAGGACGAGCTCGCCGCGGTCGAACGCGCCGCCGCGGACGAGGTGGCGGACGCCTGGGAGTTCGCGCGGACCGCCGAGCTGCCCGCGGTGAGCGAACTGACCACCGACGTGTACGCGGACACCGCGCAGGACGGAGTGACGGCATGACGACCGCAGGGACGGCGACGCCCGAGACGGCCCGCACGCTCGGCATGGTGCAGGCCATCAACGAGGCCCTCGACGTCGCGCTGAGCACCGACCCGGCGGTCTTCGCGCTCGGGGAGGACATCCAGGAGCCCGGCGGCGGGGGGTTCGGCGTCCACAAGGGCCTGGGCGTGAAGCACGGCGCGCACCGGGTGCGCATGACCCCCATCTCCGAGCAGGCCATCATGGGCGCGGCCATCGGTGCGGCCATCTCGGGCCTGCGGCCGGTCGCCGAGATCATGCTGATGAACTTCGTGCACGTCTGCATGGACCAGCTCGTCAACCACGCCGCGAAGCTGCGCTACATGTCCGGCGGCCGGACCCCGGTGCCGCTGACCGTGCGCACCGCCACCGGCGCGGGCGGCGGCTTCGGCGCGCAGCACTCGGACATGCTCGAGGCCCAGCTCGTGCACGCGGCCGGGCTCAAGGTGGTGGTGCCGAGCAACCCGGCGGACGCCAAGGGCCTGCTGCTGTCTTCCATCTTCGACGACGACCCGTGCGTGTTCGTCGAGGTGACCGGGCTGTACTTCGCCGCCCGCGGCCCGGTGCCCGAGGGGGACTACCGGGTTCCGCTGGGCCAGGCGAACATCGCCCGCGCGGGCGATGACGTCACGGTGATCACCTACGGACGCCAGGTGGCCGACTGCCTGGCGGTCGCCGAGCAGCTCGCGGGCGAGGGGGTGGGAGTCGAGGTGATCGACCTGCGCACCCTGCAGCCACTCGACACCGCGACCCTGCTCGGCTCCGTCGCCCGGACCCGCCGGGCCGTGATCGTCCACGAGGCGGTGCGGCGCAACGGCTTCGGCGCCGAGCTCTCCGCGACGATCCACGCCGAGCTGTTCGGCCAGCTCGCGGCACCCGTCGTCCGGGTCACCGCGCCCGACACGCCGGTGCCCTACGCGCGGTCCCTCGAGGAGGCCTACATCCCGAGCCGGTCGCGGATCGCGGCGGCCATCCGATCCACGCTCTGACCGAGCCGGCGATCCGTGCACGGATCGGTGCCCCGGACCGTGCACGGATACCTGCACCCAACCGTGCGCCCAACCATGCGCCAAAGCAGGCACCGGCCGAGGGCCGCGAACAGTCGAAGGAGACACGCCCGGTGGCGGAGGAACTGCGCATTCCCCAGCTCGGAGTGACGATGACCGAGGGCATCATCGGCGAATGGCTCGCCGACGACGGCGCCGCCGTCGAGGCGGGCCAGCCGCTCTACGTCCTGGCGACCGACAAGACCGAGACCGAGATCGAGGCGCCCGCCGCGGGCACGCTGGAGATCCTCGGTGTGCCGGAGGAGACCTACCCGGTGGGCACCCTGGTCGGCCGCATCGAATGACCGCGGGGCACCCCTGCGCCGGATTCACGTCCGTCGTCAGACACGTCCGTCGTCAGACAGGTCCGTCGTCAGACAGGTCAGGCGTCGACACGCTCGAAGGCGGAGACGCGCCGGTTTCCGCCTGGTCCGCTGCCCGCGCACGACGACCAGCAACTGAGGTGACCGTGACAACGACGTCAGCTGCGGCCGTTGCGTCCCGAAACCCGATGCGGGTGGGCCTGCGGTGCGACATGCGGGTGCCGGCCGAGTTCGGGCGCTCGACACAGGAGCTGTACGGTGCCGCCGCGGCACCACGGTCCGGGTGACACCCGTGCCGGTGCGGCAGCCGGGGCCGCCGGTGCTTCTGGGCGGCTCGTCCCGCGCGGCGGCCCGGCGCGCGGAACACATCGCCGATGGATTCGCGCCGATCGACGCACCGCTGATCGACTGATCGCGGGGTTCCCGCCCGGCCGGGCGGGAACCCCGCCGCGGTCTACCAGGCGGGGTGCAGCTCGCGGGCCCGGCAGAGGTCCTGGGCCTCGATCGTCGTGCCCAGCAGGGAGTCGGCGTCGGGGCTGTCCAGCAGCCAGCGCACGGTCGCGCCGATCGCCGAGGGGGGAGCGGCCCCGACGAGTTCCCGGCCGTAGTCGCGTACCGAGATCTCGTTGCGCTCGGTGGCGACGAAGCCGGGCTCGACGTTGAACACGCGCAGCCCACGCCCGGCGTATTCGGTGTGCAGGACCCCGACCAGCGGGTTTCCCGACGCCTTGCCGACGGCGTAGGCCAGCCCCCAGCCGCCCTGCCCGGCCGGGGCGGGCGGGACGAGCCACGCTGCGCCGGAGGTGATGGTGACGACGGCCCCGCCGCCGCGGGCGAGCATCGCCGGCAGCAGCGCGCGGGTGAGGATGACCGGGGCGATGCAGTGGGCCTCGAACATCTTCTCGTAGGCCTCGAGCGGGGTGTCGAGGAAGACGTCCATGATCCCGGGGCCGATGTAACGCCCGTTGTGGACGATGACGTCGACGCCGCCCCAGGTGTCGAGGAGGCGACGCGCGGCCGCCTCGACCGACGCCCGGTCGGTCAGATCGCACGGCACGATCAGGGCCTCGCGACCGCGGGCCTCGACCTCGGCGGCGGTCTCGGCCAGGCTGCCGGGTAAGGGTCGGGAATCGGTGTGGTGCACCGTCAGCGCGTTGTCGCGGATCTCGCCCGGCTGGACGGTGCGGGCCGAGACGGCCAGGTCGTAGCCGGCGTCGGCCAGGGACAGGGCGATCGCCTTGCCGATGCCCCGGCTCGCGCCGGTGACGAAGGCTGTAGCCATGGAACCTCCAGAGCAGAATTGGATCATCGTCAACCTATCGCCCTGCGGTGATCGCCGTCACGTCTGGCGGGGAGCCGGGCGACCTGCTGCGGCTGCTGGCGAGCCGGGTGCAGTTCCTGGTGGGCGCAGGGATCGCGTGCCCGGTGGCGCGACGACGAGCTGAGCAGGGTCGAGCGGCGCAGCTCGCCCGGTCCGAGCTGGTGTCCTGGACGACGCACAGCCGGCTGACGACCCGACCCCGGGGGCGGCCGACCTTGACAGGACGATCCGCTTTCGCCAGAATCGAATGTATGTTCGATCTCTTCGGAGTCCGGCCCCGCCTCGCCCCCGAGGGTCGCATCGCGCCCAAGAGCCACCTCGCGCCCAGGGGTCACGCCGCCCCTACGGATCATGCCGGTCCTACGGGTCGCGTCACGCCGGACGGTCGGATCCCGTCGCAGGTGGTCGGTCCCGGCGATGGCCGCCCGCTGTCGGACCGGGCGTCCTGCGGCCTCCCGCCGAGCGTGGCGCGGGTGGCGGCGCGGATGAGACTGTCCGCGGAGCTCCTCGCCGCCATCCTCGAGGTGGAGGGACGATCCCGGGCCACCCTCGACGACATGGAACGCGCGGACGCCCTCGCGGATGTCCTCCTCGCCCGCCGGCGGCAGCGGATCAACCGGCATCGCCCCGAGCTTGCCCGGACCGGTAATCCGTGACCACGGCCCGGCGGGCTGATCGCGGGCAGCCGGGCACGTCACCAGGGCACCACCCCCGCGTCGTCGAAGAAACCGCCGGTCGGGCCGTCGTCGGGCAGGGTCGCGAGCCGGATCGCGATCGCCGCGCCCTGCTCCGGGCTGCGGACGCCGCGGAAGCCGTTGAGGCCGGTCGCGGTGAATCCGGGGCACGCCGCGTTGATCAGGATGTTCGTGTCGTGCAGTTCCTCGGCGTACTGGACGGTGACGGCGTTGAGGAACGTCTTCGACGGCGCGTACCCGGACGGCCCCGGTCCGCCGGTTCGCGACCACACGCAGTTGCTGCAGCTCATCGCGCTCGGTCGCGCGTGCGCGATCCTGCCGGACTCGTGCCGAGCCCACCTGCGCGGCGACCTCGCCGCCGTGCCGGTGCTGGACGCGCCGACGGTTACGACGGTCATCGCGTGGCCACCGCACAGCCGCTCCAGAGCCGTCGCCGGCCTCGTCCGGACCGCGACGCGTCTCTAGCCAGGGCGGCCGGGCGGCCGGCGGGCGTTCCGAGCGGACCGGAGGAGGCGCCGGCCGGGCGGGGTCATTCCACGGGGTCGGCGGCAGGGTCGGCGGCGCCCTCGGTCAGCAGGCGGGCGAGGTTGGCGAGCCCCTCGACGGACTGCGCCCGCATCGCCTCGGCGAACGCGGGGCCCAGCTCGGGGAAGTCCACCGTCCGGCGAAAGCGGGTCCGTCCGTCGGCCAGAACGGCGAGGTCGTAGCCGATCCGCACCCGGCCGGCGTCGACGTTGGTGGTCAACTCCAGCCGGTGCGGACGGTCGCAGCCGACGATCGTCCAGGTCACGGTGTTGTCGACACCGGCGACAGTGACCTGCTCGCCGATTCGGTCGCCGAGTTGGGCCGGGCGGTCGACCTCCCCCGCGACACGTCGGGCGGTCGGGTGCCACCGCGGCCAGTACCCGGCCGTCGTGGTGAAGTCGAACACGGCCTCGATCGGCCGGTCGGTGACGAGCTCATCGCTTACCTGCGGCATGACAGCTCCCGAATGGCTGGTCAGGACTGAATGGCCGGTCAGGACCGAGTGGCTGGTCAGGACTGGGTGGCTTGGTCAGGACGGGGTGACGGGCGCCGGAGCGGGGGGCAGCAGGCGCAGGGCGGGGGGCATGCCGACCTCCTCGTAGAGGTCGGCGAGGCGATCGGGGGCGAAGAACTCCTCGCCGGGGTAGCCCCCGCCGACCATGGCGAAGAACTTCGCGCGGTAGGCCGGGCTGCGCGTCGCCGCGGACAGCGCCGCGTGCAGGAACGGCGGCAGCGTGAGTGCCGCCACGGCGACGGTGAACGCGAAGGTGCCCGCGCTTTCCCGGTCGCGTTGTGACGCGTAGTCCGCGACGGCCCCGTCGATCGGGGACTCGTCGGCCAGCCCTCGGTGCAGGGCCTCGGCGAGCAGCTCGGCGTGGCGGAAGGCGTCGGTGATGCCCCAGGCGGTGAGCGGGTCCTTGTGGTAGCCGGCGTCGCCGACCAGGGCCCAGCCGGGTCCGTGGGACCGGCGGTAGAAGCTGTCGGCGTAGCGCAGCCCTCGGAAGCGTTCCGTCCGCGTGGCGGCCCGCAGGTCCGCGCCGAACTCGGGCACGACGGCGGCCAGCACGGACCGGAAGCTGCCCTCGACGTCGGCTCGGAACTCGCCGTAGGCGTCCCGACGGCGCATGACCGCGACCATGGTGCGCCCGTCGTGGGTGGGGCAGCTCGCGAACTGCCGCCCGTGCGCCGTCCGGTTGTGGAAGCCCCAGTCGAGGCCGTCGAAGTAGGAGTAGTAGACGAACCCGCTCGCGGGCACGTCGCGGTAGACCTCCGCGCCCACCAGCCGGGCGATCGCCGATTCGACACCGTCCGCGCCGACGACGAACCGCCCGGCGAAGGCGTGCTCGGTGCCGTCGGAGTGGTATCCCCGGATCCCCGCCACCCGGCCGTTGGCGACGATCGTGGCGGTGACGGTGAAGCCCTCGATCACCTCGGCCCCGGCCGCGCGGGCCGCGTCGACGAGCAGCGCGTCGAGCACCGTGCGGCGTGGGCAGAGGACCTCGGTGATGCCGTCGATCGCCTCGGCGAAACCCTCGGCGTGGATGCCGTCGTAGGAGAAGGTCATGTGCCGCACCGGCGGCACCCCCGTCGCCCGCAGGCGGTCGAGCAGCCCCCAGTCCCGCAGCCGGGCGAGGCCCGTCTGGTGGATGAAGTGCGTCGACACGGTGTCGCTCGGGAAGGTGGCCCGGTCCACGACCAGCACCCGGTGGCCGCGGCGGGCCAGCAGCATGGCCAGCGGCGAGCCCGCGCAGCGCGCCCCGACGATGATCACGTCGTACATCGCTTCCTCGCTTCCTCGCTCCCTCGTCGTGCCTCAGCCGTACTGCTCGAGAACCCGGGCGATCACCGTGCGGGCGGCCGCGGGCAGGTCCCTCCAGCTCGGGTCGAGGTCATCGGCGAAGGAGCGCCGGTAGTCGGCCGGGCGCGTACGCAGCGTCGGGCTGTAGGCGGAGTGGAACTGGACGGAGAGCTTCAGCCCGGGTGCGCCGGCGATCGCCACCGGTCCGGCCCCCAGCGCCAGCGCGTCGAAGACCTGCAGTTCACTGCGGTCGGCGTGGTGCACGACGATGACCGCCCAGCCTGCGCCGCCCGCCGGATCGGGCACGTACACCGGCGACTCGCCCACCGTGCCGGCGGGGAACGACCAGGAGGACTGCTCCGTCATCGCCTCCGCGTCGAGGCAGACCAGCGAGGACGGGATCTCCTGGGACGGCAGCCGGTGCACGGGGACGACGCGCCAGGGGTGCGCGGCGTACAGGTCGACGATCCGGTCGACGAGCATCTCCGGGTCGCATCCCCAGTACGCCTGCCAGAGGTACCGGCCTCGTTCGAGCGCGCCGCGGCGCAGGTCGCGGCCGTACAGCAGGGTCGCCCAGTGCTGGTGCGGGGCCAGGAACAGCCGGCTGTCGCGGACCTCGCCCGTCCGACCGTCGATGACGTAGCGCCCGACGGGCGAGGCGTCGACGGGCGCCGAGATGAACCCGTGCAGCCCCGGGGCGAGGGCGGCGCCCGACCGCCAGACCCGGTCGGTGGCGGCCAGGCTGTAGTTGAGGTCCCAGCCGTTGGAGTGCGCGATGTACAGCGTCACGTCGTCGCCGTCCTGACGGTAGTCGGCGAAGTGGTGGAACGACTCGTAGGGGACGCGGGCGTGGGTCACCGGGACCGTGCGGCCACGCCGGGCCGCCGTCAGGTCCCGTTTGGCGACGAGGTAGATGTCGGTGAACGGCAGGTGCGGCTTCGTGCGGTTGCGGCCGGCGACGCTGCCCGGCTCCTGCTGGAAGCCGATCTCGGTGACGATGACGTAGTCCTGCGTCACCGTCACCTCGTGGACGCCCTGCACGAGATGCGCGCCGGGCACGCACCACGTCTCCACCGCCCCGGCGCCGTCCCAGCGCGCCACCCACAGCGTGCCCTCGACGTCCGTCGTCGACGTGCCCTGCGGGCGCAGCCGCGTATTGCACCACCACATGCAGCCCTCGTCGAGATCCTCGACCGGATGGGCCGCCGTCCGCACCCCGGCGAACAGCGGGTGCGCCGCCACCTCCGGATACTCGTCGACGCCCCCGAGGAAGCTGTGGAAGTCGAGAGTGATCGGGTCGACCTCGACCGGGCGCTGGCTGATGCCGGTGAGGATCAGCCGGTCACCGAACAGGTGCGGGGCGACGTTCGTCAGCGACGGCCGCGCACCGAGGGTGAGCGCGGCGAAGTCCGCGGCCGGCAGGGCCTGGCGCAGAGCGGCGAACAATGCCAGGTCGGGGGTGCGCACCCGGCTCGTCCGCCAGTGCCGGGCGCCAAGATCGACGTGGGTGAGAATCCCCGGTCCGGCGAACATGAAGCCGACCTCGGTCGGCTGGGCGGGGCCGATGAGATACAGGTGCCCGGCGAGGCCGGCCGGCCATCGGCCCGCCGTCACGGTCAGGCCGAGGTCGTAGTCGGCGCTCGTCTCGAGGGCATGGTGAAGAGCGTGGCCCACGGTGTACCCCTTCGCCGGGTGGCGTGCGGCAGCGCGCCGTCCGCGAGCCGCCCCGCGCCGGGTGCGGCACGCGCGGCCGACGGTCGGCGTGCCCCGACGCTACGACCCGCCGCCGGGTCCGTCCGGTGCGGATCAGGGTTTCCAACCGTGCCATAGGGAGCCGAACCGCCGCCTCGGTCAGGGGTACCAGGTTGGTGGGCCGGGGTAGGCGAGTGCGGGGCCGGGTTGGGGGCGGAAGTAGCGCCCCGATGGTCTGCTCCACAGCAGGCAGAGGGCGGTCGCGGCGACGAGGAGGACGGTCAGGTCCAGCAGGCGGCCGCTGAGGGTCGTCTCGACGAGCAGTCTGATGAGGATGCCGAAGGTCGCCACAACGAAGTAGATGGTGGCCAGTATCCGCCCCCAGTGACCGCCTCGGCGGCATCCGAGCACAGCCGAAAGCCAGAGACCCTCGCAGATCAGGCCGCCGGCCACCAGGAGCACGAGACCGCCGACGAGGCGCGCGTACGCATCCTGGGCGGTGAGTGCGTCGCTGTGGCCGGCGAGGTGGCGATAGCCGAAGTAGCGGGTGATCCCGATGTCGACGACGTCCGCCAGGGTCAGAGCCATGCCGAGGTACATGAGCCGCAGCGCGGTCCGCACGGACGCGGGCATCGCGGTCGCCCGCGTGGGCGAGTCGAAGTGCTGTTCGGAATCCCCGGCCCACATCAGCCCGACCCCGGTGACACCCGCCAGCGCCGTCGCCGCGTCTATGGAGCTGACCCATGAGTGTGCGCGGGTGTCTCCGAGCAGCTTGGCCAGCAGGAAGAGGGTGCCGAGCAGGCAGCCGCAGGTGGCCAGGACCCTGCCCCAGTTGTTTCCCTTCCGGCAACGGAACGCGACCCAGGTCCACGCGGCCGTCGCCGCGAGACCGCCCAGCTCGAACCAACTGATTGTCATGGCGGCCTGGCTGACGACGAGGTCACTGTTACCGATCGGGTCCTGGCTTGCCTCGCGCAGCGCGGCGTTGCCGTAGTTCCGGCTCAGCATGGGCACGGTGACCAGGGTGTTGAGAAGAGTCAACACGATTCCGGCGTACATGAACCGCAGCCCGACGCGGACGGTCGCCGCCATCGGCCGGTGCCGCGCGGCCGCCGGTCGGGCGTCGGCGAGCCAGGGGGCCGTCCGCTGCCACGCCTTTGTCGCGTAGTCCAGGCAGCCGCGCACGGCAAGGACATAGGTCCATTCGGTGCGGGTGGCCGCGCCCCAGGCACGCCAGCCCTCGCCAGGAACGTGCACCAGCAGATGGGCGGCGCCGGTCGGGTTCGCCGCGCGTGCTCCGTCGAAGAAGGCCCAGCCGGAGACCGCGTTGCAGAAGGCGGTCCAACCCTGCTCGCTCTCCCGTTTCCGTCGAGGTGGCAGCAGGAGGATGACGCGCTGGTGGGGCAGTCTTTCCGCGATCATCCGGAGCTCCCACAGTAGTCCGCAGTTGATCTCTGTCGGGGTGGCGGAGATCACGACAGCCAGGCTGTCCGCGGCGTAGGCCTCGACCTGATCCTTCCAGTTGACGTGCGGGAGATGCATTTTGGCGGCACCGAGTGTGCGAAGCCGGATGTTCGGGTCGTTGGCGGCGATCAGCGGGCCGTACTGGTTGAGTCGCCAGGCGAAGGTCTCCTCGAACGGTCGCGTCCGGCGAAGGGCCAGCTTGCCCACGAGGCCGCGCCTGCTGGGGCCGGCCGCCTCGATCCTGAATTCGTCGTCGCCGAAGTTGCGCAGGTACAGGATCGGTCGGCGCGGATCACGCTGCAGCAACGTCTGTGCCTCCTCGGTCAGCAGGCGCAGTCCGAGCCGGTCGAGGGCAACCGCGGCGGCTCCGAGCAGGGCGAGCATGGCTGCGGCCAGGCCATAGCGGAAAATCTCGCTCAGCAGAAAAGAGCCCGCCACGCTGGTGAGCGAGGGGCCGGCTCCGTCGGCCTGGCTCTGGCCCACACTCCCGAGCGTGATCAGGTCACCCACCTGGAACGCCGCGGCGGTGAAGACCGCTGGGAGGATCAACAGCTTGGCGATGAAACGCAGGCCAAGACCGATGGCGCTGCTGGGCCGGCGTTCGTCGGTCTCATAGACCTCGTCGGAGTAGAGCGGGTCTCGCAGAGCACGGCAGAGCGGAGTGAGCGCCAGTCCGCCGAGTATCAGCGCACAGACTGTCGCGAAGAACGGGACGCCTCCGCTGGGGCTCCGGTCGCCGGTCAGGTTTTCTGCCGCGCCGAAGTAATCGGCCACGAAGACCACAACGCCGCCACCGACCATCNTCCGGCGCGTGACCACCACCGTCGCCCACGCCAGCGAACGTCGCCGGATCCGGCCGACCTCCGAACCGACGTCGGTCCAGGACGGTGAGGCCGGGGGCAGGTCGTACGTCTCCCTGCGCCGACGTGCGCGCACGGCCCTGACCGCGATGAACACCGCGATGGCGATGAACGGAAACAAGAAGATCGTACTGGCGATGACGCTTTTCATTGCTCGGCCCCCGTAGTCAAGCAATCCCCCCGGATTACCTTAGCTAGGAAAGCAGCAACCGTGGCGCCTCGTCAGGTGTCGCCTGGGGTGGCCCTCCCGGTCGGGAGGAAGATCGTCCCCGGCTATCCTGGCGAGGTGCTGGGGGGAAAATTCTTTCGTATCGCGCGGCCGAGGGCGAAACGGCCTGGTCGCTGGTCTCTGGTCGCTGGTGCGGTCGCCGGCGTGATGCTGGTGACCAGCACCGCGGCGGCCTCGCCCGCGCTCGCCGCCTCGACGGGGACGTCGTCCCCGACACCGGCGATGATCGACCAGCCGCAGGTCGAAGGCGTGGGGAGCTGGACGCTCGCCTCGCGCGTGACCGGCCGGCTCTCCGTACCGGGCGTGGACGCGGGATGCCCGGCGGCGGCGCGGGCCTGGCGCGCGACCGGCGTGACCGTGTCATTGCGGGTGGTCACCTGCCGGACGGCGACGGACGCCGGGGTCTACGCCTGGCGCTTCCTGCGCCCGTTTGACCGCGACCCTGTTCGGCTGAAGCGGCACGCCGACCGTGTTCTGATCCTGATTCCGCCTCTCGACCGCGGCCTGCCCAGGCTGACCGGGGAGGTCCTCGAATCAGGTCGGACCGTTGTGCTCAGCTCGGTCGAGCTGGCGGACACCTCCCACCTCGACGCGACCGCCGTCCTGGACACGGTGACCGCACAGCAGTCCGCGCTCCTGCCCGATCCGCCGGACCGGGGCGGCCCACCAGACCCGCACTCGTCGACCGGCTTCCTCTCCGGCCTGCTGACCCTCGGCTGGTGGGCGCTGTTCTTCCGACCGTATGCGCTGTTCAACGCGGTCTGGCGAAGCCGCTACGCGACGCGGCGGGGCGACCCGCGCTGGTACGACGTCACTCGCCTCGCCCGTCGCCTGGCCTGGGCGCGCCGCGTGCGGGTGGCCGCGCGCGCCGCGACGGTGGTGCTGGTCGTGGGCATGGTTCTCGCTGCGCGGGTGCAGATCTGGTCGCTGTGCTCGGCGGCGGTGCTCGCGATCGTCGCCTGGGCGCCGCCGCCGGCCATGTTGGCGCCGAGGACGGCGCGCGTCGCCGCGGTGATGCGGGCGACCACCCGCACACTCCCCGGCCGGGACGCCCGGTACCGGGCGCTGACCAGCGCGGCCACGGTGCTCCTCGGCGCCGGACTCACCATCCTGGTCGCGCAGTACCTGCTGTCGACCGGCGGGCTCGAGGACGCGCCGATGCTCCGGGGTGGCTGGTTCGACCCGACCTACCTGGACGCGACCTCAGGCACGAGCCGAGTGTGCGCGCTGGTGCTCTGGCTCGCGCCGATCGGGCGGGCCGCCAGCGCCGGACCCCTCGCCGGAGCCCTGTGCCTGGCCACGGCGGTCGTGGCACGGCGCCTGGCCGCCCGCATCGCCCTGGCCGCGCCGCCGGTGCCAGCCTCGACCGCGGTGCCAGCCCCGACCGCGGTGCCAGCCCCGACCGCGGTGCCAGTCCCGACCGCGGTGCCGGTGCCGAGCACTGCGGCTGGTGGAGCGTCGGGCCCGTCGCTCGGGCCGCCCGTCCGCGCGCTCTGGCCACCGGACGAGTTCCGGCTCGCCGCCCGCGTGGTGGCCGCGCCGCTCGTCGATCGCTTCGCCTGGCCGCGCCGTCGCCCGTTCCGCCCGTTCGCACAGCAGTGGCTGGGGCGGCTGGGACCGTTCGCGCCGTTCGAGCGGGCGACGGAGCCGAGCGCGGCCGTGGTCGCCCTGGTGGGTGGGTCGGAGCATCTCGCGGCGGTGGACCGCGCCGCGCCGCGGCTCGACGCTGCGGCGGCCAACGCGCCTCTGTGCCTCGTTGTGCCGCCGCTTTCGGCCAAGGACCTGACCCCGCGGTGGCGGCTGTTCCTCACCGCCGCCGCCGGGCAGCCTCGGCTGGCTGGGCTGCTTCACTACGTTCGCCACGCCGGGCCACCGGAGCGGCTGGAGCAGGTCGTCTACTCGGGGACGCTGGTGGCGGTCCAGGCCGCCGACGGCTCCTGGCGGGTATGGGGCGCCCGCCGCCGCACCGAGTGGACCTACGCCGTCGCGATGAGCCTCGCCGCCGAGTTCCTCCTGGCCGAACGGGGATACGACCGGTCAGCGGTCGCGCGCCTGGCACTGACCGAGGCCCCTGCGGCCCCGACGGGACCGGGGATGCCGGAGGTGCCGGAGGCTCCGGTGATGACGGGACCGGCGGCGACGCGGCCCGGGGGCGCCCTCCCGCGTGCCGGCGAGGGGACGGCACCCGGCGCGTCGTGTGACTGGGATCCGCTGCGCGGCGCGCCGGTGGCATCCACGGTGACCGACGTGTTCCGCGACCTGGCCAGCAGGACCGAGGGACGCCCGGTCGACACCCGCGATGTCCTCCTCGCGCTACCCGCCGTCGACCACGGCGCGGACTGGCGGCGTGTCTGGATCGACACCGCTGACCCCGACTACCTGGCAGGGCTCCACGTCGCCGACGCGGATTCGGCGCCGGCCCTTGCCTACGCCGGTGCACGGCTGACCGGGACCTGCCTGCGTGCCCTGCGGCTCGCCGGCCTGATAGCGGCCCACTGGGAGCTGGGGCCGGTGCCGCCGGCAGTACTGGCCCTCGCGGTTGTGGTCGACCCGGACGGGGCGGCCGTGCAGGCGCTGGCCGCCGCCGGCCTGAGCGAGCGCGACGTCGTCGGCCTGGTCCGGGACGCCGTGCTCGGCATCAATCTGGAGAACCTCGACGAGCGCCTGCCGGAGTTGGCGCGGGCGGCCGGCATCCTGCCGCGAAGAGATGTTCCCTAGCGGCAGCCAGGCGTGGGCCGCCACGGGGCGTCGACCACTACGCGGCCGGTGCGATCCGGCCCGATGCCGGGCCCAGGGCGCGGGCATAGTCGATCGCGGAGGACAGCGCGGCGGCGTACGTCCACTCCGTGCGCGCCCCGGCGCCCCACGTCACCCAGCCGACCGCCGGGTCGAGCACCATGACGATGGCTCCGCTGTGACCGTCGTCCCGGTAGGAATCCAGCGCGCGGAAGCGGGGGTAGACCCGGGCTGCGGCCACGAACAGGCTCCAGCGGGTGACGAGGTCCCTGCGGGGGTGCGGGCCGAGGACGAGGAGTACCGGCCCGATCGCGCGGTCGCGGTCGAGCAGAGCGAGTTCCCAGCGCAGGCCGGGCTGTACGGCCTCGGGCGTCGCGGCGACCACCACGGCGCTCGCCGCGACGGCGTACCTTTCGACCACCTCCTTCCACGCCTCCCCGTCCTTCCCGGTGGGCAGGGTCAGCCGCGCGGCGCCGATCGTGGGTAGGCGGCTGCCCGGCGGCTTGGCCGTGACGACCGGCGCGAGCCGGTTGAGGTGGCGGGCGAGGATCTCCTCGAACGGCTGGCGGGCGAACGGGTTGAGGCGTTCCACCAGGCTGGTCCGCCCGATCGCGCTGGGGGACATCTTGAGCTTGTCGTCACTGAAGTTCCGCAGATACAGGACGTACGGCGGCGGCAGGTGAAGCTTCGAGGGAAGCGCGAAGCGCCGGCCGGCCCGGCGCAGCAGCGTCGCGGCCGCCACCAGCCCGACGGCCGTGGCCAGCGCGATCTCGAGAGCGTACTGCGGCGGCAGGGTCAGCGTGAACACGAACAGCCGCAACACCGGATTGAGGCCGGCCACGTTGACGTAGCGCAGGTCGAGCGAGCCGTCCACGAACAGCGGCGACTGGGAGATGCCCGACGCGAGCGCCGCTACCGGGACCAGGACCGCCAGCACCGCCGCCGCGAGCAGGCCGACGCTGACGATCCCGAGCACGAGGCTGATCCAGGCGCTGCGCGACGCGAAGACCCGCAGGCCGCGTACCCGGGCCGGCCGCCAGCCGCCGATCCTGCCCAACGGCCGGATCCACCCCAGGATCGCCAGCACGAGGAGACCCAGAACTGAGCCGATACTGATACTGCCCGGGGCCGCGGTCGCGGCGGCGAGAAGGAGGAACAGGGCTCGCGCTGTCGCACGCAGCCGGACCCAGTGCTTCAGCCGGCTGGCGGGTCGCGTGACGTCGATCCACCGACTGTCACCGGCACGGACGCCGTACCGTTCGCCGCGCAGCGGCCTGGTAGCCATCGCCCACGGACCGATGATCGTGAGGTAGGCGACCAGCAGCGCGGCGAGGGTCTGGTTGACGCGTTTGGAGCTGATCGCCCGCCACTGCGAGACGATGTCGGTGTTCGGACCCGGGGTCAGCCGGGCCTGGGCCGCCGCCGTCCGCTCGACCACGTCCACCTCGTTGAGGGTCGAGCCCGGTGGCGCCGCGGCCCCGACGACGATGAGCAGCCGACCCCGGGCCAACGCGTCCAGCGAGCAGGGGCCGGATCGGCTCTGGGCGCAGACCAGCAGGAGCGAGTGGTCCGGAAGCTCCGTCTGCGTGTAATGGGCGTGGTTGACGGCCTGAACCGTCAGCGACCAGAGCGCAACCGCAGCGTCCTGGGCCGTCTGGCAGTCGAACAGCGTCACCGTCACGCGGAACCCGGCGACCCCGTCCCAGCGTCGCAGTTGGCTCGGGCACCGTGCCGAGGTGCCCGCGAGAATCGTCTGGCCCGGCCCCTGCCCGACGAACCGCCAGCCCGCTGGCCCGGCCGCCGGCATCGGCGGCGGTGCGGTGATGAGCCGGGGCGCCGAGGTGGTGGTGGGGGTGGTGGCTGCGGAGGCCTCGGCCGGCGCGGTGAGCCAGCTCAGGCTGAACATCGCTGCCAGGACCGCGGCGGCCAGACGGGCGCCGATCCTGGCGCGCCTGCTTCCGTGGCCTGGCCGTCGGCCCGATCGTCGGCCCGGTCGTCGGCTTTCTCGCCGGTCCGGTGTCATCGCCATGCTGCCCCCCGTTATGGCGCGACGTGCTGCCGGATCCCGCCCTGAGCCGACCGGACCCGCGCGATCGGAGCACCTCGGGGGCAAGCACGTCGGCGACGGCCGCGGCCTCGGCCGTGGCTGATCGAGTCCCGCCGTGTTCCCGCCACCGTCGAAGGTCGACAATAGCTGCGTCGATCATCGGTCTCGGCGTGGGGAGGGTGTATGCGCTCGGCCGAGCTCGTCGTCCATCTGGTCACGCCGTTCGACGAGGGCCCGCTTGGGGAACGGGCCTACGCGCGGATGCGCGGCCTGTGGTACGCCTGCCGCGAGGTGCTGGGCCTGTCGCAGCCGGCTCACGTGGTCGGCGTGCCGGCCGACCTGCCCTGTTCCCTGCCCGCCGCTCGGGCGGGCGACCTGCTCGCTGTCCAGCAGGCACCCGATGACGGGCGTGGCGTGTTCCAGACGGTGCTGCGGCGCCAGCACGCTCTGCTGTGTCTTTCGGCGATCCTCGCGCCCGCCGAGTCGCCGCGCCGCTCAGGGGACGGTGCCAGCGGAGACGGTGCCAGCGCAGACGGTGCCAGCGGGGACGGCGAGGGCGGCGCGTCCACCCGTGCGTCCGGCGGCGAGACCGTGGCCGTGAGTCGAGGTGGCTGGTCGGCGCTGGACGCTCGCTGGGAGACGGCAAGCGCGCCGTTCCGCTCGGAGTTCGTGGACGAGACCAGGATCTACCAGGCGCTGCTGCCCGAATTCGACGTCTTCGCGCACTACCCCCACGCGGCGAGTCCGTCCCTGGCCCGGGCGTGCTCGGCGGCGTTACCGGAGTTCACCCGTGCCGCGGGCTGGGAGGCCCGCGGGGGCACGACCATGTCGGGGTTCGCCGTCTGGGAGCCGGGGGGCGGTGGGGACTACCGGACCCTCCGTCGGCTGGTCGTCCTGGCCGCTGCGGCGCGCGAGGCCGCGCTGGGTACCTGGACCTGGTCGTCCGGGGACACCGCGCCCCCAGCCCTGGCGCTCTACCTGGCGCAGGCCGCGAAGATGCGGCTGCAGGGCCGGGTCTGGTCCGCCGGAACCACTGCCGACCGGCTGCGCCACCGCCTGGACGGCACGGCGAAGGAGATCGGCGGACGGCTGGCCCAGACGGGCCTGCTCGGCGCCGGCCCGTCCTCGCGGCTCGTCAACAGCGTGGACGCGGACCTCGCGGGACGGCTCGCCCAGCTTCGTACCGACTCCTTCCATGAACAGACCGTCCGGATGACCATCGACGACCTGCGCCGCAACGTGGAGGTCGCCGCCGCCAACATGCGGGCGCTCACCGCACGGGAGGTCATCCCGACCGGGTATGCCGACCCGTTCGGCGACGACCAGCGGTGCGCCGAGCACCTCCTGGGTGTGCTGGCGGACGGCGCGGGCTACCTGCGGACGGCGGGGCGGCGGGCGCGCGAGGTGGTGCGTGTCTGCGAACGGCTCGGCGTCGTCTCCGAACCAGTGGACGGGGCCGTGTTCGACCTGCAGCTCGCCGGCGAGGACCGCCTGACGCTCCTGGACGAGCTGGCCGACGTCTACGCCGACCTGATCAGGGCACGCCAGCTCCTCGAGGAGCTGGGCGTACCGCGTCGCCGCCTGCCGGCGGAAACGGGACTGAGTGCGCGGGCCTGGTGGGGCGAGGTGTTCCACGAGCTGGAAAGCGGGCTCGTGGCGACGCCGTACCGCGACCTGCTGCGTGCGGTCCTGCGGCACTATCGCCACAATCAGGTCTTCCGGGCGATCGCCGACCGATACAGCGCAGGCACGTGGGCAGATCCGCCCGGCACCCCGGCGGAGTGAGCGCGACGCGCCCGCCCAGAGAGCGCTTCGACTCGCCGTCCCGCTGCCCAGGCGGCGGCACCTGAAGACCGGGCTGGCGACGCGGCGCCCGGTGGCCGGTGGCCGGCGGGGGGCTTACGGACACGGACCGCACGAGACTACACTCTGCGGTACATCATCTGGAGCGCCGGAAACGGCGTCCAGAAGCAGGATTTACGGGGGTTAATCTTGTTGACCAGGCATTCGGGTGGGCTGTGGTGAAGCGCGCCCTGCTCGTGGGCATCGACGAGTACGACAGTTTCCGGCGTCTGCGAGGGTGCTGTGGTGACGTTCGCGCGCTCGAGCCACTGCTCCAATGGAACGAGGACGACGAGCCCAATTTCAGTTGCGTCTCACTCACCAGCGACCGCGAGCTGATCACCCGGGACGACCTGCTGGCCAACCTGCAGAGACTGCTCGCCCCGGCGGCCGACGTCGCACTGCTGTACTTTGCCGGCCACGGGTACCCGGAGCAGAACGACGTCGTCCTGACCACCATGGACGGAACCGAAAAGACGCCGGGCGTCCCGCTATCCCAGGTTCTCGCGCTGGTTCAGCAATGCTCGGTTCCCGAGGTCGTCATACTCCTCGACTGCTGCTTCTCCGGTAGGGCCGGNAGCGTGCCGCAGCTCGGATCCGCCTCCGCGACATTGCGTTCGGGTGTTTCGATCATCACCGCCGCCCGTGGTGACCAGACCGCTGCGGAGACCGCTGGGCGTGGGGTCTTCGCTACGCACCTTGAGCATGCGTTGAAAGGGGGCGCGGCGGATCTGCTGGGCAGGGTGACCCTCGCGGGGCTATATGCCTACCTTACCGAGATGTTCGGGCCCTGGGACCAGCGTCCCACGTTCAAGGCCAACATAGACCGACTTCACGAGCTCCGGCAGATACGACCTGACCTGTCGCGCAAGAAGCTGCGACAACTGGCCGAAATCTTTCCGGAGTCGACCTACCATCTACCACTCGACCCGTCCTACGAGCCGACTGAGCAGCCGCACGACGACAGACATGAGGCAGAATTCTCGTTGCTCCAGGCCGCGCGCGCCGTGAAACTGGTCGAGCCGGTCGGTGAGGATCACCTCTATTGGGCCGCCATCAACTCGAAGGCCTGCCGGCTCACCCGGCTGGGCGAGCACTACTGGACACTCGCACGCCAGGGGAAACTATGACCACCGTCGGGTTCTCCGGTCATCAGAACCTGCCGCCCGAGGGCGTTCCGTACATCACCCGCGAGATGCAGGCGTACCTCGCCTCGGTCGGGCGCCCGCTGGTCGGCCTGAGCTCGCTCGCGGCAGGAGCCGACCAGCTCTTCGCGCGAGCCGTGCTCGCGGCCGGCGGCTCGCTTCGGGCGATTATTCCCAGCCACGACTATGCCGCGACCTTTCAGGTGGAGACAGATATCGCCGCCTATCGTGAGCTGCTCGGGCTTGCCGACGAGTCGTGCCTGCTGGATTTCGGGGCCGCCTCCGAAGAGGCGTTCTTCGCGGCGGGCCGTGCCGTCGTCGATGAAGCCGACGAGCTTCTCGCGGTCTGGGACGGACTGTCGGCCCGCGGTCTTGGTGGTACGGCCGATGTCGTCGCCTACGCCGGTCAGCTGGGAAAGCCGGTCACGGTCGTGTGGCCGGCGGGCCTACGGCGCTGACGGGGTGGTGATCCCATGTCCGCGGAGGGACGGATGACCAACAGTAAACCGGACGTCCAGCCGTGGCCGGACGAAGACTCGCGAGCGTCGGCCGCGCGGACGCTCCGCTCGGCGGCCCGCTGGTCGCTGCCCCCGCACCACTGGCAACGGCGCGACGCCAGAACCAGGACGGTCGCGACGGCCCTGCGCCAGCTTGAACAGGCACTCGCGGACCAGGACCCGCGCTTGTTCGCCGCCGCGGTCCGCGACCTGAGGTACTTCGCGGACCGCGCCCTTGGGGACACCGACACCCGCGCAGTCCTGGCCGGAAGCATCCCGCTCGCCGTGGACCCCGCAGACCCCTCCGCCGGTCTCGTGAACGGACCACCGACAGAGCTTCGGCTGCGCATCGACGTACTGATCACGGCGTTGGACGTCCCGGCCGAACTCGGCTCCGCCACGGTCACGGCACAGTCCCCGAGCCGGATCGATGAGTAGCCCCGTGCGGACTTTCTGGTACGCGCTGAGGCCCGGCGCGGGGTGACGCGGCGCGGCGGGTCCGTGTCCGCGCTCCGACCGTAGCCGAGACGCCGTCGCGGTCAGCTTTTGCCTGCTCTTCACCTCCGGTGCGAGCGACGCGCCGCGCTCTGCGAGAGCGTTCGGTGGCCGGTCGGGTGGAGTCCGCGCAGGGGATGGGGACCGGCCATCCTCCGACGCCGGGGGCTATCGGGCGTCGGGGGCTATCGGGCGTCGGGGGCTATCGGGCGTCGAAAATCTGGATGCGGCTGGTTGCGCGCAGCGCGAAGATGCCGATGCAGTCCGCCTGGCCGGTGGCGGGTAGCCACGCGTCACCCAGGTGGCTCGCCACGGAAACGCTGCGGCCGGACGCAATGCTGGTCTGCGCGATCCGGTTTCCCGTGGCGTCGAGATAGTAGAGCTGGATGAGCTGGGAGCTGCGGTTTTCCACCACGAGTTGCACCGGCGCCTGGAACAGGGACCGGATCCGGCCCTCCGACGAGCACGGGTACTGACTCGCTCCGGCGAAGGTGTACTGCAGCGGCCGGGGACCGGCCGGTGCCGTCCCGATGGGCGGCCGATATGGCGAGGTCGCGGCCCCGCCGACGGTGGCGAACGGCCACGGCGGAGCCGTCCGCGCGGTGGGGGACGGGCCGGCGTCCTCGGACGGCGTCGGGGTGGGCGATGGCGACCGGGTGGCAGATGGCGACCGGGTGGGAGATGAGGTGGGGTAGGAGATGGTCGGGGCCGGGGTGGGAGTGGGCCCGTCGGGCCCGGCCGTCAATCTGGTCGCGACGCCTACGCTGAAGGTCACCACCGCGAGAATGCCCGTGACCACCGCCCAGAAGGCGACGGCCCTGCTGCCGAGCAGGCCGCCGTCGGAACCACCGGAACTGCTCACAGGCCCCCCAACCCATGACGCACGGCCGCCGCGGATCCGGGAATCGACTGTGACCGCGCCGGATATCGCCGCCCGTGAAGTGATCTGATCGCACTGTACCCGCTGCCTCGGAGGCATCGGAGCGGTGCTGGATGGCACAGCGCGACGGAGCACGTCGGACTGGGCCCGTCGGACTGGGCCCTTTTCGGTACTACGGCGACGGGTTCGCCGCCGCGGCGATGAGGTCGACGGAATCGGTGCAATCGACCTGATCGAGATCCGGACGGGGCGTGTCCCGGAAGCCGGCAGGCGTGGCGAATCCCGGGAGATCAGTTCCCCGCGGTGGCGTCGGGAAGATACCGAGCAGGAAGCGGTCGGGTCGGACGACGGCGACTCTCGGCGCGTTCACTCTCGGCGCGCTCGGTCTCGGGGCGAGGGCCCGTGATGCAGAGCTTCCGTCCACGCCCGGGCTCCCCTGGCCCACGCGGCTCACGCGGCTCACGCGGCTCACGCGGGCCAGGGGGCTCACGCGGGCCAGGCGGGGGGCGGTCAGGAGGCGTACCAGGGTGCCGTCCAGGTCCTCGAAGACCGGGCAGGTCACCTCGGCGACCGCTCGCAGACCGCCGGGTGGCACGACAGCGAACGCGGTGGCGCCGCGCCGGTCCGCCCAGGCGCGCGCCGTTGGATCCAGGCCGGCGACGGGGTCACCGCCGAGGCCGATCAGTGTCCACCCGTCGGTAAGAAGATCGTCGAGCTGGCGGCGGTGGCCGTCGAGGGTACGCAGGCGGGGATTGGGCAGGACGAGGCCGGCGCCCGGCAGCGGGCCGGCGACCCGGCCGGGCAGACGGGGGCGCTGTTGGGTGGCACCGCCACGCAACGCCTGGCGCAGACCCGGGGTCCGGCCGAGGGTGAACAGGAGGGTGCGGGTGAGCCGGGAGAGGGCCGGGTCGGTCGTCTGCAGGACGCGGCCGATCCGGAGCGATCCGGCGATCACCGTCTCGACGTGCCGGCGTCGTTCCCGTTCGTAGCTGTCGAGCAGGTCGTCGCGGGCAAGGCCGCGCAGGATCTCGTCGAGTCGCCAGGCGAGGGCGGCGGCGTCACGGACGCCCGCGCCCAGGCCCTGCCCGCTGAACGGTGGCATGCTGTGCGCCGCGTCGCCGGCGAGCAGGACTCGCCCGCGCCGCCAACGGTCGGCCGTACGGGCGTGGAAGGTGTAGACGGCCGTGCGCGTGACCTGGACCTGGTCCGGGTCGACCCAGGGGCGCAGCAGCGCGCGCACGCCGGCGGGCGCGGCCATCTGCTCCGGATCCTCGCCGGGGAGCAACATCCACTCCCACCGGTGACCGCCGGGCATGGGCATGCTGACCGACGGGCGCCGCGGATCGCAGCTGTAGGTGAAGTACGGCAGGTGCGCCAGCGGCGCCGGGGTGGTGACGTCGACGACGAGCCAGCGTTGCGTGAAGGTTGATCCCTGGTAGCCGATGCCGAGCATGCGTCGCACGGGGCTCGCGGCACCGTCGCAGCCGACGACCCACCGAGCGCGTAGCCGGCTGCCGTCGTCCAGCTCGACGGTCACGGCGCCGTCGTCGCGGCCGTGGCCGTGGCGGGCCGCGTTCCCGGTGCCGGACCTGGTGTGCTGGTGCAGGGCGGTGACGGCGCGGCCGAGGTGAAGCCGGACCGTCGGCAGGGTGGCGATGCCGGCGCGCAGGTCACGTTCGAGGGTGGGCTGGTGGAAGAACGCGGCGGCGGGCATGCCGAGCTCGCTTTCGCCGAGACCCAGCTCGATCAGGACCCGCCGGCCTGGCCCGAGGATCGTGCTGCGCTCGGAGGCGTGGACGTGGTCGATCAGGTCACCGAGGCCCGGCAGCCGGACCAGGAGGCGCAGGACCTCCTCGTCGAGGCTCACCGCGCGGGGCAGTGGTACGGGCTCGTGCTGCGGCTCGACGACGGCCACCGACAGCCCGCGTCCGCCGAGCAGGGCGGCCAGCACCGCGCCGACCGGGCCGTAGCCCGCGATCAGCACGTCGACCTGCGGGTCGTCCTGGACCTGCGGGTCATCCCGGAGTTGCGGGTCATCCCGGAGCTGCGGGTCCTTGTGCGATCCGGCCGGCCGCGGTGATGGCAGCGACAGTGCCGGTCGCCCTGGGTCCAGCACCTGGACATCGTCGTCCACAGGTTCGTGTCCCTTCATGTGGCCGTTCCGCGAACCGTCCAGTGACGGAAGGTAGATGACCTTTCTGCGCTGCGCAACGGCCGGCTCCGCTGTGGCACGAAGTCTGTCCGTCAGCGGATACCGAAAGGCGAACGAACGCCTCCATCGGGTCCGCGAGGACGGTGAGCGCCCTTACCTGCACGGTTCAGGCCGACGTCGACGTCCGGGGGTGATTCCCGGCAGGATGCGGACATGAGGATCGAGCAGGGGCAGGTCGCAGTGGTGACGGGGGCGGCCAGCGGGATCGGGTACGGGCTGGCCGAGGCGCTCGCGGCCCGGGGCGTGGCCGTCGTCCTGTCCGACGTGCAGACCGACGCCGTCGAGCGGGCCGCCGCCACGCTCGCCGCGACGGGGGCCACCACGCTCGCGGTCGCGGCCGACGTCGGCGACGCCGACCAGGTGGGCGCCCTCGCCGCGGCCACGATCGACCGGTTCGGCCGGGTGGACCTGGTGTGCAACAACGCCGGGGTGGTGAGCCGGCCGGCACCGATGTGGGAGCAGAGCCTGGCCAGCTGGCGCTGGCTGATCGACGTGGCGCTGCTCGGGGTGGTCCACGGCGTGCACCACTTCGTGCCGCATCTGATCCGCCAGGGCGGCGGCCACGTCCTCAACACCGCCTCCGTCGGCGGCCTCATGCCGCTGCCGACGCTGACGCCGTACAACGCCGTCAAGCACGCCGTCATCGGGCTGACCGAGACGCTCAACCTGGAGCTTCGGGGGGTCGCTCCCACCCTCGGCGCGAGCGTGCTGTGCCCGGGGCCGGTGGCGACGGCGCTCGGCGAGACGTCGCGGGCGAACCAGCCGGCGGGGGCGGCGACGCCCGACCCGACGGACACCCTCGCCGACCGGGCGGCGCAGCGCGGCGCCGGCGTCCTGCTGCCGGCGGACGTCGCCCGGATCGCGCTCGAGGGCGTCGAGGCCGACCGGGTCCACATCCTCACCAACCCGGAGACGGCCGCGGGGGTGCGGGCGCGCGTCGAGGCGCTGCTCGCCGACCTCCCCTGGTAGGCCCCCGTTCCCGGGGACGGGACCGGGCCTGGACGACGCCCGGCGTGGTGCTCAGGCGAGCAGGAGCCGCTCCAGGCCGGCCCGCTGCTCGGGGGTGAAGGGCATCGAGTGCAGCCGGTCGTCGTCGACCTTCACCAGGGTCGCGGTCAGGCTCGCCGCCGGGTGATCGTGCTGGGTGAGTTCCAGGGCGAAGGTCAGCGAGCTGGTGCCGAACTTCGCCAGGGTGACGTCGAACAGGACGTCGCCGGTGAACAGCTCCCGGCGGTAGCTGCTGGCCACGTCGACGACGGCGAGGTCGGCGGGGGCGAGCAGCCCCGAACAGGTCGTCGCGAGCGCCCGCGCCCAGGCCTGCGAGGCGATCTCCAGAGCCAGGAAGAAGGGGACGTGGCGGTGCTGGCTCAGCACGCCGTCGCGGTCCGGCCGGTGCGTCACCGGCAGCGTGTACCGAAGCATCGCCCGCGGTGCCTCGCTCCCCCTGAAGGCCGCGCGGCACGGCCGCGGGCACTACCGATCCCGGGCCGCCCCGGTTGCTCGACCCGCCCGGGCTCGACCCGATGAGCTGCGCGTTCGGCCCTCATCCGGCGGTCGCGCCGCATTCCGACCCTACCGGTCGGCGGGGCTCGGCGTGCCGGAGTGGATGTGCCGGCTGGTCTGCGCCGAGACCGGGGCGGCGAGGATCGCCGTCACCAGATCGACGAGGTGACTGGCGAACAGGCGGTGGTCCGGGCGGTGGTGCTCCCGGGCGCGGGTGGCCAGCTCCCCGTTGAGGAAGCGGATCGCCGCGAACCGGCGGTGCAGCGGCGGGCCCACCGCGGCGGGCGGCAGAAAGGGCGTGACCAGGGCGCGCCAGCGGACCATGCTCGGCGCGGCCGACGCCGCCGCGAAGCTGGCCGCGAAGCGTTCGGGGCGCGCGGTCACCTCGGCGATGATCTGCAGGTACTCGGGTCCGCCGTCGTGATGGTCCAGGCGGGCCGCCTGGGGGAGCACGAGCGCGGCGGCCAGCGCGCGCAGCCCGGGCTCGCCGGCGGGCTCCCCAGCGGGCTCCCCGTCGAGCTCCCCAGCGGGCTCCCCGTCGAGCTCCCCGGGGGGCTCCCCGTCGAGCTCCAGGGCGTCGAGCAGGCCGAGCCGGTGGGTCTCGATGTCCCGGTGATGCCGGTCGATGATCGCGGCGAGGACGGCCTGCCGGTCGCCGAAGTGGTACTGCAGCGCGCTCGTGTTGAGCTGCCCGGCGGCCTTGCTGATCTCACGCATGCTGGGGCCGTCGATGCCGCCGGCGGCGAACAGCCGCTCGGCGGCCAGCAGCAGGTCGCGGCGGGTGTGCTCGCCGCTCATGCCGTCGCGATCCGCGCGCTCGCCCGGGCGAACAGCCGCCGGGCGGTGGCGCGCAACTGCCGGCCGACGGCGGGGTCGGCCTGGCCGGCGCAGGCGCGGGCGTAGGTCCCCTCCAGGATGATGCCGATCTTGTAGCCGGCGAGGACCTCGTACCAGGGCAGGGATCGCAGGTCCCGGCCGCTGATCTCGCCGTAGCGGGCGACGAGCTCGGCTGCCGTGGGGAACCCGTCCCAGGGACGCACGCCCGGTGCCCCGGGCGGCGGCCCCTCGGGACCGGGCCAGGTGGTGAGCAGGCCGCCCAGGTCGAGCAGGGGATCGCCGATGGTCGCCAGCTCCCAGTCGATGATCGCGGCGAGCGCCGGGCGGTCCGCCGTCACGAGCACGTTGGCGAGATGGTAGTCGCCGTGCACCAGCCCGGGGCGGAAGTCGTCGGGCCGGTGGGCGTCCAGCCAGGCGCCGATCGCGTCCAGCTCCGGCGCCTCGGGTCCCGGGTAGCCCGGCAGGGTGCGGTAGCCCTCGAGCTGACCGCGCCAGCGGCCGACCTGCCGTTCCAGGTAGCCGGCGGGTTTGCCCAGGTCGGCGAGGCCGGCGCCGGCGTGGTCGACGGCGGCGATCGCGGCGGCCCCCTCGGCCATCGCGAGACCCAGCCGGTGTCGCCAGCCCGCCGAGGTCCGGTAGCCGGCGGGCAGCTCGACCGTCGGATTGGCGCCGTCGACCGGTTCCATCAGGTAGAACGCCGCGCCCAGGACGGCCTCATCGGAGCAGGCGGCGATCAGCCGGGGATGCGGAACGTCGGTGGACGCCAGGGCGGCGAGCACACGTGCCTCCCGGCGCATCGTCCGGTCGCTGTCGGGCCGCTTGTGCACCGGCGGGCGGCGCAGCACGAACCGCAGCCCACCGCGGTCGAAGCGCACGAGCACGTTCTGGGTGCCGCCGGCGAGCCGCTCGACGGCGGTGATCGGCCCCGCCGGCAGACCCTGACCGTCCATCCACGCGGCCAGCCGGCCGAGGTCCACCCCGGGCACGGTGCCCGCCGGGTCGTCCGCGCCGCCGTTCATGCCG
This sequence comes from Frankia torreyi, assembly GCF_000948395.1. Lineage (GTDB taxonomy): Bacteria > Actinomycetota > Actinomycetes > Frankiales > Frankiaceae > Frankia > Frankia torreyi. Next base: position 85,220 of record NZ_JYFN01000014.1, on the reverse strand, counting down.
GCGCGGGGGCGGCGCCGTTGACGGGACCGCCGTTACCGAGCCCGACGCCGACGTTGTCGTTGTCGATGTCGTTGTCGTTGTCGACGGTGCCGAGGCGGCCCGCGAACTGGCGGAGGGCGGCCTCTCGCAGGGTGGGCAGGTGGTCGCTCGGGAACAGCGTCTCGACCGCGCGGTGGTCCTTGAGGACCTCGCGGGCGATCGTGACCCGGTGCACCTCGGTGGGACCGTCGGCGAGGCCGAGCAGCTCCGCGGCGACCAGCATCTCGACGAAGTTCATCTCGTTGGAGATGCCGAGCGCGCCGTGCAGGTGCAGCGCGCGGCGGGAGATGTCGTGCAGCACCTTCGGCATCGCCACCTTCACCGCGGCGATGTCGCGGCGGACCCGACGGTAGTCGTTGTGCTTGTCGATCAGCCAGGCCGTGCGCAGCACCAGCAGGCGGAACTGCTCGATCTCGATCCAACTGTCGGCGATCTGCTCCTGCACCACGCCGAGCGAGGCCAGCGGGCCGGAGCGCACCTGGCGCGACAGCGCCCGCTCGCACATCGCGTCGAAGACCCGGCGGGCCATGGCGATGGTCCGCATGGCGTGGTGGATGCGGCCGCCGCCGAGCCGGGTCTGGGCGATGGCGAACGCCCGACCGCGCTGCCCGAGCAGGTGATCGGCCGGGATGCGCACGTCGTCGTAGCGGACGTACCCGTGCGCGCCGAGCTCGGCCGCCTCGTGGCCGAGCGCCACGTTACGGATGATCTCCAAGCCGGGAGTGCCCGCCGGCACGATGAACATGCTGGCGCGCTCGTACGGGCCGGCGTCCGGATCGGTGATCGCCATGACCAGGAAGAAGCTGGCGTAGCGGGCGTTGGTGGAGAACCACTTCTCGCCCCGCAGGACCCAGGTGTCGCCGTCGAGGTGGGCGGAGGCGCGGAACAGCGTCGGGTCGGCGCCGGCCTGCGGCTCGGTCATCGAGTAGCACGAGCTGATCCGGCCGTCGAGCAGCGGCTGGAGGTAGCTGGCCCGCTGCTCGGGCGTGCCGAAGTGGGCGAGGATCTCGGCGTTGCCGGAGTCCGGCGCCTGGCAGCCGAACACCGACGGCGCCCAGCGTGAGCGGCCGAGGATCTCGTTGAGCAGCGCGAGGTGTACCTGCCCGTAGCCGGACCCGCCGAGCTCGGGGCCGAGGTGGGCGGCCCACAGCCCGCGCTCCCGCACGGCCTGTTGCAGCGGACGCACGATCGCGTTCGCCACCTCGTCGGTCTTGTCGAACGGCTCCCGCAGGACGTGATCCAGCGGCTCGACCTCCTCCCGCACGAACGCGTCGACCCACTCGAGCTGCTCGGCGAACGCCCGGTCCGTCTCGAAGTCCCACGCCATGACGTCGATTTCTAAGCCACCTGCTTTAGAACGTCAAGCGGAGGACTTAGGGGCGGGTCCGTTTGCGATCAAGGGGCGGTACGGGGGGCGGGCTGTTCCGTCGACCGTTGGGTTGACAAAAATCGGGAGCGATCTTACGGTCGGCGAATCCTCGCGGCGACGGTGCCGGGGGACCGGCCGCGCCGGTGCTGGAGGGAGATCGCCCCCGTGGACCTCTGCCTGTTCGCCCGGCCCGGCCTGGCTCCCGGCGGCGACTTCGACGCCTTCCTCGCGATGGCCCGGCAGGCTGACGCGGCCGGGCTGCACTCGCTGTGTTTCGGCGAGCACCTCGTGATGGCGCCCGACACCTCGCGCTACCCGTACGGGCCGTGGGGCCACCCGCCCGACACCGCCTGGCCCGATCCGCTGCTGTCGCTGGCCGCGGTCGCCGCGGTCACCGAGCGGATCCGGCTGTCGACCGCGGTGCTGCTCGCCCCGTTGCGGGCCGGCCTCGTGCTCGCCAAGGAGGTCGCGACGCTTGACGTGATCTCCCGCGGGCGGGTCGAGCTCGGCGTCGGGACCGGCTGGCAGCCCGAGGAGTACGCCGGCGTCGGGCTGGCCTGGGCGCAGCGGCGGCACCGCTTCGACGAGGTGATCGAGACCTGCCGGCTGGCCTGGGGCGAGCAGCCGTTCTCCCTGCCGCTCGCCGCCGCCCGCGGTGACGCCGCCGGCCGTGACGCTGCCGGCCGTGACGCTGCCCGCGGTGACGACGCTGGCCCTGGCGCCGGCCGCCTCGAGGGCCTGATCGCCCGGCCCGTGCCCGTCCAGGGCCGCATCCCGCTCTACTACGGCGTGGCCGCGACGGCGGCGAACGTCCGCCGCATCGCCCGTCTCGGCGACGGGTGGACGCCGGTGGGCGTCACCCCCGAGCAGGTGCGCGCCGGCGTGGCCGCGCTGCGCTCGGCGTACGCCGATGCCGGGCGCGACCCGGCGACGCTCGTCGTGCGGGTGCCGCTGCCGCCGGTGCTCGACGCGGCCGGGGGGATCGACGCGGCGCGCACCGTCGCCGCCGCCGAGCCCTACCTCGAGGCCGGGGCGACCATGGCCGTCGCCGGCCCCAACCACCGCCTGCGCTCGGCCGCGGAGGCGGGAGAGCTGATCGAAGGCCTTGCGGCCGCGGCGAAGGCACTCTGAGCAGCCACTTCATCACAACTGTTGCGCGGGCCCATCGGAAGATCCAGGATCGGAGATCATCATGAGTCTGCGGGGGAGGGTGGCACTCGTCACCGGGGCGGCGTCGGGCATCGGCGCCGCTACCGCGAGGGTGCTCGCCGCCGACGGGGCCAGGGTCATCGTCGCCGACATCGACCAGCAGGGGGAGGCGGTGGCGAAGGAGATCGTCGCGGCCGGCGGCGAGGCCATCTTCCACCGGGTGGACGTGCGCCGCGCCGACGAGGTGCGGGCGGCCGTCGCCGCCGCCGAGTCCACCTACGGCCACCTCGACACGGTGATCGCGAACGCGGGCACGGTGGGCGGTCCGGCCGTGGCGCGGCGACTGGAGGACCTCGACGAGGAGCGGTGGACGGCCATCCTCGACATCAACCTCGCGGGCACCATCCGCACCTTCGCCGCCGCTGTCCCGGCCCTGCGCCGCGCGGGTGGCGGGGCGATGTCGGCGACCGCGTCGATCGCCGGGCTCACCGGCGTGGCCGGGCAGGCCGCGTACAGCGCGTCGAAGGGCGGCATCGTCGCCGTCGTGCGGGCCCTCGCCTTCGAGCTGGTCACCGATCGGATCCGGGTCAACTGCGCGTGCCCGGGCGGCGTCGCCACCAACCTGCTGGCGAACACCGACGTGCTGCCGGTACTCATGGCCCAGGCCGAGGCGCAGGCCCGGGCGGACGCGGCGGAGGCGCCGGCGTCGGTGTCGGCCTCGGCCGGGCCGGTCGGCGGGCCGGGGGCGCAGGCGCTGATGAACCGGGCCGCGGACCCGGCGGAGGTGGCACGGGTGCACCGCTTCCTGGTCTCCGACGAGGCCTCGCTCGTCAACGGGCAGGCGGTCGTCTGCGACGCCGGCAGCTCGGTGGCGAACCTCTGGATGGTCATCGACCGCTGATCCGGCGTAATCGCTGATCCGGCGAAAGCGGTGATCGGACGACAACGCTGATGGGACGAAAAGGAGAAGCTGCATGCCAGACTTACCGGACGACCGCGGGCCGGCCGAGATCGGCTGGCGCGCGGGCAGGGTCCTGTACCGCTACTGCCGGGCGATCGACCAGGGCGACGCGGGCGCCCTGCGGGAGGTCCTCGCCCCGGACGCCGCCCTCGTGGTGGCCGGCGGGACCGTCGAGGGCGGCCCGGGAAGCGAGCAGGTCTTCGCCGGGCGCGACACCGTGGTGGACATCCTCGCCTCGCTGTTCGACCAGCGGCAGTGGGCCCGCCACCTCGTGTCCAACCTGCTCGTCGACGTCGAGCCCGACGGCTCCGTCGACGTGCGCAGCTACTTCCAGTACTGGCTGGGCCGGGCCGACGGCACCGCCCACGGTGTCGGCGATTATCACGTGACGATGCGCGAGGCCGACGGTCGCCTCGCGATCACGACCCTCTCGGCGACCATCCTCGAGGAGATCACTCTGCCCGCCGCGGCGCCGGCGGTCTCGACCGCGGGAGCAGCGAGCGCATGACGATCCTGGAGACCGAGTCGATCGACCTGTACTCCCTGGCGAGCTTCGAGCACGGGCATCCGTACGGGCTCTACGCCCGGCTGCGCGAGCATGATCCCGTGCACTGGAACGACGAGCCGAACGGGCCGGGCTTCTGGGCCGTCACCCGCTGGGAGGACATCCGCGCCGTCAACCGCGACGACGAGAACTTCTCCCACTGGCCGGTCTCCATGATCGAGGACTTCATGGAGACCGAGGACAAGTCGATGGTGAACCTCGACCCGCCGCTGCACACGGTGATCCGCCGCGCGGTCGTCCCCGGGTTCATGCCCTCGGCGGTGCGCCGCCGGATGACCCGCTTCGTCGACGCCGCCGAGGCGATCGTCGCCGAGATCCGCCCGGCCGGCGGGTGCGATCTCGCCGTGGACGTGGCCGGGAAGATCGCGGCCTACGTGACGGCCGACGTGCTGCGCATTCCCCGCGACGACGCGGTGCGCCTCTACGAGTACATCGAGATCGGCCTCGGCGGCGGCGCCTACACCGAGCAGGAGCGCCAGGGCGCGACCGAGGCGTTGATCCAGTATTCGATCCAGGTGTGGGAGGACCGCCGGGCGAACCCCGGCGACGACGTCTGTTCGATGCTCGCGGCCTGCGAGCTGGACGGGGCGCCGATGAGCCTGGAGAACTTCTCGGCCAACATGACCCTGCTCATCGTCGGCGCCGGCGACACCACCCGGCACCTGATCGGCGGCGGCCTACACGCCCTGTTCACCCATCCCGACCAGCGCGAGCTTCTGCTGGCGGACCTGGACGGCCGGATGCCCGCCGCCGTCGAGGAGATGCTGCGCTGGGTCACGCCGGTGGTGTACAACCGCCGGACCGCCCTGCGCGACGTCGAGATCGGCGGGCGGCGCATCAGCGCCGGGGACAAGGTGTGCGTCTACTACGGCGCCGGCAACCGGGATCCGGGGGAGTTCACCGACCCGGAGCGGTTCGACATCACCCGCACGCCCAACCGCCACCTCGCCTTCAGCGGCCTCGGCCAGCACTTCTGCCTTGGCGCCCACGTGGCCCGGGCGGAGGCGATCGCGATGATCACCACGTTGCTGCGGGCCTTCCCCGACATCCACCCCGACGGCGAGATGGAGTGGACCCGGTCGAACTTCGTCATGGGCCCCGCGCACCTGCCCGCCACCTGGTGACGGCGCCCCCCCCCGGGGGGGGGCGGGCTCTCCCCGGTCGGGTGACCGGGGAGAGCCCGCGCCGGGCGGCGGACCGCTACGGGGTGATCTCCCGTCCGCAGCGGTCTCGGTCGACCACGTCGAAGGCCGTGCCCGTAGGGTTGACCTGGACGAACGAGTAGCAGTTCGTCGTCCTGCCGAGCCCGTGGGCGATGTCGATCGGCGCGATCAGACCGTCCGCGTCGTAGTCCGTCACCGACCGCAGCCCGTCGATGAACGCCCGCCGGGTGGGGCAGGGCCCGGCCGTCTCCAGCCCACGGATGAACATGTCGGTGTCGACGTAGGACATCAACGCGAAGTCGTGCTGCGCCTGCGGGATCTGGGGGGCGAAGCGGGTCACCGCCTTCTCGTAGGTTTCGACGGCGGCGCCGCCGAGTTCGAACGGGCGGTAGAAGACGGGGATGACGAGCCCGGCCATCTGCGCGCCCGCGGTCTCCAGGAGTTGCCGGTCATAACCGGTGACCGCCATGACGAGCCCCGGTAGCCGACCGGCGCCGCGCAGGGCGCTCAGCACCTGGAGGTAGTCGGGCGGCTGGATGAGGAAGATGACCGTGTCGGCGCCCGACTCGGCGATCCGTCGCGCGGTTTCCGCGGGATTGTCGGCCTGCGACGAGTAGCTCAGGATGCCGGCCAGGTCGAGCCCGGCGGCCCGGATGCTCTGGTCGTATTTCGAGGTGAGCTCCGAGACGCTCGCGGACAACGCGGCCTGAACCAGCAGGACGCGTTTTCCCCCACGGTTGTGCACGAAGGTGCCGAATGTGTCGACCGCGTTCCCGTCGGTATAGGAGAACGAGAACATGTTCCGGTAGTGCGACCAGATGTTCTCGGTCGCGATTCCGGTCACGGGGACGCCACGGTCGGCGAGGTACTGGGCGCTGCCGCTGGCGGAGAAGGAGGACTCGATGACGCCGAAGACGTTCTGCCGTTCCACCAGGGTGCGGGCACCCTGGCTGTTCGCGTCGGCGGTCCCGCGGTCGTCCTGCCAGTCGTAGACGATCTTCCGGCCGTGGACGCCGCCGCGCTCGTTGGCCAGGCCGATGCGGGCGTCGATGCCGGCCCGGGAGGAACTGAAGGTAGGCGCGAGAACACCGGAGTCGGGATAGAGCAGCCCGATTCTCACCTCGTTCGGCGTGACTCCGGGACTGACGCACCCGGCCGCTTTCGCCTCATGGGACGCACAGCCGGTCAGCGTCGCGGCGGCGAGCAGGGCCAGTGCGGGGGCTAGGCGGGAACAGCGGCGCATAAGAGGGGAAACTCCGGGGTCGGACGGTCGTCGGGGGAAAGGGCATGGGTCAATTCGCCGTGCGTCCGGTCGAGCGGACGGGCGCCCGGAATGGGGCCGCCAGGGAATGCGGCATCGCCGCCGGCGGCGGCCGCCGGGCGGGAATGCGGTATTGGTATCGAACGGGTATCCGTCATCTCGGCAGCTTAGGGTGCACGTATACAGCAGGTAAACCAATATGCCGGCGGGGCATGAGCGGGATTTCCGGCCGGCCGCGGGCCGCCGGGCGAGTGCCCACCAGGGCATCGTCGCGGGTCGGCCGGCAACCACGGCCCGCCCGCGTCACGACACGCCCGGTTCTCTTCGGCGAAGCCGCCTGGCTGCCGCGCGACCATCGCGACGCAACGCGGTGGCCATCCGGCGGACCGCCATTTCACGGTGCTTCGGACCAGCGGCGGCGGGGATCTGTGGGTGAGCGAGTGCGTGATCAGCTACGACGGCGTGCCGTCCCACCCGGTGAGCATCATGGAATTCTCCGGCGGCCTCGTCGTCCACGAGACCCAGTACTTCGCCGACCCCTTCGCCCCGCCCCCGTGGCGGGCGGCACTGGCCGAGCCGATGCCACACCGCTCGCCCTGATGCGGGCGCGGCTGTCAGGCCAAGGCCGGGTGGGTTGACCGCGTTCCGCCGGAGTGTCGGTCGGAGTGTCTGTCGAGCCGGCGCCGCGATCGGCCGCCGCGGTCAGCCGTCGCGGTCAGCCGGCGTGAGCGGCGTCGCGGCGCGTGCGCGCTCGGGCCGCCAGGTCGCGGCAGAGCACGGCGAAGTCGAGGCCGGCGGCGTGCAGGCCCATCGGCCAGGTGCTCGTGTCGGTCATGCCGGGGGCCACGTTCACCTCCAGGAACTGCGCGACGCCGGCCGCGTCGACGATCATGTCGGTGCGGGACAGGTCGCGCAGGCCCAGCACGCGATGCGCGGTGACGGCGGTCGCGGCGGCGGCGCGCAGCACCGCGTCGTCGAGGCGGGCCGGGGTGAAGAACGCGGTCGCGCCCGCCGTGTAGCGGGCGGCGTAGTCGTACACCCCCGCGGCCGGCTCGATCTCGACCGCCGGCAACGCGACCGGCCCGTCGCCGGTGTCGACGACGCCGACGGTGATCTCGATGCCGGCGACCGCCCGTTCGATCAGGGCCGAGTCGTGGTAGCCGAAGCAGCTCATCAGCGCCTCGGCGAGTCCGCCCGCGTCGTCGACCCGGCTGACCCCGAACGCCGACCCGCCCGCGCGGGGCTTCACCACGACCGGCAGTCCCAGCCGGGCGACGATCCGCTCGATCAACGCGGCGGCGCCCAGGTCGTGGAACGCCTCGCGGGGCAGCGTCACCGCCGCCGGCGTCGCCACCCCGGCGGCGCCGACGGCCGCCTTCGCCGTCGCCTTGTCGAACGCCACCCGGCAGGCCGGCGGCGCGGCGCCCACGTAGGGCAGGTCGTAGAGGTCCAGGACCTCGCGGATCGTGCCGTCCTCACCCGACGTCCCGTGCAGCACGGGGAACACCACGTCGGGCGGGTCGGCGGCCAGCGCGGGCAGCGTCGCGGCATCGACGTCGGCCAGGTCGGCCTCGACCCCGATGCGGGTCAGCGCGTCGCGCAGCCTCCCGCCCGATCGCAGCGACACCTCGCGCTCGGGCGAGAGCCCCCCGGCGAGGATCAGCACACGGCCCAGATCGGTCATCATCGCGTCCTTCGCGGTGTCGGGCACATCAGGGCCGGTCGGCGACGGGGTCATGGGCAGTCGGCGACGGTGTCATGGGCAGTCGGCGACGGTGTCAGGGGCAAAGGTGTCCCGAAGGGCCAGCTCGTCCCGCACGACCCGGCCCAGCCGGCCGACCCCGTCGCGGATGCGCTCGGGTGGTGGGTAGCAGAACGACAACCGCATGCTGCTGCCACCCGACCCGTCGGCGTAGAACCCGGCCCCGGGAACGTAGGCGACCCGGGCGGCGATCGCCCGCGGCAGCATCGCCCGGGTGTCCACCCCGCCCGGCAGCGTCACCCAGACGAAGAACCCGCCGTCCGGCCGGGTCCAGGTGGCGCCGGCGGGCATCGACTCGGCCAGGGCGTCGAGCATGGCGTCGCGACGCTCCCGGTACATCTCCCGGAACACCTTCACCTGCTCCGCCCACGGCTGGGTCGCCAGATACCGTTCGACCACCAGCTGAGTGAACATCGACTGGGACAGGATCGCCGACTCGGCGGCCAGCACCAGCCGGGCCGCCACCGGCGCCGGGGCCAGCGCCCACCCGACCCGCAGTCCCGGCGCCAACGTCTTCGAGAACGATCCCAGGTACACGACGTCGTCGGGGGCGTCGGCGCGCATCGCCCGCACCGGCTCACCCGTGAACGACAGCAGCCCGTACGGGTTGTCCTCGACGACCAGCACCCCGGCGCGCCGGCAGATCTCCAGCACCTCGGCCCGCCGCGGCGGCGTCAGCGTGATCCCGCCGGGATTCTGGAAGGTCGGGACCGTGTAGAGCAGCTTCACCCGGGCGCCCTCGGCGGCCAGCCGCTCCAGCGTCTGCGCGAGTGCGCCCGGCGACAGGCCGTCGCCGTCCATCGGCACGTGCACGATCCGTGCCTGGTAGGCCGCGAACGTGTTGATCGCCGTGACGTAGGTGGGCCCCTCGGTGACGACGACGTCGCCGGGATCGACGAACACGCGGGTGAGCAGGTCGAGCGCCTGCTGCGAGCCCGCCGTCACCACCACGTTGTCGGGATGGGCGTCGGTGATGCCCTCCATCGCCATGACGTCGCAGATCCGTGCCCGCAGACCCGGATCACCCTGCGCCGAGCCGTACTGCAGCGCCACCGCCCCGCGGCTCAGCACCAGCTCCGACACGGTCGCCGCGACCGCCTCCAGCGGCAGCGCGTCGACCGCCGGCATGCCCCCGGCGAGCGACACGATCTCGGGCCGGGAGGCGACCGCGAACAGCGCCCGAACCTCACTCGCGATCATCCCCTGGGCGCGCTGCGCGTACCGATCCCGCCACCGATCGAGAGTCACGCCCCGCGACACTACCCTGCCCCGCAACGGATGACGCCGTCAGCGCCCGGTGTCCGGCGACGCCGGGGCGTGCGCCAGATTCCCCACCGCCGCGGCGCCCCGCCTGCACCGCCACGGCGCCCACTCCCGGACGCGGGTGCGGGACGCCCGCGCCCACGGCAAGGACCCGGCTCGCGGTCGCGACTCCCAGCCGACCGGTCTCGGGATCACGCGCCACGATCGAGACCGTCACCCATACGACCCTGACGGTCGACGCCGCCATCCCTACTCGATCCCTTCGCTATCCCTCCGCGGGGTCGGCGACCAGGCCCTGGATATATGCTCGACTCGCGAGTCGAGAAAAAGTTGCCGGGCGGCTGGGGGTCAGGATGGCTCGGATCAATCACGACACCGTCGAGCTGTGGCAGGGGTGGCAGCGGCGGGAGCTGCGCGTCGACCGCTGCAAGGACTGCGGCACCTGGGTCTTCCCGCCGCGGCCGTTCTGCCCCGGCTGCTGGTCGGATGCCCTGGTGGGGACCGCGCTCGGCGGGGCGGGACGGCTGGTGTCGTACTCCCTGCCCCGCGTCGCGCCCGGGTCGCCACCGGTCGTCAGCGGGGTCGTGGCACTGGCCGAGGCGCCGGGCGTCCGACTGTTGGCCCGCATCGTCGGAATCGAGCCGGAGCGGGTCGCGCTCGGGATGCCGCTGGCGTTGGGCTGGTGGGAGGACGACGGCGGCGTGTATCCGCAGTTCGGGCCGGTCGACGCCGCCCCGGCCCGGCCGGACGGCGGTGCGGTTGGCGGTGTTGCGGACGAGGGTGCTGCGGACGGCGGCGCGGGGGAGGCGGGGGCGTGAACGGGTGGGAGCGGGCCGCGATCGTGGGGATCGGGTGGTCGGAGCTGGCGCGTGACAGCGGCGTGGGGCCGGGCAGTCTCATCGCCCGGGCCGCCCGGGCGGCGGTCCTTGACAGCGGGGTCGCGCGGGACGCGATCGACGGGGTCATCGGCGTGTACGGCACGGACTCCCCGACACTGTGGCCCGGGTACGTCGTCGACGCGCTGGGATTACCCGACGTCCGCTGGTGGGACACGGCGCAGCCGCCGTCGGTCACGGCGCTGTCCACAGCGGCGAACGCGGTGCTGACGGGCAACTGCGACTACGCGCTGTGCTACCACGGCAAGTATCGGTGGGCGAACACCTCGGTCGTCGGCCGCGGTGACCCGCTGCGCCAGGCCCCGGCGCACGAGTTCGACCCCGGCCTCGACCACGCGCTGGTGGAACACGGCGGTTCGATGCTGTGGGCCGCGCGGGTGATGCGGGAGCACATGGCGCGCCACGGCAGCACCCGGGAGGACTTCGCCCGGATCTCCGTCAACAACCGGACGAACGCCGCCCGCAACCCCCGGGCGGTCTTCCGCGCCCCGCTGACCGTCGAGGACTACCTCGCCGCCCCGATGATCGACGATCCGATGTGCCTGCTCGACATGGACGCGCCGATCGACGGCGCGCTCGCCGTCGTGGTCACCACCGAGCGCCGGGCCCGCGACCTGCCGCACCCGCCCGTGCTCGTCGAGGCGTTCGCCAGCGCCCTGCCGGAGCGCAACGACGGGCTGCTGTGGCCCGAGGCGGACGGGCTCGCCGCCCGCCGCGCCGTCGCCAACCTGTTCGCCCGCAGCGACCTGACCCCCGCCGACATCGACCTCGCCTACCCGTACGACGGGTTCACGATCCTGGCGATGCTGTGGCTGGAGGCCCTGTACACCGGGCCGGGGGAGGGCCCGGCGCTGCTGCGCGAGTCGTGGTCCGACGATGAGCAGCGGCTGCGGCTGCACGGCCGGGTTCCGGTGTGCACGCACGGCGGCAACCTGAGCGAGGGGCGTGCCACGCAGGGGTTCGGCTCCGTGATCGAGGCGGTGCAGCAGTTGCGTGGCGACGCGGGGGATCGCCAGGTCGACGCCGCCCGCAGCGCGGTGATCACCGGTGGCATGGCCGGCACGAACCGCTCGACGATCCTCGTCAGCGGCTGACCGGCCGCCCGCCGAGCCACCGCCCCGGCGGCTCGGGTCAGGCCGGGAGGTGCCGGCTCGGGAGCGGGGCGCCGCCCCCGTCGACGACGAGCGTCTGGCCCGTGAGGTAGGACGCCGCGTCGGAGCACAGGAACAGCACGACGGTCGCGATCTCGTCGGCGCTCGCCCAGCGCCGCAGCGGGATGCCGGCCGCCGTCGCCCGGCGAAACCGCTGGTAGCCCTCCTCGCCGAGGGCCGCGACCAGCGGCTGCCAGATGTCGGTGTCGACGAAGCCGGGCGCGACCGCGTTGACCCGCACCCCCCGATCGCCCCAGGCGGTGGCGAGATTCTGGGTCAGGGTGTTCAGCCCGCCCTTCGTCGCCGCGTAGACGGCCTGTTCGACGTCCCCGCCGTAGGCCGCCGCCGACGACATCGTGACCACGCATCCCCGCGTCCGCAGCAGCGACGGCGCGAGCCACGAGGTCAGCAGGATGACGTTGCGCAGGTTGAGGTTGAGCTGCAGGTCCAGCGGCTTCGCGGTGATGGCCTCCGGCGGCTGGTGCCAGCCGAGCCCGGCGTTGTTCACCAGGATGTCGACGTCGCCGAGCTCCTCGAGGGCCTGGTCGGCCACCCGCCGCACGTCGGCCTCGACGGTGAGGTCCGCGCTGATCGTGACCGGCTTGTTGACGAGCTGGTCGGCGACGGCGGCCAGGCCCGCGCTGCCGCGGGCGACGACGGCCACCCGCGCGCCCGCGGCGTCGAGAGCACGCGCGCACGCCGCGCCGATGCCCCTGCTGGCGCCGGTGACCACGGCGGCGCGGCCGGACAGATCGAAGGTGAGACCGGGCATCATGCGCTCCTGAAGATTATTCGTCCCTGATGCAGTTCTGTCGTCGTGCTTGGTCCGGGCAGGGGGAGTCGGGGAGGCTGCGACGGGGTTGCCCGGCGCCGCGGAATCTCCATGATCGCCCGGCTGGGGCTGGGCTGGATGGCGCGGTTCCGCGGAACACCGTGATCCACAATGGATCGGGAGTCCGCGAGCTGGCTACGTCCAGCCTGCCGTGGCGCCCTGGATCATCGTGAATGGTCCGACGGGCCAGCGGAAGCAGTCGACCAGCAACTGGTCGACGTCGCGTTCGGTGCTGACCCCCTCGGCGACGATCCGGCGCGCCTCGGCCACCGCCGCCCAGTAGACCCGGTTGGCGACGTAGCCCCAGGACATCGGGGCGTCGCGCACGACGACCGGGTTCTTGCCCAGCCCGTGGGCGAGCCGGGTCACCGTCTCGACGGCGTCCGGGTCGGTGTGCTCGGTCACGACGATCTCGGCGAAGCGCATGATCTGCGCGGGTGACGACCAGTGCCAACCGAGGACCCGGGTGGGCCGGTCGGTCGCCGCGGCCAGCGCCCCGACTGGGAAGCCGCTGGAGTTGGTGGCGAGGACCGCGCCGGCGGCGGCGACCCGGTCGAGCTCGCGGAACACCCGGACCTTCAACGCGAGGTCCTCCGGCACGGCCTCGATGACCACCGCCGCGCCGGCGACGGCCGACAGCTCGGACTCCCAGGCGATCCTCGCGGCCACCCGGTCGACGTCCGCGGCGGCCAGCTTCCCGCGCTCGACCGCGGCCCGCAGCCCGAAGCGGCCCTCGACGAGCTGGCGGCGGGCGCGCTCGCGGGCCGCGCCGCTCGTGTCGACGCAGACCACCGCGCAGCCGGCCACCGCCGCCGCCTGCGCGATCCCCGCGCCCATCACCCCCGCGCCGATCACCCCCACGGTCCCCACGGCCGTCACGGCTTCTGCGGCTCCCGTGGTCCGTGCGGCTTCTGCGGTTCCCGAGGTCTCCGGCCTCGCCGAGGTCCCGGCGGCGCCGGCCGAGTTGTCGCCGGCGGTCATGCGGCGGTCGCCNGCNGGGNGGTCAGCGCCGCCACCTCGGCGCCCGCCTCCGCCAACAGCCCCTCGGGCGGTCCGGTGGCGGTGAGCGGCGGCCATGCCCGTCGGTCGGCGACGATCCACAGCTCCTTCGACCCGGCCGGGCCGGAGCGCGACGTTCCGTGCCAGGTGCCCTCCTGCTGGAGCCGGAAGCCGAGCCGGCCGAGCTCGACCTCGCCGGCGCCGTCCGTCCGGTCACCCGATCCGTCCGTCGATCTGCCCGTCGAGCCGGCGGCGGTGCCCGGCGCGCCGATCCGGCAGGATCCCTCGACGACGAGCCGGACCAGGTCGGTGCCGAGGCGGAAGCCGGGCAGCGCGGCGGCGCCCGGCGGCCGGTCCCAGCACAGCAGGAGCACGCCGGACTCGCGGTCGCCCAGCGCGACGGCGGCCAGGCGGCTGCCGTCGCTGAGCGTCGACCATCGGGTCGTGTCGGTGAAGCCGGCGTCGAAGTGGCTCGGGCGCAGGACGGCGCCGAAGCTGTTGGCGATGGCGTGCGGGACGTCGGCGTCGCGGGGGAGCATCGCCACCCCCTCCAGGCTGACGTCGTCGGCGAGGGCGGTGTCGGCGAGCCGCTGGAGCTGCGCGTCGGTCAGGTAGGGCTTGAGTCCGCGCCGGTCGGCCATCAGCAGGAGCTGGTTGGTGCCGACCTCGTCGGTCCAGTACTCCGGGCCGTAGAAGGCGTCGGCCCGCTGGAGGCGGAACTCGCCGTGGGCGTAGCTGGTGCCGCCCACCCGGATCGGCTCGCCCAGCGCCATCCGGAAGCTGTCGCTCTTGTGCAGGTGCACGGGGGCCTTGCGAGGGAAGATCCGGCCCTCGATGGACATCGCGACGACGGGGCCCGCGTCGGGGTCACCCATCCGCAGGACGGCCCCGCTCAGCAGGCCGTCCTCGGGTAACGGGCGGCGGATGTCCCGGATGGCGCCGTCAACGTGGCCGTTGTGCCAGGTCGCGGATCCGAGGAGAGTGATCACGAGGGACCCCCTGGGGACGTGTGTTTACTCGACTCGCGGGTTGACATTAATACGGCGAGGCTCCTACGGTCTGCGGGTCGTCGCCGCGAGGATCGAGGAATGACATGCCGATCAGCTCCATCGCCGACCTGATCCGTACCCATGGCGCCGAGTGCGGTGGCCAGCCCGCGCTCACCGCCGACGGCCGCACCGTCACCTTCGCCCAGCTCGACGCCCGCTCGAACCAGGTCGCCCAGGCGCTGGCCGGGGAGGGGATCGGTGCCGGCGACCGGGTCGCCTACCTCGACGCCAACGCCGCGCAGTACTACGAGCTGCTCTTCGGCGGGGCGAAGCTGGGGGCGGTGAACGTCGCGGTGAGCTGGCGGCTGGCGCCGGTCGAGATCGCCGCGATCATCGCCGACGCGCAGGCCTCGGTCCTCATCGTCGGCGCGGCGTTCGCGGCGACCGTCGAGACGGTCGAGGCGGAGCTGCCCGGCGTCAAGAAGATCATCGTGGTCGGCGGCTCGACCGGCCACGAGGTCCGTCCCGAGGTCGGCCACGAGGCCCGCCATGAGGCCCGCCATCAGGACTACGACGAGTGGGTCGCCGCCGCGCCCGCGCTCGATCCCGGGCTGCGCGCGAAGCCCGACGACGTGCGGATCCAGCTCTACACCTCGGGCACCACCGGCCTGCCGAAGGGCGTGATGCTGACCGAGCACAACCTGCTGTCACTGCTGCGGATGGCCGGGGAGACGCTCGACCTCGGACCCGGCAGCGTGAATCTGGTCGCCATGCCGCTGTTCCACATCTCCGGCAGCGGCTACTCGCTCAGCGGCTTCCACGCCGGCTGCCACACGGTGCTGCTGCGCGAGGCCCATCCCGACGCGATCCTGCGCGCGGTGGCCGAGCACGGGGTGACGAACCTGTTCGCGGTGCCCGCCGTGCTGCGCACGATGCTCGGCGTGCCGGGCATCGCCGAGCTGGACCTGTCGTCGTTGCGCACGATCGCCTACGGGGCCTCGCCGATCTCCCTGGACGTGCTGGTCCGGGCGATCGAGACGTTCCGCTGCGACTTCGTGCAGGTCTACGGGCTGAGTGAGACCGCGGGCACCGTCACCATGCTGACGCCGGAGGATCATCGCCGGGCCCTCGATGCCGCCGGGACGGGCGTGGGCGGGACGGCGGAGCCCGGGGCAGTGGGCGCGGGCGGGACGGCGGAGGCGGCTGGGACGGCGGCCCCTCCCGGGTCGGCGGGTGCAGCCGGGCGGTTACGCTCGGCGGGACGAGCGGTGCCCGGGGCCCGGGTGCGCATCGTCCCGCCGCACACCGGGGCCGAAGCCGCGCCCGGGGAGGTCGGCGAGATCTGGATCCACTCGCCGCAGAACACCCCCGGGTACTGGAACAATCCGCGCGAGACCGCGGCGCTGCTCGAGGACGGCTGGCTGCGCACCGGGGACGTCGGCTACCTCGACGAGGACGGCTACCTGTTCATCCACGACCGGGTCAAGGACATGATCATCACCGGGGCGGAGAACGTCTACCCGGCCGAGGTCGAGAACGTCCTGATGTCCCATCCCGACATCGCCGACGTCGCGGTCATCGGGGTGCCGAGCGAGCGCTGGGGCGAGACGGTGAAGGCCGTCGTCGTCGCCGAGGCGGGCCGGACCCCGACGACCGCCGACGTCGTGTCCTTCGCCCGCGCCCGCCTGGCCGCCTACAAGTGCCCGACGTCGATCGACCTCGTCGACGCGCTGCCGCGCAATGCCGCGGGGAAGGTGCTCAAGCGTGAGCTGCGTAACCCTTACTGGTCTGGACGCGCTCGGTCCGTAAGCTAGACCTCGCCGACGGGCAATCTACCTGCTGGTCGGATGGTCGATATCGCCTCGGGGCGTGCGGAGCCCTGCGGAGGAACGCTTGACATCCTCCCTCGCGTGAACGCGGGGGATTCCAACTTCTACACGTCCGCCGGGAGAGGGGGTGTGCAGCGTTGAGGTTCGCGGTTCACGGGCCGCCTGTCGGCGTCGCCTCCCCGCGCAGTCACCCACGTGGTTGCCCACTGATGTCCCAGGGCGATGTTGCGTGCCGCGTTCACGTCGGCGTTCGCCTGCTGCCCGCAGGCCCGGCACCGGAAGGCGGCTTGGCTCTCGCGCGCCTGCCGGTCTCGGGTTCCGCAGGTGTTGCAGGTCTGCGACGTGTAGGCAGGGTTGATCTTCTCGACCCTGCCGGGGGCTTTCTGTTCCAGCCGGCGGACGAGCAGTCCCCAGCCGTGGGCGAGGATGCTCCGGTTCAGCCCGGCTTTCTGCCGCACGTTCCGCCCCGGTTCGGCGAGGGTGCCCCGCGCCGAGCGGGTCATATTTCCGATCGGCAGATCCTCGACGCGGATCAGGTCGTACCGGCGGGCAAACGCGGTGCTGGTCTTCTCGACCCGGTCCTTGCGCCGGTCGACCTCTCGGGCCTTCACTCGGCCGATCTGCGCTTTCAGGCGGGTCCGCCGGTTCGATCCGGATTTCGCTCGGGCGAGCCGGCGTTGCAGGCGGAGCAGCCGAGCCTGTTCCCCGGGCCGCAACCCGGGACAGTGCAGCAACGCGCCCGTCGACAGCGCGGCCGACACGGTCACTCCCCGATCCACCCCGACAATCGTGCCAGTGCCAGTGCCAGTGCCCGGGATCGGGTCGGGCACGGCCGCGAACGCCACCTGCCAGCGGCCCGCCCGGTCCCGCGTCACGCGGTAGGAACGCGCCTCCGGAACAGCACGGGACCGGCGGAACCGCACCCACCCCACCTTCGGGATACGCACCGCCGACCAGCGACGGTTCAGAACATGCACATCGGTGGGTTTCACCGCGACGATCCGGAAACCCGCCGACCGGCCACGCTTGCGCCACGACGGCCGGCGATGCGAACCCCGGAAGAGGTTTGCCATGGCCGTGGCGAAATCGCGCAACGCCTGCTGCTGCAAAGTCTGCGAACCTGCGGCAAGTCACGGATTCTCCCGGCGCGCCGCGGTCAACTGGCGGGACTGCTCGTGGTAGTTCGGTGCCGGGCCGCGGCGCGGATTCCACCAGGACTGCTGTTCCACGGCGAGGTTCCACGCGTACCGCGCCTGCCCGCAATGGTCTTCCATCACAGCCGCCTGTTCGGCGGTCGGACAAAGCCGGTAGCGGGACATGTCTCCATTCTACAGAAGGGATATCGACCGATGAATAAGATGAGACGGCGTTTCCTCCCTGCCATGAACGGCGGGGTCTCCACGCCGCAATCCCGATGAACACGACTCAGTCCGACCCGCCGCGCAAGCGTGGCCGCCCGCGCAACCTCGAGCCCAGCCAGGAGTACCGCGATCGGCTGGAGAACATCGTGCGGGTGGCGGCGGACGTCTTCCAGGCTCACGGGTACGAGGCCGGCTCGCTCGACGACGTGGCCGCCGCGATGGGCCTGCGCAAGGCCAGCCTCTACTACTACGTCAAGCGCAAGAGCGACCTGCTCCGCCTGGTCTTCGAGCGCGCCATCACGGTGGCGCTCACCGAGGTCGAGACGCTCGCGCACCTCGCCAACCCGCGCGAACGGCTCGCCGCGCTCATCCGCCACCAGGCGCTGCTGGTCACCCGGGATCCCGCCCTGTTCGCCGTGTTCTTCGACCAGCGGGCCGGCCTGGAGCACGCCGACCTCGCCGACGTCGGCCACAAGGAGCACCTCTACCTGCGCCAGTTCATCCTCGCGGTCGAGGCCGCGATGGCGGACGGGTCGATCCCGCCGGGCGACCCCAGGCTCGTCGCGAACGCGATCATCGGCATGACGAGCTGGTCCTACAAGTGGTTCGACGCCCGGCGCGACTCGCCGGAGGCGTTCGCCGACACCTGCGTCGCCCTCGTCCTGCGCTGAGCCGGGCGGGGCCGGCACCCGCCCGGCCGGCCGGGAGATCCGGCCGATCCGCCNCCCCGGGCCACGCCCCCGCCGGCCGGTCCGCCCCGCCGGGGCCACTCGCCAGTGTGACGCGGATTAATTTCTACTCATGGGTTGACATAAATCTACCGCCCGCATACCTTGCTCCTACCTCGCAGGCCGCAGCGGTCGGCGGCCCCGCCGGGAACGCGATCGGCGCCCCGGGGAGGTGGTCGGTTCAGGCGGTCACGGATGGCCGTCGACGCGCCGGCGGGCCTGGACGCGGGGCCGGCCGAGCCCGCCGGCCCGCCCGCGCGCCGCCGCACCGGCGGCCGGGGCCTGCCAGCCCGCCGGGAACAGGAGCTTGGACGACATGACGCGACCCCGAACTCCCGCCGCACGATTACGCACGGCCGTTCCCGCCCTCGTGGTGGTGGCCCTGCTCGCGGTGATCCTCGCCAAGGGGGATTACCGGGCCAACTTCTTCTCCGGCGGCGGGTTCGCCCTGGGGGCGCTGATCGCGGCGATCGCTCTCGGCGTCGTCGTCACCTACCGCGGGTCCGGGGTGGTCAACCTGGCGGGGGCGGCCGTGGCGATGTACGCCGCCTACGTCTACGCCGACCTGCGGGCCCACGGCGACCTGTTCCTCCCCCCGCTGCCCAACCCGCTCGCGCCCATCGAGGGCCTCGTGCACCTGGCGGGCGACGACGGGTTCTCCGTGCCGCATTGGCCCACCTCGGTGTCCTTCGGCGCCGCGATGGGCTTCTGGCCGGCCCTCGTGCTCGCCCTGGTGTTCTGCGCCCTGTTCGGCCTGGTGCTGCACGTCGCGGTGTTCCGGCCGCTGCGGCACGCGCCCGTCCTGGCCAAGGTGGTCGCCTCGGTCGGCGTGCTGCTGTTCCTGCAGGCCGTCGTCGTCCGGCGGTTCTCCACGACGACGCAGGTCGTCGGGCCGCTGCCGTTCGTCGACAAGACGCAGGTCGACCTCGGCCTGTTCAAGATCACCCAGGAGCAGCTCTTCGTCGTCTGCCTGGTGCTCGTGCTCGCCGTGGCGCTGTGGGCGCTGTTCCAGCGCAGCCGCTTCGGCCTCGCCGTGCGGGCCGCCGCCGAGAACGAGAAGGGCGCCACGGTCCTCGGCTTCTCCGCCGACCGGCTCGCCGCGGCGACCTGGGTGCTGTCCACCGTCGTCACCGGGCTGCTCGGCATCTTCGTCGCCTCGGTGAACTCCTCCGTCGACCCGAACACCATGCCGGCGCTGATCGTCCCGGCCGTCACCGCCGCCCTGGTCGGCGGTTTCACCTCCTTCGGGTGGACGACGCTGGCCGCCTTCGGCCTCGGTATGCAGGTCTCGCTGGTGACCTTCCTCGGCGCGAACGAAAGCTGGTTTCCGAAGGCCGGCGGGTTGCCCGTGCCCGGGGTCGACCTGCTCGTGCCGCTCGTCGTCATCGTCGCGGTGCTGGCCCTGCGCGGGCAGTCGCTGCCGACCCGCGGGGTGCTGGGGCCGGGCCGGCTGCCGTTCTCGCCGACGGCGCGGCCGTGGGCGCTGCGCTACGGCGGGCCGGGGCTGGCCGTCGTCGCGCTGATCCCCGGGGTGTTCTTCCTGTCGCCAGCGATGCGCGACGGGCTGACGAACACGCTGACCGGCATCGTCATCTGCCTGTCCATCGTGGTCCTCACTGGTTTCATCGGGCAGATCTCGCTGGCCCAGACCAGCTTCGCCGGCCTGTCGGCCTACACCGTCGCGAGCCTGTCGACGCACCACGGCTGGCCGTTCCCGCTGCCGATCCTCGCCGGGGCTGCGGTCGCGGTCGTCGCCGGCGTGCTCGTGGCGCTGCCCGCACTGCGGGTGCGCGGGGTGCACCTCGCGATCGCCACCCTCGCCTTCGCCGTCGCCGTCGACAAGGTCGTGTTCGCCAACTCCTGGATCAACGGTGGTTTCGACGGCGCGACCGTGACGACGCCGGCGCTCATCCGCTCCCAGGACACCGCCACCCACCACATCCTCGGCGTCACGATCGGGGACGGCACCCAACCCAACCCGCTGACCCTGGTGTTCTGCCTGGTCGTCGTGGTCGCGCTGGGCTACCTCGTCGCCAACCTGCGCCGATCGCTGACCGGGCGCCAGATGCTGGCCATCCGCTCGAACGAGCGGGCCGCCGCCGCCGCCGGAGTCAACGTGGCCGCCGTGAAGGTGTTGGCGTTCGGGGTCTCGGCGTTCATCGCCGGGGTCGGTGGCGCGGTCATCGCCTACCGCACCGGCAACGTCACCCCCGACAAGTTCCTCTACGACAAGTCGCTGATGTTCTTCGCGTTCGCCTACCTCGGGGGGATCGCGAGCGTCAGTGGCGCGGTCACCGGCGGCCTGCTCGTCGGCGGTGGGCTCGGCTTCACGGTCCTCAACCGGGTGTTCGGGCTGCCCGACGAGTTCGTGCTGCTGCTCGGCGGCCTCGGCCTGGTCGTCACCGCCGTGCTGAACCCCGAGGGCGTCGCCGGCAAGGCCCGCACGGACCTGCTGGCCCTACAGCGAAGATTCCGACCTCCCACCCTGGCGGACCCACCCACCCTGGCGGACCCACCCACCCCGGCGGACCCACCCACCCCGGCGGACGTGGCAACACCGACCACTGGTCCCGTCGCGTCCACCGAGCCCACTGCGTCCACCGAGCCCACTGCGTCCACCGAGCCCGCCACGACCGTCCCACCTGCAGCGTCCGTCCCACCTGCAGCGTCCACTCCGGTCGCCGCGGCCACCCCGGCTGCGTCCGGGTCCCCTGCCGGCTCCCGGGTGAGCGGGTCGGCCGGGGCGGCGCCCGCGGTGGCGGGGGAGGCCCGGTGAGCGAGTTGCTGCGCACCGAGTCGATGAGCGTCGTCTACGGCGGCCTGCACGCCGTCAACGGGCTGGACCTGCGGGTCGACGAGGGCCGCCTGGTGGGGCTCATCGGTCCCAACGGCGCCGGGAAGACGAGCTTCATCGACGGCATCTCCGGCTTCACCCGCACTCAGGGTGCGATCCACTTCCGCGGGAAGCGCGTCGACCGCGAGCCGGCCCACCGCCGGGCCCGCCTGGGCCTCGGCCGCACCTGGCAGTCGCTGGAACTGTTCGAGGACCTCACCGTGCGGGAGAACCTCCAGGTCGGCGCCGAACGGCAGACGGTCGGCGGGTTTCTGCTCGACCTGGTCCGGCCCGGCCGCCGCCGCGATCAGTCCGACGTGGACTGGGCGCTGGACGTCCTCGGCATCGCCCACCTCGCCGACCGGTTGCCCACCGAGATCAGCCACGGCCAGCGCAAGCTGGTCGGCGCCGGGCGCACCCTCGCCGCCCGGCCCGCGCTGATCTGCATGGACGAGCCGGCCGCGGGCCTGGACACCACCGAGTCGGAGCAGTTCGGCCGCCGGCTGCGCCGCATCGTCGAGGCCGGCGTGTCGATCCTGCTCGTCGATCACGACATGGGGCTGGTGATGGGGGTGTGCGACGAGGTCTACGTCATCGAGTTCGGGACGAAGATCGCGCACGGCACGCCGGCGCAGGTCGTCGCCGACGAGCGCGTCCGGGCGGCCTACCTCGGCACGAAGGCGGGAATATGACCGCGCTGCTGGAGATCGACGGCCTGTACTCCGGCTACGCCGGCGTCGCGATGGTCCGCGACCTGAACCTGACCGTGCACGCCGGGGAGATCGTGGCCCTGCTGGGCCCGAACGGCGCCGGCAAGACCACGACGCTGCTGACCACCTCGGGCCTCAACCCGGTGATGAAGGGCGACATCCGGGTCTTCGGCCGCTCGGTGCGGGGCCGCCCGGCGCACCGGGCGCCCCGCGAGGGGCTCGCCCACGTGCTGGAGGACCGCTCGCTGTTCTACCAGCTCACGGTCGCCGAAAACCTCCGGCTTGCCGCCGCGCGCAGCAAGGGCGACCTCGCCCGCGCGCTGTCGTACTTCCCGGCGCTGGAGCCGCTGCTGGGCCGGCGGGCGGGGCTGCTGTCCGGCGGCGAGCAGCAGATGCTCGCGATGGCCAGGGCCCTGACCTCGAAGCCACGCCTGCTGATGGTGGACGAGATGAGCCTCGGTCTCGCCCCCGTCATCGTCGAACGCCTGCTGCCGGTGCTGCGCCGCATCGTCGACGACACCGGCGCCGGAGTGCTGCTCGTCGAGCAGCACGTCCACCTCGCCCTGGAGGTCGCCGACCGGGCCGCCGTGCTGGTCCATGGGGACCTGGTCGCCAGCGGCACCACCGCGGAGATCGCCGGGCGTGCCGCCGCCCTCGAATCGACCTACTTCGGCGCCGGCGCCGAGGTGGAGGCCGGAGCCGACGTCGGAGCCGATGCCGAGGCCGGTGCCGAGGCCGAGGCCGACGCCCGCACCGGCGACCCGGAAGCCGACCCGGAAGACAACCCGGAAGGATCACGATGAGCGAGGCCTGGATTCTCGACGGCGTGCGGTCCCCCCGCGGCAAGGGCCGGTCCACCGGCTCGCTGCATCACCTGCATCCGCAGGAGCTGTTAGGCCAGCTCCTGCGTGCGCTCGCCGACCGCGTCGGCTTCGACCCGGAGCTCGTCGACGACGTGGTGATGGGCAACGGCAACGCCGTCGGCGACCACGGCGGCGACATCGCCCGGATGGCGGTGCTCGCGGCCGGCTGGCCGGAGACGGTGGCGGGCGTGACGCTGAACCGGTGGTGTGGGTCCGGTCAGCAGGCCGTCACCTTCGCGGCGATGGGCGTGGCCTCCGGGCACCAGGGGCTCGTGCTGGCCGGCGGTGTGGACATGATGTCGCGCTGGCCCGCGGAGGAGGGGCCGATGGACTTCTCGGCCGGCAATCCGGCGGTGCGGGCCAGGTTCCCGCAGGTCCCGCAGGGGGTGTCCGCCGATCTGATCGCGACGATCGAGGGGTTCACCCGCGACGACGTCGACGCGTTCGCCGCCCGCAGCCAGCAGCGCGCCGCCGCGGCGATCGAGCAGGGCCACTTCGCCCGCAGCGTGGTGCCCATCGTCAACGCCGACGGCTCCGTCGCCCTCGACCGCGACGAGCATCCCCGGGCGGGCACCACCCCGCAGACGCTGGCGAAGCTGGCGCCGTCGTTCGCGGCCCTGGGGCGCGCCGTGTTCACCGACTACGGCTACGACCGGGCCTTCGGCGAGATGGTCCGCGACGTCTACCCGGACGTGAAGGAGGTCGACTACGTCCACCATGCCGGCAACTCGTCGGGCATCGTGGACGGCGCGGCCGTGCTCGCGATCGCCTCGCCCGACTTCGCCCGCGCGCACGGCCTGCGCCCGCGGGCCCGGGTGGTGATGAGCGCGGTCGTCGGCGCGGAGCCGGTCATCATGCTGACCGCGCCCGGCCCGGCCTCGCGCCGCTGCCTGGAGCGGGCCGGGATGACGGTGGACGACGTCGACCTGTGGGAGATCAACGAGGCGTTCGCCGCGGTCCCGCTGAAGACCATGCGCGACCTCGACCTCGATCCCGAGAAGGTCAACGTCAACGGCGGGGCGATCGCGCTCGGCCATCCGATCGGCGCGACCGGCGGCATGCTGCTGCAGACCGCCCTCGACGAGCTGGAACGCCGCGACCTGTCGACCGCGCTCGTCACCATGTGCACCGGCGGCGGCATGGGCACCGCGACCATCATCGAGCGGGTCTGACCGCGCCGAGCAGGTCCTGACGCGCAGATCAGAGCCGGACGACAGCGCCGCAACGGCGATCAGTAGGTGTGGAGGCAGGCGATGGGCAGGATTCTCGAGGGCATCAAGGTCGTGGAAGTGGCGCTGTTCGGCTTCGTGCCGTCGGCCGGCGCCGCGCTCGCCGACTGGGGCGCGGACGTCATCAAGATCGAGCATCCCGAGACCGGCGACCCGGTCCGGGCGCTGTCGTCCTACGGCTTCGGCCCCGGCGACGGCGGCGTCACCACGCTGTGGGAGGTGTTCAACCGCGGCAAGCGGGGCGTCGGCATCGACATCGCCACCCCCGACGGGCTCGAACTGCTGATGTGCCTCATCGACGAGGCGGACGTGTTCATCACCAGCTTCATGCCGTCGGCCCGGGAGCGGCTCGGCATCGACGTCGACCAGGTCCGGGCGCGCAACCCGCGCATCATCTACGGCCGCGGCACCGGTCAGGGGCCCGCCGGTCCCGACGCGGACAAGGGCGGGTTCGACGGCATCTCCTACTGGAGCCGATCGGGCGCCAGCACCGCCTCGGTCCCGCCGGGCTACGACTTCCCGATCCTGCTGCCCGGCCCCGCCTTCGGCGACATCCAGAGCGGGATGTTCCTGGCCGGCGGCATCGCAGGGGCGCTGTACCAGCGGGAGCGGACCGGCCAGGGCAGCGTGGTCGACGTGTCGCTGTTCGGCGCCGGGCTGTGGGCGATGCAGGCCACCATCGCCGGCGCCGCGGCGATCGGCGCGGACAACATCGTCCAGCTCGATCGGCGCCGCCCGCCGAACCCGCTGACGAACCTGTACCGGACGGCCGACGGCCGCTTCTTCGTGCTCGGGATGTTACAGGCCGACCGCTACTGGGCCGGCCTGTGCGCGGCGCTCGGTCACCCGGAGCTGGCCGCCGACGAGCGGTTCACCACCCTGGCCCTGCGCACCGAGCACGCCGCGGCGTGCGTCGCCGCCCTCGACGCCATCTTCACGGCGATGAGCTACGACGAGCTGGTCAAGGCCCTCGACAGCCAGGAGGGCCAGTGGGCGCCGGTCGCCGTCCCCGGCGACACCCTGACCGACCCGCAGGCGCTGGCGAACGGCTACGTCCAGCAGGTCGACTACCCGAGTGGCGCACGCCTGCCGCTGGTTCCGGTGCCCGCCAGGGTCGACGGCGACCTGCCCACGCTGACCCCGGCGCCCACCCTCGGGGAGCACACCGACGAGGTCGTCCTGGCGCTCGGCCGCTCCGAGGAGGAGCTCATCAACCTCAAGATCGCCGGTGTGATCTCCTGATGACCGCCGTCACCCACGGGGTCGACCCGGGCGTGCTGCGCGCGCTGCTGGCCGCGGGACGCAACCCCGCCCTGGCCGACCCCGTCCTGGCCGAACCCGTCCTCGCCGAGGCCGACATCGTCGACCTGCACCGGCTCAAGGGCGGCTACTCCCGCGAGATGTGGTCGTTCGACGCGGTGACCCGCGACGGCGCCACGCACCCGCTGATCCTCTGCGCCGACTCGGCCGTCGGCGTCGTCGGCGCGGGCGGCCAGACCCTCGGCCGTCCCGCGGAGGCCGCCCTGCTGCACACCCTGCACACCGCGGGCCTGCCGGTGCCCGACGCGGTGGCCAGCGGCGACGGCGCCACCGGGGGCCCCGGCGGGGAACTCGGCCGCCCGTACCTGGTGATGGAGCGGTGCAGCGGCACGGCCGCGATCGGCCCGCTGCACCGCGACCCCTGGTACGTGCAGCACCGGGCGGAGCTCGCCGACTGGTTCGCCGCGACGCTGGCGGCGATCCACGCCGCCGACGTGCCGGCCGACATCCTCGGCGCCCGCCCGGATCCGGCGCGGGTCGCCGGGGTCGAGCTGGCCCGGTGGAGCGGCGAGCTGCGCGCGACCCCTCGGGCGCACACCGGTGTGCTGGACCGGGCGCTGGGCTGGCTCGCCGCGAACCCGCCACCCCCGCCCGTCCGGGTCACCCTGCTCCACGGCGACTACCGGACCGGCAACATCCTGCATGGTCACGGCGACGGCGGCCCCGACGGGCTGCGCACGGTGCTGGACTGGGAGATGGCCCATGTCGGGGACCCGCTGGAGGACCTCGCCTGGGCGCAGCTCGTCTGCTGGCGGGTCGGCACCGACCGCGTCGGCGGCCTGGTGGACCTGGCTCGCTGGCCGGACCTCTACGGCGCCGCCGCCGGCTGGGCGCCCGACCTCGCGGCCCTGCGGTGGTGGGAGGTGCTCGGTTCGGTGAAGATGGCCTGCCTGGTGTGGCGGGCCGCCGAGGCCGTTACCGTGCCCGCCGAGCGCGCCCTGCTGGAACGCCTCTTCGCCGACCTGGGCACCGAACTCGACCGCCGCCTGCTGCCCCCCGACCGCCGTCCCACCGCACCGCGCCCGACCGGACCGGCACCGACAGACGCCGTCCAGGCACACGGAGCCCAGACGGACGCAGCCCAGACGGACGCCGTTGGGGCGAACGCAGCCCAGGCGGCGGACACGGTACGGGCGGACACGGCGCGGGCGGACATGGCCCAGACGGGCGCGGTACCGGCGGGCGGAGCACAAGGCGGACGGAGCACGGCGATGACCGACGGGGGACGGCGGGCCGACGTGGGGCCCGCGACCGAGTCGTTCGAGGTGCGAGGGGTGCGCAACGGCAGCATCGTCACGGTCGTCTGGGACCGCGGCGTGCTCGACGGCGACCCGCCCACCATCGACCTCGTCGAGGTCGAGGCCGATCTCGTCGCCGAGTCCCGGCGCGATCCCCTCCAGCGTCGCCGCGACGGGGGCGCCGGTGGCGGCGCGGCCGCGGTCGCAGTGAACGATCCCGAGTCCGCGTTCGCGCTCGTAGTCCGCACCCTGGACCGGGTCGTCCAGGTGACGACCCCGGCACGGCCCCGGCCGTCGCGCTAGCCGATCGAGTCTTCTCTACCCTCCGATCTACCCTCCGACCACGAGCATGCGCCGGTGACGGCCGGTCGAGGTGGGCGGGCGGGAGGGGTTGCGGTGCCGACGTGCTCGCGGCACCGCTCCACGCATCCGAGCGCCGGTTCATTCTGATGATCTTGGTGTTCCGCGGAACCGCGCCGTGCTGCCGGGACAGGGGATCGGCGGAAGGCCCGGGCACCGTGCGGTGCCCGGGCCTTCTCGGTGCCGGTGGCCGGTGGCCCGGGCCGCGTCCTGCGGCTTGGGCCGGGTCGTGCGGCTCAGGCGAGGTCGTAGAGCTTCATGGCGTTGTCCTGCAGGATCTTGCGCAGCACGTCGTGGGGGAGGTCGCCGAGCTTGTCGTTGATGAACTGCCGGGGTGGCAGCGCCGAGCTCACCGGCCCCGGCGACATGCTCGTCGGGTGCGGGAAGTCGGTCTCGTACAGGATGTTGTCGGCGCCGACGTAGTCGATCGCCGCGCGCAGCGTGGGGCCGTGCTCGAACCAGAAGCAGGCGTAGATCTGGCGGCGGAAGTACTCGCTGGGTAGCAGGTCATACTCGGGGTGCTCCTTGGCGACGCCGCACTCGGTCCACATCCAGTCCAGCGCCTGCAGGGTGAACGGCACCCAGCCGACGCCGCTCTCGACCGAGACGAACTTCAGGTCGGGGAAGCGGTGGCACACGCCCGCGCCGATGAGGCTGCCCACGGTGCGGGCGTTGCCGAGGAAGAACGTCATCGGGAAGGTGGCGTAGTTGGCGTGGACGCCGGCCGAGGGGTGCAGCAGCTGCGGCATCGTGGTGTCCCCGCTGCCGATGTGGAAGTTCACCGACAGGCCCATTTCCTGGGCCGCTGCCCACAGCCGGTCCCAGTGCGGGTCGGTGAGCATGGGGGAGCCGAAGTCCTCGGGCGCCTGGGAGAACACCAGGCCCTTGTGGCCGAGCTCCGCGCAGCGGGTCATCTCCGCGATCGACAGGTCGATGTCCCAGAACGGCACCGCCATGACCGGGACGTAGCGGTCCGAGACCCGGCGGAAGTCCGCCAGCCAGTCGTTGTACGCCTGTAACAGCAGCAGGGCCAGCTCCATGTCGCCGAAGTCGGTGTAGCGCCCGGCGCCGAAGCCGGCGACGTTCGGGTAGAGGACCTCGGCGTGGATGCCGTACTCGTCCATGATCTCCAGACGGCCTTCGGGCTGCCAGATGCGCGGGTCGACCATGTCGAGCTGAGCGGGGAACTTCGGCGGCGGCTCCTTCCAACCGGCGATGGCGAGACCGGCGGCCGGGCTGAGCACCTTGCCACCGGCGACCCACCACTCGATGCCGCCTGCGTCGCGTTCGACGTGGGGCACACGGTCGCCGTACTTCGACGGGACCCGGGACGTCCAGAGGTCGTAGTGCTCGACGACGTGGGTGTCGCAGTCGATGACCTTGAGGTCGAGTTCGTCGATGAGATCCACGATGTACCCCTCACGCGGGACCGGGAACGCCCCCGGTCGGGACGGTGCGCACTACCTGCACGGGACGATAGGTGAGACGCAGATTACAGTCAACCGGCGGGTCGAATAAATTCGCCGGGNGATCGGAAGGNGTCGAACGGGCGGCCGATCAAGCCGTCGATCG
This sequence comes from Frankia torreyi, assembly GCF_000948395.1. Lineage (GTDB taxonomy): Bacteria > Actinomycetota > Actinomycetes > Frankiales > Frankiaceae > Frankia > Frankia torreyi. The sequence goes on along the minus strand of NZ_JYFN01000014.1, from coordinate 56,778 downwards.
GGTCGTAGCCCAGGGCCATCGGCCGACCTCTCGATTAATTCGATCGACTGGTGGACTAAATTATTGTGGGGTCGTACGGTGCTCCCACCCGTCGGCCACGGGGGCCGGCGCAGGTGGGAGGCGGTACCGGTGAGAGGTCGTTCTGTGGCGGGGGCGCTGGCGCTCAGTTCCCTGCTCTTAGCCGCGGCGTGTTCGTCGTCGGGTTCGTCCGGGGGCGCCGCGAACGGTGCCGGCGCTGCCGGCGCCGGGGAGGTGAGCTCCGCGCCCGTCGCCAACAGCGACAACAACGCCTGGGCGCTGCGCTACACCGGGGGCTCCGCCGGCCCGGCGAAGGGCACGCCGTACAAGATCGGATTTGTCAGTCAGGACACCTTCCTGCCGTCCGCGACCCAGGGCGCGCGGGCCGCGGTGGCCTACGTCGACGCCGAGCTCGGCGGCGTCGGCGGCCGGCCGATCGAGCTGGTCTCCTGCTCGGTCAACGTGCCCGAGGACGCCGCCCGCTGCGGCGCCCAGATGGCCAACGACGCGTCGCTGTCACTGGTGATCGTCGGCGGCCTCAGCGTCGGCAACAAGGAGTTCTACGACGCCGTGGGCGGCCGCAAGGCGATCCTCATCGGCAACGCCCTGGCCAGCGAGGACTTCGTGACGACCCGCGGCGTCGCCTACACCGCCGGCTCGCCCGGGGTGCTGATGGGCATGGCGCGCTTCGCCGTCGAGGAGCTCAAGGCCCGCACCGTGGCGGGCATCGTCCCGGACACGCCCGCCGGCCGCGCGGCCGCCCAGCAGCTCGTGAAGCCGATCCTGGACGCCGCCAAGGTGAAGTTCCGCCCGGTGTTCATCAGCCTGCAGGCCACCACCCCGGACCTGACGACGGCGTTGCAGGCCAGCGGCGCGGGCAGCGCCGACGCGCTGATCACCGCCTTCCCCCCGAGCAGCTGCATCAGCATGTACGACGCGATCCACTCGCTCGGCATCAAGCCCAAGGTGATCACGACCGACCAGTGCGCCGACGTGCCGGTGCGGGCGCACCTCAAGACCGTCGGTGCCGCCGACGCCGTCCCCGACGGCTGGTACTACGCCAACTACGGCTACAACTTCGACCTGCCCGACGTCGACTCCGGGATGAAGACCTACCAGTACGCCGCGGCGAAGTACGCCAAGCCGCTGGGCAGCGCCCCCGTCGAGCTGCGCGGCTTCAGCGGGCCGACGTTCGGCACCGTGATGACCGCCGCCAAGATCGTCAACCAGCTCGGCGTGGACAAGGCCACGTCCTTCGACGTCGTGGACCGGGCGCTGCGCGGCTTCGCCGGTCCGGCGATGCTCCAGGTCGGCCCGCTCAAGTGCGGTCAGGCACCGTTCGTCGCCGTCTGCGGCCACCAGATCGGCGTCGACCAGTACACCGGCGGCAAGTGGACGAGCGTCCGCGACGGCCTCAACGACAAGCCGGTCAACCTGCTCGCCCCGGTGAGCTGACCCCGCCTACCCCGGGCTCCCGGCCGGCCCCGCCCCCGCCGGCCGGCGCCCCGCCGACTCCGTCGGATGGCTCAGTGCGGACTGATGAAGATCCTCGGCTTGGGCCGGTTGTCCCAGTCCGCTGCACGGATCGCCTTCAGTGCCGCGCGCCGTCGCTGCGTGTCCGCCGAGCATCCGGTGCGCGCGGCGCTGCGGGACCTGCTGCGTCGGCGGGCCACGGTGACGTCGACCGACGCGGCTCGCGAACTGGGCGGCAGCACCGGCCTTTACTCCTTCCACCCGCGCCAGCTCGCGACGTGGCCTGATCGAGCCCGCGCCAACGGAGCACGGCCGGCGGCGGCCCTGGCGGCTGGCCACCACGACCGCCGAGTCGACCAACGGGGACGACCTCGGCGAGCTGGCCGGCGGACTGGAGGACGAGGCCTACCAGCGTTGGCTGTCTCGTCGCGCGCAGGCGCCCAGCCGGTGGCGCAGGGACGAGGCGTTCAGCCAGGTCGTCCACCTCACGCCGGAGGAGCTGACCGCGATGCCCGCGGCCATCAGCGATCTGATCGCCGCCTACCGCGACCGTGAGATTCAACCGGGATCACGACCAGCGGGCACCGCGCCCGTCGCGGTTATCGCGCGACTGTCCCCCTGCTCGAGGGCTTCTCACCGCATCGCTGATCAACCGGTTCCCGCCGCCGCCTCGCCGCCCGGCTGCCGCGCCGCCCGGCTGCCGCGCCGCGACCTCACCGACATCACCGTTAGCGGACTGTCCTCGCGGGGCGGAGTGGGAGCCGGTTCCGCGGAATCTGCATGACCGTGTCACGTGCTCGCGGCGGCGGCGGCAGCGATCGCGGAGCGTGGCGGCGACGGGTCGGTGTTCGGGGTGGATGCGTGGGAGAGCGACCACCGTGGTCCCTGTGGCCGGTTTGGCGTCCGCTATGTCCATAGCAAATATGTCCATAGCAAAGAACCACGGGACGCCGGCCCCCCGCACACCCCCGCTCTCACCCCCCTCGACCGTCACCGTCAGTAATTAGGCGGCTGGGGCTCGGCCCGGGCTCCGGCGAACAGCCGCGCGGGCGGGGGGACCGGGACGCGGTTCCGCGGAACACCACGGCCGATGCCTGCGGTCCGATGATCGATGACGGACCCTGGCACGGTGATCACGATGACGACGGTTCCGCCCGTCGACAAGGCCAGCTCATGCTGGGATACGTCCCGGTGGCGGGGCCGCGGGCCTGGGGTCGGGGTGGCGAGACCACGGCCGGCCGGGATGTGCGGGTGGGGTGCGCCGTGTCAGCGCTGGACGCCGACGGACTGCCACACCCGGAGCAGGACTTCCTCATCGGGGGCGTCGAGCGACCACTGCCACGGCTTGGCGAAGACGAAGACCTGGGCCTCGTGATGGGTCGGGTCGCTGCCGTCGAGCATCGTGATGGTCACACTCTTGTCGCCGGTGAGGACGAAGAAGACCTCGCGGTACTGCCCGAGGTGGACGTCGAGGACGACGGCGTCGGGGCCGTAGCGGTGGACGTCGACCGTCCGGGTGCGCGGCGCTGCGGGACCCGGGGCGGGATCGGCGGGGGGTGGCGCCCCGTCCTGCCTCATGCCCGCGCCTGCCTCATGCCCGCGCCATCAGAGGAAACGGCGGTTCGCCGTGTCCGCGGGAACGGTGATGCCGAGTTCCTCCAGCAGTGGACGGGTGTCGGCGATGTACTGCTGGCGGAGCTGGGCGTTGTTGAGCTTGCGCAGGCCCCAGCGGACGTAGGCGTCGCTGAACTCCGAGTCCGACCGGCCGAACATGTCCAGCGCGGCCGGCCACCAGATCTTTATCTTCTCGTTGGCCTCCGCCAGCCCGGCCGGATCGGCGCACACGCGACGCAGGTTCGACATGCCGAACGTCGCGTGGAACACCTCGTCCTTGTGCAGGCGTTCCGCCACGTTCAACAGGGGCTCGTAGGGCACGTCCTCCCACGTCTCCCCGATGTAGCAGCCCACCCGGTCGCCCAGGGCGTTGAAGTACGCCATGTCGCAGAACGTGTCGATGGGCAGGTGGAACAGGTACTGCTTGATCGGCTGCTCGATCCTGCCGACGCCCAGGCCCGCCAGGATCCGCGCCGTGATGACGCCGTGCTCGACCTCCTGCTGCATGAGCTTCGCGAAGGTCGTCTTCAGTCGCTCCTCGGGAGCGAGCGTCATGCAGCGTTCCCACAGGTGGTTCAGCAGCTCGGTGTAGTACCGGTTCGTCGAGTTCTCCAGGTGGTGCACGAGCATGCGCACCAGCAGGTCGGAGAACTCGCTCGGGATGTCGGTGTCGTTCTCCCGGTACACCCGACGCTCGCCCACCATCGCATCTGCCATGACCTCATCGTAGGAAGGTCCACCATTATTGTCAACTCATGAGTCGAATGAAATCGGCATTGCTTGTCGGAGGGATAAATCGGATACGGAGGTCTTCGGGTAGGCGGCCAAGGGGCCTGGCCGGTCGGGCAGCCGGGCCGGTCGGGCAGCCGGGCCGGTCGGGCAGCCGGGTCGGGCTGGCGGGCGGGTCGGGCTGGCGGGCGGGAGCAGGCTGGTCGTTCAGGGGGCGGTGGGGTCGTCGAGTCGCAGCGCGCGGCCGACGACCTCCTTCATGATCTCGCTGCTGCCGCCGAAGATCCGGGTGATGCGCACGTCGCGGTACATCCGGGCGATCGGGTACTCCTCCATCCAGCCGTAGCCGCCGTGGAGCTGGACCCCGGCGTCGACCGCGTCGAACTCCAGCTCCGTGGCGAGCAGCTTGGCCGCGGCGGCGTCCTGCGGGGTGAGCGTGCCGGCGATCCTGGCCTGGACGCAGCCGTCCACGAGGGCCTGGACGGCGAGCGTGCGGGCATGCAGGGCCGCCAGGACGAACCGGGTGTTCTGGAAGCTGCCGATCGTGGTGCCGAACGCCGTGCGGCTGCGGACGTACTGCCTGGTCAGCTCCTGGGCCCGGCGGGCGCTGGCGACGCTGCCGACGGCGATGGACAGCCGCTCGGCCGCCAGGTTGCGCATCAGGTAGTGCAGCCCGCGGTGCTCCTCGCCGAGCAGGTTGGCCGCCGGCACCCGGGCGTCGTTGAAGAACAGCTCGGCGGTGTCCTGCGCGCGCAGGCCGACCTTGTCGAGCTTGCGTCCCCGCTCGAAGCCGGGGGTGGCGCGCTCCACCGCGAGCAGGCTGAGCGAGCCCCGCCCGGCCCCCGGGTCGGTCTTGACCGCCACGACCACGAGGTCGGCGAGCAGGCCGTTGCTGATGAAGGTCTTGGCGCCGTTGACGACGAAGTGGTCGCCATCGCGGATGGCGGTCGTGCGGATGCCGCGCAGGTCGCTGCCGGCGCCGGGCTCGCTCATCGCGATGGCGGTGACGGTCTCGCCGGAGCAGTAGCCGGGCAGCCAGCGCGCCTTCTGCGCGTCGGTGGTCAGGCCCACCAGGTAGGGGGCGAGCAGCTCGTTGTGCAGCGACAGTCCGAGTCCGGTGATGCCGCCGAACGCCAGCTCCTCGGTGACGATCACGTCGAAGCGGGGGTCGCTCAGCCCGGCGCCGCCGTACTGCTCGGGCACCGTGAGCCCGAGCAGGCCCATCTCACCGGCCCGACGCCAGGCGGAGCGGTCGACGACGCCGGCCCGCTCCCACTCCTCGTGATGCGGCTGGCATTCCTTGGTGACGAAGGTCCGCACGAGCTCGCGGAACTCCTCGTGTTCGGCCTCGAAAAGCGTGCGTTGCATGACGGCGACTCCTGGCTGTGCTCGGCGGGGCCTGGTTGCTTGTCGCGGGCCTGGTTGCTCGTCCCGGGAGTGGTTGCCTGTGGCGGGCTGGTGGTTCCTTGCGGAGGGCTGGTCAGCCGGCGGCTGCGCCGCCCGCGGCGGCGAAGGCGGGTGCGGCGTCCGGACGGGAGCGCAGGGCACCCCAGGCGGCGGCCATGGCGGCGGCCTCGGCGGGGGAGGCGCCGTGCACCAGCACCTCGTCGGCGCCGGCCGCGCGGTAGGCCGCCGCCCGCCGCGCGCACGCGGCACTGGACCCGATCGCCGCGCCGGTGTCGAACCATTCCGCGGGGATCAGCTCGGCGGAGTCGACCAGCCGGTCGCGGGTGACGGCGGTGTCCGCGATGCCGCGTCCGGTCAGGGTGGGATGGGCGCGCAGCCGGTCGAGCACCGCCGGATCCCAACCGTTGCGTTCGACCAGCAGCTCCCCGAGGCCGCGGACCTGGAAGTAGCTGACCGCCCGCGCCCGCACCGCGAGGTCAGCCCGGTCGGGCGGCAGGTCGGGCGCGGCGACGAAGGTGGTGATGACCCGGACCGACGCGGGGTCGCGTCCGGCCCGCTCCGCGGCGCCGCGCACCGCCGCCACCGAGGCGGCCACCGCGTCGACCGTGAGGAACGGGTGCAGGATGACCCCGTCGAACGCCCGCCCGGCGAGGTCGAGCCCGCGTGGGCCGATGGTGCCGAGGACGACCGGCGGCGCGCCGTCCGGGGGCAGGTCGGAGAAGCGCATCCCGCGGAACGACCCCGCCGTGCCCTCCTCCCGGATCGCCTCGCCTGTCCACAGCCGCCGCAGCACGCCCACCAGGTGCTCCAGCCCGCGCAGCGTCGGCGGCGGGACGCCGAGCGACGGCGCCAGCGCCCCCAGCCCTCGGCCGAGCCCGAGGACGAACCGGCCGCCGCTCAGCGTGTGCGCGGTCGCCGCCAGCGCGGCGATGGTGAGGGGATGCCGGGTGCCCTGATGGATCACTGCGGTCCCGACGCGGCAGCGGTCGGTCGTCGCGGCGAGCGCCCCGCAGACCACCCCGGCCTCCTTGAGGTCGAGCCGCTCGCTGACGTAGACCGCGCCGAAGCCGGCCCGCTCGGCGTCGCGCGCCTCCCGCAGGGCCCGGGCGGGATCGCTCGCCCGCCCCGGTAACACGTAGACGCTGAGGTCGTCGTGCACGCTGAGGTCGTCGTGCACGCTGAGGTCGTCGTGCACGCCGTTGTTGTGGTCTGCGGATGTCATGAGGGGATTCCCCCGCCTTCGGTCGCATCGGTCGATGGGGAGGCGGACTGAGGGGCCGACAGCTCACCGGGGGCCTGTGGCTCGTGGGGGGCCTGAAGCTCGTCGGGAAACAGGGCGTCGGTGTGACCGACGTAGCCCAGCGCGAGGAACAGGTACATCTGGGCCGTCTCCAGCGCCCGCTCGATCGCCGGCGACAGGGCTGCCTCCCGCTCCCGGGCCAGGTCGGCGTGTACCGCGAGCAGGCGGGCGCGCTGCCGCTCGACGTCGGCGCCCAGGCCCGACCCCAACCCCGACCCCAACCCCGACCCCAACCCCGGCCCCGGCCCCGTGCCTGGTCCCGGTGGCGGGAGTGGGTCGAGATCCGTGCGAGTCCGCGTTCCCTGTGCCACGCCGCCCTGTGCCACGCCGGCCATAGTTCAGCGCCCTTCCCGGGTGGTGGCGGCTCGTGCGCCCGGCTCGCGGGCGTCGAAGATCCGTCTGGTCTTCAGCTCGTAGCGCGGCAGCGTCCCGGCGTGGACGACCTCGGTCTCCAGCCGGACCCCGAGGTGGTCGCGCAGGTGGGCCGACAGCCGCGTGGCCAGGTCGGCCAGCGCGCCGACCCCCGTCGCGGCCTCGGCCCGGACCAGCATCCGGTCCATGCCGTCGCGGCGGGACAGGTGCAGCTCGTAGTGGTGCGTCAGCCCCGGGACCTCGCTGATCAGGTTCTCCACCGCGGTCGGGTACACGTTGACCCCGCGGATTGTGATCATGAAGTCGGACCGGCCGAGCACGACCCCGGGGAAGTGCTTCCACGTCCACCCGCAGCCGTGGTCGGGACGGGCGTCGATGCGGACGAGGTCGTGCGTCCGGTACTTGATGAACGGCTGCACAAGATGGGTGTAGCTGGTGATGACGTGCTCGCCGACCTCACCGGCGTCGGTGACCGGCTCGCCCGAGGCGGGGTCCACCGAGTACGAGTGGCAGACGTCCTCGATCGCGTGTACCCCGCCGGCCCACACGTCGCACGACTGGCCGATGAACAGCGCCTCCCCGATGCCGTAGGCGTCGTGGATCCGCTCGGCGCCCCAGGCCTCGGCGAGCCGTTCACGGATGCGCGGCACCGACAGCCCCGCCTCGCCGCCGCCGGCCAGGATGCGCACCCCGGCGCGGCGCAGGTCCAGCCCCGCCCGCTCGGCGATCTCGGCCAGGTGTAGCAGGTAGGTGGGGGTGCCGCAGACGATGGCGGGGCGGCGTTCGAGGATGTGGCGGACCCGCTGCTCCCCGGTGGCACCGCCGCCGGAGACGATGGTCAGGCCGAGGTTGCGCGCCCCCCAGTAGTACGTCCACAGTCCGACCCACATGCCGAAGTCGAAGCAGAAGTAGATCGAGTCGCGCGGCCGGGCGCCCTGGCTCCACAGGCCGTAGCAGAGCTGGGTGCCCGCCTTGTGCATCTCGAACTGGCTGAACGCCTCGTGCAGGAACCGGCCGGTGGTGCCCGTCGTGTGGAAGTACTGCTGCCAGTGCTCCGGGCCGAGCGCCAGACCGCCGAACCCCGACTCCGAACTCTCCTGGTCGCGGACGTAGTCGGGCTTGTCGGTGAACGGCAGCCGGTGATGGTAGTCGTCCCAGGTGCGGATGTCGGCGGGCTTCACCCCCGCCGCGTCGTAGATCCGCCGGTGCAGCGGGGAGTGGTCGTAGGCCCAGCCGACCAGGTGGCGGATCCGGGCGAGGTGCAGCGCGTCGAGCCGTTCCCGATCGGCGGTCTGCGTCGCCCGGTTCCAGAACCGCTGGTCGACGGCCTGGCCTAACGCCCCTGCCATTGCGCGGTCCGCTTCTCGATGAACGCGGCGGCGCCCTCGCGGTGGTCCTCGGTGGTCTTGAGCACGCTCTGGCCGAGCCGTTCCAGCCGGCGGCCGGTCTCACCGTCGACGTCCGCACAGGTGTTGAGCACGAGCTTGGCCATGCCGAGGGCGAGCGGCGCCATCGCGGCGAGCCGGTCGGCCATGGCCCGGGCGGCGTCAAGCGCCGTGCCGGCCGGGACGACCTCGGTGACCAGGCCGAGCTGCAACGCGGCGGCGGGACGCAGGGTGCCGCCGAGCATGACCAGCTCCTTGGCCCGGCCCCGGCCCACGTAGGTGACGAGCCGCGAACAGCCCCCGGACCCGGGGATGAGGCCGACCTTCGCCTCCGGCATGACGAACCGGGCGTTGTCGCCGGCCACCCGGAAGTCGCAGGACAGTGCCAGCTCGAACCCACCGCCCGCGGCCACCCCGTCGACGGCGGCGATCACCGGGATCTCCATCGCCTCGATCGTGTCGAAGACGTCGTGGATGCGCCGGGCGTGCGCGCGGAACCCGCGGGTGCCGAGCGCCGTGAGGTCGCCCATGCCGCCGACGTCCTCGCCGGCGGAGAACGCGCGCCCACCCGCGCCGGTGATGATCAGGACGCGCACCCCCGGATCGAGCGCGGTGTCCTCGACGGCGTCGCGCAGCTCCTGGCGCATCGCCGCGTTCCAGGAGTTCATCCGGTCCGGCCGGTTCAGCGTGAGCACCCGCACGCCGCGGGGCTCGTCGTCCAGGATGATGTACTCGTGCCCCATCAGCGCGTCCCCGCGGCCTCGGGCGCCGTCGCCGGCTGCCCTGTCTCTGGGTTCACCGTCTCTGGGTTCACCGTCTCTGGGTTCACCGTCTCCAGGCGGACCGTCGCCGCCACCGTGCCGTCGGCCTTGCGCACCTCGACGCCGTCGGCGGTGGGCACCACCGTCAGCTCGTCGCCGGGGAAGACCGGCGCGGACAGCCGGGCTTTCGCGGACCGCAGGGCCTGGGGGCCGAGCTGCTCGACCACGGCGTCCAGCGCCAGCGTCACGGTGAGCGGGCCGTGCGCGATCACCGACGGCAGGCCGGAGGCGCGGGCGAACTCGTCGTCGACGTGGACGGGATTGAAGTCGCCCACCGCGCCGGCGTAGCGGGCGATCTGCACGCGGGTCACGGGGCCGCGCGTGCGCTCGCCGAGGGTCACGTTCTCGCCGAGGGTCACGTTCTCGCCGGGGGGCACATTCTCGCCGGGGGTGAGAGTCGCGCTGTCATCCTGGGTCACTTGCTGCTCCCACGCTCGATGAAGGTGACGGTCTGGCGCTGCACGAGGTCGCCGGCCGCGTCGGTGAACTCGGCGGCGAGCAGGCCGAACTGGTTGGCGCCCTTGCGGAAGACGTCCTCCACGGTGACCCGCACGTGCACCCGCTCGCCGGGGGCGAAGGGCCGGCGCCAGTCGTAGTCGATGCCGGCGAGCAGCGCGCGGGACAGGTCGAGGTCGAGGCCGTCGACCGCGGTCGACTCGCCGCCGACCGCCGCGCCGAAGTAGGGCACGAGGGTGGCCGTCGCCGTCCCCGCGGGGCTGCCGACGGCCCGGGCCAGTGCGGCGAGCACATCGGGGGAGACCGTGAGGTCGTCCTCCACCAGGGTTCTGCCCTTGGCGCTTTCGTCCATCTCGACCTCCGTCGGGACTGTCCGCGGCCCGTGGGCGCGGCGAGGGTACGTGGCTGGTCCGCGGGCCGCGGGCCGCGGTGGTCAGGGGGAGCCGCCCGCCGGTGAGGCGGTTCGCGGGGGATTTTTGAGCCGTGGCGCGGGTCACGTCGGGACTGAGCCGACCGTCCCCCATCGCGGGGCTCGCAGTCAAGAGTTTATTTGACCGACGCGATGGTTGACTAAAATGCCGTGGTGATCCTACGGTCGGGTCGGCACCGCGCTCGGAAGCGGTTCCGGCACAGGAGGGATCGGCGATGAGCGAGGGCTCGGCGATGAGCATCGTGCGGGAGTCGGGCCGGCGGTCGTCGGGCGGTGCCGTGGCGGCGGACGCGCCCGCCGGGCGAAGCCCGTTCGACCTGACTGGCCACGTCAGCGTGGTGACCGGCGGCAACGGCGGGATCGGCCTGGGCATCGCGGGCGGGCTCGCCGCGGCCGGCGCCCACGTCTGCGTCTGGGGGACCAACGCGGCCAAGAACGCCGCCGCCGTCGAGCGCATCGGCGCGGCGGGCGGGCTGGCCACCGGCCATCGCTGCGACGTCGGCGACGAGGACCAGGTGGTCGCGACGATGGCCGAGGTCGCCGCGACCTTCGGCCGGCTCGACTCCTGCTTCGTCAACGCCGGTGTCGCGTCCCAGTTCCACCCGCTGCTGGAGACGTCGCTCGCCGAGTTCCGCGAGGTGACACGGGTCGACCTCGACGGGGCGTTCGTGACCCTGCGGGAGGCGGCCCGGGCGATGGTGCGCTTCGGCAACGGGGGGAGCCTCGTCGCCACGTCCAGCCTCGCGGTCCTGCAGGGGCAGGCCCGCGCCTACTCCTACGGCGCCAGCAAGGCCGGGCTGACCGCGATGATCCGGGCGGCCGCGGTGGAGCTGGCACGCCACGACATCCGGGCGAACGCCATCCTGCCCGGCTGGACGGACTCGCCCATGACCCACCAGGGGCTGCACGACGAACGGTTCACCGAGCGGGTGCTGCCGCGCATGCCCGTGCGCCGCTGGGGCCGCCCGGAGGACTTCGCCGGCATCGCCGTCTACCTGGCCTCGCCCGCGTCCGTCTTCCACACCGGCGACAGCATCCTGCTCGACGGCGGCTACGCCGCCTTCTGACCGCGACCCCGCGAACCGACCGCGACCCCGCGAACCGACCGCGACCCTGCAGGCCGACCGCGATTCCGCAAGCCGACCGCGGCCCGAACCGACCGCCTACCCACGAACTGACCCGACCTGCGAAGGAGATCGAGGCGTGACTCCTCTGACGCCTGAAGGGGTCAGCTTCTCAGGAAGCTGTCGCTACCTGAAGGGCAAGCCCTGCCCTGAGGATGTTGACCGCCGCGTTCTCGCCGGCGTGCGCGGAGTGGCCGCACTGCACGCACAGGAACGTGGCCTGCGTCGGCCGGTTCTCCTTCGCGACGTGCCCACACTCGGCACATCGCTGGGAGGTGTGACGGGCGTTCACCTCGACAACCGTCCGTCCGGCGCTTTCAGCCTTGGCGCGCAGCACGTCGAGGAACACCCCCCACCCGGCGTCGTGGATCGACTTGTTCAGTCCGGACTTGGCGGCCTGCCCGTTGGGCAGGAACTGGCCCGGCCGGTCAGGGTCGGGCTTGGGCTGCGCCCGGCGGACCATGCCCTTGATGTTCAGCTTCTCGACGGCGATCAGGTCGTGATCGCGGACGAGTTCGAGCGCGGTCTTATGCGCGAGGTCGGCCCGCTGCCGGGCGACCGCCCGGTGCTGGCGGGCAACACGGGCCACGGCCTTGCGGCGCCGCCTCGAGCCGCGTTTCTTCCGGGACAGGTCTCGCTGCGCGGCGGCGAGTCGGTCAGCGGACCGCTGGAGGAAGCGCGGGTTGCCGAAATGCCGGCCGTCGGCCGTGGTCGCCAGCGACGCGACACCCATGTCGATGCCGACGACAGCACCGGTCGGTTCGAGCGGGACGGCGGGCACGTCGTCGCAGGACAGCGCGAGGTACCAGCGGTTACCCTCGCGTGTGACGGACAGGGTCTTGACCGTGCCGAGTACGGGCCGGTGCTGGTGGACCTTGACGTGTCCGATGCCCTGGAGGCGGATGAACGTCTGGCTCGGGTGCTCGGGCTGCGAGTCCCAGCGGCAGCCGTCGCCGTCGACGGGCCATGTGACCGTGTCGAAGTGTCCGGCGCCTTGGAAACGCGGGTAGCCGGGCGTCTCGCCCGCCTTGACTCGGCGGAAGAACGCGGCGAACGCGAGGTTCAGCCGGCGCAGCGTGGCCTGCTGCGAGGAGAACGACCATCGGGCATGGTCCGTGTCGTACGCCCGAATGTCCTTCAACTGGGCCGACTGGTCGCCGTAGCGGACTGTTGTTCGGGACGGGTGCCGGTAGGCGTCGCGCCGTTCTTGGAGCGCGGCGTTGTACAGCGCACGGTGGTCGCCGAGCATCGCGTTCAACGAGGCGACCTGCCGCCCGCTCGGGCGCAGCAGGAACTTGTACGTCCGTCTCACCGGGCCACGCCCTTGCGCCACGGCCGCTCGTCCTGCGTGTCGATGTACCGCCGCACCGTCTCGGCCGACACCGCGCCGACGGTGGCGACGAAGTACGACCGGGACCAGAGCGTCGGCAGCCGGGAGCGTAGGTGCGCAAACTCGTCGCGTAGCGCGTGGGACGTGAAGCCCTTGAGCTGGTTGGCGATGTACGACGGGGAGTGCTTCGGATGAGCTTTCACGAACAGGTGTACATGGTCGGGCTCGATCTCCAGCGCGACAACCGTCCAGTCATGCTCGGCGCACTTCTCGCGCAGCAGGATGTCAAGCCGGTCGCGGACCGGGCCGGTCAGGACGGGCCGGCGGTATTTGGGGCACCAGACGACGTGGTAGCCGAGGTCGTAGACCCCGCCCGCGCCTGTCGTCACCTGCCGCCCCATACAACTGGTTATACCAGCGCGACCGGTATAACCATCGCGGTCCGTACCGGATTCCCCTGTCGCCTGAAGGCGACAGTCCCCTCTGGAGGTAACTGATGGACATCTCAGGCAGCATCGCTCTGGTGACCGGCGGCGCGTCCGGACTCGGCCTCGCCACGGCGCGGCGCCTGCTGGCGGCCGGGGCGAGGGTCGTGCTGCTCGACCTGCCCAGCTCGGCCGGGGACGCCGTGGCCAAGGAGCTCGGTGACGACGCCCGGTTCGTCGCGGCGGACGTCACCCAGCCCGAGGAGGTCGGTGCCGCCCTCGACGCCGCCGTCGCCCTCGGCCCGCTGCGGGTCGTGGTCAACTGCGCCGGCACCGGCAACGCGATCCGGGTGCTGGGGCGGGGCGGCGTGTTCCCGCTCGAGGCCTTCGCGAAGGTGATCCACGTCAACCTCATCGGGACGTTCAACGTCATCCGGCTCGCCGCCGAGCGGATCGCCACGGTCGAGCCGGTCGACGGCGACCGCGGCGTCATCGTCAACACCGCCTCCGTCGCCGCGTTCGAGGGGCAGATCGGGCAGGCCGCCTACTCGGCGTCCAAGGGTGGCGTCGCCGCCATGACGCTGCCCATCGCTCGGGACCTCGCCGACCGGGCGATCCGGGTGGTCACCATCGCGCCGGGCCTGTTCGAGACACCGATGCTCGGCGGGCTGTCCGAGCAGGCCCGGGAGTCGCTGGGGCGGCAGGTTCCGCATCCGAGCCGGCTGGGCAACCCGGACGAGTACGCGGCCCTGGTCGAGCACATCGTGGCCAACCCGATGCTCAACGGCGAGGTGATCCGCCTCGACGGCGCGATCCGCATGGCGCCCCGCTGACCAGGCCAGGCGGCTAGGATTCGCCCTGACGGGCAGGTGAACGGGCGTTCGGTCAGCTCGCCGGCGATCCGTCTTCCACGGGGAATTCGGGCGCCGGCCGGGAGGGTGCGGCGCTCCGGTGGGCAGGGCGCCCGGCCGTCGTCGTTGTCGACGAGGTGAAGCCGCGAGCGCTCGCCCTGGGCCAGAGGAGAGTTTTCATGCGCGCTTCGGTCTTCCGGGCCGGCAGGCCGCACGTCGGCCGGCCGCTCGCCACGACGGGTGCCTGCTGATGGCGGCCGCGGTGGAGGGTCGGCTCGTGGACGGCCGGCCCGTCATCGAGCAGCGCGGGCTGTACTACGACGAGCTGGCCGAGGGGGTCGTGTACCGGCACCGCCCGGGCCGCACGGTGGGCGAGGCCGACAACACCCTCTTCACGACCCTGACGATGAACATGCAGGCCCTGCACCTCGACGAGGCCTGGAGCGCGACGCAGCCGTTCGGGCAGCGGCTGGTCAACAGCCTGTTCACGTTGTCGACCCTGGTGGGGTTGTCGGTGGCACAACTGACGCAGGGCACGACGGTGGCGAACCTCGGCTTCGGCGCGGTGCGCTTCCCCGCGCCGGTGTTCGTGGGGGACACCCTCTACGCGGAGACGGTCGTGCGCAGCCGGCGCCTGTCGAGCAGCCGGCCGGACACGGGCGTCGTCGAGTTCGAGCACACCGCGCGCAACCAGGAGGGCGTCGTGGTCGCCACGGCGACCCGCTCGGCGCTGATGCTCCTGCGCCCGGCGGCAACGGACTCGGGCGCGGCCGAGCGGGACGGGGTGCGCTCGGATGTCGGCTGAGGCCACGGGCACGGCTGGGCTCGCGGGCACGGCTGGGCTCGCGGACACGGCTGGGCTCGCGGGCACGACCCTGCTGTTCTGTCCCGCCGACCGCCCGGACCGCTTCGCCCGGGCGGCGGACGCCGCGGACCTCGTCATCCTCGACCTGGAGGACGGCGTGGCACCCCCGGCGCGGCCCGCGGCCCGGGAGGCGCTGGTGGCGGCCCTGCCCGGCCTCGACCCGGCCCGCACCGTCGTGCGGGTCAGCCCGGTCGGCACCCCGGACTTCGCCGCGGACCTCGCGGCGCTGGACGGAACGGGCGTGCGCCTGGTCATGCTGGCGAAGGCGGAGTCGGCGGCGCAGGTCGAGCAGCTCGCCGGCTTCACGGTCATCGCGCTGTGCGAGACGGCCCGCGGGGTGCTCGCGGCGCCAGAGCTGGCCGCGGCGGCGAACGTCGTCGGCCTGATGTGGGGCGCGGAGGACCTCGTCGCCGGGCTGGGCGGCCGGTCGAGCCGGTTCGACGACGGGCGCTACCGCGACGTCGCCCGGTACGCCCGCGCGGCCGTCCTGCTCGCCGCCGGCGCCCACGGCCGCCAGGCGATCGACGCCGTCTACCTGGACATCGCCGACCTGGACGGGATGGCCGCCGAGGCGCGGGACGCCGCGGCCAGCGGCTTTGGTCTCAAGGCCTGCATCCACCCGACGCAGGTCCCGGTGGTCCGGGCGGCGTTCGCGCCGTCGGCGGACGAGGTGGCCTGGGCGCGCCGCGTACTGGCGGCGGCGCATGAGGCGGGCGTCGGCGTGTTCGCCTTCGAGGGCCGGATGGTCGACGCGCCGGTCCTGCGCCATGCCGAGCACCTGCTGCGCGCCGCAGAGAGCGTCCCGGGGCGGTAGACGGGCAGGTCCGCTGCCGCCTGCCGCCGTCGAAAGCCGTTCACTTTTCGTCGTCCTCTGACTACAGAATCGTGCCGAGGGCTGTGCACGGTTTTCGGGCGAAAAACCGTACCGAAACCTCGGCACGATCTGGCCGCCATCTGGCCGGGAATCGGGAATCGGGAATCGGGATGCGGACGTCGGACTGGTGGGCGGGACGACAGGCGGCGGTGACGACAAGGGGTGTGCGCGGCCCGGTGGCCATCAACCTCCAGCAACTCCGCGGCCGGCAGCAGGATCTGGCTGCTGGAGAGGGACTGGGGCGATGATCAGGCGCCGCCCGCGCCTCCGCCCGGGCCGAGGAAGTCCGCGGCCAGGGCGCCCCAGCTCGCGAGCTGCGCGCCGGTCTCGGCGACCTGGAGCTGGGCTCCGTCGATGAGGGCGGCGAGCCGCTCGGCGGTGGAGACGGGATGCCCCGGGTCGCCGGCCCAGGGCAGGATCAGGACGGGAATGTCGATGGTGGCCAGGGCCTGCTCGGAGGGAAGGTCGGAGTCGGCGGCGCCGCGCAGAACCGACGGGAAGAGCTTCTCGCTGACGTCGGGTGCCGGTGGGTAGTTGGGCAGGTCGGCGAAGACCGGCGGTACGGGCGCGCTGGCGGCGAGCTCGGCGAACAGTGCCGGGCCGCGCGTCTCCACGAGGTCGGCGCCCCGCCGGTAGAGGTCGGCCTGGGCCGCCCGTGTCGCCCATGCGGTCGGCGGTGCGGTCAGCACGAGCCGGTCGAAGCGGCCCGGCGCGGCCACGGCGGCGTGCAGCAGCGTGCCGGTGCCCATCGACGAACCGATCCCGGCCACCGGCGACGGCCCGGCAAGCTGGTCGAGCAGCGCGAGCAGGTCCTCGGCGAGCTGCGGCCAGGTGTACTGCGCCGGAACCGGGTCGCCGGTGGACTGCCCGTGGCCCCGGGCGTCGTAGCGCACCAGGCGCCGGCCCGCGGCGACGACGGGTGACCAGTCGAACAGGCCCGACGCCGCCTCCGACGCGCGGCTCTGGGTGACGCCGTGGGCGTAGACGGCGAGGGGACCCGTGCCGGCGTCGGTGTAGGCGAGCTCGGCGCCCCGGACGTGCGCGCGGCTCTCCGTCGGGTCGGAGGGGGCGCTCGGCCCCGCGGTGCTGGTTCCGCTCATGTCACCATCCTGCCGCGCGTCGGGGCGAGACGCGCGTCCGGGCGGCAGCGGACCGTCACCGGCAGGTCAGGGGCGGGCGCCTCCGATGACGGCGAGCTGGCCGACGATGTGCTCGGCGATCGCCAGCGACGACGTGGCGGCCGGGGACGGGGCGTTGCGCACCACGGTGACCCGCCCGCTGGTGCGGATCACGAAGTCGTCGACGAGCTCGCCCGTGCGGCGCACGGCCTGCGCCCGCACTCCGGCCGGCGCCCGGGTGAGGTCGCCGGCCCGCACCTCCGGAAGGTAGCGGCGCACCGCGGCGGCGAAGCGGCGCCGGGACAGCGAGCCGACCATCTCCGCCAGGCCGTTGCGCCAGTGCTCGTGGGCCAGCCGGCGCATCCCCGGCCAGGTCAGCACCTGGGCGAGGTCGCGCGGGTTGACGTCGCGCCAGCGGTAACCCTCCAGGGCGAGGGCGAGGACGGCGTTCGGGCCGACGTGGACGCCGCCGGTCAGGTCGCGGGTCAGGTGCACCCCGAGGAACGGGTAACGCGGGTCCGGCACCGGGTAGACCAGGCCGCGCACCCGGTCGCGCAGCCCCGCCCGCAGGTGGTAGTACTCGCCGCGGAACGGGATGATCCGCACGTCGCCGGGGTCGTCGACCATCGCCGCCAGCGCATCGCTGGACAGCCCGCCGCAGGCGACGAGCCGGTCGACGCGCAGGGTCTGCCCGCCGGCGGTGACGGCGACCCGGTCGCCTTCGTCGCGGATGGCGGTGACCGGGCTGGACAACAGCACCCGGCCGCCCCGCGCGGCGAGGTCCGCCGCCAGTGCCTCGCACACCGCCCGGTAGTCGATGACCGCGGTGTGCGGGGAGTGCAGCGCGGCGATCCCGCTGATGTGCGGCTCGATCTCGGCCATCCCGGCGCGGTCGAGCCGCACCAGGTCGGGTACCCGGTTGCGCCGGGCGCGGTCCTCGATGACCGCGAGCTGTTCGAGCTCGGCGTCGTTCGTGGCGACGACGAGCTTGCCGAGCTCCTGGAAGTCGATGCCGTGCTGCTGGCTGAACTCCCGCAGCAGGGCGCCGCCGCGGGTGCACAGCGTCGCCTTGAGGGAGCCGGGCTGGTAGTACAGCCCGGCGTGGATGACGCCGCTGTTGTGCCCGGTCTGGTGGGCCGCGAGCCGCGGTTCCTTCTCGACGACGACGACCTCGGCGCCGGGGTGGCGCAGCGCGAGCTCGCGGGCCACGGCCAGCCCGATGATGCCGCCCCCCACGACCCCGAACGTCGTCCGCCTGACCGTCCCCGGCCCGCCCGACGCCGTGACGCCTGCCGCCGTGACGCCCGACGCCGGCCTGCCCGACGCCGGCCTGCCCGCGGCCGTGCTCGGCGCCGTGGCGCCGCGATCCTCCGACACGCTCATCCGGCGAGCCACCCTCCATCGACGTTGATCAGTTGCCCGGTGATGTACGCCGATGCCTCGGCGAGCAGGAACACGACGGCGCCGGCGAGGTCCGCGGGCTCACCGAGGCGGCCCATGGGGATGCGTCCGGCGACCCAGGCGGCGCGCTCGGCGTCGGCGAACAGGTCCTCGGTCAGCGCGGTGCGGATGTAGCCGGGGGCGACGCAGTTGACCCGGGCGCCGCTCGCCGCCCACTCCACCGCGAGCGCGCGCACGACGCCGAGGACGCCGGCCTTGCTGGCGGCGTAGGCGGCGACGTCGCGCAGCCCGATCGAGCTCGCCAACGACCCGATGAACACATGACTGCCGGACTCGCCCCGGGCCGCCTGCGCCCGGTGCACCGCGGTGCTCAGGAAGAACGGCGCGCTCAGGTTGACCGTCAGGATGCGCTGCCAGGCGTCGGCGGGAAAGTCCGCCGCCGGCGCCCGGTGCTGGATCCCGGCGGCGTGCACGACGCCGTGCAGCGGCCCGGCCAGCCGTTGCGCGCCGGCGACGAGGTCGTCGGCGGTGTCGGGCGCGGCGAGGTCCCAGGGCAGCACGTGGACGCGGCCCGGGTCGGCCAGCGCCGCCGTCTCGGCGAGCTCGCCCGCCGTGCGGGCCACCGCGACGACCGTGGCACCGGCCCCCGCCACGCCCAGCGCCATGGCCCGCCCCAGGCCCCGTCCGGCGCCGGTGACCAGCACCGTTCGCCCCGCCAGCGCCCCCGTCACCGGGGCGGGCGTCACCGGCGACGGCGTCACCGGCGACGGCGTCACCGGCGACGGCGATGCCGGCGACGGCGATGCCGGCGATGCCGGCGCGCCGGCCATCGCCGCGGGGACGGCCGGAGTACCGCGACCGCCCTGCGGACCGGGATCGTGGGGGACGGCGGTCATCCGCGGAACCGGATGGCGGTGGTCTTGGCCCGGCGGTAGAAGTGCAGCGCCTCGAGGCCCTGCTCCTTGAACGGCGAGCCGGACTCGCGGAAGCCGCCGAAGGGATGGTGCACGTCCCAGCCGGAGGTGGGCAGGTTCACCGCGACCTGGCCGGCGTCGGCCCGGTCGAGGAACAGGTGGGCGGCGCTCAGGTCCCGGGTGAACAGCGCCGCCGACAGCCCGTAGACCGAGTCGTTGACGGCGTCGACCGCCTCGTCGAAGCCGTCGACGGTGCGCACCGCGAGGACGGGGCCGAAGACCTCGTCGCGCCAGATCGACATCGCCGGGGTCACGTCGCCGAGGATCGTGGGTTCGACGAAGCAGCCGTGGCTCAGCCCGGTGTCCGCCGGGGTGCCGCCGCCGGCGAGCAGCGTCGCGCCCTCGGCGCGGGCCTGGCGGACGTGGTCGAGCACCGAGTCGCGCTGCGCGGTGTTCACCACCGGGCCCATGGTGGTGTCCGCCTCGAGGCCTGGTCCCAGCCGCAGCGCGGCGACGCGGCGGCCCAGCGCGGCGAGCAGATCGTCGCGGACCGCGCCGTCGACGACGAGCCGGCTCGTCGCGGTGCAGCGCTGCCCGGCCTGGGCGAAGGCGGCGGCGGCGATCGTGTCGGCGGCGAGGTCGAGGTCGGCGTCGGCCAGCACCGCGGTGGCGTTCTTCCCGCCCATCTCGGTCTGGACCCGCAGGTTGCGCCCGGCGACGGTGCGCATGATGGCCAGCCCGACCTCGTTGCTGCCGGTGAAGGTGACGGCGGCGAGGCGGCGGTCGGCGAGCAGCGGCCCGGAGATGTCGCGGCCGCGGCCGGTCACCACGGACAGCGCGTTCGCGGGCAGGCCCGCGTCGAGCAGCGCGTGGGCGAGGTGCAGGCTCACCAGCGGGGTGTCGGTGGCGGGCTTGAGTACCACCGCGTTGCCGGCGCTGAGCGCCGGGGCCAGCTTGCGGGCCGGGGTCAGCAGCGGGTCGTTCCACGGGGTGATGGCCAGCACGATCCCGACGGGTTCATACCGCACGGCGGTGCTGGTGTCCGGCCGGCCGTCGGGCAGCTCGTAGCCGTGGGGCGCACGGGCCAGGCTGCCGTAGTACTCGAAGAAGTCGGCGGCCTTGGCGACCTCGCCGGTGGCCTCGGCGAGGGTCTTGCCCATCTCCAGGACGAGGTCGTGGGCGATGTCGGCGGCCCGGTCGCGCAGCAGCCCGGCGGCGCGCAGCAGCACCGTGCCGCGCTCGAGGGCCCCGGCGGCGCGCCAGGCGCGGGCGCCGGCCTCGGCCGCGTCGTACGTCCGCGCGATGTCGGCGCCATCCAGGGCGGGCACCCGGGCGACGATGTGGCGCAGGTCCGCGGGGTCGAGCACGGGGATCCAGGCGCCGTGCGCGCCAGCGTCCCAGGCGCCGGCGACGAGGACGGGACGATCGTTGGTCGTGGTCACGCGGCCACTCCATCCGAGGTGGGGTTCGGGTCGGGGTCCGGGGTGAGGTCGAGCTCCCATGCGTCGGCGACGCTGCCGCGGTGCATCGTGGTGAGCAGGCGGTGCACCGGCGCCGTCGCCATCGGGACCGGGTTCGTGGGGCGTGGGAAGTCGCGGACGGTCTCCGCGGCCATCTGCGCCAGCAGGTCGGCCCGGATGCCGACGGCGTCGAGCGAGCGGGGTAGGCCGAGTCGCTGCGCGAGGGCGTCGACCCGTTCCGCCGCCGCCCGCAGCCGCGTGCTCCCGCCGGCGGTGACGGTCCGCGCGATGTGCGCGGCGAGGGCCTCGGGCACATCGCGGTCGTAGGCCAGGCAGTAGGGCAGGGCCAGCGCGCAGCTCGTCCCGTGCGGCATCGGGGCGTGCCGGGCGATGACGTAGGCCAGGCTGTGCCCGAGCACGACGCCCGCGTTGAGCGCCAGCCCGGCCAGGTGCGAGGCGTAGAGCACGCGACCCCGGGCGGCCCGGTCGCCGTCGAGCGCGGCGGACTCGAGGCTGGCGGTGAGGATCCGCACCGCCTCGGTGGCCACCGCCAGGGTCAGCGCGGTGCGGGTGGTCGACAGCATCGACTCCACGCCGTGGGCGATCGCGTCCATGCCGGTGGAGGCGACCACCGCCGCGGGGAGGTCGGCCACCAGGTCGGCGTCGAGAACGGCGACGAGCGGGACGAACTGGGCGCAGCTCACGATCCGTTTCGCACCGTCGATCGTGATCATCGAGATGCGGGTCGCCTCCGAGCCGGTGCCGGTGGTCGTCGGCACGAGCAGCAGCGGCGCGACCGGCACCGGCGGCTCGACGACGCCGACCCAGTCGGCGATCCCGCCCGTGTTCGTCGCGAGCAGGGCGACGGACTTGGCGAGGTCGAGCGCGCTGCCGCCGCCGACGCCGACGACGGCCGTGACCGCCTGGGCGCGGGCGATGTCGGCGGCGCGGGCGACGACGGTGTCGGTGGGCTCGCCGGCGACGTCGTCGAACACCGTCACCCCGAAGCCGGCGTCCGCCAGGCCGCCGACCACGGTGCCGAGCAGCCCTGCCTCGGACACGACCCGGTCGGCGACGACGAGCACCCGCCCCGGGGCCACCCCCCAGGAGCGCAGGGCCGCCCCCGCCGTGGCGGCGGACCCCGCCCCGGTCAGCACCTGCCGGGGGGCGAGGAAGGCCGGTGCGCCGGTGCCGGCGAGATCTAGCAGCACGTTGTCCTCCGATGATCGTCAGGTGGCGTCACAGGGCGGCCACGACCTCGGCGCCGAAGCGCCGGACGCTGTCCATGGCCGCGGCGAACCCGCCGCCGGGCAGCACGACGCCGGCCCAGGTCACCCCGACGTCGCGCAGGCGGGCCAGCTCGTCGAGGCGTTGCGCCGGCGACCACCCGTTTGCGAGCACGCCGGCCGGCGTGGGGGCGAGGATGTCGATCTCGGCCAGCGTGCGTCCGTGGGTGTGCAGGCGGCGTTCGAGCTCGCGGATGCGGGCGGCGAGTTCCGCGGTGGAGGTGATCGACGCCGTGCGCGCGCTGCGGGCGAGCTGCGGGGAGCCGACGAGCGCGGCCCAGCCCTGGCCGAACCGGGCCACCCGGTCGAGCGCGAGCCCGCTGTTGCCGCCGAGCCACAGCGGGGGGTGCGGACGCTGCACCGGCCGGGGCAGCATGGCCTGCCCGGTGGCGTGGAAGTGCCGGCCGGCGTGCTCGACGACGTCCTGCGTCCACGCCTTGCGCATGACCTCCACCGCCTCGTCGAACAGCTCGTTGCGCTCGTCGGCGTCCACGCCGAGGGCGGCGAACTCGGAGCGCAGGTAGCCGGTGCCCAGTGCGAAGATCGCCCGCCCGCCGGAGAGCACGTCGACGGTGGTCATCGACCGGGCCTGCAGCAGGGGATTGCGGTACGGGACGACCGTCAGGTGCGTCATCAGCCGGATCCGTCGGGTGACGGCCGCGCAGAAGGTGAGCGCCGCGAACGGGTCGAACGTCTCGTGCCCGCCCGCCGCCAGCCACTTCGCGCTGGGCGCCGGGTGGTCGGTGAACGCCAGCGCGCCGAAGCCGACCTCCTCCAGCGTCCGCGCGAACGTCGCCACGTTGTCCGGGTCCAGCCACCCGGCGTCCGGGTCGCTGCGGACGTTGTACTCGGCCATGAAGCGCATCAGGGCCGGCCCGCGGGCGTGGTCTCTGTGGTCTCGGTGGGCTCGCTGGTCTCGGTGGGCTCGGTGGGCTCGCCCATGTCGAAGTCGTACTGGAGTGGGATGATCCGCTCGTAGGGCAGCAGCGCGAGCGTCTCGTGGGCGCCACCGTGGGCGGGGAAGCGGCCGGTGAGGCGCTGGCGGTCGCGGACCGCGGTGAGCCCGGCGAGGACCTCGGCCGCGGGCTGCGCGCACAGCAGGACGTGCAGCACCAGGTCCTGCTCGCCGGTCTCCACCGGTTCGAGCTGCAGGGTTCCCAGCAGGCCGGGCAGCTCATACAGGTCGTCGCGCTGGGTGCGCTCCCACCAGTCCAGTGCCGCCGGGCGGCCGCCAGGGCCGGCCCGGCCGATGCTGACGACGACGCCCTGGTGGGCCAGGTGCGGGACCGCGTCGGCCGCGACGTCGATCGACGGGCGGGTGTGCGCCGCGGTCAGCCGCCACCAGCTCGTGAAGACCGGGCGGCCGTGCCTCCAGAAGCGCCCCGCCCGGGTGATCGCGCGGTCGGTGTCGCGCCAGCCGGCGAACGCCTGCTCGGACATGAAGTCGAGCGGGCCGCCGAACAGGTACATGGTCGCGTAGGGCGGGTGGCCGTGGGTGAGCTCGCCCGCCAGCGCCCCGGGCGTGGCCCGGGTGGCGGGGGTCGCCACGTAACGCCGGCCGGCGACGACGTCGGCCTTGGCCACGTGCTCGGGCAGGTGATCCAGGTCGTACCAGCGGTTGTACTCCTGGGTGTACCGCGCCGGGATGTCCAGCAGCGCGAGTGCGAGACCCGTGATCTTCACATCGTCCCTCTGACCCGGCATCCGCCGGCTCGCTCAATATCCCTACATCAGCTTACGGAGCTCATTCATCTAACTTTATTGCTGGGATGCTGTCCACCGATGCCGCGGCGGGGACGCCGTAGGGGGAGGGATGCCCGGGCGCGGACCGGCGCCTCGCCGTGTGGCCCGCTGGTCCCGGCGCCGCCCGGTCTGGCTCGGTGCGGCCTGGCTTGGCCTGTCCCGGCACGGGAGGCCTGCGGGCCGGGGGACTTGGCGGGTCGGGCGCGGCTCCCGGCCGGGCCGGGTGGGACCCGGTGCCTGGGTGGGACCCGGTGCCTGGGTGGGACCCGGTGTCTGGTGGGACCTGATGTCTGGTGGGACCTGGTGTCTGGCGTGGCCAGACTCGGGCATCGATGACGGAGAGTCGGCTCGAGCGTGTAATTCTGTGATTCTTCTAACCGTTTGATCGCGCCGACCTTCCGGGGTGGCGCGGCCGCAGGCCCTAGAATGAGCCGGGGGGAATCGCGCGTCGACCGGCGCGGCTCGGGCGGGCGGCGCGGGAGTGTCGCGAGCCGCTCGGGTCCCCGGACCGGCCCCGGGGTGGCCGGCCCCCCGGGGCCGGGAGCCGGAGGGCGGCGACGCGGGCCGGTGCGGATGGGTTCCGCTGCGGTTGGTGCTGACGTTAAAGATGTAGAATCCACAATTCCGCTAGACGATTTTGGCCCAGGTCGGCTCCCGGACGCCGCGGCTGCGCCCCGCTCGTGGGCAGGCGCCGGGGGAGCCGCAGAGACGAGGGATGACGGCTGTGACGACCGCCGGTATACGCGTACCCAAGGCGGCTGAGCTCGTGGCTGCGACGATTCGCCGCCAGATCATCACCGGCGAGCTCCTCGAGGACCACCTCCTGCCCTCGGAGTCGGCCCTCATGGAACAGTTCCACGTCAGCCGTCCGACGCTGCGCGAGGCGTTTCGCATCCTGGAGTCGGAATCGCTGATCACCGTGCGGCGCGGCGTGCACGGCGGGGCCCGGGTGCAGATCCCCAACGGCGACGTCGCCGCCCGCTACGTCGGCTACGTGCTGGAGTACCGCGGGACCACGATGGCGGACGTCTACCGGGCCCGGGCGGAGGTGGAGGCCCCGCTGGCGCGGCTGGTCGCGGCCTCGGCGACGCCGGAGAACATCGCCCGGCTCGAGGAGTGCCTCGCCAGGGCCGAGGCGCACCTGGACGAGCCGTCGGCGTTCATCGTGCACGACGAGGAGTTCCACCGGCTGATGGCGGAGCTCGCCGACAACCAGACCCTCGCCGTGATGCTCGACATGATGTACCACATCGTCGGCACCGCCCGCCGGCGCTACGCGCTGAACGTGGACCAGGGGCAGACCCGCAAGGAGACCGTGGAGGTGCACCGCAGCCACGTGCGCCTGGTCGACCTGATCAAGAGGGGGCGGCCGGACCTCGTCCACCGGCTGTGGCAGCGGCACCTCGACGAGGCCACCCGCCACTACCTGGAAGGCCCGCTGGCCACCACCGTCGTGGAGATGATGAGCTGAGCCGCGCCCCCTCGGCGGTGGGCCCGGTCCGCGGCGGGCGGACCGGGCCGACGCCGAGGGTCAGGCGGTACCCGGGGCCGGGGAGCCGGGGTCGGGTTCCACGGTGCCGAGGTAGGCGGCCTCGAGCTGCTGCGGGTCCCGGGCGAGCGCGGCCGCGTCCCCGCTGAGCGTGACGTCACCGTGGACCAGCACGATCGCCCGGTCGGCGACCTCCAGCGCCAGGTGCACGTGCTGCTCGACGAGCACGACGACGGCGCCGGTGTCGTCGGCGATGCGCCGCACGACCGGCAGCAGCTCCTCGACGATCACCGGGGCCAGGCCCATGCTCATCTCGTCGACGAGCAGGATCCGCGGGTTCTGCACCAGGGCGCGGGCCACGGCGAGCATCTGCTGCTCCCCGCCGGACAGGGCGCCGGCGTTGACCGACAGGCGCCGCTTCAGGGCCGGGAACACCTCCAGCGCCTCGCCGACGGTCGGGCCGCCCCGGCGGCGGGCGATCGTGAGGTTCTCCCGGACCGACAGCCCGGTGAACAGCGCCCGGTCGTCGGAGACCAGCACCATCCCCGCCCGGCTGGTCGCGGCCGGGCGGGCGTTCGGCAGCGGCTGCCCGTCGACGAACACCTCCCCGCCCAGGCGCGGCAGCAGACCGGCGAGGGTCGTCATCAGCGTCGTCTTGCCGGCCCCGTTGGGACCGAGGACGGCGAGCACCGAGCCCCGGTCGAGGTCGAGGTCGAGGCCGCGGACCACCGGCACCCGGCCGTGGCCGCAGACTAGGCCGCGGGTGCGCAGCACCGCGGTTCCGCCGGCCGCGTCCGGGTCGGGCCCGGCCGGGTCGGGGCCGAGGGAATCCAGGGTCGTCGTCATGCCGGCACGTCCTCCGCGTGGGTGCTGCCCAGGTAGGCCGCCGCGACGCGGCGGTCGGAGCGGATCTCGGCAGGTGATCCCGACGCGATGACCGAACCGAAGTTGATCACCTCGATGCGGTCGCACAGGCCGAGGACCAGGCTCATGTCGTGGTCGATGAGCAGGATGGTGACGCCGCTGTCGCGGATGTCGCGCAGCCGTTCGCCGAGCCACTGGCTCTCGGTCGTGTCCAGGCCGCCGGCGGGCTCGTCGAGCAGCAGGACCCGCGGGTTGCCGGCCAGGGCCCGCGCGATGGAGATGAGCTGGCGCTGGCCCTGGGACAGCTCGCCGGCGGGCCGGTCGCGCACTCCCGCGAGCCCCAGCAGCGCCAGGGTGTCCTCGACGTCGCGGTGCGCGCCGCCGCCCCGCCCGCGTAGGGCGGTGGTGCCGACGCTGACGTTCTCCGCGACGGAGAGGTCCTCGTACAGCTCGATGGCCTGGAAGGTGCGCCCGAGGCCGGCGCGGACGCGCTCGTGGGGGGCCAGGCGCTCGACGGGCGTGCCGGCGAGCTCCACCGAGCCGGAGCAGGAGACGAAGCCGCTGATCGCGTCCATCAGTGTGGTCTTGCCGGCGCCGTTCGGGCCGATCAGCCCGACGATCGCCCCCTCGGGCGCGGCGAACGAGACATCGTCGACGGCGACCACGCCGCCGTAACGGACGGTCAGCCCGCGCACGGTCAGCACGTCGGGCCCGAGCACCGGGGCCGGACGCACCGGGGCCGGGCGCGTCTGCGCGGGCACCGGGGCGGCCTGCGCGCCCAGCGCCGGCTCGCCGAGACCGCGCCGCCGGTGGCGGTCGGCGTAGGAGTGCATCGGCCCGACGATGCCCTCCGGATTTCCGACCACGGTGAGGACGACACCGACGCCGCTGAGCACGTCGTACCACAGGCCGGTGGAGAGGATCTTGTCGATGATCAGGTAGGACAGCCCCTCGACGGCGAGGAAGCCCGCCAGCACGCCGCCGGACACCGACGTGATGCCCGCGATGTACACGGTGGTGAACAGGGCCAGCCCGGAGAACGCGCTGACCGGGTCGAAGGTGATGTTGCCCTGCTGGTAGCCCACCAGACAGCCGCCGATGCCCGCGATGAACGAGGCGATCGCGAACGCGACGATCTTGATGCGGGTGACGTTGATGCCGGCCGCGGCCGCCGAGCGCTCGTTGGCCCGCACGGCGAGCATCTGCGAGCCCAGCCGGCTGGTGCGCAGCCGGGCCACGGCGAGCGCGGTCAGCGCGAGCACGACCAGGCACAGCAGGCCGAAGCGCACCCGGGGATACGACGGTCCCGAGCCGATGCCCAGGTCCCAGCCGAACAGCGACGGGCTGGGGACGTCGACGCCGCTGCTGGGCACGATGTCGCTGTTGCGGAACCAGATCGCCTCCAGCGCGTAGGCGAGCGCGAACGTCACCACCGCGACCGTCAGCCCCCGCACCCGCAGCGCCGGCAGGCCGATGACCACGCCGAGCACCATCGCGAACAGGGCCGCGACGAGCGGTGCCACCGGGAACGGCAGGTGCCAGTCGTCGGTCAGCGGGCCGACGAGGAAGCCGGCGGCGCCGGCGAGCGGGAGCTGGGTGAGCGAGACCTGGCCGGCGTAGCCGGTGACCACGACCATCGACAGCGCGATCACCCCGAACACCAGGCTGGTGATGAGCGCGGTCAGCCACTGCCCGGAGAGCACGAACAGCCCGATGACGGCGATGGCACCGAAGACCACCAGGTTCAGGCGGATGTGCGCCGGTCGGGGGGCGCGGCCCAGCGAGCTCAGGATGACCGCTCCGCGTTCCGGCAGCGCGCGGGCGCGGGCGACCAGCACGATCAGGATCAGCACGAGCGGGATCAGCTCGGGTAGCCCGGAGGAGGGCAGCCAGTGATGCAGGCTCTCCAGGTGCTGCGTCTCGGACTGCAGCATGCCGATGGCCAGCCCGCCGACGACCGCCGGGACCAGGTACTGGAACCGGCCGAGGATGGCCGCGGCGAGCGCCGGCACGATGAACAGCGTGTAGGCCACGGGAACCAGTGGCACGATCGGGGCGATGAGGATGCCGGCGAGCCCGGCGACCAGGGCGCCGATGATCCAGTTCAGGGCGGCGATGCGGTCGGGCGAGAGGCCGCTGAGGTAGGCGCCCTTCTCGGTCTCGGCCGCGGCACGTGTCGCCAGGCCGAACCGGGTGAACCGGTACAGCGCGCCCAGCGCCAGCGCCACGGCCAGGATGGTCAGCGCGAAGTAGACGCGGTCGGACGCGACCCGGAAGGAGCCGTGCGTCCAGAGCCTGGACGGGTAGATCGGCTCGACGGACAGCGGGGTCGTGCCGAGCCGGGCGGCGGTGAGACCGGTGAAGACCACCGACACGCCGATCGACGCGACGGCCCGCGCGACCGGTGGGGCGGTCCGCAGCGGCCGGAACACGACCAGGTACAGCAGGAGCCCGAGCACGCCGGTGATCGCCAGGGAGAGGGCCATCGCCGCGGCCAGCCCGAGCTGCGAACCCAGGTCGACGGTCTTCGGCAGCCCGGGGATGAGGATCATGAACTTGCCCTGGCGCAGCAGGGCGTAGGTGTAGGCCGCGTAGAGGGCGAGCCCGCTGGTCGCGAAGTTGACGACCCCCGAGCTGCGGTAGGTCACCACCAGCGCGAGGGCGAGGGCGGCGAACACCGAGCCGTTCCCGATGCCCAGGCACAGGAAGACCAGATGCTGAACCATGTCCGTCCTTTCGACGCGCACCCCGGGTCGGCCGGGGCGCACCGGCTCCGGGCAGCGGGCTGCGGGAGTCGGCGCGGGCAGGCGGGGGCGATCGGGAAACCGCAGGAGCCGGGACTGGTCGACGCCGCCCGCGGATAGCTATGACTGAGTTAGAGGAATTTACCGCATCTTGTGGGATGAGTCACGAAGATCCTTTGCGGGGTCGACCGAGGTTCACGCGCCTGACCAGCGGGTACGCTGACGCGGCCACTCGTCCATCGAAAGAGGAATCAATTCATCTAACTGAAGCGTAGGATCATGTCATCTCATGATCGAGACCCTGGTCGGGATGACGTTCCTGCGGGTGGAGGCGAGCTTGCCCGGGAGTGGCGACTGTCCGTGCTCGCGATGCTCCGGCGGGCAAGGGTCGGTGCGCGGGGTAAGGGTCGGGGTGAGCGCTCGGCCCGCGGGGTCGGGTGGGTGCGCGCTTGTCTTCGGTCGGCGAACTAATTAGGCTAATTATCCAACGGAAATCGGGGCCACCGGGGCTGTAGCGCGGCCGGCGCAGCGGCGCGACCGCCGGCTCCCGTCCCGGCGCGGGCGACGAGCCGCGGCGAAGCGGCCTGGCCACGGCGACGGACGCCGGGGCGCGTCGCGAGCCGGGGAAGAGGAGACATGACAGGCATCATGGAAGGCATCCAGGTCGTCGAGCTGGCGGCGTGGACCTTCGTACCCGCCGCCGGCGCCGTGCTCGCGGACTGGGGTGCCGACGTGATCAAGATCGAGCATCCCGAGACGGGCGACCCGCAGCGCGGCCTGATCGCCTCCGGGATGCTCGCCGGCCTCGACGGGGTCAACCATCTCATCGAGCAGTGCAACCGCGGCAAGCGCAGCATCGGGCTCAACGTCGCGACCCCGGACGGGCTCGACCTGCTCTACAAGCTGGTGGAGGGCGCCGACGTCTTTCTCACCAACCTGCTGCCGGACTCCTGTGAGCGCCTCGGCGTCGGGGTCGAGAAGATCAGGGAGGTCAACCCGGACATCATCTACGCCCGCGGCCACGGGCAGGGCGCGCACGGCCCCGACGCCAACCTGGGCGGCTACGACGTCGCCTCCTACTGGGCCCGCGGCGGGATCGCCTACGCGCTGGCGTCGCCGGACTCCTACCCGCCGTTCATGCGCCCCGCGTTCGGCGACTACACCTCCGGGTTCAACCTGGCCGCCGGGGTGGTCGGCGCGCTGTTCCACCGCGAGCGCACCGGCACCGCCAGCACCGTCGACGTCTCCCTGCTCGCCTCGGCCATGTGGGGCATGTCCCTCGATGTCGTCGGCTCCAAGATCCTGGGCCAGCCGACGATGCAGCGCTTCGACATCTCTGAGATGCCGAACCCGCTGACGAACGTCTACCGGACCGGCGACGACCGCTTCCTGTGGTTCTCCCTGTTGCAGGCCGACCGGCACTGGCCGGAGTTCTGCACGGCGCTCGAGCGCCCGGACCTGCTCGCCGACCCCCGCTACGTCGACGCGAAGTCCCGCTTCGACAACCGCCGGGAGTGCATCGCGACGATCCGGGAGGCGTTCGCGGCCCACCCGCTGGCCCACTGGGAGGAGCGGTTCAGCAAGATCGAGGGCGTCTGGTCGGTGGTGAAGTCCCCGCTGGAGCTGCACGACGACCCGCAGGTACAGGCCAACGGCTACGTCACCGAGGTGACCAACGCCGCCGGGATCAGCTACGCCCTGGCCTCGACCCCGGTGCAGTACGACGACCGGGTGCCGGCGCTGAGCCCCGCGCCAGAACACGGCGAGCACACCGAGGAGATCCTGCTCGAACTCGGCCTCGACTGGGAGCAGATCATCACCCTGAAGGAGAAGTCGGCCATCCTCTGACCGCGGCAGTCCGGAGACTCACCGGCAGTCCGGAGACTCACCGGCAGTCCGGATTCCCCGGCAGTCTGGATTCCCGGAGTTAGGAGAACAGCGTGCCCACGCAGATCGGTGACCGGCTCCGGTTCGGGCCGACGATCCTGCCCCCCGTGACCGAGGTCGAACGGCAGTCGACGGTGGTGGTCTCCTTCGTCACCACGCCGGCGGCGGCCGCCCACCTCCTGCCGCCCTGCTTCGAGCCGGCCGAACGCCCGGTGCTCAGCGTCACCTACCAGCAGCTCGACAACGTCGACTACATGCGGGGGCGGGGCTACAACCTCGTCAACGTGGCGGTGACGGCGGTGCTGGAGACCGCCGGCGGCCCACTGACCCGGTCGTGCCCGGTGGTCATCTGGGAGAACAACACGATGCCGATCATCGCGGGGCGGGAGCTGCACGGCAACCCGAAGATCTATGGCGACGTCTCCGGCCTCACCCGCGACGGTGACACGGCCGCGTGGGACTGCCGCGAGTACGGCTCGCTGCTGCTGCGCGGCGAGATCGGCGAGCTGCGCCCGCTGCCGGCCGACCGGCTCGCCCGGGTCAACCGGGCGTCGGTGGACTCGGAGATCTTCGGCTGGAAGTCGATCCCCGGCCGCGATGCCCCGGACGCCGACTACCCGACGCTCATCCACGGCTCGACGTCGTTCGAGCAGGGCTGGAGCGGGGTGGGGCGGGTCGAGTTCGCCACGCCCACCGACGACCAGGCCCCCTACTCCGCGGTGGTGCTGCGGGCGCTGGCCGCGGTCCCACAGGTGGAACCGCGCCCGGCCTTCGTCGGCGTCGGCTCCGCGAAGCTGTTCCGCAACCGGACCGAGCGGCTGGCCTGACCAGAGCGGCTGGCCTGACCAGAGCGGCTGGCCTGACCAGAGCGGCTGGCCTGAGCGGCCGGCTGGCCGCCCTCGACGCACCGCGGCCCCCGTCTCCCACTCCGGGTCTTCCAGGAGGGGAGACGGGGGCCGTCGGCGTGCGGGCCGTCAGGAACGCGGGAAGCGGTACAGGGTGCGCGCGTTGTCCTCGACGATCTTCGCGACCTCGTCGTCGGGGATGTCCTTCATGAGGTCGGCGGCGATCTTACGGCTGTTGGGCCAGGTCGAGTCGGAGTGCGGGTAGTCGATCTCGAGCATGATCCGGTCGATGCCGATCTCGTGCCGGTTGCGCAGGCCGCTCTTGTCCTCGATGAAGCAGCCCCAGAAGTGCTTGCGGAACAGGTCGGACGGCCGGGTGTCGAAGTCGATGTCCTTCTGGTACCAGCGGTGCTTCTCCCAGGTCTGGTCGGTGCGCTCCAGGATGTAGGGCAGCCAGCCGATGCCGCCCTCGGACAGCGCGAACTGCAGCTTGGGGTGGCGCTGCAGGACACCGGAGAACAGCAGGTCGATGGTGGTCCACATCAGGTTGGTGGCGAACGAGGCGATCGCGACGGCGAACGGCGCGTCCGGCGCGGTCAACCCGCCGGGGACGGGCTTGGCCGCCGCGAAGGAGAACCCGGGCACGAAGGAACCGGACCCGAAGTGCAGCGAGACCGAGACGTCGGTCGCCTCGCAGACGTCCCACAGCGGTTCCCAGTGGTTGCTGTGGAAGGAGGGCAGGCCCAGCGGGACGGGGCTGTCCGGGAAGGACACCGTGCGCGCGCCCTTGGCCGCCGTCCGCTCGACCTCGGCGACGCAGGCCGCGACGTCCCACACCGGCAGCAGCGCGAGCGGGATGTAGCGGTCGGGGGCGGCGGCGCACCACTCGTCGACCATGAAGTCGTTCCAGGCCTGAATGCAGGCGAGCGCCAGCTCCTTGTCCTGCGCCCGGTGGAACACCCCGCCGGCGAAGCCGGGGAACGACGGGAAGCACAGGGCGGCATGGACGCCGTCGACGTCCATGTCCTTCAGCCGCGCCACCGGGTCGTAGCAGCCGGGGATCATCTCCTCGAAGCGCATGGGGTCCACCCCCCAGTCCCGCGGCTCGCGCCCGGCGACGGCGTTGAGGCCGATCGTGGGGAACACGACGCCGTCGTAGACCCAGACGTGCTTGCCGCCCTGTTCCTCGATCCGCGGTGTGCGACCGTCGAACTTCGAGGGGAGTCGATCAAGCCAGACCCGGGGGTGTTCCACGAGGTGGTCGTCGACGGACACGATCTGGTGACTGTCCCGCAGCGGCATGGCTTCTCCTCCTATACGGCTGTAACCGACGTTACATCAGTTCGTGCACTCGGTGTCAGATTTCCGGCGTCGGGCCGCTGACCTGCGGGTTTGGTGCGGACGCCCCGCAGCCGCCGCGCTCCTCCGCCGCGCCCCGTGACTGGGTCGTCGCCCCACGATCAAGTATCGCCTTGTGGCCGGATCGTTGCGGCCTGCGCCGGTGGGGGTCGAGTTCGACGGCAGGCGGGGCCGGCGCGCCCATCTCCCTCTTGCTGATTTACCTCAGTCGTATCCTTAAGCTATATTCCGCTGGCGCGCCGGACCTGTGTGCTGCCCGGTGCGCGGGACCATCCGCGCAGCACGCACAGGTGGGGAGGACGTTCGGATGCGACCGCGCACTCGATGGCGACAGCGGGGCGTTTGTGCGCTCGGGATGTCGGCGGCACTGATGGTCAGCGCGGCAGCGTGCGGCTCGAGCGGCGGTTCGAGCGGCGGGTCCAGCCCGGGCTCGACCGACTCGGCCGCCGCGCAGTCGTTGGGGCCGTCGAAGCCCGCCACCGGCGACGAGTTAAAAATCGGCTTCATCACCGACGGCTCGGGCACGACGCTGGACAACTCGACCGAGGTGGCCGCGGCGCAGGCCGCGACCTCCTACGTCAACGACTACCAGGGCGGGGTCGCCGGCCACCGGCTGTCGCTGACGGTCTGCAACACCAAGCAGACGCCCGCGGGCGCCACCGACTGCGCCAACCAGATGACCGCCGCCAAGGTCCCGGTCGTGCTGATGAACAACTCCGGCAACGTCACCCCGGTCTTCAAGGTGCTCAGCGCGGCCAAGGTCCCGCTGGTGCTCGACATCAACGGTGACGAGTCCACGCTGGGCGCCAAGTCCGGCGCCTACATCCTGGTCAGCCCGCTGACCGCGGCGCTGGCCGGGCCCGCCCAGGTCGCGAAGGACGCCGGGGCGAAGAAGGCTGCGATCTTCGTGCTCGACGTACCGGGCGCGACCGGCCCGGTGAACTCGCTGGACAAGATCTTCTACGCCAAGGCGAACGTCGGCCTGACGATCCAGCCGATCCCGCCGGGCACCGCGGACGCGACGCCGCAGGTGCAGACCGTGCTCGCCGGCAAGCCGGAGCAGGTGAACCTCGTCGGCGACCCGACGTTCTGCACCGGCGTGCTCAAGGCGCTCAAGACGCTGGGCTACTCGGGCAGCATCGTCCTGCAGTCGCAGTGCGTCAGTCCGGGGGCGGCCGCCGGCATCCCCGGCGGCTACGACGGGATGAAGGTCGTCAGCGGTCAGACGACGAACGTCGCCGACCCGGAGTACAAGCTGTACCTGGCGGCGATGAAGAAGTACCAGCCCGACACCGACCCGACCGCCAAGAGCCTCACCGCCGGCGGCTGGGTGGTCACGCTCGGCTTCAGTCGGGCGATGGCCGGGCTGACCGCGCCGGTCACCTCCGCCGGGGTCGAGAAGGCGCTCGCGACGATGCCGAAGACCAAACTGCCCCTCGGTGGCACCGCGACGTTCCAGTGCGACGGCAAGCAGGTCTCCATCACCCCCGCGGTCTGCTCCACCGGCGGGCTCGTGCAGACCCTCGACGAGAAGGGCAAGCCGACGTCGGAGCAGCCGCTCGACGTCTCCAGCGTCCTGCCGTAGCGGGCCGGCTGACCCGCGTCGAGCGCAAGACGCCGAGGCCGGTCGGGGTGTGACGATGAGCCCCGACCGGCGCGGCAGGTGGCCGAGGGAACGCGGGGCGACCGGGGAACCGAGGGTCCAGCAACAGACTGCGGGGCGGCCGGGGGACGGCGGGGCGATCGAGGGACTGGAGGGATCGAGGGACATGGATTTCGCGTTCACCGAGGACGATCGCGCGTTCGGCCGGCGGTTCGCCGAGCTGCTCGACGAGAAGCTGCCCGCGGACTGGCAGGGCTTCTTCGCCGAGGACCGCGAGGCGCTGGCCTTCACCCGGGAGTTCTGCCGCGACCTCGGCCGCGCGGGCCTGCTCACGGTGAGCTGGCCGCAGGAGTACGGCGGCCAGGAGGCCGGGCTCTGGAAGCAGACGCTGCTGCGCGAGCTGATGACCGCCAGCGGCGAGCCACGCGGACCGCAGTACATGAACCTCAACTACATCGGCCCGCTGATCATGAAGTTCGGCACCGCGGAGCAGAAGGCCCGCTTCCTGCCGCCGATGGCCCGCGGGGAGGTCATCTGGACCCAGGGGTTCTCCGAGCCGGACGCCGGCTCCGACCTCGCCGCGCTGCGCACCCGCGCCGTCGACCATGGCGACCACTTCGTCGTCACCGGGCAGAAGATCTGGTCCAGCTACGCCGACTCGCCGGCGGACTGGAACCTGCTGCTCGTGCGCACGAATCCGGACGCCGGCCGGCGCCGGGGGATGTCGGTCCTGCTCGTCGACATGACCTCGCCGGGGATCACGGTGCGCCCCATCGAGAGCATGGGCGGCTGGCACGAGATCAACGAGGTCTTCTACGACGAGGTCCGAGTGCCGCGCGACTGCCTGCTCGGCCCGCTCGACGAGGGCTGGGGGGTGATCGGCTCGGGGCTGACGCTCGAACGCATCGGCATCCCCCGCTACGCCCGCGCCCAGCGCGTCGTCGAGCGGCTGTGCGACCACGTCCGCGAGACCGGCCGCGCCGCCGAACCCGACGTCCGCCAGAAGCTCGCGGACCTGCGGGTGCGCTGCGAGGCGGCAAAGCTGCTCGCCTACCGGGCGATCTCGCTGGTCGCCGCCGGGGCCAACCCGGCCGCCGAGGCCTCGACCGCCCGCATCCACGCCACGCTGCTCGAGCAGGCCGTCGGGCACGTGGGCCTGGAGATCCTCGGCGCGAGCGGGCGGCTCGGTTCCCCCGCCGAACAGCACGCCCCGCTGCACGGGCTGGTCAAGCAGCAGTGGGTGCACAACATCCCGGCGACGATCGGCGCCGGAACCCTGGAGATCCAGAAGAACATCGTCGCCCAGACCGCCCTCGGTCTGCCGCGGTCGCGCTAGTCGCAGAAGGAGGTGGCGGTATGGATCTGACGTTGACCGCCGAGCAGCGCCTGCTCGCGGACACGGTACGGGACCTGGTCGAGCGCGAGTGCCCGCCGGAGGTCGTCCGCGAGATCGAGAAGTCGGAGCGCGGCTACGGCGACGGCCACTGGAAGACGCTGGCCGGCCTTGGCCTGACCGGTCTGCTGCTGCCCGAGGAGCACGGCGGCGCCGGGCAGGGAGTGCTGGACCTGGCGGTGGTCGCCGAGCAGCTCGGCTGGGCCGCGATGCCCACCCCGCTGCTGACCTCGGCCGTGTTCGCTGCCGGCCTCATCGACCTCGCCGGCAGCGCGGCGCAGCGGGCCCGCTGGCTGCCGGCGATCGGCGCCGGCACGGCCATCGCCACCGTGGCCGTGCTGGAGCCGGGCGCCCGCGACGAGTGGGGCGCACCGGACGCCGCCCTGACCCCGCACGGCGCCGGCCACCGGCTGACCGCCACGAAGATCCTCGTTCCGTATGCGCACGTCGCGGACGTCCTCGTCGTCGTCGTGGAGGTCGCCGGCTCCGCTCCAGGCGCCGACGCGCCCACCCCAGAGGCGGATGCGCCCACCCCAGGCGCGGATGCCGCTGCTGGCGCCGGTCCGGGCGGCGGGCGCGGCCTCGTGCTCGTCGACCCGGCCGCACCCGGGGTGACCCTGCGCCGCCAGCACGACGGCGGCGGCGAGCCGGTGTTCGAGGTCGTCCTGCGCGACGTCGAGGTGAGCGCCGCGGACCTGCTCGGCACGCCGGCGGCGGCCGGCCCCGCGCTGGACACGGCGCTGGACCGGATGACCGTGGCGAGCACGGCCTACGCGATCGGCGGGGCGCAGCGCGCCCTGGACCTCAGCGTCGAGCATGCCCGTAGCCGCCGCCAGTTCGGCCAGCCGATCGGCGCGTTCCAGTCGGTGGCGCACCGCTGCGTCGACATGCTCACCGACGTGGAGGCCGCCCGCTACCTGTGCTACCAGGCCGCCTGGAAGCTCGACGCCGTCCGGACGGCCGACGCCGCTGGGGAGCCCGCTGCCGGGGAGGCCGAAGGCGCCGGAGAGCCCGGCACACCGGACGCGGCGGATTTCGAGGTCGCGGCGGCGAAGTCGTTCGCCAACGACGCGATCCGCCGGGTGTTCGTCCACGCCCACCAGGTGCACGGTGCCATCGGCTTCTCCATGGAACACGACCTGCAGCTGCACTCCCGGCGCGGCAAGACCTTCGAGCTGAGCTACGGCGGGTCGACGTGGCACCGGGAACGCGTCGCCCGCGCCCTGCACCTTTGACTGCCGCACCTGTGATCGTCGCGTCCGTGATCGTCCCCGGCCGCCACCGGCTCGGGGCCAGGCAGGCAGAACCATCGAGAGAGGGGTCACCATGTCGTCGATGAAGGTGGGAGTCCTACAGGACTTCCTGATGCCGCCGGCGTCGCAGCAGGTCATGCTCGACGCGCTGCGGCTGGCGTTCGACGAGTCCTATGNCGACGGCGAGATCGACCGCCCCGTCGAGCTGGTGTTGCGGGCCGTCGACGGCCTGCCCCGCGGGACGAGCTTCGACGTGCTCAACGCCTGGAAGGAGCTCGAGGCCGAGGGGGTCCTGGTGATCTTCGGGCCGTGGGCGTCGGACAACGTGCTGGCGATCCGGGGCTACGTCGAGGAGGTCGGCCACATCCCCACCCTGTCGATGAGCGGCACCGACCGCTGGTACGGCGAGTGGTGCTTCTGCATCAACAACGGCTCGTTACCGGAGGAGCCGTACCTGCTGTCGAACTACCTCGGGGTGCGCGGCGTCGAGTCCGTCGCCGTCGTCTACGACAAGTGCGTGCCGGGGGAGGAGTACACCCGGTTCTTCCGCGACGCCTGCGCCTTCGACGGGGTGAAGATCGCCATCGAGGAACCGATCAACATGCTCGACACCGACCTGAGCCCGGCGCTGGCCCGGCTGCAGGCGTCGGGCGCCGACGCGATCGCCTACCTCGGCTGGGGGCTGACCGCGACCCACCTCAACACCGCCCTGGACGGCACCGGCTGGGATCCGGTGAAGGTGATGAGCTCGGGATTCATGGCGGCGCCGTTCCTGCCCGGCGGACTGAAGAGCATCGCCGGCTGGGTCGGCGTCGACCAGTACGACGAGGACAACGTCGTCGGCCAGGACTTCCTCGACCGGTTCGAGGCGCGGTTCGGCTACCGACCGGCGAACTTCTTCTCCGTGCTGTGCTACGACTTCGGCGTCGTCATCGCCCGCGGCCTGTCGAAGGCCACGCCGCTGTCGCCGGACGGCGTGAAGGAGGGCCTGGAGAAGGTGAAGATGGTCCCCGCGGCCACCGGCGGCCCCGGCGGCGTGTTCAGCTTTGGCCCACACGCCCGGC
The DNA here is from genome assembly GCF_000948395.1 of Frankia torreyi. Classification (GTDB taxonomy): domain Bacteria; phylum Actinomycetota; class Actinomycetes; order Frankiales; family Frankiaceae; genus Frankia; species Frankia torreyi. The sequence goes on along the minus strand of NZ_JYFN01000014.1, from coordinate 18,881 downwards.
GCGCCTGGTTGACGCCGCACTTCATCGTCCTGCGCGAACCGGACCCCACCGCCCAGGTCGCCGACCTCACCAGCGGACCGGGCAGCATCCTGCGCCACCGCTACACCGCCCGCTCCCGCAGCGAGCGGCTCGGCACAGCGCCCACCCAGTGACGGAGCGCATCTAGTGACGGAGCACCTCAGTGAGGGAGCGCACCCAGTGACGGAGCGCACCCGGTGACCGGGCGGCGAAGCGGGGCGTCGGTCGGATGAGCGAGCACTTCCGGCGCGAGCTCGACGACGGCGTCCTGACGATCACCTTCACCCGCGACGACAAGCTCAACGCCGTTAGCGCCCCGATGCTGGCGGCGCTGCGCGGCGCCGTCGCCGACCTCGGCGACGACGACGCCGTCCGGGTGCTGGTGATCACCGCCGAGGGGCGGCACTTCACCGCCGGCATGGACATCACCACGATCGACACCGGGATGGGCTTCGAGCCCGACGGCAGCGTCAACGGCCGGTCGGTGCGGCGCACCTACCGGGCGCTGCACCTGCTCATGGACGAGATCGAGGCGATCGAGAAGCCGGTGATCCTCGCCGCGCAGGGACCCTGCCGCGGCTTCGGCCTCGAACTCGCCGTGTCGTGCGACTTCCGCTTCGCCGCGCCGCGGACCACCTTCGCCCTGCCGGAGGTGCCCAACCTGGGGGTGCTGCCCGGCTCCGGTGGCATCAGCCGGCTGACCCGGCTCGTCGGCCCGCACTGGGCGCGGTGGATGGCGATGGCCGCCCGCCCGGTCGACGCCGAGCGGGCGCTGACGATCGGCCTCGTCCACGACGTGTTCGCGGACGAGCAGTTCGCGGCGGGCGTGCGGGAGTTCGCCCGCTCGCTGGTCGCGCTGTCCCCGCAGGCCCTCGGCCTGGCCAAGCTCGCCATCGACGCGGCCGCCAGCGTCGATCGCACGACCGCCCGCGACTTCGACCGGGTCGCCAACACCCTGCTGCTGACCTCCCAGGAGCACCTGGCCAAGGTGCGTGCCTTCCAGCAGCGGGCCGCCGCCCCGCGCGAGTAGCCCGCCGCACCCGATCGCCCACCGAACCTGATCGAGGGGAACGAGGAGATGGATCTCGGTTTACGCGGGAAGGTGGCGGTCGTCACCGGCGCATCGAAGGGGATGGGCCGGTGGACGGCGGTGGAGTTCGCCCGCGAGGGCGCGGACGTGGTCGTCGTCGCCCGCGGGGCCGAGGCGCTGGCGAGCGTCGCCGGGCAGATCGAGGCGCTCGGCGTGCGCGCGCTGGCGGTGCCGGCTGATCTCGCGACCGCGGCCGGCACCGAGGAGCTGTTCGACCGGGTGCGCGGCGTCTTCGGCGGCTGCGACATCCTGGTCAACACCCTGGGCAGCGACGAGTACGACTACCTGCCCCTGGCGGAGACCTCCGACGAGCTGTTCCGGGCGCATCTGGAGATTGGGCTGATGGCCGGGGTGCGGACCTGCCGGGCGGCGATCCCGCTGATGCGGGCCCGCGGCGGCGGCGCGATCGTCAACCTGGCCGCCATGTCGATCCGCAAGCAGTACCCGACGATGGTCGCCTACACGGCGGCGAAGGCGGCGCTGGCGAGCGTGTCGAAGAACCTCGCCCGCGCCCTCGGGTCCGACGGCATCCGGGTGAACACCGTCTGCCCCGGGGCGATCCTGACCGAGGGCGTCCGGGAGAAGATCGAGCAGTTCGGGCCGGGCCGGTGGGTCGCGCCCGACGCCCTGGCCGCCTCGGTGGGGGCGCCGAGCACAACGGAGGCACCGACCACCGAGGAGGCCTTCCTCGCGATCTCCCGGGACATGGGCGGCGCCGGCCGCGGCCTGGTACCCGACCTCGGCCGCCCCGGCCGCCCCGAGGAGATCGCCGCCGCGATCGTCTTCCTGTGCAGCGCACGCGCCGGCTACATCACCGGTGCCCTGCTCAACGTCGACGGCGGCTCCGACTTCTAGTGCAACGTTCCTCAAAGGAGGTACACAAAGCGGCGGCGGAGTGTGCGGGTCGGTGGGGCGGGGCGTCCCCAGATCCAGGGCTTGGCGTGGGTGTTGAGTTGGGTGGTGGCCAGGTTGACGGCGTGGGTGATCTCGTCGGGGTCGGCGAAGGTCTGGCCGGCGAACGCGGCCCGGCGTAGGAGTCGCCACCAGCCTTCCTGCAGGTTGAGCCAGCAGGCCTTCTTCGGGATGTACACCTGCTGGATGCGCGGGTGGTGGGCCAGCCATTGGCGGACTTTCCAGCTGGTGTGGGTGGTCAGGTTGTCGGTGACGACCCGGATCGGGCCGCGGGGATTTGCTCGGGCCAGCTGGGTCAGCAGCTCGATCCAGCCGTCGCTGTTGCGCGCCGGGGCGCAGTAGGTGACCTCGGCGCCGTCGTGGATGCGTAGGCCGCCGAAGACCCAGGTCTTCTGCTCGCCGCGGGAGTACTCCAGGGGTGCCTTGATGCGGTGGCCGTCGGGTGACCAGCCCGGTGCCGGCGGGAAGGTGCGGGGGATCACCGGACCGAGTTCGTCGGCGCAGATGACCGTGGTGCCCGCGGGCGGCTGGGTGTAGAGGCCGACGACCACCGCCCTTTTGGGGCGAACTCGGGGTCGGGGCTTTCCACCCAGGAGCGGGTGTGTCGCCAGCGCACCTTCTCGTCCAGCAGGATGCGCCGGACCTGGCTGCGCTGGATCTGGATGCCCCTGGCCCGGGCGGTCTCGGTGAGGGTGTCGAGGGTCCATTGGGGTGGGCCGGTCTCGTCGGCGGCGCTCAACTCGCCGGCGCCGTCGCGGACGGGCCGGCCCGGCGGGGTGGTGCGGGCCAGCTCGATGATCTGGGAGCGTTCGGTCTCGGTGATCCGCCGTGGGCGTCCGGGGATCGGCTGGTCGGCCAGCCCGTCCAGGCCGTCGGTGTTGAACCGGTGCAGCCACAGGCGCACCGTCTTGGGGTGGCAGCCCACCGCGGCGGCGATCTGGGGGACGTGGTTGCCCGACCAGCTGGCCATGATGATCCGGGCACGCAGGATCCAGTCGGCCGGAGCGTGCCGGGCCCCAGCCAGCTGGCAGATCTTCTGCTCCTCGGCCGGATCACCCGGGAGCCGCGCGGACAGGAAAGTCGGCATGACGTGCTCCTCACCAAAACACGGTGATACCCCGACCCACCCGATCTACCCCGGCCTTGAGGAACGTTGCACTAGCCCGGTGTGTCGAGGCCGAGAAGGCGTCCCCGTCCCCAGCGCACCGAGATATTCGGGCTGGGACGTCTGCGGCGGCGTCGACGTAGTTCAGCCCGGATGCTGGTGGTCTCAGGCCCGGGGGTCTCTCTCGTTGAGCGCGTCGAACTTGCGCACCTCATTGCGCATGTGCGGGCTCCACTTGGCGAAGAGCGCCATGACCTCCGGTGTGGCCAGGTGCCGATCGAGCGCCTCCTGGGACGTCCATTGCTCGAGCACCGTGACGGTTCCGGTCGCCGCGTCCTCCACGCAGAACGAGATCAGCACGTTTCCCGGGTTCGCTGCGGCGACCGGGTACGTCGCCTGTGCCTCGGTGATGAACGTCTCGACGTCACCGACCGGGACGAAGACCCGGCCGGCAATGATGATGGCCGTCTGGTCAGACAGTTCCGTGCTTGCGGTGGTGGCGGCCTTGTCCTGGAGCGAATTCATTGTTCCTTCTCGTCCTTCGTGTCTCGATGCAGAGCCGGACCGTTCCGCCCCTGCGTCCGCTTGCTCCGGTCAGGCGGTGTACTGGTACGCCGGGTAGGTGAGATAGCCCGCGTCGCCGCCCTGGTAGTACGTGGCCATGTCGGCGGGTGCGACCGGCAGGCCGGTGCGCAGCCGTTCCACCAGGTCGGGGTTGGCGATGAAGGCACGGCCAAAGCTGATCAGATCCGCGCCCAGGCCGAGCCAGTGGTCGGCGGCGGTCCGGTCGACCTGCTTCGGGCCCATCGGCAACACCGGATTCATGATCAGGCTGCCCGGCCACGCGCGGCGCAGCCCGACCAGCACCTTCTCCTCGGCAGTCGCCTCCAGGTGCACGTAGGCGAGGTCGAAGCGGACGAGTTCGGCGAGCAGAGCCGCGTACAGCTCCGGCACCTCGGTCTCCTCGACGCCCCAGAAGGTGCCGCCGGGCGAGAGCCTGATCGCGGTGCGGGCCGCGCCCACGGCGTCCACCGTGGCGGCGACCGCCTCGACGGCGAAACGGATGCGGTGGGCGATCGGGCCGCCATACGAGTCGGTGCGCAGGTTGGCGTTGGACGACAGGAACTGCGAGATCAGGTAGCCGTTCGCGCCGTGCAGTTCGACGCCGTCGAATCCGGCGTCGATGGCGCGCCGGGCGGCCTCGGCGTACGAGCGGGCCTGCTCGGGCACCTCGGAGGCGTCCAGGACGCGGGGGACCGGCGCGGCCTGCGGCCCGGTCGGGGTGAACACGTCGCCCACGGCGGCGACAGCGGACGGCCCGACCGGCTGGAGACCGGTGGTGTCGGGGTGCGAGACCCGGCCGCCGTGCATGATCTGAGCGAAGATGCGCCCGCCGTTGGCGTGCACGGCGTCGGTGACGGGCCGCCAGGCGGCCACCTGCTCGTCGGTGTACAGGCCCGGGGTGCCCGGGTTGGACTGCCCGACCAGGCTGGGCTGCACCCCCTCGCTGACGATCAACCCGGCGGTGGCCCGCTGGGCGTAGTAGACCGCCATGGACGGGGTCGCGAGGCTCCCCGCCGCGGCCCGGACCCGGGTCATCGGGGCCATCACGACACGGTTGGGTAGCTCCAGACCGCCGAGGCGGTAGCGGTCGAACAGCGTGATCATGCCGGAACTCCTTCATACCTGGTCAAAGGCCTCGGAACGGCGAGCCCGACAGGTACGCTAAAACCTGACATCAATGTGAGAGGCAAGTCGTAGGGGCGGGATCACAGCCGGGAGGGTGAGATGCGGATCGGCGAACTCGCGGCGCTGGCCGGAGTCAGTGTCCGTTCGCTGCGCTACTACGAGGAGCAGGGACTGCTCACCAGCACCCGCAGCGCCGGCGGGCAGCGGCACTACACGCAGGACGATGTCGAGCGGGTCGCCTTCATCCAGCGCCTGTATACGGCCGGGCTGTCCAGCCGCACCGTCACCGAACTGCTGCCGTGCCTCGACTCGCCCAGCGACGAGAATTCCGACGCCGCGATGGAGCGCATGGCCAAGGAGCGCGACCGGCTCTCCACCCACATCGAGGACCTGCTGCGCACCCGCGACGCGCTCGACGTCCTGATGGTCGCGGCCCAAGCCCACCGCGACGCCCGCCAGACCGCCGCATGACGGCGTCCCGGTCCTAGCTTCGGCTTCTCTGGTCGCTGACGACGCTGTCCTGGTCCAGAAGGCGTCGATCATCGCCGGTATGCGGATACTCCTCGACCACGCTGGCCTCGCCGGAACCGTCGGCCGCGCTCGGCATCGCGGCGATCCTCGAAGACCGTGACCGCTTCACCGGCTGACGCGTGGTCACCATCATGTGCGGCAGCAACGTCGACGTGGACGCCTATCACCGCTGGGTCGGTGCGGCTCCCATCTACAGGTCTTGACAATTGCTCGTGCACGCGTCGGTGGGCCCTTTCCCTATATCGGTCACCCGGGCGAACATAAGTTCGACATTGGGGGTTGGCCGATCCCGAGCTCGACGGCGCGGCTCTGGACTGCTCGGCGTTGCTGGTCCGTCTCGCCGCGGTCCGTCTCGGTCTGGTGCGGGAGATGCATGGCCGAGGCAGCGCGCTGCGGGAAGGCGCGACGAGTACCGCCGCCCTGATCGCCGGCACGATCAGCCGAACAGTTCCTGCTTACTTCTGCTGCCACGTTCGACCCCGCGGAACTCGCCCGGCTCGGCCGTCATATACGTGAACGCCTCACCGACATCGATACCCGCCCCGGCGGCGACAACCCCGACCCTGAAGGCAACGGCGCTGGCAACAACGACGGCGCTGGCACCGTCACGATCCCCTGGCCCACCCTGACCGGCCGCGGCGGGCCGGTCGCGTCTACCAGTTGGGGTCATACCCGTTCGTCACCTCGGTCGGGAGCCATCCTCAGGGCGGGTGTTGAGTCAAGGGCGCGAGGGCGTGGCCGGTGCGGCGCCCCGGCGGCGGGCGAGGTCGGCGCGGACCTCGTCGGCGCGGGCGACCGTCGACAGCAGGCGCAGCAGGTTGGCGACGATCCAGGTGTGCGACTCGGCGCTCGCCCCGGCCGCGGCGTCCTCGACGAGGACACTGCGGTAGCCGCGGTCGGTCGCGCCGAGGGCGCCGCCGAGCAGCGCCATGTTCGTCGACACGCCGGTCAGGACGACCGTGTCGACGCGCAGGTTGCGCAGGGTGGAGTCGAGGTCGGTGCCATACCACATCGCCAGGCCCGAGCGGCGCATGCTGACGTAGTCGCCGGGCAGGGGCGCGACCTGGGGCATCGGCTCGGCCTGCGGGGTGCCGGCGAGCACCCGCTGTTCGCGGCGCACCTTCGCCGAGACGGGGTTGGTGTCGCTGAACGCGCCGAAGTCCGGCCGGTGCGCCACGTGGATGTGCACCACCGGCAGCCCGAACGCGCGGAAGTCCGCGGCGAGCGCGGCGATGCGCGGGAGTATGCCGCGGTCGGCGGACTGTTCGGCGAGCCCGGCGAAGATCGCCAGTTCGGGGTCGAGGGTGCCGCGCAGGCACTCGCTGACGACCAGCGCGGCGCGCTCACCGCGGTCGAGTCCGTGGACCATCGCGCAGATCCGTTCGCGTCGCTCAGCGGCCGGCGCGCTGGGAGTCCCGGCCGCCCTGACCGGCGTCGGCGGGAACGGGGGCGGGGGCGCGCAGGCGGGCGCGCAGGTCCGCCTTGCGGACCTTGCCGGCCGCGGTGCGGGGCAGCTCGGTGACGATCTCGAGGCGTTCGGGGGTCTTGTGCTTGGCCACGCCGACGGCGACGAAGTGCTCGACGAGGTCGCCGAGGGAGAGCTCGCGGCCGGGTTCGACGATGACGAACGCGCAGACCCGCTCGCCGTAGAGCGGGTCGGGCATCGCCGTCACCGCCGCCTCGACGATCGCCGGATGGCGCAGCAGGACGCCCTCGACCTCGGTGGAGGAGATGTTCTCCCCGCCGCGGATGATGATGTCCTTCTTCCGGTCGACGATGGTGAGGTGGCCGCCGTCGTCGAGGGTGCCGATGTCGCCGGTGCGAAACCAGCCGCCGTCGAGGAACGCCTCGGCGTTGAGCGCGGCGTCGGTGTAGCCGACGAACAGCTCCGGGCCGAGGGTCACGACCTCGCCGGGGGTGCCGGGCGGCAGGTCCCGGCCGTCGTCGTCGACGATCCGGAGGCGGTTGGCGCCGAAGGCGACGCCGTCGGTGTAGGCGCGCACCTCGACCGGGTCCGACACGGCGGACACCGTCACCGTCGGATGCTCGGTGGAGCCGTAGGAGCGAAACGCCCGCCAGCCGGCCGCCTCGGCGGCCAGGACGAGTTCCGGCGGCACGCCCGCGCCGCCGAGGTGGATCTCGTCGAGCGACGGCATCGGCACGCCGGTGTCGCGGACGTCGGCGAGCAGGCTACTGAGGAAGAACGGGGTGGCCCCGAGCCAGCTCACCCCGCGCTCGCGGATCACCCGCGCGACGCGTTCGGTGTTCCACGAGTCGACGAGGATGCTCGTGCGGCCCGACAGGAACGCCCGGCCGAGCAGCAGGACCCCGCCCATGTGCCCGGCGGGGAACGGCGAGAGGTGCACCGCGTCCGGGGCGCCGGCGTCGGCGTCGGCCAGCGCCCGCATCTCGGCGAGCAGGGTGTTGTGGGTGTGCTGCACGCCCTTGGGGGCGCTGGTGGTGCCCGAGGTGTAGATGACCATGCAGACGTCGTCGGCGTGCAGCGCGGGCGGTGCCGGCGGGTCGGCGTCGAGCGCCTCCAGTGCCGCCAGGGTGACCCCGCCCGGCGCCATCCGCTCGCCGATGGTGATCACGTGTTCCAGGTCGGGGCAGTCGCCGACCGCGGAGAACCGTTCGAGGTAGTCGATGGAGCGCCAGCGGTCGGGCATGACCAGCGCCCGCGCGCCCGACTGCCGCAGGATGTAGCCGACCTCGACCGGCCCGTAGATGTGCACGACGGGCACCATGACCAGCCCCAGCGAGATCGCCGCGTGGTAGACGATCGCGCCCTCCAGCCAGTTGGGGACCTGGCAGGCGATCACGTCGCCGCGTCGCAGCCCGAGTCGGGCGAACGCGCCGGCGAGGCGGGCGCCGCGGCGGTGGATCTCGATCAGCGGGGCCGACGCCGGATGCGTCTCCGAGTCGAAGATCATCATCGACTGGGGGTGCCGCGCGGCGCCGTCTCGTAACGCGTCGACCAGGGTCTGGGTGGTGTGCAGCCCGGCGGCGTACCAGTGGTCGTTCGCCGGCGCGCGGCGCAGGAGACCGGTCATGGCAGCACTGTAGCCGCCATTACCTGCACAAGCTATATCCTTCAGATGATTAGATTCTCTTTACCGTCTGCCCTGTGATGCTGCCAGACGATCCCCGCGGAGGTCACGAGATGCAGCGTTCCGTCTTCACCCCCGACCACGAGGAGTACCGCCGGCTGGCCCGCACCTTCGTCGAGAAGGAGTGCCTGCCGCACAACGACCGGTGGGAGGCCGAGGGCATCGTCGACCGGGCCGCCTGGCTGCGGGCCGGCGAGGTGGGCCTGCTCGGCCCGGCCGTGCCCGAGCAGTACGGCGGCGCGGGCATCGACGACCCCCGCTACGGCGCCGTCGTCGCCGAGGAGTTCGCCACCGCCGGCATCGGCGGCTTCGCCATCCAACTGCACAACGACCTGATCGGTCCGTACCTGCTGGAGCTGACGACCGACGAACAGAAGGCGCGCTGGCTGCCCGGCTACGTCCGCGGCGAGTTGATCACGGCGATCGCGATGACCGAGCCCGTTGCCGGCAGCGACCTGCGGGGCATGCGCACCACGGCGGTGCGCGACGGCGACCACTACGTCATCAACGGGTCCAAGACGTTCATCAGCAACGGCATCCTCGCCGACCTGGTGGTGCTGTGCGCGAAGACGACCCGCGCGGACGGCGACCAGGGGATCAGCCTCATCGTCGTCGAGCGCGACACTCCCGGCTTCGAGCGTGGCCGCCGCCTGGACAAGGTCGGCGCCCGCTCGCAGGACACCGCCGAACTGTTCTTCACCGACGCCCGCGTCCCGGTCGCCAACCTGCTCGGCGAGGAGAACGAGGGCCTGCACTACCTCATGCGCAACCTGGCGAAGGAACGCCTGTCGATCGCGATCTCCTCGGTGCAGAACGTCTTTCGCGCGCTGGAGCTCACGACCGCCTACGTGCGCGAGCGCAAGGCGTTCGGCAAGCCGATCGGCAGCTTCCAGAACACCCGCTTCGTCCTCGCCGACCTGCAGGCCCGCGCGCTGATGGCCCGGTCCTTCGTCGACGCCTGCCTGGCCGCCCTGGTCGCCGGCGAGCTGACCGGGGTCGAGGCGGCGGCGGCGAAGCTGTGCGCCACCGAGCTGGAGGACGCCGCGGTGGATGCCGGGGTGCAGCTGCACGGCGGCTACGGCTGGATGAACGAGTACCCGATCGCCCGGATGTACCGCGACAGCCGGATCAGCCGCATCCTCGGTGGCTCCAACGAGATCATGAAGGAGATCATCGGCCGCTCGCTGCAGCTGGGCTGAGCGGCCGATGACCTGAGCCAGACGGCCAAGTGGTCAGACGGCGGTGGTGAGACGGTGGCCAGACGGCGGTGGTGAGACGGGCGTTGGTCAGTTGTGGCGCAGCTCGTTGAAGGGGCGGTCGAGGTCGTGGGCGGGTTCCCGGGGCAGCCCGAGGACCCGCTCGCTGATCCCGTTGCGCTGCATCTCGTTGGTGCCGCCGGCGATGGCCAGGATCCGGCCGTTGAGGTAGTTCAGCGCCGTCGTCGACGCCTCGGTGTCCTGCGGATGCCAGACGACGCCGGCGGCGGCGGCGATCTCCAGGCCGATCGACGCCCGGACCGGGTTGAGCGTGCCGGCGGCGAGCTTGCTGTACGAGCCCAGGTTCGGGTTGGCCGCCCCCGACTCGGTCAGGGCGGCGACGTAGGCGTCGAGCTGCTCCTTGACGAGGTCGATGACGTGGGCGCGGGCGATGAGCTGGCGGGTCACCGGGTCGCCCTGACGGCCCACCCGGCGGGCCAGGGCGACGAGGTCGGGGGCGAGCTCGCGGGCACCGGAGTGGCGGGGCGTCTCGTCGGGGTCGCCGCCGAGCCGCTCGAAGACCATCATCGTGCGGGCGACCGTCCAGCCGTCCCCGACGGCACCGATCCGGTTGGCGTCGGAGACGACCACGTCGTCGAAGAACTCCTCGCAGAACTCCGAGCTGCCGTTGATCTCCCGGATCGGCCGGATCGTCACGCCGTCGCTGGTCAGCGGCACGCCGAACCAGGTCAGCCCCCGGTGCTTCGGGACGGTCGGGTCGGTCCGGGCCAGGCACAGGCCGTAGTCGGCGTAGTAGGCGCCGCTGGTCCACACCTTCGACCCGTTGAGCACCCAGTCGCCGGTGTCGGTGCGGGTCGCCCGGGTCGACACGCCGGCGAGGTCGGAACCCGCGCCCGGCTCGGAGAACAGCTGCACCCAGATCTCCTCGCCGGAGAGCATCCGCGGGATGTGGGTGCGGCGGAACTCGTCCGTGCCGTGGGCGAGGATCGTCGGCCCGCAGACCCGGGTGGTCGTGAGGCCGGCGATGCCCAGGTCCGCCACGACGTAGCCGCGGCTCTCCTGCGCGAAGATCTCCTCGTGGGCGNGGGTGAGGCCCTGCCCGCCGAACTGCGCGGGCCAGGTGATGCCGGCATAGCCGCCCTCGTAGACGCGGCGCTGCAGGTCCCGTTGCTGGGCGACCCGCTCGGGGGAGAGGTTGGCGGCGTCGCCGCCGCGCAGGCGGGCCGGGGCGTCGTCGTCCCGGCGATCCAGGTTCGCCGCGAGCCAGGCCCGCACCTCGCGCCGGTAGTCCTCGAGGGCGGGCGCCGTCCCCTCGCCCGCTGTCCCCTCGCCCGTTGTCGCCTTGCCCGCCAGCCGCCCGCCGGCTGCCTGCCCATCCGCTGTCTGTCCGCTCATCGCCCTTCCTCCGCTCGCCGGGGTGTGCTCATCGGTCGTCGCCCGCTCTCACAGGCCGTGCAGCCGGCAGATGCGCTCGCGGTGCCAGGCGGGGTCGCCGAACACGACCCGGTCGGTCGCCAGCCGGCGCAGGTAGAGGTGCAGGTCGTGCTCCCACGTGTAGCCGATGCCGCCATGCAGTTGCAGGCAGCCCTGGGAGACGTCGATCGCGGCGTCACCGACGAACGCCTTGGCCGCGCTGGCCAGCTCCGCGGCGTCGGGCGCCTGCTCCTGCACGGCCGTGAGCGCTCCGCCGGCGATGGCACGGCTGCACTCCACCGCGAGGCTGAGGTCGGCGAGCTGGTGTTTCACCGCCTGGAACGAGCCGATCACCCGGCCGAACGCCGCGCGGTTGCGGGCATGCTCCAGCGTCATCGCGAACAGCTCGCCGATCGCGCCCACCATCTCGGCGACCGTCAGCACCGTGGCGACCTGCAGCAGCCGCTCGCCGAGATCGTCGTCGCCGCCGATCTGCCCGACCACCGCGGAGGCGGGCGCGGCGACGTCGCGCAGGACCAGCTCGGCGTACCGGTGGGTCAGGTCGAGCCCGGCCAGCGGCTCGACGGTGAGCCCGGGGGCGTCGGCGGGCAGCCAGAACAGCGCCGGGCGGCCGTCCACCGCGGCGCTGACGAGGAACCAGTCGGCCAGGTGGGCGTCCTGGACGAGGCCCTTGGTGCCGGACAGGACGAAGCCGGTGTCGCCGCGGCGGACCTTGACGCCGGCCGACGCCTCCCAGCCACCCACCGGGTCGCCGAGCGCCCAGGCCGCGAGGGCCTTGCCGCCGGCGAGGTCGTCAAGCAGGGCGCGCTGCTCGCCGGTGCCGCCGAGCGTGAGCGCCAGCGCCGCCACGTTCGACCCGACGACCCCTCCGGGCTGCAGGTAGCGGCCCCGCTGCTCGGCGATGAGGCCGGCGTCGAGGACCGGCCGACCGGATGGGCTGCCGCCGCCGTGCTCCTCGGGCACGAACAGCGCCAGCCAGCCCAGCTCGCCGATCTCGGTGAAGTAGCCGCCGTCGAGCTCCTCCTCCCGCTGCGCCACCCGGCGCACCGTCGAGACGGGGCAGGTCGACCTGATGAAGCGCTCGGCCGTCTCGGCGAACAGTCTCTGATCCGCTGTCACACCCGGAAGCACGGGCGGTCTCCTCTCGATCCTGGGGCGCCGGTGGCATGCCCTCGACCAGCAAACGCCGTTCGTCCAGCACGTGCTGCCCGGTCAGTGACGCAGCCGACCGCTCGTGCGGCTGCCGCGATAGCGACTATTAAGGTAGCTTACTCAAATCATCTATCTGATCCAACTTAAGGAGTGGACGTGAAGGTCGACGTTGGTCTGTGGGCCGATCTTGACGACATCGCCAGCCGATCACGCGAACTCGAGTCCCTGGGCTACGACGCGCTGTACGTCCCGGAGACCGCGCACGACCCGTTCCTGCCCGTGGTCCTGGCGGCGCAGGCGACCGAACGCGTCATGATCCGCACCGGCGTCGCCGTGGCCTTCCCGCGCAGCCCCATGCACCTGGCGATGGTCGCCAACGACCTGCACACCATCAGCGGGGGTCGGTTCGTCCTCGGGCTCGGATCGCAGGTCAAGCCGCACATCGAGAAGCGCTTCAGTGCCGTGTGGTCCGAGCCGGCCAAGCGCATGCGGGAGATCGTTCTCGCCATCCAGGCGATCTGGCGGTGCTGGAACGACGGCGAGCGCCTCGACTTCCAGGGCGAGTTCTACCAGCACACCCTGATGACGCCGTTCTTCAACCCCGGGCCCAACCCGTACGGGACGCCGCGTATCCAGCTCGCCGCCCTCGGGCCGCGCATGACCGAGGTCGCTGGCGAGGTCTCCGACGGGATCCTGCTGCACGGCCTGTCCTCCGAGCGGTTCGTGCGCGAGGTGACCCTGCCGGCGCTGGAGCGGGGCCTGGCGCGGGCCGGGCGCAAGCGCTCGGACGTCGAGCTGACCTTCCCGACCCTCATCGCCACCGGGGACACCGAGGAGGAGCTGGCCGAGTCGGAGAAGAAGCTGCGCCAGCACTTCGCCTTCTACGCCTCCACCCCCGCCTACAGCGCGGTCCTGGAGCTGCACGGCTGGGGCGGCCTGCAGCGCGACCTCTACGAGCTGACCCGCGACGGCCGGTGGCAGGACCTCGGCTCGCTCGTCACCGAGGAGGTGCTGGAGGTCTTCACGGCGCGGGGCACCCCGGAGGACATCCCGAAGCAGATCCGGGCCCGCGTCGGCGACATCGCCGACCGGGTGAGTTTCTACTCGCCCGCCCCCATCACCCCCGAGGTCATCTCCCGCATCCTCGCCGGCCTGAAGGGCTAGCGACGGTCCTGCGTGGCGGCGGGTCACGGCGCGCCGGCCGGAGTACGGGAGCGGCGCGGCGCGGCCCGGTCGCCGTCGCCTGAGCCTGATCGGGCGGTGGGGGCTGGACGGGGATGTTAGTTGTGGCTAACTTCGTCTGGGTTAGCGGACGCTAACGTGCGGGTGGCTCCGGTGTGGTGCCGCCCACTGCTGTGGGAGGCGGGTGCGCGGGTGGACAAGGTGGTCGCGAGTGCGGCCCTGGCGGTGGCCGACATCCCGGACGGGGCGTCGCTGGCGGTCGGGGGGTTCGGGCTGTGCGGCATCCCGAGTGTCCTGATCGACGCCCTGCTGGCGGCCGGGGTCGGCGGGCTGAAGACCGTGAGCAACAACTGCGGGGTCGACGACTGGGGGCTCGGCCTGCTGCTGCGGGCGGGCCGGATCCGGCGCACGACAGGGTCGTACGTGGGGGAGAACAAGGAGTTCGAGCGCCAGTTCCTGGCCGGCGAGCTGGAGGTCGAACTGGTGCCGCAGGGCACGCTCGCCGAGCGGCTGCGGGCGGGCGGGGCGGGCATCCCGGCGTTCTACACCCCGGCCGGGGTGGGCACGCAGGTCGCCGAGGGCGGCGTCCCGTTGCGCCACGACGCCTCCGGTCGCGTGGCGCTCGCGTCCCCGCCCAAGGAGACCCGGGTGTTCGACGGCACCGAGTACGTCCTGGAACGGGGAATCGTCTGCGACTTCGGGTTGGTGCACGCCTGGCGCGGCGACCGGCACGGCAACCTGGTCTACCGGGCGAGTGCGGCGAACTTCAACCCGCTGTGCGCGGCGGCGGGCCGGGTGACCATCGCCGAGGTCGAGGAGCTGGTGGAACCCGGCGAGCTCGACCCGGACCAGGTGCACACCCCGGGGATCCTGGTCCAGCGGGTGGTGCACGCGCCGGATCCGGAGAAGCGGATCGAACGCAGGACGGTGACGGCATGACGTTGACACGGGACGGGCTCGCCGCGCGGGTGGCGCGGGAGCTGGTCGACGGCCAGTACGTCAATCTCGGGATCGGGCTGCCGACCCTGGTGCCGGGTCACCTGCCGGCCGACGTGACGGTGGTGTTGCACAGCGAGAACGGCATCCTGGGAGTCGGCCCCTACCCGGCTCCGGACCGGGTCGACGCGGACCTGGTCAACGCGGGCAAGGAGACGGTGACCGTGCTGCCGGGGGCGTCGTATTTCGACTCGGCGACGTCGTTCGGGATGATCCGTGGCGGCCATGTCGACGTCGCGGTGCTCGGCGCGATGCAGGTCTCCGCGCAGGGTGACCTCGCGAACTGGATGATCCCCGGCCGGATGGTGAAGGGGATGGGCGGCGCGATGGACCTCGTGCACGGCGCGCGGCGGGTCATCGTGATGATGGAGCACGTCGCCCGCGACGGGACCCACAAGCTGGTGCGGGAGTGTTCCCTGCCGCTGACGGGCCGGGCTTGCGTGCACCGGGTCATCACCGACCTCGCGGTCCTCGACGTCGAACCCGGCCACGGCCTCGTGCTGCGCGAGCTCGCCCCGGGCGTCACCGTCGAGGAGGTCCGCGCCGCCACCGGCCCCGACCTCACCGTCCACCTCGACTGACCCGTCTGCCTCGACTGACCCGTCTGCCGCCCGGGCCGGCGGCCTCGGTGGCGACCTCAGCGCATGATTCCGGTGTGGCCGAGGGAGTAGCGCCCGGGCTGGGGCCAGACGGTCAGCCCGTGCGGCTCCCGGCCGACGGGGATCTTCGTCAGCAGTCGGCCCGTGGTGGGATCGGCCCCTGCCGCGGCGCCGGTGTCGAACACGTAGACGACGTTGCTGCGACGTCCCGACAGCCACAGGCGGGTGCCATCGGCGCTGACATTGCCCATGTCCGGGGTTCCGCCGCCGGGAATCGGCCAGTTGGCCACGACGGACCGGGTGGCGAAGGAGATGACCGAGACCGAACCCTGGGTGCCGGAGTGCGGGAACGGGACCATGTCGGAGCTCATGTGGCCGCCCCGGTTGGCGACGTACAGGAAGCGGCCGTCGCGGCTGGGGTACAGGCCGTGGGTCTCCGGCCCGGTCTGGACGAAGCCGATCCGGGTGAAGCTGTCTCCGTCGATGATGTGGACGCCGTCGGCGTTCATGTCGGCGACGTACCAGACCTTCCCGGCCGGTTCGATCTTGATGTCCTGCGGGGCGGCGGTACGCCCGAGATCCAGGTAGCCGAGCACCCGCTCGTGGACGAGGTCGATCTTGACGAGCCGGCCGGCGAACTCGCACGTGGCGATCGCGTAGGTGCCGTCGGGGGCGAAGTCGACGTGGTTGACCCCCTCGCACGCGGTGCCCACATCCAGGCCGTTGCGCAGGGCGAAGGTGTGCGGATCACGGAAGTCGATGCGGTGCAGCGCCTCCGCGATGACCATCGCACTGCGCCCGTCGGGGGTGAAGTACAGATTGTAGGGGTCGGCGACGGGCACCGCCGGGCCCGCGAGCCGGCCCGTCCGCGGATCGATCGGTGACAGACTGTTACCAGCGTTGTTGTTCACCCAGAGTGTCCGCAAGTCCCAGGACGGAACCACGTGCTGCGGCTCGCGGCCGGTGGCGTAGGAGTCCACCACCTTGAGCGTGCGCTGGTCGATGACGCTGACCGTGCCGTCGTGCAGGTTCGGCACGTAGACGAGCGGCGGATCGGTGCGAACGACGTCGCTCAGCATCCCGGCTCGGGCGTGACTGTAGACGTCCACGGCCGCGCCGCCACCCGGGGTGACCGTCGCGGAGGTCGACGGGACGGACGGGAGGTGGGCGGCGTGCGTCGCCGGGGAGGTCGGTGCCGTGGCTCCCGCGCCCCCATTGCCCAGGTTCGCGACGAGATAGACCGCGAGCAGGACCACGACGATGATCACCGCCCCGCCCAGCGGCAACAGACGCCGTACACCGGGAGGTCGCCCTCGCCTGCGATGATGTGAGGAAGCCCGCGCCGACACGCCGACAGACTAGCGAGGCCCCGGGAGGCCGGACCGCCCGGGAGGGTGAGTCCGGTGGAGATGTCGGTTTCCCGCGCTGGGACGGGGATCGGTCGCGACCGGCGCGCTCGGGTCGGCCAGGTCCTCGGCCAGCNCCCGCGCGCCCGCCGAGCCGTGGACGTAGAGGGTGTCGCCGCCCCGCCCACCGGATTTCTGCTCGCACCGTGTGTTCTTCATCCGCGTGCTCGTCGCCTGCTCGCGGGCTTGGGCGCGGACGACGGCGACGCGCACACTAGGCCGTAGCTGCGGCGATCGCCATCGCCTGCAGTGTGGTCGCCCGGACCGCGGGATCGAGGGCGCCGGAGCTGTGCGGGGTCGAGTTGATCAGACCGAAGATCGCGTGGGCGCGGACGCGGGCGGCGGGCGCGGTCAGCTCGGGGCGCAGCCGGCGCAGCACGCCGACCCACAGCTCGACGTAGGCGCGTTGCAGTCGCCGGACCTCGTGCTCGTCCGGCGCCGGCAGGCTGTGCAGGTCACGGTCGTGGATGACGATCAGGTCGGGGTTGCCGACGGCGAACTCGACGTGCCGGCGGACGAGGCGGTCGAGGGCGTCGGACGCGCTCGGGTCCGCGCTCAGCACGGTCTGGGCACCCTGGAGCAGATGCTGGCTGATGCCCACGAGCAGCTCCGTGAGCATCGCGTCCTTGCTGGCGAAGTGCCGGTAGATGCCGGGCCCGCGGATGCCGACCGCGGCGCCGATCTGCTCGATGCCGACCCCGCGAAACCCCCGCTCGGCGAACAGCCGGGCCGCCGCCTGCAGCAGGTCGTCCCGGCGCCCGGTGCGAGGCCGCCTGACCGGCGAAGCCGCGACCGGGGCTGCGCCAGGGGGGGCCGCGCCGGTGGGGTCGGGCTCGGCCGCGGCCGGCGCGGGCGCGGGATCCTTCACCGCCGTGTGGGCGGGCGCTGCGGCGGCGTCCGAGGCGGCGTCCGAGGCGGCGTCCGAGGCGGCGTCGGAGAAGGTGGGGGCCAGACCCGCCGGGGGCGTCACCCGGGTGGCACGCGACGGCACGATGTGGTCCTCCTCCGGGCAGAGGCTACCAAGCGCGGCCCACCGGCCGGTGGCCGGAAGTGCGCGGGCGGTGGCGGACGTCCCGGCAGGCCGGACGGTCGACGGGAGTGTTAGCGCGCGCTAACATCTGGACCCATGTTAGCGACTGTTAACGTCGGCGACGGCCCCGCCGCCGCACGCGCACGGGCCGCGGCGGCGGAGGACCTGACCGGGCCGCCGCTGCGCAGCGCCGTCGACGCCGCCTCGCCCGCGGCGCGCGGGTACGCCGAGACCCACGCCGCGCTCGTCGCCGAGCTGCGCGAGCGGCTCGCCGCGGCGGCCCTGGGCGGCCCGGAGCCCGTGCGGCGCCGGCACGTCGAGCGCGGCAAGCTGCTGGCGCGCGAGCGCATCGAGGTGCTGCTCGACCCGGGCAGCCCCTTCCTGGAACTGTCCCCGCTGGCCGCCGACGGGATGTACGACGGCGACGCGCCGGGTGCGGGCATCGTCACGGGCATCGGCCGGATCGCGGGGCGGGAATGCGTCGTCGTCGCGAACGACGCCACCGTGAAGGGCGGGACGTACTACCCGCTGACGGTGAAGAAGCACCTGCGGGCGCAGGAGGTGGCGCTGCATAATCGGCTGCCCTGCGTCTACCTCGTCGACTCCGGTGGGGCGTTCCTGCCGATGCAGGACGATGTGTTTCCGGACCGGGAGCATTTCGGCCGGATCTTCTACAACCAGGCCACGATGTCCAAGGCCGGCATCGCCCAGATCGCGGCGGTGCTCGGCTCGTCGACGGCGGGCGGCGCCTACGTCCCGGCGATGAGCGACGAGACGGTCATCGTCCGCAACCAGGGGACGATCTTCCTGGGTGGCCCGCCGCTGGTCAAGGCCGCCACCGGGGAGGTCGTCGCGGCCGAGGACCTCGGCGGTGGGTTGCTGCACGCGAAGACCTCCGGGGTCGTCGACCACCTGGCCGACGACGACGCCGACGCCCTGCAGACCGTGCGCCGGATCGTCGCGAGCCTGGCCCCGCGGGCGGCGCGGCCCTGGCCGGTCGCGGCGGTGGAGGAGCCCGCGGTCGACCCGGCCGGCCTGTACGCGGCGGTGCCGACGGATTCGCGGACGCCGTATGACGTGCGGGAGGTGATCGCGCGGGTGGTGGACGGGAGTCGGTTCGCGGAGTTCAAGCGGGAGTACGGGTCGACGTTGGTGACCGGGACGGCGCGGTTGCATGGTCATCCGGTGGGGATCGTGGCGAACAACGGGGTGTTGTTCGGCGAGTCGGCGCTCAAGGGGGCGCATTTCATCGAGTTGTGTGATCAGCGGGGGATTCCGTTGGTGTTCCTGCAGAACATCTCGGGGTTCATGGTGGGGCGGGAGTACGAGGCGGGTGGTATTGCGAAGCACGGGGCGAAGATGGTGACGGCGGTGGCGTGTGCGCGGGTGCCGAAGTTCACGGTGGTGATC
>NZ_JYFN01000130.1 GCF_000948395.1 Frankia torreyi | reverse complement strand
GACGGCATGACTTGTCCTGACCGGCAGAGGGGACGAGGAAGATCTGCCAACACCAGCCTGCCACACCCCAGAACTAAACAGCGACGGTCTACTAGCAGGTCAGAGCGAACGGGACGGCACGTTTGTGCCGGCTGCGGGCCTGGCTGGCGCCGAGGAGTTGTTTGGCGTCTTCGATCCCGANGTCTGGCTGTGACGGGTGAAATCGGGCTTCCGGCTGGGGAGAAAGAGACACCCGCCCGCTGAAATGATCTCTCTTGCCATTGGAGAGATCATAAAGTGGGCGGGCGCGTGTGTTTTGGGGCAGAGGTCAAGTGCTGGACGGGTTGCCGGGGCTGCCGGCCGGGATCGGGGTTGTGTCGGTCGAACGGTCTGGCCGGTCCGTGTGGCCGCAGAATTGGTCGGCCGGCGTGGTTGTAGTGCGTCGTTCATGTTCAGGCTACTTCCCGTCATTCTGCCCTGGGTAGCGTCTATGGCCGGGGAGAGACGGAGCTGCTGGAATGGTTGACCCGAATGGGTGACCGGACCGACCGTAGGGCCGAGCTGTGGCTCGGCCGTAACGAGAACCCTATCGGGCCGGCTCCCGGCACGGTGAATCGAATCAGGGCACCTGCCGGCGAACTGCATCACTATTCGAGCGGGCTGACCGAGGCTGTTACCGGGGTCGCCGCGGAGGAATGGTTCGACCGGGTTGGGCCGGAGGTCGTCGCCCGCGAGGATCCCGATCCCACCGGCGACTCCACCGCTCTGACGCTTGGGTTCCTGGTCCCTCCGAACCTGCGCTGAGCCCTTCCCCACTCGCTGCGCCGCTCCGTGGCCCGAGACCAAGGGATGTTCCGCAATGTCCGCTCTGCCCTACCCGCACGAGCTGCAGGCGGTGGCCGGCGACGGCACCCTTGTAGACGCGATCTGGGCGCAGGTCGCCGCTCGCCCGCTCGCCCCTGCCGTCGTGGACGGCGGCAGGGAGTGGAACTACCGGCAACTGCGGGAGCGGGTCGACACCGTGGCCGGTCAGTTACTGGACACAGGTGTGTGCCGTGGCGACGCCGTCGGCCTGTGCGCCCCGCGGGGCCGGGAGACGGTGGTCGGTATGCTCGCGGCGCTCGTTGTGGGAGCGGCCTTCCTTCCCCTCGACCCACACGAGGTGCCCGACCCACACCAGGTGCCGGCCCCGCCGTCGCAGGCGCTGGCCCGGGCCGCCGAGCTTGGCGTTGGGGTCGTCATGGCGCCCCGCCGCTGGCATCCCAGGTTCACCGAAACCGCCTGGCGCTGCGTCGACCTGGACCGTGAGGTTGACCTGGACCGTGAGTGGGCCGGCCGGAGCTTTCCCCCGCCGGCCGGGGGCCCCGAAGCGCTCCGTGACATCGCCTGCGTCCTGATGACGTCGGGCAGTATAGGGCGACCGAAGCCGGTGGCGATCCCAAGCGCGGCGCTCTGCCACGTGATCACGGCTCTCGTCGACGTGTACGAGCTGCGCCCGGACGACCGGGTGCTGCAGTTCGCCCCGGCCACCGCCGATGTCAGCCTCGAAGAGATCTTCACGACGCTGGCGGCGGGGGCGACGGTCGTAGTCCGGGACGACGACATGATCTCTTCCCCGGCCCGGTTGCTGGCCTGCGTCGCCGAGCTCGGCCTGACCGTGCTCTCGCTGCCCACCGCGTTCTCATCGCAGCGGTGACATCGGGTCGCCCCGTTCGTCGGGCTCGACCAGCGCGAGCAACGCCGGGCGAAGCCCAGGATCGAGATCCGCGGCGCCATCCGTGAATGTTCCAGCCGCCGCGGCGATCGGCACGTGCCCAACGTCCCTCGCTTCGCGAAGAGCGCGCTGCCAGCACCTTGCGCGTTCGAGCTAGAGATAGCAGGCGCCCCCATGCAGTTCCTCGCCCCGACGTTCGCCGACGTCGTCGCCCACCACCAGCTACCAGCAGGCGGCGCCAACCCGCCATCGCTTTACAACCCGTCCGACGCCGTCTACGCAGCCGCGGCCTACCTATGCGACAACCACGTCGCCACCGACCTGACCGGCGCCCTATGGCACTACAACCATTCCGACGCCTACATCGCCCAGGTCGTCACCCAGGCCACCCAGTACTCTGAAACGACACCGAGCTCTTCAGTAGCGTGCCCGACTCTTCAGTCGGCAGTTCAGTCGGTTCTGATGGCCGACGGCACCCGCAAGCCGATTCGGGATGTCAAGGTCGGTGATCGGGTGTTGGCCCTCGGCTTCCAGCATCTCGGCATCCCCGTGGATCGCCGCCGCGGTGGCAGGCTGAGCAATCCAAACGGCACTCACCCGAGGTGGCGTAGAGGCGTAGGGGCGTACAGGTGTGCCGCGACCTGAGGCGTGCGCGACGGCTACCAGTGGATCGCCACCGCCGGCCGGCGCGACCAGCAGGGGGCGCGCTGACGACGAGCGAGCGGATCAGATGGCCGTGGCGACGGGCGGTGAGGCCGGTGAGTCGGGCGGCCCGGCCGGGGGGAGGACCGGGCCGCCCGCACGGCGCTACTTGACGTACGCGGCGATGAAGGGGGTGTCGGCCTTGATCTTGCCGAGGCGGGTGGCGCCGCCGGGCTCGCCGAGCGGCTCGTCGCGGCCCGGGAGGATGTCGGTGAAGAACGCCGCCTCGCTGTCGATGAACTCCTTGTCCTTCGCCTTCACCCGGTCGTCGCTGAGGGCCGCGCCGACGGGGCACGAGACCGCGCAGGCGCCGCACTCGGTGCACTCGTCGGGGTTGATGTACATCTTGCGGTCGCCCTCGTAGATGCAGTCGGCCGGGCAGCCCTCCAGGCAGGAGCCGTCCTTGACATCAATGCACGCCGCGGTGATGACGTATGGCATGGGAGCCCTCATTTCCGGATCGACGTTGCGGGCCGCTGCTGGGCGGTCGGCAATCGCGTGGCTGGCCTACGACTTTCGTTCCGACTGGTAAGCCGGGGCGGGTGCCGTGCGGCGAACCCGAAAGGAATCGTAGCGGCCAGGGCGAGGTCGAAACTGCGCGCGCTGTGAATCTCATGTAAACAAATAGCGCGCGGGAAAGATGACGTCGATATTCCTCGGGGCCAGAAAAACAATGACGCCAAGGATAATGTTTTCGTTGGATTTATCCTGGCTCTTTTCCCGGCGCCGGCCAGCCGGGGCGCAGGTGGGCACGGATGAGCGCAGGTGAGCGCAGTGGGGCGCGGCCGGCCGGGCCGGTCCGGAACGGTGTCCGGCGCCGGCGCGGCCGGCCGGTGAGGATGCGGCTCGTGCGGCTACGTTGCGGGCCTGGGCCCGGGCGGCCGTCTCCGATGAGCCTCGGCCCGGGCCCGAGCGCCCCGGAACTGTTCCTAGGGTCGGTGCTACTCCTAGGGTCGGTGCTACTCCTAGTAGACCGTCGCTGTTTAGTTCTGGGGTGTGGCAGGCTGGTGTTGGCAGATCTTCCTCGTCCCCTCTGCCGGTCAGGACAAGTCATGCCG
>NZ_JYFN01000129.1 GCF_000948395.1 Frankia torreyi | reverse complement strand
GGGGTCGGGGGGGTGGTGGGGGCGTCGGTGTCGCTCGCGGCTCGTAGCGTGGGGATGAGGTCGGGTAACCGGTCGTCGTAGCCGCGCGTCGGCGGATGGACCACGACGGCGGGGGCGTTGAGGCGAGCGGTCGGCGATGGGCTGCGGCCAGTCGGGGTCGTGCCGGGCATCAGGCTGAGGGCGACGAGCAGCCCGATCATCGGGATGGTGGCCAGGGCGCCGGTCGGGCCGGACCGCCGGCGAGCGGGCGCCCCGCCTCGGCCCTGGGCGGGGATCGTGGCGGGGCGATGCCGGCCGGCCGTGTCGGTGGAAGCCCGGTGGCGGCCGGGCTTCTCGGGGGAACGCCGGTGGCGGCTCATACCGTTCGCCTCCCTGCGACATCGACGGGTCGGGTCTCGTCCGCGGCCGTGATTGCAGCCGCCGGTGTGCGCGGTGCCGGCGGCCCCAGCCCATGCGGCAGCCACGCGCCGTTGCGCCGTCGCCCGTGCCAGGGAATGCGGGAAAGCGCGGCTCGGCTGTAGGCGTTCGATCTTGCCGCGCGTCATTGCGAGGCGCAGTCGAAGGTGTCATCCAAAACAAAGAAACCGATCGGGCCAGGGGCACTCCCGTTCCAGTGGCGCCCTGGTCCGAAGGAGGACTGTGGCATAACTCCGGAGGCTTATCCAGTCCTTTGGAAAGAGAACTTCCCTGCTGCCCATAACGATCAATTGGCTGCCAGCCGCAAGAGAAATCGTCACGGAGAGTAGCTCCAAGCCTGGGAGCTGGGCGTTAGCGCGGACACACGGAGGCGGCGTCCGGCTTCGCGTGGTCCGGCGGCCTCGGGCCTCGCGCCCCGGCGCCCGGCCGGATCCGGCCGGACGACGCGCGAGCCGGCACGGGAATCGCCCGAAGGTGGGGAGTGGAGCCGGCTCTTCTCGCCGGCCGGGTACCTCCCCCTGCTCCGCAGGGCTTTTCGGAGGCGGGAGGCCGTCGACGGCAGCCGTCGACCACGGCCGTTCAGGGTGGCCGTCACCTGCGGATACGACGGTCGTCCGCCATCCCGGTGGTTGGGTTGTAGGCCGAATGTGGGCCCGTACCGACTTTCATGTTTCGGCGAGGTAACACACCACTGTGTGATGCGCGCCATAAAAGTAACGCAGCGACACCTCTGTTGCGGGCAAGCGATCAATCTCGGTCACTGAAGGTGACGGGATTGTCGGGTCGATTGGCTTGCTGGCAGGCCAGTGAGTACGCGAGGTAGCCGCGGTTTCCGGCCACCCCCGGGGATGGTCACGGCGCGCGACACAACCCGATCCCAACTGGCGATCATCTTCTTGTACGCCGGTTGATCCCTCTGTCATTTTCGGAGATCCGCGCGGTCTTCGCTCCCCTCGGGGGGCCGCGCTCGTAGCGCCTTCGGACTTTCGTTTCCGGTGGATCGGAGTTGGCGTAATGCGGGCCCTCCCCGTGTGTTTTCGCATGTCACTGACCCGTGCTCTGTGCGTTCTGCTGGCCGCCGTTCTGGCCGGGACAATCGTGCAGTTCGTCCCGGCGGCTCGGACCGCGGCACGGGCGGCCACACCGGCGGGCCCGGCGCAGTCCCCGCCGCCGACGGGGCCGGCGCAACGGCCGGATCTCGTCTCGGCGCAGCTTGCGGCGCGTGCGGAGAAGCGGCGGATCGAGGTGACGGATGCCCGTACGGAGTCGACGTCGACGTTCGTGAACCCGGACGGGACGGTCACGGTCGACTCCTATTCGGGTGTCCGCCGGGTCCGCCGCGGTGACGGTTGGGTGGACGTCGACGCGACGCTGGTGCTGGCGGACGGGAAGGTCACGCCGAAGGTCGCGAAGGCGGGGATCGTGCTGTCGGCCGGGGGGAAGGCGGGCGGGGACGTGGCGACCCTGGTCGACGGTGGCCGCGAGCTCGCCTTTGCCTGGCCGGGCGCGCTGCCCGCGCCGACGCTTGCCGGCAGCACGGCGACCTACGCCGACGTGGCGCCCGGCACCGATCTGGTGGTCAAGGTCGTTCCGACGGGTTACGACGTGCGGATCGTCGCGCACACCGCGGCGGCGGCGCAGGCGGCGTTGCGGTTGCCGTTGCGGTTGAAGGGGTTGACCGCCGAGCGGACGTCGGCGGGGGAGCTGCGGCTGTCGGCGGGGGGGAAGGTGACGGCTCGTTCGCCGTCGCCGTTGATGTGGGATGCCCACGTCGATCCGAAGGTGAAGCTGCCGGACCGTACCCGTGGGGTCGACAGCGCGCTGGAGGGCGCCGGCGCGGCGCCGACCCTCGCGCTCAAGCCGGACAAGGCATGGCTCACTGACCCGTCCCGCCAGTATCCGGTGACGATCGACCCGGCGGCGACCCTGGCGGACAACCTCGACACTGATGTGAACGATGCGAATCCGACGACGAACTATGACACGAACGACATTCTGCGGGTCGGTAACTATCAGGGTGCGGCGGTGAACCGGTCGTTCCTGCGGTTCGACGATTCGGCGATCAAGAACCGGCATGTGACGTCGGCGGTGTTGAACCTGTGGCAGGGCGGGTCGGCGACGTGCACGGTCGAGCCGACGGTCGTGCAGGGCGCCAGCGGCATGGGGGCGGGGACGACGTGGAACTCCCAGCCGAGCGCGGACGGTCACAACTGGGGTAGTGCCACGTTCAACAACGGCGGCTCGTGCACCGGCTCGGGCGGCACGAACATCGACATCACCGGGCTGGTGGACGCCTGGGCGCACAACGGTGCGCCGTCGCCGGAGGCGCTGACGATCCGGGCGCCGAGCGAGTCGGATGCGAACCAGTTCAAGTACTTCTACTCGGGTGACACGATGCTCGCCCCGCACATCTCCACGACGTACAACTCCTACCCGGGCACGGTCGCGGGCCGGTTCACCAGTCCGTGTTCGGCGCAGTGTGGTGGCAGTCCGGCGATGGTGCTGACGAACACGACCACGCCGACCCTGTCGGGTTCCTCGCGTGATCCTGATGGCGGGCAGGTGCGGGTCGACGTCGAGGTGTGGAATTCGGACGGCTCCACGAAGATCACCGGCGGGTCGGTGGCGAACACGCCGTCGAACTCGCCGGCGTACTGGACGGTGCCGTCGGGTCTGCTGACGAACGGCACGGCGTATGAGTGGCGGGCCCGGGCCTACGACGGGGTCGACTACGCGCAGGCGTGGTCGTCGTGGATCCCGTTCATCGTCGACACGACCGCACCATCCGCCCCGACCGGACTGAGTTCGGCGGCGTGGGCGTCCGGTGGCTGGGCGTCGGCGACCTCGGGCACGTTCACCTGGACCTCGCCCGGCGGGGACACCCAGTCGTTCCTCTACGGCCTCGACCAGCCGTCCCCGGCGACGGAGACGACGGCCACGACGACCCCGTCGCTGACCACGACCGCCGGCCTGCACACCTTCTCCGTGCGGACGAAGGACAAGGCGGGCAACCTGTCGCCGGTCGTCTCCTACGGNTTCGGGGTGGGTGCGGGGGCGCTGGCGCAGCCGGCGGACGGCGCCCGCGTCCAGCGGTTCACGACGTTGGAGGGGCAGGCGCCGTCGGCGCAGACCCAGGTGACGTTCCAGTACCGGCTGGGTACGAACACCGCCACCGGCTGGACGGA
>NZ_JYFN01000128.1 GCF_000948395.1 Frankia torreyi | reverse complement strand
TTCCCCGCCAAGAAGCCGATCGACAAGCACCTCGCAGGACCGCCGCCCACCGTGGTCACAGTCCTGATCCGAACCTAAAGTTCCTGGTATTGGCCCGTCGCGCCGCCGACTCGACCTGTTCCTGCGTGGCCGCGGCGGCCGTCCCATAGGTGATGTTGTCCCGAATGGACCGGTGGAACAGCGTGGTGTCCTGCGGGACGTAGGAGATTCCCGCGGCGAGCGCGTAGTTCGACGTCGGGCGGCCGTCCAACCGGACGATGTCCGCCGGCAGCGGGTAATAGCCGAGCAGCAGCTTGACGAGCGTCGTCTTGCCGCTTCCGCTGCGGCCCACGATGCCGATCTTCTCGCCCGGTTCGATCGTCAGATCGATGCCGGCGAGCACCGGCCTGCCGTCGTTCTCGGGATAGGCGAAGGACAGCCCACGGAACTCCAACCGCCCCGGCGCTTCCGGCACGGCCACCGGGGGCGTCCCTGCCAGCGCAGCCGGCCGATCCGCGGTGACGGGTCGGCCGGCGAAAAGGTAGCGGTAGGCCTCCTCGACCCGCGCGAGGCGGAGATTCAGCTCCGCGATCTCCCAGACCGTGCCCCAGATGAAGTCCGAGAACATCACCAGCACCGAGAGGAACGTCGTGAACTGCGCCAGACTCAGCTCGCCCGTCAGGTACAGATGGAGGTTGAGCAGGATCGAGACCGGCCAGACCAGGTAGCGCACCACGAGGGACATCGAGGCCCAGAACACGACGGTCCAGAAGTACGAGCTGCGGGCGGCCGCGATGACCGTGCGGCGGCGTCGGATCACCTGCTCGTACTCGGCCGCCTCCTGCCGGAACGATTTCACGCTGACGAAGTTCGCGATGACGTCGATCACGTACCCGTCCATCTC
This sequence comes from Frankia torreyi, assembly GCF_000948395.1. Taxonomy (GTDB): domain Bacteria; phylum Actinomycetota; class Actinomycetes; order Frankiales; family Frankiaceae; genus Frankia; species Frankia torreyi. Next base: position 3,098 of record NZ_JYFN01000128.1, on the reverse strand, counting down.
GGAGACCTCGTCCGCGAGCCGCTTCTCCGCCCGTGACGAACGGCTCACGGTATGCCGGCCGATGGCCATCATCAGCAGCACGGCCACCAGGAAGGTGAGCCCCGAGTAGACGTTGACGGAAAACATTATTATGACGATTGACGGCACTCGGATAGCCTGCTCCACATAGGTGAAGCAGGTGGTTTCCAGAATCTCCCGAAACTCACGGCCCAACGATGCGATGTAGCTGCTGATCTTGCCGGTGAATTTTCCGACGAAGTACGGGTAGCGCTCGTTGATGACGCTGCGGAAGAGAATGTTCTCGTACTCGTAGCCCCGGTCGTTCAGCAGGCGGAGGTACGTGAGCTCGCCGGTTCGCCAGGTCAGGTCGTGGAGGATGTTGCAGCCGATGAGGATGGCCGCGTACCGGTACACCCCGTCGGTGGACTCCGTCGCATGGGCCAGCGACTGGACGAACCTCCCGATGAAGACGGGCAGGATCGCGAGCGCCACGTTCGAGACCGCGAAACAGGCGACCACGACCAGCAGGGAGCCCTTGAAGGTGCCGACGAAACCCAGGTAGGAACGCAGCCCCGCGTGCCGGCCCGGCTCGCCCCGAGCGGCGCTCCCGATATCGCCGGCCGAGGATTCGGAGGGTCGTATTCGTTGCCAGGGAATGTCGTCGCCCGCAGCGTCCACCCGGAAATCATGACAGGCATGGGGCACTATCCGCATCCCATTTTACGGCCGCGCCCCCACCGGGGCCGCAGATCCTCCCGGATCAGAGCGCATCGCATCGGATCAGGTCGGATCCGGTCGGATCGGATCCGACCAGATCGGGTCGGATCGGGTCGGGTCGGATCGCTGCAGGGTCCGGAACCCGAGCGGATCGGGTGGGGCTGTGGGACGGCCGTGACCGTCGACCGCGGTCGGGTGCCCGGGCCACGTCACCCGCCGATGAGTCGGTGGGGGCGAGTCGGTGGGGGCGAGTCGGTGGGGGCGAGTCGGTGGGGGCGAGTCGGTGGGACGCGTGGTCCTCCGGGACGTCCATCCGCCCGGACCGGACGTTCTCACCGCTTCCCCAACGGACGCCACACCCTGCCGCGAGTGGCCGGCGGCGACGGCCGAAAACGATAGCTTTTGCCGTTCGACCGGGCGATTCAGCCCCGCCCCGTCGGGTTCATGCCCTTCTGTAACGTAATGAGCGGAGCATTCCCGGTGGCGGCCGGCCGCGGCCGCCGAACATCCCGCAGGGAAAGGGGCGTCGCATGCCTCGCGGACGCTGGTTCGGCCTGGCGGCCGCGGTGGTTCTCGCCGCGGTGGCGGCCGCCTGTTCCACCGGCGAGGGCTCCGCCTCCGCGCAGGCCCGCTCCGCGGCGCTCGCCCGGGAGGTGGCGGGCCCCGTGGGTCCGCCGGACGCCGCACGCCTGCCACTGCTGTTCGTTCACGGCACCCTCGGCTCGGGGGACCAGTTCGAGTCGCAGGCGCAGCGGTTCACCAGCAACGGATACCCGGCCGACCGGATATCCGCCTTCGACTACGACGCGTCGTCCTGGGGAAATCCACTGGACAAGGTCTTTCCGCAGCTTGACACGAAGATCCAGGACCTGCTCCGGGCGACCGGGGCGAAGAAGGTCGATCTGGTCGGGCAGGCGGAGGGCGCCGAACTCACCGAGCGGTACCTGGCAAGCTCCGCATCGCGGGCGGGCCGGGTCGCGCATCTGATCAGCGTGGAGGGCTCCCTGGCGAGCGGACCGCCCCGGGGAGTGCCGATGCTCACCGTCTGGGGCACCGGGGATCCCACCCGCCGGGTGCCCGGAGCGAGCAATGTCCGCTTCCCCGACCAGGAGCGCAACCGCCTGCTGACGTCGACGGGTACCTTCCGGGAGATGTTCCGCTTCCTCACCGGGACCGAGCCGTTCACCACCGACGTCGTCGCGGAGAAGGGGCAGATCGAGATCTCCGGCCGCGCGCTGCTTTTTCCCGCGAACACCGGCGTCGCCAAGGCCCGCCTGGAGGTCTACCAGCTCGACCCGAAGACGGGTAAGCGCCTGCCGAAGGGGCTCAGGGGCCTTTTCACCTTGGCCGCCGACGGCTCCTGGGGCCCGTTCCGGGCGGATGGCACCGCCACCTACGAGTTCGCCGTCGTCCGGTCCGGGGAGCCCGTCCATCATTTCTACTACCAGCCCTTCCGCCGCACCGATCGACTCGTCCGCCTTCTGACCAGCCGGCCGGACCAGGAGATCGGCGGTGGCATGAAGACCGACGCGAAACAGACCGATCTCGTCGTGAGCCGAGGCCTGGAATGGTGGGGCGACCAGGGCGGGGACAGTGACATCCTCACCGTCGACGGGACAAATGTCCTGAGCCCGGGGGTGGCCCCGCGGTCCAAACTGGCCCTTGCCGTGTACCTGTTCGATCGCGATGCCGACGGTGTCTCCGACGTCATGGCTCCGATCCCCGACTATTTCGGGATCGGCTTCATCACCGGTGCGGATCTGCACATCCCGGCGGGCGACCGCTCGGTCGAGGTCGCGGTGACCCCTCGAGGGCAGGCGGCGCACCGGGCGGTGCTGCGGGTACCCGCCTGGCCGTCCGACACCGACCGCGTGACAGTGCACTTCCGCGACGACGACTGAGGAACCGAGCGAGCACCGAGGCGGTGACGGCCGAGGTGACGGCCGAGGTGACGGCCCGCGGCTTAGAGGGTGTTGGGTAACTGGGGATGTTCGGAATGTGATGGTGCTGGTGGGATGGCGTGTCGTGGGGTGCCCGCGGGGAGNTTCCGGNCACGATCGGACCGGTGTGTGTCTGTTCGTGTAAGGCCGCCTACGACACGTCGTTGACGGACGGGCAGTGGGCGGTGATCGGACCGCTGTTGCCCGTGCGGGACCCGTGCCGCGGTGGTGCCCCGTTGAAGTACGACCGACGCCTGGTGATCGACTCGATTCTGTACGTGCTGGGAGCGGGGTGTTCGTGGCGGCGGATGCCGCATGACCTGGCGCCGTGGGACGTGGCCTACCGGTGGTTTCGGGACTGGACCGCGGACGGGACGTGGGCGCGGGTCCACGACACCCTGCGCGACCGGGTCCGCCAGGCCGACGGGCGGGATCCGCAGC
>NZ_JYFN01000127.1 GCF_000948395.1 Frankia torreyi | reverse complement strand
GGGGCGCCCGCGAGGCTCGGCGCCGGGGGGCGCCCGCGAGGCTCGGCGCCGGGGGGCGCCCGCGAGGCTCGGCGCCGGGGGGCGCCCGCGAGGCTACCTGACCCCCGCGCGGAGTGGCTAGCGGCTGATCCAGCCGAGCCACGCGCCCGCCACGACGCACGGCACGGCGACGAAGACGACGAGTACGGCGATGAAATACCAGGGGATTTTGTCGGAATCCCAGTCCCATGAAGACATTGATAAGACTCCTTCTGTGGGGCGGTGGGGTTTCTACAGCACCTGCTGATCTGTGATTATCAAATATGTGCGGGCGCCGTTGTAATACTCCACGAATATGCCGTACCGGTACGCCCATGGGGCGATTTCGTCGGCAAGCGTGACGGCTTTTATCTCAGGGGATTCCGCGTTGTAGGTGGCGTCTACCAGCAGCGCGCAGATGTAGGTGAGGGAATCCTCTTCGGCGGTGGCGGACATGAGGGGCGCCAGAGGTGGTCCCGTCTCCCTTCCTCCCGCGAGCCCGGGGTAGTGGAATGCTGCCACGTACACCGTTCCCCAACCCGTCTCTATGACGATACCCGCAGGTCGCACGGCCCACTCTGCCTCTTCTGCCGTGCGGACGGCGCGGATTCCTTTCGCTGATCGCAGCTTTTCCTGAAGGAGTTTTTCTAGGCGCTCATTTTCCATCGGGGCGCGGCCTGGACGGGGGTTGTGATACGGGCCGGAAGGTGTCGGCGGGTGGGGGTGGTGCGGGCGGTACGAACGGCACCCATCCTTTCGGTTTCCCGTGCGTCGTGTCGTTTCCGCTGCGGAGCCTACGGTCAATTTCCATTGCGAGGGCTTGCAACAGTTTTTTTTCATGGGTCTTACGGAAACTGTCGCCTTCGACGCGATAATGCTCGGAGGCTTTCTCTCGCCGTTCAGTCTTCGTCAAGGGCACTCGCCCGGGGGGTACGGGGTTGAGTGCGAGCAGTTCGCGGAGCGCCGTGCCGCGCGGGTGACCGAGTGCTTGCGTGGCCGCGTGTAGGAGCCGATAGACGGCAGTGGCGCGCGCCCACCTGCCTCCCGGTGCTGTGACGAGAGCCAACAAGTGGGGCGCGGCCTCCAGGACATCTTCGGGTCCGCGCGCGCCACGGTCCGCCAGGCGACCAAGATCCTCTAGAAGATCCTGTTCGTGGCTGCCCTCGATCATCACGGGTCCTCTCGTTCGTGCACACGCCCTTGCATCCGTAACAGCGCCCATCCTGACAGTGACCGGGCGTATACGCATCCGGGTTTAGTCCGGGTTGGGTCCGGGGTGTCCGTGCGCTGATGATCGGTCCGGGTCTGGTCCGGGTCCGGTCCCGCTGAATTCCGGGTGCTTCCAGGAATGACCCTCGTATTTGCCAGTCTGATACCTGCGCCGAGGCTCTTTCCCGGGAAGCATTAGCGGTGTTCGACGGGGCCGTATAAAGCGTCCTCGCGGCCCGTTCACCACTTCTCGGGAGCACCCGTGCTGCTATTCATTCTCTTCTTTTTTCTGTTCGCTCTCGCCGCGTCTCTGTTCCGCTTCCTCGCGGTCTTCGTGCAGGTCTCGTTGGCGCTGTACGCGGTTCATTGGGTCGCCGAAAACCCGCACGTCTACGGCGGATACTTCGTCGCGCTTCTCTTCCTGCTACTGGCCGTGCGCGCCGTGTCGAGGTGGGTCAACAAGCCGTGAAGGTCAGGATTCACATCTTCCTCTGGGCCGCTGTGATCGTCTGGCTTCTTTTCCTGTTCCTGGTGGGGGTGGCTGTCGGCCACGAATTGCGGCCGGACGTCCGGCCGCGGGCATGCCCGAACGAATCCCCGCGCGTGGAAAACGCCTTTTCCTTCTCTCCCTTCGACATTCCGCGAGGTGCCTGCAATGTTCGATGACCGTGAGCTGTCAGACCTGGAACGGCGCGCCGGCGACGCCTTCGACACCCACATGGACGGTTTCACGGCAAGCAGCGTCCTTCACGACATTTTCATGGACATTTTGAGCCAGGACCCGCAGGGCATCGAAGCCATCCGGTACGTACAGACCCTGTTGCGCGCCCACCGGGAGAAGACCAAGAAAGAGTGGAAGACCGCCCAGGACCTGTGGCTGTTCGCATCCGACATGGCCTACGGCGCCGACGTTGACGACGACGAGGACGGGATTGATCACTGATGTTTTCCATCTCCATTCTCTTCTTTCTCCTGATCGTGGTCATCGTCATGATCCGAGCTTTTGACCTGAGCGCGGGACAGGCTTTTATCTGCGTCGCGCTCGGTTTCTACGTGGCGCATTCCAGTTTCGCGGACACGTTCCAGAACCTGCTCACCCAGCTTCTCGGGATCTTTTCCTCAGTCCACCTGTAGACCGTGCGGGGGTGTCCGGTGCACGGACACCCCCGCTTTCTCCGGGAGGAGAAAAGATCGTGGCACGAACCCGCACAAACGATCAGCGTAGGGTGGCTCGGGAAATGCGCCGAATGCGCCGTCACATGCGCCGGTCGACACGAAGAAAACTCCGGGAAAATCGGTCCGGTCCGGGAATCGTGGCCAGTATCGCCGGTTTCTTTTGGCGGTATCGCAGTGAACTTCTCCCGCTCTACACCGGTCTTTTCTTGACGGTGTCCGCCACGGTGGCTCACCGGGCGTGGGGCACCGGTGGCGTGGTGCTGGTGGCCCTGTTCTGCCTGGTCACAGCGGGTCTGTTTGCTCGCAGGTTGGCGCGGCAAATCGAACGCGCCTATGCCTTGACCGTGATTTTTCTTGGCTCGGGATGGTGGTTGGCCGCTGGGATTCTTGGTCCTGGACACTGGCCTCTTCCCGCTCTGCTCGTGACTGTCGGGACGGTGGCCGCTGTTCCGTGGTGGGCGCACCGGCGCCGGCGGGAACGAGTCCGGGTGGAGCGGACCATTCGGGCGTGGCCTGTTCTCGCGGAAGACGCCGGACTTTCCGGCTCGCGGGTGATGTCCGCGGTGGTGGACGCATGGGGCTATACCGCACGGGTGGCACTACGACGTGGAATGTCCGCCCGTAGCGCCATCGCCCGAGCCGACGAAATCGCGAGCATGCTAGGCGTCCGCCCGAACTCCGTCCGGGTGACTGCCGATCCGGACCGGGAAGATCACGTCATTGTCCGCGTGACAGAGACTGATCCGCTGGCACGCCCGAACCCATGGCCCGGACACAGCAACGAACCCGTCACGATCACCAAACCGATTGCCATCGGAACCGCTGAGGATGGCACGACGACAACCGTTCTCCTACTCCGCCGGAATGTTCTTATAGGCGGCGTCGTCGGCTCCGGAAAATCAGGCATCGTGAACGCCATCTTGGCTGCCCTCATACCTGCGGACGATGTGATCGTGTGGGGCGTTGACCTGAAAGGAGGGATGGAACTTGGCCCATGGAGAAAATCCCTCGGACGCCTGGCCACCGGAATGGACGATGCGGTCACACTCTTCACGGACGCCCTAGCCGAACTCAACCGGCGCGCTTCCGAACAGGCCGACCGCGGGGAACGCACGTGGAATCCCACCCGTCAGCGTAAGGCACTCGTGATCCTCTGCGATGAATTCGCCGAGCTTCCCCCGGAAGCATTGGATCTGGCGGATTCCCTGGCCCGTCTCGGCCGCGCGGTCGCGGTCACCCTCATAGCTGCTACGCAACGACCCACCCAGGAATCTATGGGAAACGGCGCCATTCGTAGTCAGATGGACATTCGGATTGCCCTACGGGTTCGGGAACGCGCCGACACAGACCTCATTCTCGGCGCCGGAGCCTATAAAAGCGGATGGCGAACAGACGTCTTTTCTCTTCCCGGTGTCTTCCTTGTCCTCGACTCCGACCACACGACGCCCATACCCAACCGGGCCTACCTCGTGGAAGACGACACCGTCACGGCCATCACCGACCGCTTTCCCGCGCCGGTAGCTCTACCCGACCGGAAGGACGAACCGCACGCGGACCATTCCGCTGATCCCGACGATGCACTGTGGACGGCACTCACGTCCGACGACGGTGCCAGCGTGCCCGACCTGGTGACCGCGACCGGCCGGTCGCGCCGTTGGGTCTACTACGCCCTTCAGCAACTCCAGGAAACCGGCAAGGTGCATCAGGGCGCACCCGGACGCTGGCACGCCACCCCGGACCAGCCATGACCCACAGTCACGAAAACGCCGTGCACACCGGTGTGCAAACGATCGTGCAACGCTGTGCACACCGGTGTGCATGCACGGCCCTACGCGCGCGCGTGCGCGCCTGCGCGCATAGGCACCCACACACCCCCGACCGTGCACGCCACTGCACAACACCACAGACAGTCACATCCACCGGTGCCGGCGGCCCTCGGCGAGCGGGGAGGCGGTGCCGGCGGCCCTCGGCGGTGCCGGCGGCCCTCGGCGAGCGGGG
>NZ_JYFN01000126.1 GCF_000948395.1 Frankia torreyi | reverse complement strand
CCTTGACGCTGTTGAGTTTGAGAGACTCGCCGCGTTCCATCCGGCGGATCGTCCAGTGCGAGGCGTAGATCGCCTCGGCTGCCTGCTCATAGGTCAGGCCCGCCTTCTCGCGAAGGTCCTGGAGCTGGCGGCCGAGGATCATCCGTAGGGCCGTGACGCCGCCGGCCGCCTCGCTGTCCATCACGCGTACCTCCGCATCGCCGGGAGATCCCCGCGCACAGTCTGCCAGCCGATCAGCCTCTCAAGCACTCTGCCAGAGATTTCTGCTCTTTGCATTCTGCGTATTGCGTCTGCTTGGTGCATGGCGCATAGTGGCAATCGCTGGCGTAAGTGATCGAGTGCGGAGGGCGGGCGATACTGATGATCACGGCGGGGAGTGCGGGCCGGTGACCTGCGTCGCGTTCGACACGTTTCCCGCCGGGGCCGCGTCGGTACCGGCGGCACGGCATATGGCGGCGGCGACGTTGCGGCGGTGGGCGGTCGACGAGGCGGCCCGCGACAGCGCCGGCCTGATCGTCTCCGAGCTGATCACGAACGCGCAGCGCGCCGCCGACGGGCACGTCGCGCTACGCCTCACCTTGGGCGCCGGGCTCGTGATCGAGGTGTGGGACGGCAGTGATCTTCCGCCTGTACCCGCCGACGGCCCGGCGTCCGACGCCGCCGATGCCGATGCCGAGGGGGGACGTGGGCTGGCCATCGTCGCCGCGCTGAGCACCCGCACGGCGTGGTACCGGACGCGTGGCGGAGGCAAGGTGGTGTGGGCCCAGCTGCCCGCGCACATCCCGGCGCTGCGCCCCGTCGGGCACGCGGACACGCTGGCGCGACGCGGGCCCCTGCCTCGTCAGATCCCCGTGCTGCCCCTCGGGGCGGCCGACGATCTCGCCCTGCTCCAGCGGGTGGTCGACGGGCTGCGTGCGCTGGATGACTGGCACCGTCCCCCGGACGTCGCGCGAGGTCGAGGTGACCCGGCGGGCGTGGGCCCGGTCCGACCGGGAGGTGCCGGCCGGTGAACGCCGTACCCGAGCACCTGCGGCCCGTCGTCCTGCTCGCTCGCATGCGCACGGAACTGCCACCGGAGCGGGTCCTCGCCGCGTTGCTGTTCTTCGATCCGCCGATCGACCCCGACGGCGCTGCCTGGCACGCCCTATGCCAGGCCGTCGACGCCTACGACACCACCGCCCCGGCAGACCTCAGCGCCGCCCGGTGGCGTATCAACGTCGCGGCTGCCGCCGTGCTCCGTCCGACCGGTCCCACCGCACCGCCGACCCCGCCGACTCATCCGGCCGCTATCCCGAGCCCACGGAGACACCGACATGAGCGCACCTCACCGGCGCGGATCATCCGCGCCGCAGGCCCCGGCGGGGACCAGATCCGGCAGGCAGGCATGACCGCCCAGGACAACCGGGCCGAGCCGGCACGTTTCCTCGAGCGCCTGCGGGCCGCGCTCGCGGTCCGCGTCGGCGCGGACATGCCCCACGCCGACCAGGGCCTGGTCGACGAGATCGTCGGACGGGTTCTGGGTCTGCTCGCGGACTCCGCCGACCGCAACCGCACCCACCCCCTCGCCGACCCCACGGTCTGGCTGGTCGCGCACGCGCTGCGAGACCCGACACTCCACCCGTCCCTAGCCGACCTCCCCGAGCTCCACCTGCCCGGGCTCACCCTGCCGGTCGAGAGCTTCGAGCGCGACGCGGGCTTCTGGCGTCTGCTGGCGAGCTCGCGCGATGCCGAGGGGAACCGGACCTGACCGCGCCGCGTCCATGCCGTGTGCGGGTGCGATCCCTGCTGGTGGCATGCGCGCGTGTGTCGCCCTGTCCTCGGCGACGATCCGCTCTGTCCAGCGCTGCGCAGACGAGGATCCACAGCACCGCCGCGGCGGCGCAGGCGATCGTCGAGTAGCAGACCACCATCGTGACGGCGAGGAACGCGATTCCCAGCATGGGCCTGCTCGTCCTTGTCCGTCGGCGGGTCAGCATGCGCCGCAGGCGTGCGCGGGTCGAGGTGCGTGGATGCATCGTGGGTGCCTCCCGGGGGTGGAGGCCGGCCGGGCCGTGGCGGCCCGGCCGACGGGGATGTCAGTGCGCGGCGCGGAAGCGCCGTAGCGCCTGGGCGAGGCTCGTGGCGTGGTGGGCCGGCAGTCGTAGGCGCAGGGCGATGTCGCCGTCGGCGATGGTGATCGTGCCGGTGAGGTGGCTGGGTGGCCCGTCCACACGGATGGTGCGGTCCTCGACCGTGCCGCCCAGCAGCCGTGTGACCGAGGTGATGGCCCTCGTCGCCTCCGTGTGTTCACGTCTGGCTGCCTCGAGGCTGGTGGCGGCGATCGCGCGGGCGGCCCGGTAGTCGGGAAGGAGCCGGCGGTTGATCTCGCCGGCGATACGCGCCGGGGTTTTACCTGCGCTGATGGTGATGCGGTGGTGGAGCGGGCCTCGGCCCGTGCGGGGCCAGTGTGGGCCGAGGCCACCGACGGCGGCGCCGTCGACAGTGAGCCGGTCGCCGCGTGGGTCGTGGCGGATCCGGAGGAAATCCAGGTCGGGGGTGTGCAGGGAGAAGGTGTCCGTGGACTGGATGCTCGCGGTCCAGGATGGGCCCAGTTCGCGGGCGATCGTGCGTATCAGATCGTGCAGCATGGTGTCGCCTTCGAAGTCCGCAGCGGTGATGGGCGTGGCGCGGCGGGGGCTCCGTTCCGGGCGGATGGGAACCCCCGCCGCAGAGGGCGGTGAGGGGCCGCTGGCGTCGCGGCCCCCGGGGCTGGCGGGTCTGGGGGCGGCTAGCCGTTGACGACGACGCCGACCCAGTGACGGAACGCGGCTTCCACGGCGCGGTACCGGTCGCGGTAGGCGTGCAGGTCCTCGGTCCTGCCGGACGGGCAAAGCACCGCGAAGGAGATCGCGTGGTCCACGACCATCCGCCACCGCAGGATGGCCTCCGTGGTGATCTCCCCGCGCCAGCCACGGTGGCACGGGCACGCCGACGCGAGGATCTGGTAGTGGACGGCGAGGGCGTGGGCCTGCAGGAGGTAGATGTCGGCCGGTGCGGTCAGGATCGTCCTCGGCCAGGGGGGAAGGGCGTCGCACCAGCCGACGTGGTCGAGGACGCTGGTCAGCCAGGTCTGGCTGCGGGCGACCGCGTCGAGGAGCGCGGTATTGATGGCGGCTGCGGTGCGGGGCGCGGGCATGGCCGTCAGCTCTTCCCGGTCGTCTGGTAGCGGGCCGGCCGTTCGCCGGGGTTGACCTGCCGGACGCGTCCGGCGTTGATCAGGCCGGGCATGGCGGCGGCGACCGCGCCGCTGGAGCGCTCCAGCTCGCGGGCGATCTCCCCGGAGGACAGCTGCGCCGTCGGGTTGTCTCGCAGCAGGTCGCCGATGAGCCCGCCGAGCTGGCCGGGCCGCAGCCGTACCGATCCGCTCGCGTTGAGCTGCGCTGTGCCGGTGGCCGCGCGCGGGGCCCGGGCGCGGCGACGCGGGGCCGGCGGTGTGACGCCCGTCCGGGCCGGGCAGGCCGCGAGCGGGCAGGCCAACGCCGCGCACACCGGCGCGGACACGGCGGCGGGCTCGGGCACGGTGGCGGGGTCGGGGGACGCCACGTCCCCGGGACCGCCGTCCGCGCTGCCGGTCGCCGCGTCCAGGTGCGCCGTCGTCGGGGCGACGGCGGCGTCCGCGCCGGTCGGTGTGTCGTCGGGACCGCCGTCGAGCGGCTCCTCCGCTCCGGTCTGCGGCTCCGAGGTCGGCTCGGAGACGGTCGGGAGGTCGGCGGCCGGGTGGTCCGTCTCGTCGTCGGCCGGGCTGTCCGCGCCGCCGATCGCCGGATCCGCCTCGGGGGTTGTCGGGGCGGTGGTGTCCGGGTCCGGGGTGGCGGGGTCGGGGGACGTCGTGCGGTCGGGCTCGTCGTCCGTCTCGTCGTCGGCCGGGCTGTCCGCGCCGCCGATCGCCGGATCCGCCTCGGGGGTGGTCGGGGCGGTGGTGTCCGGGTCCGGGGTGGAGGTCTCGGGAGCGGGTGCCGGGGAGGCGCCCTCGGGCTCGCCGCGTGCCGGGCGGTCCGTGGTCCCGGTGGCCGGCAGGGCCCAGCGGGCGGCGTGCCGTCCGGCCCGGCCGGGGGTGGGCTCGGGGGGAAGCTGGCGGATGCGCCCCGCGTCGGCGAGGGAGGCCAACAGGTTCCGCACGGTGCGCACCTCGATGCCGGTGCGGGTGGCGATGTCGGGGGCGGACAGCGGGCCGTCCACGAGCGCGGTCAACACCCGTGTCGTATCCGCCGTCGCGGTGTCCGCATTGTTCGATGGCATTCGACGCTCCCTGGGTAGCATTTCCGGTTGCGTTTCCAGGGGTAACTCCTGATCGGCACGGACAGCCAGCGATATTCCCAGTGACATACATCACTGCGCATGTTTTCATGACTGTTTACGGGTTTCGGTTGCTGACCGGTAAACGATCAAGTTACGGTCCCTGTGCCCGCCATCCACCGGCGCATCGGGGAAACCGTCGGCGACCGGCCGCACGGACAACCCCACCCACCTTTTCTTG
>NZ_JYFN01000125.1:3431-4639 GCF_000948395.1 Frankia torreyi | reverse complement strand
TTCGGCTTCGAGGGACCGTCGGTCACCATCGACACCGCCTGCTCGTCGTCCCTGGTCGCCCTGCACCTCGCCGCCCAGGCGCTGCGCAGCGGCGAAGCCGACCTGGCGCTGGCCGGCGGCGTGGCCGTGATGGCGACGCCCACCGAGTTCATCGAGTTCTCCCGGCAGCGCGGCCTCGCCCGCGACGGGCGGTGCAAGGCCTTCGCCGCCGNCGCCGACGGCGTCGGCTGGGCCGAGGGCGCCACCATGCTCCTCGTCGAACGGCTCTCCGACGCCCAACGCCACGGCCATCCCGTGCTCGCCGTGGTCCGCGGCACCGCGGTCAACCAGGACGGCGCCTCCAACGGCCTCACCGCCCCGAACGGCCCCTCCCAGCAGCGGGTCATCCGCGCCGCCCTCGCCGCCGCCGGCCTCGCCCCGGCGGACGTCGACGCGGTCGAAGGCCACGGCACCGGCACGCCGCTCGGCGACCCCATCGAGGCCCAGGCCATCGTCGCCACCTACGGCCGCGAGCGGCCCGCCGACCGACCGCTGTGGCTCGGCAGCCTCAAGTCCAACATCGGCCACACCCAGGCCGCCGCCGGCGCCGCCGGCATCATCAAGACCGTCCTCGCGATCCAGCACGGCACCCTGCCCCGCACCCTGCACGTCGACGCCCCCAGCCCCCACGTCGACTGGACCGACGGGGACGTCGCGCTCCTCACCGAACCCACCCCCTGGCCCGACACCGACCGGCCGCGCCGCGCCGCCGTCTCCTCCTTCGGCATCAGCGGCACCAACGCCCACGTCATCATCGAACAGCCCCCCGCGGACGCGGACACCCTCGCCGCCGGTCCGGCCCAGGCCGACGCGGACCGGGCAGAGGCGGACCGGGCAGAGGCGGACCGGGCAGAGGCGGACCGGGCAGAGGCGGGCGGTCCCACGACCGGGCCAGGAGATCCGGGAGCCGATGGAGGCGCGGTCGAGGCGCTGCCGGTACTGGTGCCGTTGTCCGCGCGCAGCCCCGAGGCGCTACGCGACCAGGCCCGCCGCCTGGCCACCCACCTGCGCACCCGCGACACCCGCGACTCCGCCGACACCGTCGACATCCGCGACACCGGGCGGGTACCGCTTCCGGCGCTGGCCCGGGCGCTGGCGACGCGCACCGTGTTCCCACACCGCGCGATCACCCTCGCGACCAGCACCAAAAGCCTGCTCGCCAGCCTCGA
>NZ_JYFN01000125.1:0-2411 GCF_000948395.1 Frankia torreyi | reverse complement strand
CGGCCCCAGCACCGTGGACGGCCCCAGCACCGTGGACGGCCCCAGCACCGTGGACGGCTCGGAGCGGCGCCGGCGGTGGGTGAGCCTGCCGACGTACGCGTTCCAGCGGCGGCGCTACTGGCTGGATCCCACCCCGGTCCGGCTCGTCGACGGCGAGCTCGTCGCCGACGGGCCGGGCAGCGACGGCGCGCTGGCCGGGCTGTCCGCGGCCCCGAGCGGACCGAGCCTGGCCGAGCGGTTCGCCGCCCTCGCCCCGAGCGAGCGCGACGAGCTGCTGCTGAACCTGGTTCGCGCGGAGGCGGCGGTGGTCCTCGGCCACGACAGCCCGGCAACGGTCGGGGCCACCCGGGCGTTCCGCGAGCTGGGCCTCACCTCGCTGACCGCCGTCGACCTGCGCAACCGACTGAACGCGGCGACCGGGCTCACCCTGCCGGCCACGCTCGTGTTCGACTATCCGACCCCCGTGGCGATCGCCGACTTCCTGGCGGGCGAGCTGGGCTCCGCCGGGACCACGGACACCTCCTCGCCGCTGCGCGTCCTGGACCGGTTGGAGGCGGTGCTGGAGGCGACCGGCGGCGACAACGCCGACACCGCCGAGGCGGTCACCCGGCTGCGGGCGCTGGTCGCCCGGTGGGCGGACGTCGTCCCCGCGGACCCGGCCGACGACGAGATCGACCTCGACTCCGCCACCGACGACGAGTTGTTCGCCCTGCTGGACGACAACGTCGAGTCCTCCTGACCCCGTCGCAGTTCATCCTGAGGGAGCCACCGACCATGTCCAATGACGCCAAGCTCCGCGAGTACCTCAAGCGCGCGGTCAGCGACGCCCGGACGGCGCAGAAGCGCCTGCGGGAGGTCGAGTCGAGCCGCCGGGAACCGATCGCGATCGTGGGCATGGCCTGCCGGCTGCCGGGCGGGGTCACCACGCCGGAGGGACTGTGGGAGCTGGTCGCCGACGGCCGGGACGCGATCAGCGAGTTCCCGACGGACCGGGACTGGAACGTCGAGGAGCTGTTCGACCCCGACCCGGACGCGGCGGGCAAGTCCTACACCCGCCACGGCGGCTTCCTGCACGACGCCGCCGACTTCGACGCCGAGTTCTTCGGCATCTCCCCCCGCGAAGCCCTCGCCACCGACCCCCAGCAACGGCTGCTGCTGGAGACGGCGTGGGAGGCGTTCGAACGGGCGGGCATCGACCCGACGACGCTGCGGGGCAGCCGGACCGCGGTGTTCGCCGGGATCGCCGGGCAGGACTACGCGGCCCGCCTGCACGAGATACCCGACGAGCTGGAGGCGTACATCGGCCTGGGGACGCTCGGCAGCGTGCTGTCCGGGCGGATCTCCTACACGTTCGGCTTCGAGGGACCGTCGGTCACCGTCGACACGGCCTGCTCGTCGTCCCTGGTCGCCCTGCACCTGGCCAGCCAGGCGCTGCGGGGCGGCGAGGCCGACCTGGCGCTGGCCGGCGGGGTCGCGGTGATGTCGTCGCCGGCGGCGTTCATCGAGTTCTCCCGCCAGCGCGGGCTGTCACCCGACGGCCGGTGCAAGGCGTTCGCCGACGCCGCCGACGGCACGGGCTGGGCCGAGGGGGTCGGCATCCTGCTCCTGGAACGCCTCTCCGACGCCCGCCGCAACAACCACCCCGTCCTGGCCGTGGTGCGGGGCAGCGCGGTGAACTCCGACGGCGCCAGCAACGGTCTGACCGCGCCGAACGGCCCGTCCCAGCAACGGGTCATCCGCGCCGCGCTGGCCAGCGCCCGCCTCTCCGCCGCCGACGTCGACGCCGTCGAGGCTCACGGCACCGGCACCCCGCTCGGCGACCCCATCGAGGCCCAGGCCATCCTCGCCACCTACGGCCAGAATCGCCCCACCGACCGACCGCTCTGGCTCGGCAGCCTCAAGTCCAACATCGGCCACACCCAGGCCGCCGCCGGCGCTGCCGGTGTCATCAAGACCGTCCTCGCCCTCCAGCACGGCCTACTGCCCCGCACCCTGCACGTCGACGCGCCGTCCACGCAGGTGAACTGGTCGACGGGAGCGGTCGAGCTGCTCACCGAGGCCCGCTCCTGGCCCGAGACCGGCGCCCCCCGCCGGGCCGGGGTGTCGGCGTTCGGCGTCAGCGGCACCAACGCCCACGTCATCATCGAACAGGCCCCGGCGGACGACGGCGCGACCGAAGGGAACGCCGACGGCCAGGAAGGCAACGCCGACGCGCAGGAAGGCAACGCCGTCGGGCGGAAAGACAGCGCCGACGGGCGGAAAGACAGCGCCGACGCGCAGGACGATGCGGCGGCGGGACGGGAAGCGCTGCCGGTGCTGGTGCCGTTGTCCGCGCGCAGCCCCGAGGCGCTACGCGACCAGGCCCGCCGCCTGGCCACCCACCTGCGCGCCGCCGACTCCGCCGACGTCAA
>NZ_JYFN01000124.1 GCF_000948395.1 Frankia torreyi | reverse complement strand
GTCGGCAGGGGTGCAACGTCAATACAGTGGTACGGCGGGCAGGATCGAGAACTGTCAGATAGGCGTGTTCGCCGCCTATGTTTCCGGCAAGGGGCGGGCACTGGTCGACCGGGAGCTTTATCTTCCCGCGAGCTGGACCGAGGACCGGNCNCGNTGCGCGGCGGCAGGGGTGCCGGGCCGGGTGGGGTTCGCGACGAAGCCGCTGCTGGCCCTGGACATGATCCGCCGGTTCTGGCTGGCCTGCCGGCAGATCGGCTGGGTCGCCGGCGATGAGGTGTACGGCGCCGACCCCGAGCTACGCGACTGGCTGGAAGCACACCGGATCGGCTATGTCCTCNCGGTCAAGAAGGACNTGGAGGTGTCCACGGCTGTTGGGCGNTTCCGGGTCGACGCTCTCGCCGCGAAGGTTCCCGCCCGCGCGTGGAAGACATATTCCTGNGCTGACGGTTCGAAAGGGCCTCGGATGTACGACTGGGCGCTGNTGGACACCACCGACCTCGCCGGCCCGGACGATCGACCCAAACAGATCCTGATCCGCCGTTCACGCTCCGGTAAGAAAGAGCTCGCTTTCTTCGTCACGCACAGCCCGCGGCCGGTTTCGCTGGGAACGCTCGTCACCGTCGCGGGACGCCGCTGGGGAATAGAGGAATGCTTCCAGTCCGGGAAGAACGAGGTCGGCCTCGACCACTATCAGGTCCGGCTTTACCACGCCTGGTATCGGCATATCACGCTGGCGATGCTCGCCCACGCCTGGCTCGCCATCACCGCGACGAAACACCGCGAACAGAACCCGCCGACCGTCCCGCCCACGATGACCGCCGTGGGATACACGCGTCTCCCCGGAGGCCTACCCGTCGCCGAACAGCCAGAACCAGACAGGCACATGAGGACACCATTCACCCTCAACGAGATCCGCCACGTCTTCGCCCTGTTCACCGAAGCCGTACTTCCACCCGCCATGATCACCTGGTGGTCGGACTGGCGCCGCGGCCACCAGGCCCGCGCCCGCTACTACCACTACCAGACCCGGATCTACGCCGCCCAAGGCATCGCCAGGCAGGCAGCAGCCACACAAAGATCACTGTCGCTGTAGTACTAGGCCTGTGAGCTGGGACGATGCTACGGACCGGTCGCCGGCATGATGGTCAACCATGTCCGTGCGCCTGCTCTACCTGATCTTCGTCAGGGTGTGTGGCTGGCTCGTTCTGCTCGGCCGATCGTCGGCATCGAAGGACATCGAGCTGCTCGTGCTGCGACACGAGGTCGCAGTGCTGCGCCGCGCCCAGTCGCGGCCTCGGTGGGACTGGGCGGACCGGGCCATACTCGCCGCTCTGATCCGACGGCTACCGAAACGGCTACGGATGCACCGGCTGGTCACTCCCGGCACCGTCCTACGCTGGCACCGCCGCCTGGTCACCAGGAAGTGGACCTATCCCCTGCGAACCGGACGACCGCCGATCAGCGTGGAGATCACTGCGCTGATCGAACGGCTCGCTACCGAGAACAAGACGTGGGGGTACAAGAGGATTCAGGGCGAGTTGCTCAAGCTCGGCCACCGGGTCGGCGCGTCCACGATCCGTAGGGTCCTGAAGTCCCTCGGGCTGCCTCCAGCGCCGCGGCGGCAGCCGACTCGAGCTGGCGGGAGTTCCTGCGCGCCCAGGCCTCGACGATGCTGGCCGTTGACTTCTTCCACGTGGACTGTGCCGTGACGCTGCGGCGCCTGCGCTGCTTGTTTGTCATGGAGGTCGGCACCCGCTATGTCCACCTCGTCGGGGTAACCGCGCACCCAGACGGGCCGTGGACCACCCAGCAGATCCGCAACCTCCTCATGGACCTTGGGGACCGGGCAGCCGAGTTCCGGTTCCTGGTCCGCGACCGCGCCGGGCAGTTCACCGCGTCGTTCGACGCGGTCCTCGCCGACGTCGGCATCACCACGGTCAAGATCCCGCCTCGAGCGCCCCGGGCGAACGCCTACGCGGAACGGTTCGTCCGCACCGTCCGCGCCGAGGTCACCGACCGCATCCTGATCCTCGGCGAACGGTACCTACGAACCGTCCTGACCCAGTACGTACGCCACTACAACGGACAACGCCCCCNCCGCGCACTCGAGCTCCAACCGCCCCGACCCGACCATCCCATCGCCGACCTCCATACGGATCAGGCGCCGACCTGTCCTCGGCGGACTGATCAACGAATACGAACGAGCCGCCTGAAACCCCAGGTCAACCCCGGTGGCACAGTTCCGGCACCCCACAAGCACGGCGAGCGCGTCGTCCGGGAGGCTGTCGACCGCGTGGTAGGCAACGCCGGGGAACTCGCGAGTGTCGATGTCGCCCGCCGCCGGATCGTTGCCGCTTCGTACCGCCCCGGCGTACCAAGACGTCAGCCGGTCCGACAGCCGACTGGGTGGCCGGGCTCGAACGAGGCGAGGTCACGCCCGAGCCCGAGGGCGATGAGGTCCGAGCCGCGCTATGGCTGGTCGATCAGCCGTTAGCGCGAGCCGCCCCGGCACCCCGACGCCCTGGTCGTGCCAGCGGCGGCCGGGCGCATGGAGGCAAGACAGGGGGCGGGACTTGGCGTCGGGTAGTCTGACACGCAGCGCCGGTTGGTCCGCTTCCCTTGATGATGCGGGGGAGGTGCGGAAGTTCGATTCTCCTGCGGTGCGCGCCTGGTTGAGGCAGGTTGGGGCCCGCATCGTCCACACGATGCGGGCCCCGATGGTTACCGCCTGGCCTCTGGCTGCCCGCGTCCCCGCGCGGGTTCGTGCAGCAGGGCGCCCGGCGAGGCCGCGTACCGAGGCTCCGGCTACTGCGGGGGTACAGGTAGTGGGAGTGTGTGCGATGTGCAACCGCACGGGCCAGGGTGGTTGGGGATGTTTGTGGTGCGTTGCCGAGCGCACCACAAACACCCCCAACACTTGCGACATCGATTGTCCGTACGCCAGTCGCACTGGGTGCATGGATCGCCTCCGCCAGCCGCTTTCGTCTTCGAGAAGCATCCAGCGGCCATCGACCAATAACTTCGGGACAGGCGGTCTCGGTCCGATCGGGCTGTTCACCGAGATTTGATCTTTAAGGTGTGCTGTGGATGGGCTCATTGTGGGTGCGGATGTTCCGGTACGACGCGGCACCCGCCGGCACGCTACGGCATCGAAAACGCCGTGACCAGGGAGAACGCGGCACTACCCGGCACGATGCGGCATGGCGCGGCACGTCGCCGTGCGTCTTGTAATCGGGTGGGTAGGGCTTCCCCTCTCCTGGTCGGCTCCAGGCATACCCATCTTGACCTGCGGATTTACGGCCATAGAGATCGTCTGCGTCGCCGTCAAGATCGAATATGGGCTCATTATGGGCTCATTCCGCACGACTCTGTCGATCAATCGTTCGCCGGCGGCCCCTCCAGGGCGGTGTTAGGTGCGGGGCGCAGTGCGGCTGGCCACTGCGGGGGCTCCGCTGTGAGGCGGTCAACGGGGGCGAAGTGCAGGGGACTGCTCGATGATTAAGGCCATAGAAGATGGTGACAAATAGTGACGGTCGGTGCGTCTGGCTGATCGCGGGCAGGGCGTCAAGAAGCTGGCGCGAGATGAGCTGGTGTTGCTGACGGTGGGCTTGCCGGCCCTGTTGGTCTGTGTGCTCGCCGCCTCGGGCGCCTGCTGACGAATCATGGCTTCGCGCGCCTCCCGACCGGGGAGTCAGCCTCGACGACCAGGTCCCCGCGGTTGATGTCTCCCGACCCGACCGGCATGCGGCGAGGGCGCAATGCTTCGGCCTGGAACGCCTTCAGCGCAGGTCGCCGCACGCCGGCAAGGGGCTGCCGCCTGATGGAGTCGAGCTGGCGGGCTCGCCGTCGACGTCGTTCGCGCTTCACGACTTGATGATCTAGCTGTGCGCTTGGGGGATGCGCAGCAGGACCGTTGGCGGAGGCGACCTGCGCGGGGACGAACTCGCCCGCACCCCCTTTGCCGGCTCAGCGTCCACAACACAGGCTGTCGACCCTGCGGGTAAGGCGGTCCATGGAATGCACGAGCCCGGTGTCCCGGCTGCGGACGATCGCGGGTAGTTCGTCGAGCTGAGGCTGGAACCCGGCACCACCCCGCATCGCCGCGCGGGAATGCTGGCGAAGTTGGCGGCAGGAGAGCTCGACGTCACATGATCCGGTGCGGAAATCGCAACTGGCCCACCGCTCTGAGCCGCTCAGTCCATCATGGTTATCGGTACCAGCACGTCTGTTCCGCCAGCTCGACGAGGGGGCGTCGGTGAGCCGCATCCGCAGTGTTCGGTCTCTGGGAGGACGCGCCCGGCCAGGCTCGGAAGCCGTCGTCGCACATCTCGCCGTCGCTCAGCTTCCCGTCGACCGCGGCTGCTGACATGGCGTTCGCCGCGATTCACCCCGAGGTCGGCCGTATCGATGCCACCCTGCCGGATCTAGGATGCGGTCTGACCTGGGAATCTGTGCACAAGGTTAGGCCTCGGGTCGCGCTGGGCTGCCCCGAGTGCGGGTACGGAGTGCACGCCAAGCTCTCCCCTTTCAAGCTGCGGTACTTCGCCCATGATCCCGGCCGTCCTGCCGACTGCGCCTGGCTCAATGAATCGCTAGAACACCACCTGCTGAAGCTGGAACTGGCAACGGCGCTGTTGCGTTCCGGGGAAGCTGGGCATGCCAGCGGCCTCGATGATCGGTGGTCAGACCTGATCCGAAATTAAGACGCAACGTGGGCAGGCTCGCGCCCACCCGTCGGCGACCACGCTGGAACGGTCACTGACAGGGGGCGACCACGCTG
>NZ_JYFN01000123.1 GCF_000948395.1 Frankia torreyi | reverse complement strand
CGCTGGCCCGGGCGCTGGCGACGCGCACCGTGTTCCCACACCGCGCGATCACCCTCGCGACCAGCACCAAAAGCCTGCTCGCCAGCCTCGACCGCCTCGCCGACGGCCAACCCGACCCATCCGTCATCACCGGATTGGCCGGGACGGGCAAGCTCGCCTTCGCCTTCTCCGGCCAGGGCAGCCAGTACCCCCGCATGGGCCACGCGTTGTACACCACCCACCCCGTCTACCGCCAAGCCCTCCACGACGCCGCCGACGCCCTGGATCCCCACCTCGACCAGCCCCTGCTCGACATCCTCCACGCCGACCCCGACAGCCCCCAGGCATCGACCATCCACCACACCGCCTGGACCCAACCCACCCTGTTCGCCCTCCAGACCGCCCTCTACCGCCTCATCACGTCTCACGGCATCACCCCCGACTACCTCATCGGCCACAGCCTCGGCGAAATCACCGCCGCCCACCTCGCCGGCATCCTCACCCTCGACGACGCCGCCCACCTCGTCACCACCCGCGCCCGCCTACTCGCCAGCCTCCCCCCCGGCGGCAGCATGCTCACCCTCCACACCGACGAACACACCACCCGCACCCTCATCGCCGGGCAACCCACCCTCGACATCGCCGCCCTCAACAGCCCCACCAACACCGTCATCGCCGGCGACACCNNCNCCCTCACCCACATCGCCGAACAAGCCACCGCCCAAGGCATCCGCAGCCGAACCCTCACCGTCAGCCACGCCTTCCACAGCCCCCTCACCGACCCCATCCTCGACACCTTCCACACCACCACCAGCACCATCACCTACCACCAGCCCTCGATCCCCCTCATCGCCGGCCTCACCGGCACCCTTCCCATCGACGGCGACCACACCACCCCCGACTACTGGACCCGCCACATCCGCCACACCGTCCGCTACGCCCACGGCATCACCACCCTGCTCGGCCAGGGCGTCACCACCTACCTCGNACTCGGACCCGACACCACCCTCACGGCACTGACCACCCAAACCCTCACCCACCTCGACAGCACCAGCGGCGACAGCACCAGCGACAGCAACGACCGACCCCGCTTCACCGCCACCCCCACCCTCCACCGCACCAAGCCCCCCGCCACCACCCTCGCCACCGCCCTGGCCACCCTCCACACCGAAGGCCACACCCCCACACCCCCCACCACCACAAGCCCCACCGCCAGCGACCACAGCGCCAGCCCCGGCGGCGACAGCACCACCAGCGAAAACGCCGCCAGCAGTGGCACCGGGACGGGCCCGATCCACCTCGCCGCGGTCCTCCCCACCTACCCCTTCCAGCGCCAGCGCTACTGGCTGGAGGACCCGGCACCTGCCACGTCCGATCGGCAGGGGAGCCCGCTCAACGCGGTCGACACCGGTTTCTGGGACGCCGTCCAGCACGCCGACGCGAGCACCCTCGCCGACACCCTGGGGATCTCCGACCCGACGGATCACGACGCGCTGGCCACCGTGCTGCCCGCGCTGAACTCGTGGTGGACGCGCCGGGTCACCGAGTCGCAGGCGGACTCGTGGCGGTACCGGATCGCCTGGCGCCCGGTCCCGCAGAGCGCGTCGGCGTCGCCCGCCTCCGATGGCGACTGGCTTCTGGTGGTCGCGCCGGAGTATGTCGATCATCCCCGGGTCGCCGCGGCGGTGCGGGCGCTGGAGGACGCGGGCGCCGCCGTGCGCCGGCTGGTCGTCCCCGCGGCCGCGGATCGCCGCACCCTGGCAACCGAGCTGACCCGCCTGCTCGCGGCCCCCATCGGGGCAGCCCACAACGGCACGGCACCCAACGGCACGGCACCGAACGGCACGGCACCGAACGGCACGATCCCGTCGGGCCTCGCCGATGGACCGGCGGTGGCCGGCGTGCTGTCCCTGCTGGCCCTGGACGAGTCGGCGCATCCGGACGCCGCCGCCACGCCGCTCGGCCTCGCGGGGACCGTCGCACTGCTCCAGGCCCTGGACGACACGGGCCTCGACGCCCGGCTGTGGATCGCCACCAGCGGCGCCGTGTCGACCTCGGCGGCGGATCCCGTCACCCGACCGGCCGACGCGTTGCTCTGGGGCCTCGGCGCGATCTGCGCCGTCGAGTATCCGGGCCGCTGGGGCGGAATCGTCGATCTCCCCGACCAGGTGGACGAGGAGGCCGCGCGGCTCCTGGCGACGGCGCTGCGAGCCGGCCACGGCGAGGCGGAGCTCGTGGTGCGGTCGGGTGGCCTGCTGGCCCGCCGGCTGGTGCCGGCCCCGACCGAAGCCCGGCCTGCGCAGGAGCCGGGTTCGGTCGCCGACTGGGCGGCAGAGGGCACCGTCCTCATCACCGGGGGCACCGGGGCGCTCGGCGGGCACGTCGCCCGCTGGCTGGCCCGGGAGGGTGCCGCCCACCTGCTGCTGACGAGCCGGCGGGGCGAGCGGGCGCCCGGCGCCGGCGAACTCGCCGAGGAGCTGCGCGCGCTGGGCGCCCGGGTCACGATCGCCGCGGTCGACGTGGGGGATCGTGACGCGCTCGCGGAGGTGATCGGCGGGATTCCCGCGGAGCTGCCGCTGCGTGCGGTCGTCCATACCGCCGCGGTCCTCGACGACGGCCTGGTCTCGGAGCTGACCCTGGAGCAGATCGACCGGGTGCTGCGGGTCAAGGTCGGCGGGGCGCTGAACCTGCACGAGCTGACCCGCGACGCGGATCTGGCCGCGTTCGTCCTGTTCTCCTCGATCGCCGGGACGGCGGGGATCACCGGCCAGGGCAACTACGCCCCCGGGAACGCGTACCTCGACGCCTTTGCCGCCTACCGGCGCGCCGCCGGGCTGGTCGCCACCTCCATCGCCTGGGGCCAGTGGGACGGCGCGGGACTCGCCGAACCGGATGTGGAACGCATCCTCGGCCGCTACGGGCTGCTGGCGATGGACCCGCAACCGGCGGTGCGGGCGCTGGCCGGCGCGTTGGCCAGCGACGAGACCCACCTGGCGATCGTGGCCGCCGACTGGCCGGTGTTCTACCGGAGCCGGCCGCATCCCCTCGTCCACGAGCTGCCCGAGGTCGCCGCCGAGCGCAGCGCCCTCGCCGAGCGGTCGGGTCGACCGGCGGGCGCGACCGGTGACGGCGATGGCCCGGTGCTGGCGGCCCGGCTGGCCGAGCTCGACGGGCCGGCACGCCGGGAGGCGCTGCTCGCGATCGTCCGCGATCATGTCGCCGCCGTGCAGGGACATGCCTCGCCGGACGCGGTCGACGTCGACCGCGGGTTCCGCGACCAGGGATTCGACTCCCTCGCCGCGGTGAACCTGCGCAACCGGCTGATCGCCGAGACGGGCCTGTCGCTGCCGGTCAGCCTGGTGTTCGACTACCCCACGGCCGCGGCGCTGACCGACCACCTGCTCGGCGAACTGGTGCCGGACGAACCGGCCGGGCTGCCAGCCGTGCTGGCCGAGATCGACCGGCTGGAGTCGGCGCTGGCCGACGTGGCCGACGCGGACCGGGAGGCCGCGGCCGACCGGCTGCGGGACCTGCTCACCCGACTGGGCGGACCGGCGGCGGACGGAGCGGCCGTCGCGGCCGAGCTGTCCGCGGCCAGCGACGCCGAGCTCATCGACTTCATCGGCAAGACCCTCGGGATCTCCTGACCCCGCATCGCGAAAGAAGGTGGAACATGAGCGACGACCAGATTCGGTACCTCCTCAAGAGGGTGACCGCCGAGCTGCACGAAACCCGTGAACGGCTGCGGGACGAGCGGGACGCCCGGGGCGAGCCGATCGCGATCGTCGGGATGGCCTGCCGGTTTCCGGGCGGGGTCGGCTCCGCGCAGGAGCTGTGGGAGCTGGTCGCCGAGGGCCGGGACGCGATCGGCGAGTTCCCGACGGACCGCGGCTGGGACGTCGAGGAGCTGTTCGACCCCGACCCGGACGCGACGGGGAAGTCGTACACGAGGCACGGCGGGTTCCTGACCGACGCCGCCGGTTTCGACGCCGAGTTCTTCGGCATCTCCCCGCGCGAGGCGCTCGCCCTGGACCCGCAGCAACGGCTGTTGCTGGAAACCACCTGGGAGGCGTTCGAGCAGGCCGGGATCGACCCGACGGCGCTGCGCGGCAGCCGCACCGCGGTGTTCGCCGGAACGAACGGGCAGGACTACGGCGACACGGTGCGTCAGCCGCCGCCGGAGCTGGAGGCCTATCTCGGGCTGGGGACGCTCGGCAGCGTGCTGTCCGGGCGGATCTCCTACACGTTCGGCTTCGAGGGGCCGTCGGTCACCGTCGACACGGCCTGCTCGTCCGCCCTGGTCGCCCTGCACCTGGCCGCGCAGGCGCTCCGCAACGGCGAGACCGACCTCGCCGTCGCCAGTGGCGTGACGGTGATGGCCTCCCCGGCCGCCTTCGTCGAGTTCTCCCGCCAGCGGGGCCTGGCCTCCGACGGGCGGTGCAAGGCCTTCGCCGACGCTGCCGACGGCACTGGGTGGGGCGAGGGGGCCGGCGTCCTGCTCGTCGAACGGCTCTCCGACGCCCAACGCCTCGGCCACCCCATCCTCGCCCTCGTCCGCGGCAGCGCGGTCAACTCCGACGGCGCGAGCAACGGCCTGACCGCGCCGAACGGCCCGTCGCAGCAGCGGGTCATCCGCGCGGCGCTGGCCGGCGCCCGGCTCACCCCCGCCGACATCGACGCGGTCGAGGCCCACGGCACCGGCACCGCCCTCGGCGACCCGATCGAGGCCCACGCGCTGCTGACCGTCTACGGTCGCAACCGCCCGGCCGACCGGCCGCTCTACCTCGGCTCGGTGAAGTCGAACATCGGCCACACCCAGGCCGCCGCCGGCGCCGCCGGAGTCATCAAGATCGTGCAGGCGATTCGCGCGGGCCTGCTGCCGCCGACCCTGCACGTCGACGCGCCGTCCACGCAGGTGGACTGGTCGGTCGGCGGGGTCGAGGTGCTCACCGAGGCCCGCGCGTGGCCCGCGACCGGCGCCCCCCGCCGGGCCGGGGTCTCGGCCTTCGGGGTCAGCGGCACCAACGCCCACGTCATCATCGAACAGGCCCCGGCCGACCCGAACGCCCCCGGCGTCGGTCCGGCGCCGGCCGACGCGGACAGCGCGGAGGCGGGCCGTCCCACCACCGAGACAGGCGATCCGGATGCCGATGGAGCTGTGGTCGGGGCGCTGCCGGTGCTGGCGCCACTGTCCGCGCGCAGCCCCGAGGCCCTGCAGGCACAGGCCCGCCGGCTAGCTACCCACCTGCGCGCCAGCGGCGAGAGCGACACCGGTCGCGCACCCCTGCCGGCGCTGGCCCGGGCGCTGGCGACGCGCACCGTGTTCCCACACCGCGCGATCACCCTCGCGACCAGCACCAAAAGCCTGCTCGCCAGCCTCGA
>NZ_JYFN01000122.1 GCF_000948395.1 Frankia torreyi | reverse complement strand
GCGCCTGCTCCTTGAGAACTCAACAGCGTGCCGATTGTCAGTGCCAATTGTTTTACCCCGTTCATGGCCTGGCTGGTTGTTCTTCGCGCATCGTTCTGGTGTGTGGGGGGTGGCTGGTTGTGGTTGTGAGGGATTCCTTTGGACACGGCATCACGGTTGTGGTGTCGATGTCGGGGTCTGCCGGTTTTGCCGGCACTCTCGAAATCATTGATGGAGAGTTTGATCCTGGCTCAGGACGAACGCTGGCGGCGTGCTTAACACATGCAAGTCGAGCGAGGGGCTTCGGCTCCTAGCGGCGAACGGGTGAGTAACACGTGGGCAACCTGCCCCGAGCTCTGGAATAACTTCGGGAAACCGGGGCTAATGCCGGATATGACACTGCTGGGCATCTGGTGGTGTGGAAAGATTTATCGGCTCGGGATGGGCCCGCGGCCTATCAGCTTGTTGGTGGGGTGATGGCCTACCAAGGCGACGACGGGTAGCCGGCCTGAGAGGGCGACCGGCCACACTGGGACTGAGACACGGCCCAGACTCCTACGGGAGGCAGCAGTGGGGAATATTGCGCAATGGGCGAAAGCCTGACGCAGCGACGCCGCGTGGGGGATGACGGCCTTCGGGTTGTAAACCTCTTTCAGCAGGGACGAAGCGCAAGTGACGGTACCTGCAGAAGAAGCACCGGCCAACTACGTGCCAGCAGCCGCGGTAATACGTAGGGTGCAAGCGTTGTCCGGAATTATTGGGCGTAAAGAGCTCGTAGGCGGCCTGTCGCGTCGGCTGTGAAAACCCGGGGCTCAACCCCGGGCCTGCAGTCGATACGGGCAGGCTAGAGTCCGGCAGGGGAGACTGGAATTCCTGGTGTAGCGGTGAAATGCGCAGATATCAGGAGGAACACCGGTGGCGAAGGCGGGTCTCTGGGCCGGAACTGACGCTAAGGAGCGAAAGCGTGGGGAGCGAACAGGATTAGATACCCTGGTAGTCCACGCCGTAAACGTTGGGCGCTAGGTGTGGGGGACCTTCCACGGCCTCCGTGCCGCAGCTAACGCATTAAGCGCCCCGCCTGGGGAGTACGGCCGCAAGGCTAAAACTCAAAGGAATTGACGGGGGCCCGCACAAGCGGCGGAGCATGTGGCTTAATTCGATGCAACGCGAAGAACCTTACCAGGGCTTGACATGCAGGGAAATCTCGTAGAGATACGGGGTCCGTAAGGGTCCTGCACAGGTGGTGCATGGCTGTCGTCAGCTCGTGTCGTGAGATGTTGGGTTAAGTCCCGCAACGAGCGCAACCCTCGTCCTATGTTGCCAGCGAGTTATGTCGGGGACTCATAGGAGACTGCCGGGGTCAACTCGGAGGAAGGTGGGGATGACGTCAAGTCATCATGCCCCTTACGTCCTGGGCTGCACACATGCTACAATGGCCGGTACAAAGGGCTGCGATACCGCGAGGTGGAGCGAATCCCAAAAAGCCGGTCTCAGTTCGGATCGGGGTCTGCAACTCGACCCCGTGAAGTCGGAGTCGCTAGTAATCGCAGATCAGCAATGCTGCGGTGAATACGTTCCCGGGCCTTGTACACACCGCCCGTCACGTCACGAAAGTCGGTAACACCCGAAGCCGGTGGCCTAACCCTTGTGGGGGGAGCCGTCGAAGGTGGGACCGGCGATTGGGACGAAGTCGTAACAAGGTAGCCGTACCGGAAGGTGCGGCTGGATCACCTCCTTTCTAAGGAGCGTCTGGCTGGTCTGTCCTGTTGGGGGTGGGCTGGTTCAGGGCCAGGGCCGGATGTGCATGCCGGTCTGGTTGCTCATGGGTGGAACGCTGACGATAGTGCTTCTGGTTGTCTGCTGGATGTCTAGTACTCCGTGTGGCTTCTCTTCGGGGGGGTTGGGCGGGTGGAACGGGTCTGGTGGGTGGCTGGTGGTGCGTGGCACGCTGTTGGGTCCTGAGGGAGTGAGGCTTCCTCGTCTGGTGTGACCCCTTCTGCTGATCTCCTTCGGGGGGTTGTGGTGGGGGTCTGCTGGTGAACGGACCGGTCGTGGTAGGGGACTGCTTCCCGTGTGGGGGTGGGTTCTGCCGGGTCGGCTGGGGCCGTCCGTACGTTGAGAACTGCACAGTGGACGCGAGCATCTTTGTGGCCAAGTTAGTAAGGGCGCACGGTGGATGCCTTGGCACCAGGAGCCGATGAAGGACGTGGGAGGCTGCGATATGCCTCGGGGAGCTGTCAACCGAGCTGTGATCCGAGGATTTCCGAATGGGGAAACCCGGCAG
Source organism: Frankia torreyi (assembly GCF_000948395.1). GTDB lineage: Bacteria > Actinomycetota > Actinomycetes > Frankiales > Frankiaceae > Frankia > Frankia torreyi. The sequence goes on along the minus strand of NZ_JYFN01000122.1, from coordinate 3,214 downwards.
GGCTTTAAATCCTGTCACCCATGCCTGAACACATAGGGCATGTGGAGGGAACGCGGGGAAGTGAAACATCTCATTACCCGCAGGAAGAGAAAACAACCGTGATTCCGCGAGTAGTGGTGAGCGAAAGCGGATGAGGCTAAACCAGTGTCGTGTGATAGCCGGCAGGCGTTGCGATGCTGGGGTTGTGGGATCGTCTGGACGGGACTGCCGTTCCGTCAGGGAGTCAGAAAGAGCGCTGTTAGGCGAAGGTCATGCGAATGGACCGCCATAGAGGGTAATAGCCCTGTAGCTGAAAACAGTGTTCCTCCCGGACGTGTTCCCAAGTAGCACGGAGCCCGTGAAATTCCGTGTGAATCTGGCGGGACCACCCGCTAAGCCTAAATACTCCCTGGTGACCGATAGCGGACTAGTACCGTGAGGGAAAGGTGAAAAGTACCCCGGGAGGGGAGTGAAATAGTACCTGAAACCGTGTGCCTACAATCCGTGGGAGCTGGACTTCGGTCTGGTGACCGCGTGCCTTTTGAAGAATGAGCCTGCGAGTTTGCGATGTGTGGCGAGGTTAACCCGTGTGGGGTAGCCGTAGCGAAAGCGAGTCCGAATAGGGCGTTTGAGTCGCATGTCCAAGACCCGAAGCCGAGTGATCTACCCATGGCCAGGTTGAAGCGCGGGTAAGACCGTGTGGAGGACCGAACCCACCAGGGTTGAAAACCTGGGGGATGAGCTGTGGGTAGGGGTGAAAGGCCAATCAAACTCGGTGATAGCTGGTTCTCCCCGAAATGCATTTAGGTGCAGCGTCGCATGTTTCTTGCCGGAGGTAGAGCACTGGATGGCCTAGGGGGCCCACAAGCTTACTGAAGTCAGCCAAACTCCGAATGCCGGTAAGTGAAGTGCGGCAGTGAGACTGCGGGGGATAAGCTTCGTAGTCGAGAGGGAAACAGCCCAGATCGCCAGCTAAGGCCCCTAAGCGTGCGCTAAGTGGAAAAGGATGTGGAGTCGCATAGACAACCAGGAGGTTGGCTTAGAAGCAGCCACCCTTGAAAGAGTGCGTAATAGCTCACTGGTCAAGTGATTCCGCGCCGACAATGTAGCGGGGCTCAAGCGCACCGCCGAAGCTGCGGCATACGCATGTTAGCCAGGCATCTTTGCGGGTGTCCAGGTGTGTGTATGGGTAGGGGAGCGTCGTGTGGCGTGTGAAGCGGCGGGGNGACCTAGTCGTGGATGCCATACGAGTGAGAATGCAGGCATGAGTAGCGAATGACGGGNGAGAAACCCGTCCGCCGGATGACCAAGGGTTCCTGGGGCAGGCTAATCCGCCCAGGGTGAGTCGGGACCTAAGGCGAGGCCGACAGGCGTAGTCGATGGACAACGGGTTGATATTCCCGTACCGGCGCTGACGCGCCCATGCTGAACCTGGTTGTGCTAACCATCTGATCGGATGTGTCTTTTCGGAGATGTGTCTGGGAGGGTGGGATCCCGGCTGGTAGTAGGCAAGCGATGGGGTGACGCAGGAGGGTAGTCCAACCCAGGCGGTGGTTGTCCTGGGGCAAGGGTGTAGGACGGTGCGTAGGTAAATCCGCGTTCCATGTGTCTGAGACCTGATGCCGAGCCGATTGTGGCGAAGTGGATGATCCCATGCTGCCGAGAAAAGCCTCTAGCGAGTGTCAGGGCCGCCCGTACCCTAAACCGACACAGGTGGTCAGGTAGAGAATACCAAGGCGTTCGAGTGAACTGTGGTTAAGGAACTCGGCAAAATGCCCCCGTAACTTCGGGAGAAGGGGGGCCGTTCTCCGTGTAGGGACTTGCTTCCGTAGCGGGGAGTGGCCGCAGAGACCAGGGGAAAGCGACTGTTTACTAAAAACATAGCTCCGTGCTAAGTCGTAAGACGATGTATACGGAGTGACGCCTGCCCGGTGCTGGAACGTTAAGGGGACGGGTTAGCTCTTCGGGGCGAAGCTCAGAACTTAAGCGCCAGTAAACGGCGGTGGTAACTATAACCATCCTAAGGTAGCGAAATTCCTTGTCGGGTAAGTTCCGACCTGCACGAATGGCGTAACGACTTTCCCACTGTCTCAACCACAGACTCGGCGAAATTGCATTACGAGTAAAGATGCTCGTTACGCGCGGCAGGACGGAAAGACCCCGGGACCTTTACTATAGCTTGATATTGGTGTTCGGTTCGGCTTGTGTAGGATAGGTGGGAGACTGTGAAGCTGGGACGCCAGTTCTGGTGGAGTCATTGTTGAAATACCACTCTGGTCGTACTGGATGTCTAACCTCGGTCCGTGATCCGGATCAGGGACAGTGTCTGGTGGGTAGTTTAACTGGGGCGGTTGCCTCCTAAAGAGTAACGGAGGCGCCCAAAGGTTCCCTCAGCCTGGTTGGCAATCAGGTGTTGAGTGCAAGTGCACAAGGGAGCTTGACTGTGAGACAGACATGTCGAGCAGGTGCGAAAGCAGGGACTAGTGATCCGGCGGTGGCTTGTGGAAGCGCCGTCGCTCAACGGATAAAAGGTACCCCGGGGATAACAGGCTGATCTTGCCCAAGAGTCCATATCGACGGCAAGGTTTGGCACCTCGATGTCGGCTCGTCGCATCCTGGGGCTGGAGTAGGTCCCAAGGGTTGGGCTGTTCGCCCATTAAAGCGGTACGCGAGCTGGGTTTAGAACGTCGTGAGACAGTTCGGTCCCTATCCGCCGCGCGCGCAGGAGACTTGAGAAGGGCTGTCCCTAGTACGAGAGGACCGGGACGGACGAACCTCTGGTGTGCCAGTTGTTCTGCCAAGGGCATGGCTGGTTGGCTACGTTCGGAAGGGATAACCGCTGAAAGCATCTAAGCGGGAAGCCTGCTTCGAGATGAGGTCTCCCACAGGGTAGCCTGGTAAGGCCCCCGACTAGATGATCGGGTTGATAGGCCGGAGGTGGAAGTGCGGTGACGCATGGAGCTGACCGGTACTAATAGGCCGAGGGCTTGTCTTCGAAGGTGCTACGCGTCCACTGTGCGGTTCCCAGCTGTATGGCCGGTCTGGGTTACTGGTTGTATAGTTGAATAGTGTTTCGGTGGTTTTGGCGAAGGGGAAACGCCCGGTCTCATTCCGAACCCGGAAGCTAAGCTCTTCAGCGCCGATGGTACTGCATGGGGGACTGTGTGGGAGAGTAGGACGCCGCCGGACTTACACAAAGTGTGGGGTTGCCTTTTTAAGGCAACCCCACACTTGT
>NZ_JYFN01000121.1 GCF_000948395.1 Frankia torreyi | reverse complement strand
TCCTACACCCAGGCCACACCAGACCAGCATCACGCACAGCCACCAAGCCGGACGCGAGCCCCACACCTCACCCCGGTCAACTTCGAAGACCCGGACTTCTTCGACCACTACAACAATCATCACCGTCATTCCGGGATCGGCCTGCTCACCCCGACGGCCGTCCACCACGGCCAGGCCGCCGCGGTCCACCAGGCCCGCGCCGCCGTCCTCGACAACGCCACCCACCCCGAACGGTTCGTCCGCCGACCCCCGACCCCACCCGCACTCCCGCAACCCGCGTGGATCAACCGGCCCCCCGACCCCGAAGACCAACCAGACACGACCACCGGCTAATTACTGCACCATCCTGCCTCAAACAGGTTGACAGGTTCCGTGGCCGCGCTGGTGCTCGGCGCCGGCTCGATCGCCGACCTCGTCGGGCACCGCCGCGCCTACATCGGCGGGCTCGCGGTCTTCGCGGCCTCCTCGCTGATGTGTGGTCTGGCCCCCGACCCGGGTGTGCTGATCGCCATGCGCGCGGTCCAGGGCGTCGGCGCGGCGGCGATGTTCGCAACCACCTTCGCCCTGCTCAACAGCGCCTACACCGGCCGCGACCGGGGTAGCGCCTACGGCGTCTGGGGCGCGGTGGCGGGCGGCTCGGCCGCGGTGGGCCCGATCCTGGGCGGACTTCTCACCGAGGGCGCGTCCTGGCGCTGGATCTTCTTCGTCAACCTGCCGGTCAGCGCCGTCGCCATCCTGCTGTGCTCTACCACGCTCGTCGACGCGCACGCACCGGCCCGCGCCAGGGTGGACCTCGGGGGCATGACCAGCTTCACCGCCGCGGCGGCCGGTGCCACCTACGCGCTCATCCGCGCGAACGAGCACGGCTGGTCCGACCCCGGCATCTGGGGGCTGCTGGCGGCGGCGGTGGTACTGCTGGCCGTGTTCACCGCGGTCGAGGCGCATACGCAGCACCCCATGCTCGACCTCGCGCTGCTGCGCAACCGCTCGTTCGTCGGGGTGCTGCTCGCCGGACTCCTGCTGACCTTCGCGGCCTTCGCCGCGTTCACCTACACCTCGATCTGGTTGCAGTCCGTACTGGGACTCAGCCCGATCGAGGCGGGACTCACCGGCCTGCCCATGTCGATCATGGCATTCGGTGTCTCGGCGGGGCTGGGCCGGGTGCTGCACGGCCGGCGGCCCGATCTGGTCATCGGGGTGGGGCTGCTGTTCATCGGGCTCGGCGGACTGCTCACCGCCGCGCTCGTCCACGGATCGGCCGGATGGCCGCAGCTCGTGCCGGGCTTCGCCGTGATCGGTATCGGGGTCGGCCTGGTGACGCCGGTCCTCGGCTCGGTTTCGATGTCCCTCGTGCCCGCCGAGCGGGGCGGCATGGCCGCCGGCGCGGTCAACACCACCCGCCAGCTCGGCTTCGCCTTCGGCATCGCCGTGCTGGGCAGTGTCTTCACCGCCCGCGCGCAGGGCAGCCTGTCCGCCCGCGGCGTCCCGGACGCGGCACAGCTCGCCCACGCCATCGCCGGGGGAGAGACACCGGCCCTGCTGCTGACCGCTCCGTCCGCCGGGCGGCGGTTCCTCGACAGCGCGGCGCACGGTGCGGCGGTGACCGGCATACAAGCGACCTTCGTCGTCGCCGGAGCCATCGGCATCCTCGCCGGCCTGCTCGTCATCGTCCTCATGCGGCCCGCCGACGCTCACGCCGCCGGACCGGACGACAACCCGCCCATAGCGGAGAGTAGTTCGAGAACGGTGAACGTGGCCTGAACGTCTCCGCCGGGCCGATGGCTGTGGAGACCGGGCAGTCGCCCCTCTGGTGGATGCGGTCAGCGGGACGGCAGGCCGAGGTTCGCCAGCGCCTCCCGCAACCGGTGCCGGCCGGAGAGCGACTGCGGGCCGGCCAGCCGGGCCAGCACGCGCTCGCTCCACGAACCGGGCAGGCCGTGCCGGGCGTTGTACGCACCCAGCCGCTCGTCGTAGGCGGGGATGTGCGCGTCGGCCGTGGCGGCGTCGTACCGCTCGTGGTGCAGGACGGCGGCCTGCGGCAGCCGCGGCTTGATCCCGGCGTGCTCGGCCGGGTCGGGCGTGCCGACCGCGAGCCCGAACGCCGCCGCCGCGTGCGGTGGCAGGCCCAGCTCGGCCGCGATCTGTTCGGGATGGTTGCGGACCGCCCCGACGAACACCGTGCCCAGGCCGAGCGACTCGGCCGCGACGACGGCGTTCTGCGCCGCGAGGGCGGCGTCGACGAAGCCGAGGATCGTCGACTCCAGATAGTCGGTGCCCTCCGGCACCCTGCCTGCGCCCGCGCCGTCGGCGAGTCGATGCGCCCGGCTCAGGTCGGCGATCCAGATCAGGAACAGCGGTGCCTCGCTGATGAACCGCTGGTTGCCCGCCAGCGCCGCGAGCCGGTCCTTGCGCTGCGGATCCCGCACGGCGACCACGCTCCACGCCTGCAGGTTGGACGACGTCGACGCGGACTGGGCGGCCGCGACCAGCGCCGCCAGCTCGTCGTCGGTGACCGGCCGGGGCGTGAACCTGCGCACCGACCGATGCGCGAGCTGCAGCGTCACGGTCTCGCTGGTGACGTGGAGCGTCGCCGCCGGATCCGCGTACCGCGCGGTGATCGTCATAGATGTCCTCTCGTGATGGCCCAGGGGAAGGCCGGCGACCAGGGGCGCCCGGCCGGGTATCGGTGGTTTCCTACCGGATTGCCGCGTCCAGCTCGTCGCGGGTGATGAGGGAGACGGCGCGGCCGTCCCGCAGGACGACGGCGGCGGCGTGGCGCGGGCCGAGCGCGGAGCGGGCCTCGGAGATCGTCTGGCCGCCGCCGACGGCCGGGAGCGGGTCGCCGAGGTGATCCAGCACCGGGCTGTCCGGGGAGATCCTGCCCGCGGCGATCGCCGCCCCGAGCGCGGCGGGTTCGACCCAGCCGAGGATCTCGGTGGCGGACAGTCCGTGCCGGCGCTCGGCGCGGGGAAGAACGACCGGGACGGCCACCGCCGACCCGGGCAGACCGGCCACGACAGCGCCGGCGCTGGCCCGCGAGGAGACCGCGACCAGGCGGTCGGCCCAGCCGGGGAGGCGGTCGAGGAGCTGACGCACGGTGCCGTCGGTGCCGTCGGCGTTGTCGGGGCCGTTGCCGGCGGGGTCGTCCAGGANCCCCCACCGCCGCAGCCAGTCGTCGCTGAAGACGGTCGACAGGTAGGACCGGCCCGAGTCGGGCAGCAGGACCACGACGAGATCATCCGGGCCGAGAGCGCGGGCGACCCGCAGCGCGGCGGCGGCGGCCGTACCCGACGACGGGCCGGCGAGCAGCCCCTCCTCGCTGGCCAGCCGCCGCGCGGTCAGCAGGGACTCCCGATCCGGTATCCGCTCGAACCGATCGACCGCCTCGCGGTGGTAGGACTGCGGCCAGACGTCCTCCGCGGTGTCGGGGTGCAGGAAATGGCCGATGCTCTCGACGTAGTAGGCGCTGCCGTCACCGCCGGAGTAGACCGACGTCTCAGGGTCGGCCCCGACGACCGTGACCGTCCCCCCCGACGCCTGTCGGAGGAACTCGCCCGTGCCGCTGATGGTGCCTCCGGTGCCGACGCCGGCCACGAAATGCGTCACCCGTCCGCCCGTCTGCCGCCAGATCTCCGGGCCCGTCGTGCGCAGGTGGGCCGCGGGGTTCGCCGGGTTGTCGTACTGGTTCGCCAGCCAGGCGCCCGGAATCTCGTCCACCAGGCGGCGCACGACGTGGAAGAGGTGATCCGGATGCTGTCTGGCGAGCCTGGTGGGGGCGAGCACGACCTCGGCGCCGTAGGCCCGCAGAATGTCGACCTTCTCCCGGGCCGATCGGTCCGACACCCCGACGATCACCCGGTAACCTCGTTGCCGGCCGATGATCGCCAGGCCGATCCCGGTGTTGCCGGACGAGGCCTCGACGATCGTCCCACCCGGTCGCAGCAGCCCGTCGCGTTCGGCCTGGAGCACCATCGACAACGCGGCCCGGTCCTTCACGCTGCCCCCGATGTTGAGGAACTCCGCCTTCGCGTAGAGGGGGGTCGCGATCCCGCGGCCGAGCCGCGTGAGCCGGAGCAGCGGAGTCTCGCCGATCGCGTCGAGGACCGACTCGTGGACCGTCATGACACGTGCGCGTCCGCACCGGCGAGGATCTTCTGGAAACAGCGGGAGTGGGTCAGCGCCTCGTACGGGGGGAAGATCGGGATGCGGGTGTAACCGGTTCTGGCGTACACGCGCTCCGCGTCCGGCTGCCGGTCCCCGGTCTGCAGCACGATCCGTCCCGCGCCCAGGTGCCGCGCCGCGTGTTCCACCGCCGTCAGCAGCGCGGCCGACACCCCGCGGCCGCGGTGGGCGGGCAGGACGTACAGGCGCTTGAGTTCCAGGTCGTCACCCAGCCAGCGCAACGCGGCATGCCCGACGGGCAGCCGGTCGGCGGTGTAGGCGACACCGGTGTAGGCGACCGTCTCGGCCTCGATGCCCCGGTCAGGGGTCGGCGGCCGGGTGGCCAGCCGGTCGGCATAGCGCAGCCGCATCTCCGCGGCCATCGCGTCGCGCAGTGTCACCGCCACCGGGTCGTCCCACTCGACGCTCTCAATGTGGATCATTGATGTGTGGATCATGGATGTGTGGACCATCGATTCGGGTGCCACGCCTGCTCCAGATCGACGAGGGGCGGCGCACCGGCCGCACGAGGAGGATCGGTGTGCCCAGTATTCTCCACCTTCTCGGTCGACAGATGGGGAATGCGCGCGGCTGCCGCCGATGCGTTCAAGATAATCAACGGTGGTGACGACATCCCCGGAGAAATCGATCAAGAACTGATCGGACCCCCGCGCGGTCGGCGACCGCGTCCCCGGCGTTCACCGGCCCTCGGCCGAGTCGGTGCCGGGGTCGCTGCCGTGTCGGCTTCGTCCTACGGCTTCGACAACTGTTGCTGTCTCGCCAGCGGCTGTGGGAACGTCGGTCCCGTGCGAGTGATGAGCAGGTGAGCGGGCATTCCGTCGCCCAGACCCTCGAGCAGGCGTTGCAGATCGTTCGGGTCGGCGAGGATGACTTCCAGTCGGTGAGCCTGGTCGATACCGGTGGCTACCCGCTCTACGGCGGCCAGATCCTCGCCCTGGCTCTGCGTGCGGCGGCGATGACGATCGAGCCCGACCGCCGGCCGCACTCGCTGCACGGCTACTTCCTGCGGGCCGGACGGCTCGACGCTCCGGTCGCGCTGCACGTCGACCGCGACCGCGACGGCCGCTCCTTCTCGGCGCGCCGGGTCGTCGCCCTCCAGGACGACAAGGTGATCTTCTCGATGGTCACGTCGTTCACCCGGGGCACGGGTGACTTCGTCCTCGACGCGGTGCCGCGGCTGGGGCGCACCTACACCGAGCCGCCGGACAAGCACCGGATGCTCCTGCTCGACCTGTGCGAGTTCACCCCCCGCCACCAGCAGGGCGACCGGTTCTTCTTCCCGGACCACGCCGAGATCCTCCCCGTCGGCCCGCTGTCGGACGACTGGCTGACCCACACCTGCGCCATCGCCTACATGTCCGACATCGGCACCGGCTTCGGCCAACTCGCCGATCCCGGCATCGCCAGCACGGAATCCAGCGTCAGCCACTCGATCTGGTTCCACGCCCCGGCGCGGGCCGACGACGGGATGACCCTGGAGATGTGGCCCAGCAGCGCCGCCAGCGGGCTCGGGCTGTACTCCGGCTCGGTCCGGGACGCCGCGGGGAATCTGATCCTCGCGATCGCGCAGGAACAGCTCATCCGCTCGCGCAGGCCGGCCGCCGACGCGTCCTAGGGCTCGCGGCGCGTCCTAGGAGACCACTGAAAATCTTGCGGGTCCGGGTTCTGGTGTGGTGGTCGACGCCAGTGTTGTGATCATGCAGGGTGAGTGGGTGGGCGAGCTG